>NZ_JBICUS010000071.1:0-1248 GCF_043198455.1 Spirillospora sp. NPDC048824 | reverse complement strand
AGGTCCACACCGAGTACCTGGACCGGGAGCAAGCAGCGTAGATCTGCCCGCAGATCACCATCAGTCAGCTGTCCGGAAAGCGCGGGGCCCCTCAATCCCCATCACCGTGCCCGAACTGCTCCGGCTGATCCGAGGGACCCTCGTGCCCCCACCCGCCCGCAACTCCGGGCACCGGCTCGCATGGTCGCTATGGCGCCGACGCCACCAGCGACGAGCCCGAACCTGTCACCACGCCTGGCACACCTACGCCGAAACCACACCATGATCACAGCAGGTCAGGACCAAAATTACAGCTGCCGTATCAGTTTCGGGAAGCCTTGGTGTTGGGCGTCAGTGAGCTCTGACGCGCAATGGCCCCGACCGATATTCCCAACACGATCATTGGCAGCACCAGAGCCAACCAGCCAACGGTGTACACGACTGAATCTGCAGGTTCAGGTTTCCAGTAGGCAGGTGGGAAGGAGAGTGTTATCGCGGTAGCGCTTGATGCCACGGCCAGATATGCAAGCGCACCCCAAGCGAGCCAATTTACACTTCGCCTGTGGTTCCATGGCGAGGTCGCCTCTGATGTGGCCCTCTTGCGGTAAACGCGTGAGATCCACACAAAGGCAATGAAGCCGCTCAACGTAAATAGCGCCATCAGACCGGCGAGGGTATCATGGTCGTCCTGGGGGTCCATCCCATTTACATAGGCGATCGAGGATAGGAGAAGCATCCCGGCAATCAAGAACAATGAAAAATAGATTAGTGATCGCAGGAATTTGACAACCGTGTCACCCTGGGAATCGTGTGGCAGGACCATCCAAGACAACGCAACGATCATCGTTACCACGGCCGTTGCCATCGCGCTTCCAAGAAACTCATGAGCCGTCACTGCGCGCGCGCAAACCAGTTCACCAGATAGAACTGAAAATAGGTAAGAGGTGACAACAAGGCTAAAGAAGGAGGCAAGAAGTAGCTTGAGGACGTAACCGCCGTACTCAGTGCGCGCCTTTTCGGGGGCTGCACTGAGTATGAAGATCATGGCAGCGAAAACGAAGCCTGCAAGACCTCCGGTCAGTGGTACCCAACTTGCGGACGCAGGGTTGAATCCTTGAAGTTGACATAGGTCGGATGAGGATTGTGGGGACATTTCCCCCAGCCTTCGGTTCTGGGCTCTTCTGCTGTTCCCGTGGGTCGTTGACCGGCGGCGAGGTGGCTGCTGTGGCTGTGTGGCCTGGATAAACGAACACGCCGTACCCGGCGTAG
>NZ_JBICUS010000070.1:0-1297 GCF_043198455.1 Spirillospora sp. NPDC048824 | reverse complement strand
TGAGGGGCCCCGCGCTTTCCGGACAGCTGACTGATGGTGATCTGCGGGCAGATCTACGCTGCTTGCTCCCGGTCCAGGTACTCGGTGTGGACCTCAAGAGGGGTCCGGTACCCGTTCGCGGAATGAAGCCTGCGTCGATTATAGAAGCCCTCGATGTACTGCACAACCGCGCGGCGTGCTTTGCTGCGTGTGGCAAATACCATACGGTTTAGCCACTCGTTCTTCAACGCGCCGAAGAACGATTCCGCCATCGCGTTGTCCCAGCACACCCCGGTTCTTCCAACTGACCTGCGCATGCCGTAGCGGCGCAGGTGCCGGCCGAACTCATCGCTCGTATAGTTCGACCCGCGATCGCTATGGAAGATGCAGCCCTCCTCGATGTGGATGTTCCCGGCCGCCGAGTCCAGAGCAGCCGTGATGAGCGAGGTCTTGAAGTGGTCGGCCATCGCCCAGCCGACCACCATCTTTGAATGACAATCGATCACGGTCGCCAAATAAAGGAAGCCTTCCCAGGTCGGAATGTATGTAATATCACCGACCAGCCTGGTGCCTGGACGCTCGGCTGTGAAGACCCGGTTGACCAGGTCGGGGATCGTACCGGGCTCGCCGGCCTGGGTGGTGACCGGCCGCCACGGCCGCGGCTGCACTGGCACAAGCCCCAGCTCGCGCATCAACTGCCGCACCAGCTCGGGCGAGACCTCCTCACCCGAGCGCGCCAGCACCGCGTGGACGCGCCGATAGCCGTAGGTCTCGTGGTTGGCCTCGAACACCGCCTCGATCATCAGCTTGAGGCGTTCCCGGCGTTCGGCGGTCGCCGACAACGGACGAGTCCGCCAGTCATAGAAGCCGGACCGGGACACGTGCAGCCAGGTGCACATGTCAATGATGGCGTGGTTGGCCTTCTCCGCGTCGATGAGCTCGTACTTGGCGCTCACCGGTGATCCTTCGCGAAGAAGGCCGCGGCTTTTACCAGAAAGGCGTTCTCCTCGCGGAGCCTGCGGTTCTCTCGCTCGAGCTCAAGTTCCCGGGCGCTCTTCTTCTCGCCACCGCCGCTCCCCGCCGACACGTCACCGCCGTGCCGCCTGCGGTAGTCCTTGACCCAGTTACCAAGCGTCGTGTCGTGGATCCCGACCTCACGGGCTACATGGGCGATGGGGCGTGGGCCGTCCAGGACCATACGGACGATCTCGTCCTTGTGCTCCTGGGTGAAATGCCGCCTCTGTCGTGCCAACGACCTTCCCTTCCGGTTCTCCCCAACCCTAGTTGGGGACCTGTCCGGAAGATCCGGGGCGCCTCA
>NZ_JBICUS010000069.1:0-1306 GCF_043198455.1 Spirillospora sp. NPDC048824 | reverse complement strand
TGAGCCGCCCCGGGTTTGTTGGAGGCTCGATTGAGAGGATGATCGAGTCATGGCACGGAAGTCCCCCTACTCTCCCGAGTTGCGGCAGCGTGCGGTCCGTCTGGTCCGTGAGGTGCGTCCGCAGTATGACAACGAGATGGCCGCGATCAGGTCGGTGGCCGGCAAGCTGGGCATCGGGTCCGCTGAGACCTTGCGTAAGTGGGTGCGGCAGGAGGAGATCGATGGCGGTGCCCGTCCGGGTGTCTCCTCGGTCGAGTCCGATGAGCTGAAGCGGCTGCGGCGGGAGAACGCCGAGTTGAAGCGCGCGAACGAGATCCTGAAGGCCGCCTCCGCATATTTTGCGAGGGAACTCGATCCGAGACTGCCGCGCTAGTCGAGTTCGTCGATCTTTACAGGGATCGGTTCATGGTCGAGCCGATCTGCGCTGCCCTCAATTTTCAGCCGTCGACGTACTACGCGGCGAAGAAGCGCCAGAGTGAGCCGTCGGCCCGCTCGGTTCGGGATGAGGAACTGAAGATGGTGATCGAAGCGGTGTGGTCGGGGCCGGGCCGGCGGCTGTACGGCGCTCGGAAGGTCTGGTTGCACCTCAACCGCCACGGTGTGCCGGTGGCGCGGTGCACGGTCGAGCGGTTGATGGGTGACCTGGGCATCGCCGGGGTGTCGTGCGAGTTGAAGAAGCCACGCACCACCCAGGCCGGCCTCGACGTCGAGCGGCCGCCTGACCTGCTAGAACGCTGCTTCGATACCGGTGCGCCGAACCGCCGTTGGGTCGCCGACATCACCTACGTGAGGACCTTGGACGGCTGGGTCTACACCGCGTTCGTCCTGGACCTGTTCGCCCGCAAGATCGTCGGCTGGCAGGTCGCCGACCACCTCAAAGCCGACCTCGCCCTCGACGCCCTCGAGATGGCGATCTATTCCCGGGACGTCGGTGAACGCCTCGTTCACCATTCTGACCGCGGTGTCCAGTACACCGCCATCAGGTACGCCGAGCGGCTCGGCGATATCGGGGCGGTGCGCTCGGTCGGGAGCAAAGGAGATTCTTATGACAATGCCGCTGCCGAGTCGCTGAACAGCCTATATAAGAGGGAGCTCATCGACCTCTACAGCGACTGGCAAGGTCTTTCTGATGTTACTCTCGCCACTATGGACTGGGTGTCCTGGTACAACAACGAGCGGATCCACTCTTACGCCGGAGGAATGTCACCAAAAGAGTACGAAGAAAGGTTTCGTGACGACCATGCAGCTGCTAGGCTAATGGCAGTCGGACACGCGAGATAGTCTCCAAAATCGCCGGGGCGTACCA
>NZ_JBICUS010000068.1:0-1313 GCF_043198455.1 Spirillospora sp. NPDC048824 | reverse complement strand
CAGGGATCCGGCAAGGTCGTGAAATGAGGGTGTGACCTGCGGGGTCGCTGGTCCGGTAGGCGGGTTTGGGGGTTCGCAAGTAGCGGGTGGGGCCCGCGCGGTTCGATGGAAGTTCTCACGCTCACCATCGCCGCTGACAGGACCCACCCGCCGATGACATTCTCCTGTGTTTCCGCCGCTCGTGGCCAGTACCTGCTTGATCTGCTCGCGCAGGTGCCCGATCCCCGTAAGCGACGGGGCCGGCGCCACACCCTGGCGGGCGTGCTCGCGGTGGGGATCGCGGCGGTGGTGGCCGGGTCGCGGTCGTTCGCCGCGATCGGGCAGTGGGCCGCCGATGCCGGTGACCAGGTGCTTGACGCGCTGGGCGCGACCCGCGGGCCGGCGGAGGAGTCGACGTTCCGGCGGGCGTTCGCCGCCCTGGATGCCGACAGGCTGGACGCGGTCCTGGGGGCCTGGCTGTGGACACGGGCCGCTCGCGTCGGTGACCGGCTGGTGATCGCGGTCGACGGCAAGACCGTCCGCGGCGCCAAGCGCAAGGGCGGGAAGGCGCCGCATCTGGTCGCGGCCCTGGCGCACGGCGCCGGTGCGGTACTCGGGCAGGTCGCGGTCGCTGCCGGATCGAACGAGATCCCCGCCGTCCGGGACCTGCTGCGGGCCTTCACCGACCTGGCCGGGGCAGTGATCACCATGGACGCCCTGCACACGCAGACCGGCACCGCCGAACTGGTCGTCGGCCGGGGTGCGGACTACGTGATGACGGTGAAGGGCAACATGCCCGGGCTGTACCGGCGGCTGAAGAGGCTGCCCTGGGCCGATGTCCCGGCGGCCTCGACGGTGACCACAGGCCGTGGCCGCCGGACCCGCCGCACGATCAAGGTCGCCTCCGCCCCGGCATGGACCGGGTTCACCGGCGCGGCCCAGGTCGCGCAGCTACGCAGGACCGTGACTCGGCGCGGGAAGAAGACGGTCGAGGTGGTCTACCTGGTCACCAGCGCCGACGGCCGGGCCGCCGACCCGGCGACCCTCGCGTCGTGGGTGAGAGGGCATTGGCTGATCGAGAACCGGCTGCACTGGGTCCGGGACGTCACCTACCAGGAGGACAAGTCGCTGGTCAGGACCGGGAACGCGCCCCGCGTGATGGCCACGCTGCGCAGCCTGGCGATCAGCCTGCTCCGCCTGGACGGGCACGACAACATCGCCGCTGCCAACCGGCACCACGCCCGCGACCCGCAACGCACCGTCACACTGCTCCAGACCACATGAACGACAACCCCAGGTCACACCCTCTTTTTTACGACTTTGCCGGGTCCCTG
>NZ_JBICUS010000067.1:0-1339 GCF_043198455.1 Spirillospora sp. NPDC048824 | reverse complement strand
GATCTCGCGGGTGAAGGCGAGGACGGAGGGGTTGGAGGCGGAGAGTTCGACGTAGGAGCCGACGCCGAAGACGGGGTGGCGTTGGCGGATCTCGATCATTTTGCGGGTCCAGTGCAGGAGTGATCCGGGGTTGTTGGCCTGTGCTTCGACGTTGACGGCTTGGTAGCCGTAGATGGGGTCCATGATGACGGGGAGGTAGAGGCGGGCGGGGTCGCATTTGGAGAAGCCGGCGTTGCGGTCGGGGGTCCATTGCATGGGGGTGCGGACGGCGTCGCGGTCGCCGAGCCAGATGTTGTCGCCCATGCCGATTTCGTCGCCGTAGTACAGGACGGGGGAGCCGGGGAGGGAGAGGAGGAGGGCGGTGAAGAGTTCGAGTTGGTTGCGGTCGTTGTCCAGGAGGGGTGCGAGGCGGCGGCGGATGCCGATGTTGGCTTTCATGCGGGGGTCTTTGGCGTATTCGGTGTACATGTAGTCGCGTTCTTCGTCGGTGACCATCTCCAGGGTGAGTTCGTCGTGGTTGCGGAGGAAGATGCCCCATTGGCAGGATTCGGGGATTTTGGGGGTTTGGGCCATGATTTCGGAGATGGGGTAGCGCTGTTCGCGGCGGACGGCCATGAAGATGCGGGGCATGACGGGGAAGTGGAAGGCCATGTGGCATTCGTCGCCGCCGGCGGCGGGGTCGCCGAAGTATTCGACGACGTCGGCGGGCCATTGGTTGGCTTCGGCGAGCAGGACGCGGTCGGGGTAGAGGCGGTCGACTTCGGCGCGGACGCGTTTGAGGTAGGTGTGGGTTTCGGGGAGGTTTTCGCAGTTGGTGCCTTCGCGGGCGTACAGGTAGGGGACGGCGTCGAGGCGGAACCCGTCGATGCCCAGGTCGAGCCAGAAGCGCAGGTTTTCGAGCATGGCGTCTTGGACGTGGGGGTTGTCGTAGTTGAGGTCGGGTTGGTGGGAGAAGAAGCGGTGCCAGTAGTACTGGCCGCGGGTGGGGTCGTAGGTCCAGTTGGAGGATTCGGTGTCGATGAAGATGATGCGGGCGTCGGGGTAGCCGGTGTCGTCGTCGGCCCATACGTAGAAGTCGCCGAAGGGGCCGTCGGGGTCGGTGCGGGAGGATTGGAACCAGGGGTGGGCGTCGGAGGTGTGGTTCATGACCAGGTCGGCGATGACGCGGATGCCGCGGGCGTGGGCTTGTTCGATGAGTTCGACGAAGTCGCCGAGTTCGCCGAAGTCGGGGAGGATGCGGGTGTATTCGGCGATGTCGTAGCCGCCGTCGCGCAGGGGTGACTGGTAGATGGGCAGGAGCCACAGGCAGTCCACGCCGAGCCATTGCAGGTGGTCGAGT
>NZ_JBICUS010000066.1:0-1483 GCF_043198455.1 Spirillospora sp. NPDC048824 | reverse complement strand
GACCTGGAGTTCAGCGCATCGGTCCCGTTCGGCGGCGCCTACGTCCTGGACCACCTGTGGCGGCGGCTGCGCATCGACCGGATCGTCACCGGAGCCGGCCGGCCCAAGCGCGGTCGGCGCCGCGACATGACCACCACCGAGCGGGTGCTGTTCGCCCTGGTCGCCAACCGGGCCCTGGCCCCGTCCTCCAAGCTGGCCGCCGCCGAGTGGATCACCCGCGACGTGCACATCGAGGGCCTGGCCGAGATCGGCGAGCAGGCCTGCTACCGGGCGATGGACTGGCTGCACCGGGTGCGCGACGAGGTGGAGAAGCAGGTGTTCGACGAGGTCGCCACCCTGCTCAACCTCGAGGTCGACCTGCTGTTCTTTGACACCACCAGCACCTACTTCGAGCTGGAGGACGCCGACGAGCCCGTCGAGCGGGACGAACGCGGCCAGGTCCTGGCCGCGGGCGGTCGACCGGCCGCCGGCGGCGACCCGGTGGGGTTCCGCACGCACGGCAAGTCCAAGGACTCGCGCGACGACCTGCCGCAGATCGTGATCGGCATGGCCGTCACCCGCGACGGGATCCCGGTCCGGGTCTGGTGCTGGCCCGGCAACGCCTCCGACCAGGTCGTCATCCGGCAGGTCAAAGACGACATGCGGGACTGGACCCTGTCCAAGATCGTGTGGGTGACCGACCGCGGGTTCTCCTCGTCGCGCAACCGGCGCTACCTGCGCAGCGGCGACCACTCCTACATCATCGGCGAGAAGCTGCGCTCCGGATCGGCCGAGATCAAGGCCGCCCTGTCGAGACAGGGCCGCTACACCGAGATCGCCGGGAACATGCGGGTCAAGGAGGTGCGCATCAGCGACACCGAGCGGTTCGTCATCTGCCACACCCCCGAGGCCGCCGAGCGCGACAAGCACATGCGCGAGCAGCTCCTGGCCCAGCTGGCCGAGGTGATCGAGGGGTCGGACGCCCTCAGCGAGTTCAAGCGGGGCGAACTGCGCGGGAAGATCACCGCCAAGCCCGGGCTGAACCGGTATCTGCGCACCACCCCGGCCGGCAAGCTCCGCATCGACGCCGCCAAGGTCAAGGCCGAGGCCAACCTGGACGGCAAGTACCTGCTGCGCTGCTCGGACCCGCACCTGAGCGCCGAGGACATCGCCCTGGGCTACAAGCAGCTCCTCGAGGTCGAGCGGGGCTGGCGCGACATGAAGCAGGTCATCGATCTGCGGCCGGTCTATCACCGGCTCGAAGAACGCATCCGCGCCCATGTCGTCCTCTGCTGGCTCGCTCTGCTGCTCATCCGGATCACCGAGACCACCACCGGCGCCACCTGGCCGAACATCCGCCGCGAGCTCGACCGGGTCCACCTGGGCACCTTCACCGGCCCCACCGGGGTGTTCCGCCGGACCACCACCCTGACCAAGCCCCAGGCCGATCTGCTGTCCGCGCTCGACATCCCCGCCCCCAAGCAGGTCATCGACCTCAACCCGA
>NZ_JBICUS010000065.1:0-1557 GCF_043198455.1 Spirillospora sp. NPDC048824 | reverse complement strand
GTCATCGTCACTCTGCTCGGTACCCGTTCTCGCCCTGTCCGTATCAGTTAGGGAACTTCATCCCCTCGTGTCTCACCTGAGCCTGACACAGAGGGTCCTGATGTGGTCTTCGAGCTTCTCGGCCATCTGGGCGCTGAGCTTGAAGCGGCGGTACTCCTTGTCCTTCGGGTAGTCCTTGACGAGGAAGTGGCCGCCGTCCGGGTGGAACTTCGGGTTGAGCTCCACGACCGTGCGGCTGACCGTGAGGATGCGGGTTCTGAGGTTGAGGTCCTTGGCACGCAACTCGCTGAGTTCGCCCCAGCGGAGGCCGCTCTCGATCTCGGTTTCGGTGAGGAGACGGAAGGTCCCCTCGGGGAGCGCGTGGTAGATGTCGTCGAACTGCTCGGGCGTGACGATCTTGAGCGGCTTGCGGACGACAGGCGGGGCCTTCACTCCGCGGCAGGGGTGGAGGAACGTGACCTGGTCCTCCAGCGCCGTGGTGAAGATGGCACTGAGGATGATCTTGGTGCAGCGGATGGTCACGGGCGTCATGCCCTGCTTCTTGAGCTTGGCGATCCAGGCGCGGACATGCTCGGGGAGAATGTCAACCATCCGCATACAGCCGAACTCCGGCATGATGTGCTTGTAGATGGTGTAGGTATACCCCGATCGGGTGCTGGCCTCCATTTCATGGTTCGGGAGCCAGGTGTCCTCGACGTAGTCTTTGAAGCGTTGCCTTCCGCGTGCGGGTTCTCCGGTTCTGCCTTCGGAGACCTTCACTTCGGCGCGTTGCCATGCCTTTTCTGCTTCCTTCTTGCTCGCGTAGGTTCCGGCCGATCTCCGCTGGCCCCGGATGTCGTCGTAGTAGGCCGTGTAGCGAGGCTTGCCGTCCTTGCCCACTCTCTTGCGTGTCTGCCCCATGGGGCTCCCCACCTCCCAGGCTTGATCATCTGACCCTCGTTTGACCCCGGACTATGAATGACAGCGGGATCCTGGCCATCACTCACTGAAAACGAGGCAGGCCATCTACCTGGGACTTTACCGTGAAACGAGGTTGATCACGCGTTCAGGTATGTGCGTGATCATCGGTTCGGGATGAAGATGTCGTGGGTTCAAATCCCGCCACCCCGACACAAACATTCAGGTCAGAGGCTGACTCCGAATCCCGAAAACACGGCATTCGGCGACCCGCCGGCGACCGCGATCAGGATGGCGTTCCGCACGATCTCGTCTCCCAGATTCCAGCCGCGCAAGTGGGCGTTCGCCCTGACCATCCTGGCGTTGAGAACGGCCTGGCCGTGATGTTCGCCGGAAGCGTCACCGGAAGCGCGATCAAGCCTCCAAGGCCCGTTACGAAGCCGACCGTGCCCACAGTTAACATGACCAGGTTCGGCCTGCCGGCAACACGCCCTCCGGCATCCGGTTCTCAGCTACGGCAGCTGTAATTGGGGCTGTGGCCTGCGGTGATCACGTGGTGTCGGCGTAGGCGTGCCATGCCTGGTGGCATTTTCGGGCTCGGTATTGGTGGCGTCGGCGCCAGGTGGACCATGCGTGGCGGTGTTCGGGATCGCGGTAGGG
>NZ_JBICUS010000064.1:0-1563 GCF_043198455.1 Spirillospora sp. NPDC048824 | reverse complement strand
CGGGGGTATCTCTCCAAGCGTGGGAATGATCTTGGTGGGTAGATGATCGACAGGGAAGATCATCCATCGAATTCGGGGGGATTCGAAGCCATGAGCGTGATCGAGGGAAACGGGAGTGTCGTCCAGGCCGGGGCGGGTGCGGCCGGGATGGTGCCGATGCCAGCCACGAGCGGGGACGTGCCGGTCCGGGAGCTGCTGGGCGATGAGGTGCTGGACGTGCTGCTGGAGCGCTCGAAGGACGAGGCGGGGCAGCTGCGGCTGACCGGTGAGGGCAGCATGCTGGGGCAGCTGGTCAAGGCCGTGCTGGAGCGGGCGCTGGAGGCCGAGCTGACCGCGCACTTGGGCTATGGCAAGCACGACCAGGTCGGGAACAATTCGGGGAACTCGCGCAACGGGCGGGGCAGGGGCAAGACGGTGCAGACCGGGGTCGGCCCGGTCCGGCTGTCGGTGCCGCGCGATCGGGCCGGGACGTTCGAGCCGGTGCTGGTGCCCAAGCGGGTGGGCCGGGTCGCCGGCGGCCTGGACGACATGATCATCAGCCTCTATGCGCACGGCATGAGCGTGCGCGACATCCTGCACCACCTCAAGCAGGTGTACGGCACCGAACTCTCGCACGAGCAGGTGTCGCGGATCACCGACCAGGTGATGGACGAGGTCAAGGTCTGGCAGACCCGGCCGCTGGACCCCGTCTACGCCGTGGTGTTCCTGGACGCCCTGGTGGTCAAGGTGCGCGACAACCATGTGGTGACCAACAAGCCCGCCTACGTCGCGGTCGGGATCGACGCCGACGGGGAGAAGCACGTGCTGGGGATCTGGCTGGCGCGGACCCCGCCCGAGAGCGCGACCGCCGCCGAGGGGGCGCGGTTCTGGGGGCAGGTGATGACCGACCTGCGCAACCGCGGTGTCCGCGACATCCTCATCGCCTGCTGCGACGGCCTGAAGGGCTTCGAGGACGCCATCGGCGGGGCGTTCCCCGCCACCGTGGTGCAGACCTGCGTGGTTCACCTCATCAGGAATGCGCTGCGGCCGGTCGCCCGCCGCGACGCCGGCGCGGTGGCCAAGGAGTTGAAGAAGGTCTACACCGCCGTGGACGCCGACGCCGCGCTGGACGCTCTCGCCGCGTTCGCCGACACCGACCTCGGCCGCAAGTATCCCCAGGCCGTGCGGGTGTTCGAGGACGCCTGGGACCGGTTCACACCCTTCTTCGCCTTCACCCGGCCCGTCCGCAGGCTGCTCTACACCACCAACGGGATCGAGTCGCTGAACTACCAGCTCCGCAAGGTCACCAAAGCCCGCGGGCACTTCCCCACCGACGACGCCGTGGTCAAGCTGCTGTGGCTGGCGATCATCAACATCGAGGACAAACGCGCCCGCGAACGCGCCGCCAAACGCCAGCAAGGCGACAAGCACGCCTTCCAGCCCACCCGCCTCGTCGAAGGACAACGCGCCGCCGGATGGCGCGAAGCACTCAACGAACTCGCCGAGGCCTATCCAGGACGCATCAGGTAAAGCGAACATCGCCTTCTACCTGCAAGGACTTTCCACACCTGAAGTTACAACCTC
>NZ_JBICUS010000063.1:0-1585 GCF_043198455.1 Spirillospora sp. NPDC048824 | reverse complement strand
CCCTCTGTGTCAGGCTCAGGTGAGACACGAGGGGATGAAGTTCCCTAACTGATACGGACAGGGCGAGAACGGGTACCGAGCAGAGTGACGATGACCAGCCATGACCTCCCGTCCGATGACGGGCCACGAGCCGGCAGGCCCAAGCGGCGGACCTTCAGCGCCGCCTACAAGCTGCGGATGGTCGAGGAGTATGAGGCGGCCGAGCACGGCGATAAAGGTGCTTTGCTGCGCCGGGAGGGCCTTTACGAGTCCAGCATCCAGTTGTGGCGGCGTCAGCGTGATGCCGGCGAGTTGACCGCGTCGGGCGCGGCTGGGCCGGCCACAAAGAAGGGGAAATCGCCGGAGCAGGCCGAGGTGGAGCGTCTGCGTAAGGAGAACGAGCGGCTGGCCCGCGGAAAAGAGCGGGCGGAGAAGAAGCTGGCGCAGACCGAGGCCGCGCTGGACATCATGGGAAAAGGTTTCGCTCTCTTGGAGATGATGTCCGAGAGAGCGGACAACGAGAACTCGTGAGCACTTGCCGGCACGAAACCCTGGAGCTGCTGTCGGAGCATCTGCCGATCACCGCGAGTTGCGTGCTGTCGGGCGTTCCGCGTGGCAGCTATTACCGGAACCGGCGGTCGCCGGCTGCCGGGGAACGGGCATCGCGTCCGGCGCCGCCCAACGCGCTGAGCCGGGCCGAGCGCCAGGAGCTGGCCGACGTCCTCAACAGCGGCCGGTTCGCCGACAAGGCACCCCGCCAGGTGTGGGCCGCGCTGCTGGACGAGGGCGTCTACCTGGCGTCGGTGTCGACGATGTACCGGGAGCTGCGCCGGCGTGACCAGGTCCGCGAGCGGCGCGCTCAGGCCCGGCACGAGGCGCGCAAAAAGCCCTACCTGGCCGCGCACGCTCCAAACGAAATCTGGAGCTGGGATATCACGAAACTGCAGGGCCCGGGTCTGCGGCAATTCTATGATCTGTATGTGATGCTCGACATTTTCTCCCGCCATGTCGTGCACTGGGAGGTGCACCGGCGCGAGACGGGGGAACTGGCTGAGCAGTTCATGCAGAACTCGTTCATCGCCAACGGCGGGATCGTGCCTGGCACCATCCATTCCGACAACGGGACCTCGATGACCTCCAAGCCGGTGACCGCACTGCTGGCCGACCTCGACATCATCAAGTCCCACTCCCGCCCCAAGGTCAGTAACGACAACCCCTACAGCGAGGCGCAGTTCAAGACCCTCAAGTATTGCCCGGTGTTTCCGGAGAACTTCGGCTCACTCGACGAGGCCGAGACGTTCTGCCATCATTTCTTCGATTACTACAATCACCGGCACTACCATGCCGGGATCGGGCTGCACACACCGTTCAGCGTCCACATCGGCACTGCCGACGCGATCCAGGACAAGCGGGCCGAGACCATCCGGGCGTTCCGCACCCGCAACCCCCGGCGGTTCACCCAGACGCCGGCACTGCCCAAGATCCCGGCGGTCGCGTGGATCAACCGGCCCGACGAGGACGCCACTGACCGGACCGGCCCTGACCAGGACGAACACGCCGCCTAACGATCACTGGCCCCTGTCTCATTTGACTTGACACCTTCCGG
>NZ_JBICUS010000062.1:0-1589 GCF_043198455.1 Spirillospora sp. NPDC048824 | reverse complement strand
CGGTAGGTGTCAAGTCAAATGAGACAGGGGTCAGTGATCGTTAGGCAGCGTCTTCCCCCTGGTCAACGCCGGTCTGGACGACGATGTCCTTGTCGGGCTGGTTGATCCACGCGACCGCGGGGAGTTTGGGCAGCGCGGGGGCCTGCGTGAACCGCTGCGGGTTCGCCGCACGGAACGTCTCGATGGTCTGGCGTCGCTTCTGCTGGATCGCTTGTGCGGTGCCGACGTGGACCGTGAAGGGGACGTGCAGCCCGATCCCGGAATGGTAATGGTCGTGGTTGTAGTAGTTGAAGAAGTGGTGGCAGAACGTTTCGGCCTCGTCGAGGGAGCCGAAGCTGTCCGGGAACACGGGACAGTACTTCAGGGTCCGGAACTGCGCCTCGCTGTAGGGGTTGTCGTTGCTGACCTTCGGACGGGAGTGGGACTTGATGATGTCCAGATCCGCCAGCAGGTCGGTCACCGGCTTGGACGTCATCGAGGTCCCGTTGTCTGAATGGATGGTTCCGGGCACGATTCCGCCGTTGGCGACGAACGAGTTCTGCATGAACCGCTCGGCCAGCTCCCCGGACTCGCGCGGGTGCACTTCCCAGTGCACGACGCAGCGCGAGAAGATGTCGAGCATCACGTACAGGTCGTAGAACCTACGAGGGCCGGGACCCTGCAGCTTCGTGATATCCCAGGTCCAGATTTCATTGGGCGCGTGCGCAGCCAGGTAGGGCTTTTTGCGGGCCTCGTGGCGGGCCTGGGCGCGCCGCTCGCGGATCTGGTCACGCGCCCGCAACTCCCGGTACATCGTCGACACCGACGCCAGATAGACGCCCTCGTCCAGCAGCGCGGCCCAAACCTGGCGGGGTGCCTTGTCGGCGAACCGGTCGCTGTTGAGAACGGCTACCAGTCCGTCGCGCTCACCGGCGGTCAGCGCATTCGGCGGTGACGGCCGCACCACTGCTTTCCCGCCTTCGGGAGTCGGTTTCCGCCGCCGATAGAAACCCGAACGCGACAGGCCTGTCAATGCACACGACGCGGTAATCGGTAGATGCTCGGTCAGCAGGGTGAAAGTGTCGGCCCGGCAGGTGTTCACGAATTCTCGGTATCCGCGCTCTCGGACACCGTTTCCAAGAGCGCGATACCTTTTCCCATGATGTCCAGGGCAGCCTCGGTCTGCTTGATTTTCCTGGCCATGGCAGCATTCTGCCGTTCCAGCCGCGCTTTCTCCTTGCGCAACTGCTCCAGTTCGGCCTGCTCCGGCGACTTCTCCTTCCTGGGTGTCGGCCGAGCCGATCCCGACGAAGTCAACTGCCCGGCGTCACGCTGCCGGCGCCACGAGGAAATGCTGGATTCGTACAGGCCCTCCCGGCGCAGCAGCGCGCCTTTATCGCCGGTCGGCGCGGTGTCGTACTCCTCCACCATCCGCAGCTTGTAGGCGGCCGAGAAGGTCCGCCGCTTGGGCCGACCGGCTCGTGGCCCGTCGTCGGGAGGAAGATCGTGGCTGGTCATCGTCACTGTGCTCGGTACCCGTCCTCGCCCTGCTCATGTCAGTTAGGGAAGTTCATCCCCTGGTGTCCCACCTGAGCCTGACACAGAGGGCT
>NZ_JBICUS010000061.1:0-1604 GCF_043198455.1 Spirillospora sp. NPDC048824 | reverse complement strand
TCGTTTCCGGTGAAGGGGTTGTGGTGGCACAGGCTTTGTGCGTTGGAGTTGATGGTTCGGCAGAAGCCGTCCCATTGGTTGTCGTCCAGGCCGGGGCCGAGGTAGGCGATCGCGTCTCGGAAGGTGAAGTCCTTGCTGCCGCGGTATCCGAGGTTGAGCAGGTGGCCGTATTCGTTCTCCGACAGCGGGCGGCCGAGCGCGTGTCGCCCGATTGGGTCTCCGCTGGGTTTGACTCCGTTGCGGAAGGTGACCGGTCCGCAGTAGACGTGGCAGCGTTGGGAGCCCTTGGGCTCGTTCTTCTTGGCTTTTCCGCAGTCGTGGTTGACCTGGCAGCCGTCGACGCGGAGGCCTGACGGGTCACTGTGGGTAACGGGATTGTTGCTGGCGTAGGTGTAGCCGTTCATCTGCAGCGGGTCGGCGGTGTCGAGGACGGGGTCGACGGAGATGAAACGGCCGGTGTCGGGGTCGTACTCGCGGGCGCTGAGGTGGGTGAGGCCTGTGGGGTCCTTGGTGGCGCCGAGGAAGCCCTTGTCGTTGGGCCAGGTGGCGTCGTCGTCGAATCCGCGGATGCCGCCGAAGGGGGTGGAGCGGCGGACGGTGGTCTGCTGGGTGGTGGTGTTGACGGCGATCTGGGCGGTGCCTTGGTGGTCGCCGGCCAGGTGGGTGATGGTCCCGTCGGAGGTACGCATCGCGACGGTCTGTCCGGCGAAGGTGTAGTAGCGGGTGCCGGTGGCGGTGGTTGCGCCGTTGAGGGCGCGCAGTTCGGTACCGTCGGGAAGGTAGAGGGTGGCGCCGGCGGGGTCTTTGCGGATCAGGCGGTTGCCGCCGGTGTCGTAGACGAACGTGACGTCGTTGCCGTTTTCGGTGACCTTGGCCAGTTCCCCTTCGGTGTTCCACTCCAGGGTCTGGCCGGTGTTGGCGGCGCTGGCGTCGATGGCGCGTGCGGTGGTGTTGCCGGAGGCGTCGTAGGCGTAGGTGTCGGTGCGCTGGCCGGTGGGGCCGGTTTGGGTGACCTGGTTGAGGCGGTTGCCTTGCCCGGTCGGGGCGTAGGAGTAGGTGCGGACGGTGTCGGCGACGCCGGCGATGCCGTGCCGGGTTTCACCGGTGCGGTTGCCCGCGGTGTCGTAGGTGAAACTCTGCCAGAAGGGGGCGGGGCCGCCGATGACCGTGTCGGTGGGTTCGGTGGAACACGGGTCGGTGGTGCCCTGGGCCCAGGCTTGGGTGAGGCGTTGAAGGTGGTCGTAGGTGAAACATTGGTTGTCGATGCCGTCGCGGGAGACATCGGTGATGGAGGTGATGGTGCCCGCGTCGGTGTAGTGGTAGGTGGCGTAGCGGTCGTCGCCTGCGACGCCTTGGTGGGAGGTACGGGCGGTGGCCGGCCGCTGGGTGCCGTACTGGTAGGTGAGGGTCTGCCAGGTGTGTTTCCCGGCGGGCCCGAGCTCGAGCAGGTTGAGTTTGTTGGTCGGGGTGTAGAGGACGTCGTTGACGTAGGGCGTCTGGTCGGTCGGACTGGTGTTGCCGGTCAGGCTGGTGGGGCGTAGCAGGTCGTCGTATTCGTAGGTGACGCTTTCGGTCGGGAGGCCGCCGGCGGCGGGGTGCGACTG
>NZ_JBICUS010000060.1:0-1624 GCF_043198455.1 Spirillospora sp. NPDC048824 | reverse complement strand
GGGGGTGCGGATCGGGGGTGGGATGCGCCGGCGGGCGCGGTGACTGTGATGGTCGTCGGGAACGGTGACCGGGTCGGGGCGGGTCAGGCCACTGTCGCTGGTGGTGGGTCGTGGACGGCCCGGAAGGTGTTCATCCACTCGGCCTGCCAGCGCCAGTGCTCGGGCAGGTGCACGGTGATGTGCCCTGCTGGTCCTGCCGGGCCGTGCCGGGCGAGCCGGGCCGGAACGCTGATCAGGTGGCGGCGCAGGGTGGCGCCGCGGGCACGCGCGTGGAACGCCGAGGCCAGGGTGCCGGTGGCGCGTAGCAGGTTGTGGGTGATGGCCGCGCAGGTGAGCCATGCGGCGTTGGCGTTGAAGTCGCCAGAGGGCAGATGCGCCAGCGGCCCGTCGATCAGGTCGGCGTTGACCTGCTCGATGATGGCGTGGTCGCGGTGCTGGGCCTCGGCTTGGACCAAGGTGAACGGGCTGTCGGTGAAGACCGGGTGGTAGCGGTAGGCCGGGAACAGTTCGTCCTGCCCGCTGGCGGCTTGAGGGTTGAGCCGTTTGACCCGGCGCACGATAAGGCGGGCGGTCACCGGGTTGTTCTTGGAGGCGAAAGCGGTGTAGCCGACCTCTGCGATCTGGGCGTCCGACACCCACCCGCCGGCCTGAGCATCGAAGATGGCCTTCGGGTAATCGATGGAGATCCAGGAGGTCTCGGGGATGGCCGCGATCGCGGCCTTGATCTTGGGATCCATCTTGGCGGTGACCGAGAAGCACACGCCCGCCGCCTGGCAGGCTCCGATGACCTGTTCGCTGTAGAACGCCGAGTCACCGCGCATCACCAGCAGGCCACTGGCCCCGGCGGACCGGGCCGTGCCGATCTGCTCGCGCACGAACCAGGATGCTCCGCGGGCTGAGGCGCTCTTCCCGCCGCGCAGCCGGGTGCCGGTCACCACCGGCGCGGCCACCGGCGTCGACAGGCTCGCCGCCAGCACATTCAGCCCCTTGACCAGCACGCTCTTGCCTTGAATCTTGGTATGGCCGAACCCGGCACCCTGCTTGGCGTACCCGTAGGTGCGGCGCTGCATCGAGTCCACATCCAGGAACGCCAGCACGTCCGCGCCGGGCAGCAGCGGCGTGTGCGCCGCGAGCCGGGCCAGCAGTACACGCGCCGTCTTCTCCAACTGGCGGACGTTGCCCCAGGTGAACGCGCGCAGGAACGACCCGAGCGTGGACGGGGCGCGCACGCCGGTGAACAGCTTGTCCATCCCGCCGTGCCGCAGCACGTCCAGATCGTCGATGCTGTCGGCCCCGGCCAGCATCCCGGCCACCACCGAGGCGACCTTGACCGGCGCGTTCGCCCCGTCCCGGCACCGGAGCGACACGTGCTCGCCGACCAGCGAGGCCAGGCCACAGCGCTCGGCCAGCCGCATCGCCGGCACCAGGCCCGCGTACGCGATCACATGCTCGTCATCGAACGCCGCATGCGTCTTGGCAGCGGCGTGAAACAATCGCACTTGAGAGGTGTCCGTTCAATCTGGCTGCTGGAAGCGTAGAGAACTCCCATCATCCCAGGTTGCAGGGCACCTCTCCTCATATCGCGGCTTTCATCGCATTACCAACCCCGTGGATCCAGGCTCAG
>NZ_JBICUS010000059.1:0-1678 GCF_043198455.1 Spirillospora sp. NPDC048824 | reverse complement strand
GTAAGCATTCAGGCCGTTCACGGGCTGTGCTGCTGGTTGGGCCGTGTGCGACCGTCCGTCATGTTGATCATTGAGGGTGGGCGTGGTGTGATCATCGGGTGTCCGGCCTGGATGAGCTGTCGCGTGAGGAACTGATCGCGCTGGCGCGTGGCCTGGCGATCGAGAACGCCCGGCTGGCCGAGCGGGTGGCGGTGCTGGAGCGGCTGGAGGCCGAGAACGCCGAGTTGCGTGAGCGGGTCGCGCGGCTGGAGCGGCTGGTCTCGCGCAACAGCGGGAACTCGGGTATGCCGCCCTCGGCCGATGACCTGCCGGGCAGGCCGCGCCCCAAGGACAGGCCTGCTCGGGGCGGCAAGCGGCGTCCGGGCAAGCAGCCCGGTTCGCCGGGGACGGCGCTGGCCTGGGCCGAGGATGTCGACCCCGCCGACAGCGTCGATCACTTCCCGGCCGGGATGTGCGTGTGCGGTGCCGATCTGGCGGTGGCGGCGGATCTGGGCGTGACGGCCCGCCATCAGCAGGTCGAGATTCCGCTGGTGGTCGCCAAGCGACTCCAGCACAACCTGCACACGGTGGCGTGCGGCTGCGGGAAGGTGCACACCGCCGCCCGCCCGCAGGGGGTGCCGGCCGCACCGGTCAGCCTCGGGGTCAACCTGCGGTCCTGGTGCGTGTATCTGATGGCCTGGCACGCGATCCCGGTGCACCGGGTCGCCGAGCTGGTCACCTCGCTGACCGGGGCCGAGCCCTCACCCGGGTTCGTCCACGGCCTGCTCAAACGTGCCGCGGCCGCGGTGGAGCAGGCCAACCTGCGGATCCGGGCCCTGCTCACCCTCGCGCACGTGGTGTGCTGCGACGAGACCCCGATCCGCGTCGGTCCCAAGGCCGGCCCGGGCAGGGGCAGCAAGTACCTGCTGGTCGCCTGTGATCGACGGTTCACCTGGTACCAGGTCGGCGACCGGACCCTGCGGACCTTCACGCAGTCGGTCATCGCCGAGGCGACCGGCGTGATCGTGCACGACCGCTACCAGAACTACGACTCGGCGCAGCTCGGTGAGCATGAGCACCAGTTGTGCTGCGCGCACCTGCTCCGCGATCTCCAAGACTGCGCCGAAACCTACCCCGACGCGGCCTGGCCCGGGCAGATCGCCGAGGCGCTGCAAGGCCTGATCCACGCCGCCAACCTGGCGCGCGCCCAGGGCCGCGACACGCTCCCGGCGGGCACCAGGGCGATGTGGACCCGCAGCTTCCGGCACGGCGTCCGCATCGGCCTGGCCGAGGTCCGCCGGACCCCCGGACCGGCCAAAACCGTGACCCAGCCGGTCGGCCGGATGCTGCTGGAGACGCTACGCGACCGGCAGGACGACGTGCTGCGCTTCACCAGCGACCTGCGCATACCCCCGACCAACAACCAGGCCGAACGCGACCTGCGCCCGGCCAAGACCCAGCAGAAGATCTCCGGCCGGCTCCGCTCCGAACGGGCAACCCAACACCGGTACGCCGTCCGCGGCTACCTCTCCACCGCCGCCAAGCACGGCGTCGATCTGCTCACCGCGATCCGCGAGTCCCTGCTCGGCAGACCCTGGATGCCACCCGACCCGGCCCCGGCCTGAGCACGCCCCATCCAGCGTTGCGGTCACGCAACGCTAATTCGCCATGCCTCAAAGCACCCGAGCTGAATGCTTAC
>NZ_JBICUS010000058.1:0-1752 GCF_043198455.1 Spirillospora sp. NPDC048824 | reverse complement strand
AGTGGCGCGCCTAAACAGAAAAATGCTCCTGAACTGGGATGATGTGGAGTGTCGAAGTCCGTATCAGTCCAGTTCAAGGAGCACTTTCTACGTGAACGCTACCGCATGGTCGCGCGGTCTTGACGTTGTCGGCGGCGGCACGGGCGTGGTGTCGCATGCGGGCCTGGTCTTGCTGCGGCAGCTCGCTGATCGGACGGGCCTGACGGCCGGGCTGTCGGCGGCGCTGCCGTCGCCGGACGGCGGCCTGGACCGGGGCCGGGTCTTCGCCGACCTGGCGTGCGCGATCGCCGACGGCGCCCGGGTGATCAGCGACTTCCGGGTCATGGGCGACCAGGACGAGGTCTTCGGCCAGGTCGCGTCGGTCCCGACCGCGTGGCGGACGCTGAAGGAAACCGCCGCCGGCGGGGACCGCACCCGGCGCAGGGTCACCGCTGCGATAGACAAGGCGCGGCGTTACGCCTGGTCGCAGGTCATCGCCCGGCACGGGCAGCTCCCGCCGGTCCAGGTCGCGGACCGGCAGCTGACAGGGATCACCTGCATCCGCCTGGACGCCACCGTCGTGCCCGCCCACTCCGACAAGGAACAGGCACAGCCGAATTTCAAGGGATTCGGCCATCACCCGCTGCTGGCCGAATGTGACAATGTGCGCGAGCCGCTGGCCTGGATGATGCGGCCGGGATCGGCCGGAAGCAACACCGCCGCCGATCACCTGACGCTTCTCGACGAGGCGATCGCAGCGCTGCCTCCGCAGTTCCGCCGCAAGCTCATGGTCACCTGCGACGGCGCCGGAGCCAGCCACGACCTGGTGAAACGCCTGGACAAGCTTGCCTCGCGCCGCGGGTATGAACTCGTGTACTCCATCGGCTGGGCGCTGGCCGAAAGGGAGAAGACCGCGCTCAAGCTGGTCCCCGACACCGCATGGGAAGCCGCGATCGACGCGGGCGGGAAGGTCCGCGAGCGCCGGTCTGAGATGGCCTGCGGGAACCAGAGGTGCGGGCATCGGGCCTGCTGGATCCAGGAAGCGCACGTCACCGAGCTGACCGGACTGCTGCGCAAGCGCCCGGACGGGGACCGGCTGAAGGCCTGGCCGACGACGATGCGGGTCTTCGCCCGCCGCGAGCGGCCCCACCCCGGAGCGCAGCTCACCCTGTTCGAGGCACAAGACGGGTGGCGCTACACCTTGTGGGCGACGAACCTGCCCGCCGACACCAGGGGCTGGCGCGGCCAGTGCGCCTACATCGACGCAGGCCACCGCGTCCACGCCCGCGTCGAGGACGTGATCCGCACAGGCAAGGACACCGGCCTGGGCCATTTCCCCTCCCGTCACTACGGGATGAACAAGGCATGGCTGGACGCGTCGATGACCGCCTGCATCCTGCTGTCCTGGCTCCGGCACCTCGCCCTCGACGGCAAGCTCGCCAAAGCAGAGCCCAAGACGCTGCGCTACCGGGTCTTCCACACCGCCGCCCGCCTCGTGCGCGGCGGACGCCGCAAGACCCTCAAGATCGCGGCCACCTGGCCCTGGGCCACAGCGATCACCACCGCCTGGAAGCGTATCCAGACCCTCCCGCACCCCACCTGACCAGCGCAAACCGTCCCTGCGACCAAGGAAGGAGCCCCCGGGGCCCGTGGAACCCCCGGCCACCCGGCCCGGCAGCCGGGCCATCAGCATGCTCCGACACCGAAAACCCGCTCCCGGGGACGCTCGTCACGCCGTTCAGGCAGACGCTTCAGCAGCGTGAAAGATCGAGG
>NZ_JBICUS010000057.1:0-1769 GCF_043198455.1 Spirillospora sp. NPDC048824 | reverse complement strand
CCTGAGTTGGCTCAATTGGTTAGTGCGTGGCGCGTGGGGTGTTCAGGGCGTCGAGGATCTTGCGTTGGCGGGTGGTGACGGCGGGCGGGAAGGTCTGCTGGGTGCCGTTGACCGCGATGGTCGCGCTGCGCAGTGGCCGTAGCTGGCGTACGAGGTTGCGGATCGCGAGCCCGGTGCGGTTCTGGGCCTCGCGGCTGACGGCCAGGGCGGTGAAGACGATAGTGAGGTGGGCTTCGATCGCGTCGCGGGTGTGGTGGAACATTGGCCGTGCCCTCAGGTCGGTCTTGCTCATCCGGAAGGACTGCTCGACGTGCCACAGGTCGTGGTAGGACGCGATCACCTCGGCCGCGTCCATGCAGGTGGCGGGGATGTTGGTGACATATCCCTTCAGCCCGACCAGTCTGCGGGCACGGGCCAGTGAGGTTTGGTCGAGGACTCGCTTGTCCCCGCTGGTCTTGACGAACCTGGTGGTCTTGGCCTTCTTCTCACCCGAGATGACCTCACGGGCACGGTTCTCCTGGATGGTCAGCGTCTTGTTGTCCCGCGCGGCGCGTTTGGCGGAGTAGGCCCACACCGCCCGCCACGACGCGGTGTGCTCCTGGGGGTTCCAGACCGGTTCGGCCTTCTTGGCGACGTCGTTCTCAACGATCCGGGAGTTCTTGGGGGTGATGGTGTCGACGACCTGCCCGTCGGTGAAGGCGTCGCCGTGCCAGCGGAAGTGGGAGGCCAGGTCGATGGGCGCCTTGGTGGTCCGCGAGCCGACGATGAACTTCAGTGCGGCCTCGTCCAGTGCGGTCAGGTTCTTGGCCGACAGCATCCCCGCATCGGCGACGACCACCATGTGTGCCAGGCCGTGGCGTCGGGCGAACTGCTCGATGATCGGCACGATCGTGGTCGTCTCGGCCTGGTCTCCCTCGAAACAGCCGATCTCCAGGGGGAACCCGCACCGGTCGACCAGCAGCCCGACCACGATCTGGGGATCGACGCGACGTTCCTTGGAGTAGCCGACCTTGCGCAGGCCGTCCTCGCTCTCGGCCTCGAAATACAGGGTGGTGACGTCGTAGAGACACAAACTCACGTCACCGGCCCTGGCGGCATGGGCGAAGCAGGCGGTCGCGATCCGGTCGCGGTACTCGGCCGTCTTGACCTTGCTCAGGGTGCGTTTCATCGTCGCGTAACTCGCCGGCGCGACGCCCAGGTCGGTCAGCACCCGACCGGTGTCCAGCAGGGAGGTCGGCTCGACGATGCGGGCGATCACCAGGTCGCGGAACACCTCATCGCCCAGCGCGTCGAACCCGAGGCCGGCGTAGACGCCCGCCAGCGATTCGAACAGCACACGCGACCCGGTCGCCACAACCCGTCCGGCCCCGTCACGAGCACGGGCAGGCTCGTTCCCCAGGTTCTCGAAGAGCGCAGCCTCGCCCGCCGGCTGCGCCAAACCGGCCACCGGCACCGCCGGCTCGACGTCCAGGTCCAGCATCACCTGCCCCGGATCGACCAGCAGGCCACGGGCACGCTCGAGCAGCACCCCGAGCTCGGCCTCGGTGTGTGCCGAGCCGACGTGCTTGAGGATCCGCTGCCGTCCACCGGTGTACTCGGCGATCTGCACCGCCGTCGCTCCCGAAGCCGTACGAACCCGCCGGATGAACGCCACCCCGCGACCCTACGAGCACCCCGCTTAGTGCGTGAAACCACACTCACCCGAACACGTATCCACAGGTCAACAGGCTCAAGGTCTGACGACATCCAAGCGAGTGAGCCAAGTCAGG
>NZ_JBICUS010000056.1:0-1872 GCF_043198455.1 Spirillospora sp. NPDC048824 | reverse complement strand
GGAACAGGGGAGTCCCTGGTTTCCTGTGGTCATGTACTTGCGGTTCACGCAGCGGAGCAACGCCGATGGGTCGATCGTCCGGTATGCGGCGCTTGCGCATAACCGGCGGGTGGACGGCAAGGTCAAGCCGGACGTGCTGATGAACCTGGGCCGGGTCGACCGGCTCGATGTGGAGGGTCTGCGCCGGCTGGCCGCCTCGATCACCAGGCACTTCGGCGGCAACGAGGCAAGCCTGGACGAGGCGGCCGAGGCCGGACTGGCGGCGGGAGCGGCCCCGATGGAGGTGATCGACTCCCGGCCGATCGGCACCCCGTGGCTGCTGGACGCGCTCTGGAAGCGCTTGGACATCGCCGACGCGATCAAGAGGGCAACGGACGGGCGGCGGTTCACCACCAACGTGGAGCGGGTGCTGTTCGCGCTGGTCGCCAACCGGGCGATCGACCCGATGAGCAAGCTGTCGGCGGCCGAATGGGCGAGCGAGGACGCCGTGATCAGCGGACTGAACGGCATGGACGAGGACCAGGCGTATCGGGCGATGGACCTGCTCGCCGAAGCCGACACCACCGGGAAGGTCCAAGAAGCGGTGTTCTTCGCCGTGGCGAACCTGCTCAACCTCGAGGTCGATGTCCTGTTCTTCGACACCACCTCCACCTACTTCGAACGTGACGAGGAGGAGGACGACACCGCCGAGCGGCGAGGCTTCCGCAAGTACGGCAAGTCCAAGGACCACCGCGACGACCTCCCGCAGATCGTCATCGGCCTGGCCGTGACCAAGGAAGGCATCCCGGTCCGCTGCTGGTGCTGGCCCGGCAGCACCAACGACCAGCAGGTTCTGGCCGAGGTGAAGGACGACATGCGGGACTGGAAGCTCGGCCGCGTCATCACCGTGGTCGACCGCGGTTTCTCCGGCACCGGCAACCTCGCCTACCTGCGCAGAGCGGGCGGACACTTCATCGCCGGGATGCGGATGCGAGACGGCAGCGCCCTGGCCGAGCAGGCACTATCGCGCCAGGGCCGCTACCAGCAGGTCCGCGACAACCTCCGCGTCAAGGAAGTCAAGATCGACGGGGCCGGGGACGTCCGGTTCATCATCTGCCACAACCCCGACCAGGCCGAACGCGACAAGCGCCGGCGCGAGCAGGCCATCGCCCGGATCGAAGCCGAACTGGAACGCATCGCCGCCCAGCGGGAACGCGAGCGGACCAGAGCCAGGAACGGGCAGCTCACCGCCAAGGCCAGGCAGCGAGCCGAGCAGGCGCACGTGCGGGCCGAGTGCGCCCTGCGTGACCACCCCACCCTCAAGCGGTGGATCCGGCAGCACAAGAACGGCCGCCTCGCCATCGACCGGGCGAAGACCAAGACCGAGGCCAACCTCGACGGCAAGTACCTCCTGGCCACATCCGACCCCGACATCTCGGCCGAGGACACCGCTCTGGGCTACAAGAACCTCCTAGAAGCAGAGCGCGGGTTCCGTGACCTGAAGTCCGAGCTGCTGCTTCGACCGGTGTTCCACCGGCTCGAACACCGCATTCGCGCACACGTCCTGATCTGCTGGCTCGCCCTGCTCCTGACCCGGGTCGCCGAGCGTTCCACCGGCCAAAGCTGGCGCGATATCCGCCGCGAAACCGCCCGCTTGAAGCAGGTCACCCTCGTCGGCGCCGCCGGGACGATCACCCAGACCACTCCGCTACGGCCCGGCCACAAGGCCATCTACCAGGCGCTTTCCATCCAACCGCCGCCCCGGGTCACCGCCTTCGACCCCACCTGAACAAGACCGAACAAGGCCGGCGAGGCGTGGACACACGCCCTCTCCCGCTCTAATCGGCGTTCCCCCAGGCCAGACCCCGGATTCGGCATCACGTGTGACCACCA
>NZ_JBICUS010000055.1:0-2222 GCF_043198455.1 Spirillospora sp. NPDC048824 | reverse complement strand
CATCGTCACTGTGCTCGGTACCCGTCCTCGCCCTGCTCATGTCAGTTAGGGAAGTTCATCCCCTGGTGTCCCACCTGAGCCTGACACAGAGGGCTGCGGTGGCCAGGGAGGTCAGCGCAGCTTCGACGCTAGACAGCTCATCGCGCACGGATGAGGCCTGGCCGTCGAGCGCGATGAGGGCGCTGCGCTGGGAGGGACGCACCTCGGCGAGGCTGTCCAGTTGGTCTCGCAGCCGTGTGAGGCCGGCGCGCAGCGCATCCGGCACCGGGTCGGCATGCGGTGTGGCTTGGCCACACGCGGGACAGGAGGCACCGGCGGAGGGATCGCTGCCCGAGGCCGGGTCGAGGAGGTCGAGCGTCGCCAGCCGTCCGGTGTGCAGTTGGAGGGCGTCTTCGTAGTCGGATTCCTCGGTGGTCTGGGTGAGCAGGAGCTCCCGGTCGGCCATGATCCGCTTCAGATCGGCGCGAAGGTGGATCGCGCGCCGCTCCAGCGCTAGGTAGCGGTCCTGCTGCTGGGCGTCGTCGATGACTGGGCGGCGCTGCTCGGGAGCCTGGGCAACGCGGGCGCTGTGAAGGACCCGGACGAGGGAGGCGCGGTCGGTGACCTCGCCCGGGGGGATCAGGCCGACGGCGCGCGCTTCGCTGTGCAGGGCGCGCAGATCCACGTCGATCGTCTGCGCGGCAAGCTCAGCGGCCCGCAGCGCAGCGTCCGAGCGCTGCTGCGCGTGTTTGGCGTTGCGGAGTTGGGCGCGCTTCAACGCTTGATCCGGGGGGACGGCTCCCAGGAAGTAGGGGAGGGTATCGCGTAGTGCGTCGGCTACGGCGCGTTCGCCTTGGCGGTGGAACACGGTGGTGGGGCTGGAGATCTCGTTCTGGTTCTGCAGGCACATCAGCACCGCGTGGGCGAGGTTCGCCTCCAGCGGCGCCCGGCCAGTGCGCGGCCCGGGGTCGGTGAGATTCTCTTCGATACCGATGCGTCGGCCGATCTGCGTGCGCAGGGTGGCGGCGTCGGTGTTGATCCGTAGGTCCGTCAGGGCGGGGATCGGCAGGTCGGTACTGAACTCGAGCATCGCCTGCTGTGAGGACGCTTTCCCGGCGGCCGGTGCGGGCCGGGCGATGAATGCCTGCCCACCGGGCAGCTGCCACAATGTCGCGTACCAAGCGACCGTGTCGGTGATCGGCCCTTCGGGGACTTGGATTGATTTGCGACCCAGGCAGTAGTCGACGATTGTCAGCAGGGCGCCTTTGCCGGTCCGGGACTCGCCCGTCACTACGTTCAGGCGGCCTGGACGGAAGTCGATGCGGCGGATCTCGCCCCGGACGTTGTAGAGAATCACCGACAGAAGCTGCACCCGATCAGGGTGCCACACCGAACAGCGCGAAGAGCGTCGCTGGCTGCTCTGCGCGGGAGAACCATGTGCCGACTTTGCCCGCTGACTGCACGATATGCGCAGCGTCGCCACCTTGGACAGGCTTGGCGGTGTTGGGGAGTCTGCCGT
This sequence comes from Spirillospora sp. NPDC048824, assembly GCF_043198455.1. Taxonomy (NCBI): domain Bacteria; kingdom Bacillati; phylum Actinomycetota; class Actinomycetes; order Streptosporangiales; family Thermomonosporaceae; genus Spirillospora; species Spirillospora sp. NPDC048824. The sequence goes on along the minus strand of NZ_JBICUS010000055.1, from coordinate 724 downwards.
ACAGGGCTCCGTGGTCGGTCACCAGCAGCGCCCCGTGGGCCATGCCGAAGCGCAGTCCTTCACGGACATGGCCCGTAAGACTCCGGGCGCGTTCGGGGAAGCCGGCCCGAATTACCGGATGGTCGCCGATCCACGTCGACAGGTGTGTGCGCGTGGTCCTGGGCAGTGACTCCCGCGTGCCCTTGTGCAGAATAAGGGGGGCGACGAGGAACGCCAGCGGCCACGGCATCGGCTGGCCGGATGCACGCTCGTATTGCCAGGCGGCGTTCGCAGTGATGACGGCCATAAGGGCTGGGTTGAGGAGCGCGGCAGCCTCGGGGGATCGGTCGTCCCATGCCCTCATGGGCCCTCTGCCGTCTCGGCGGAGGCGCGGATGCTGAGTAGTTCCTCTACGCGGGACTCGAAGTCCGGGTGCCAGCCGATGTCGCCGCTGTCGGCCAGGACGTGCCGGCGGCCCCGGGCGAAGAACGGCTCGTTGTAGCGGGGGCGGACAGTGACTGCGGTGGAGTCCCTCAACCGCCGCAGCAGCGCCTTCCCGGCAGTGATCTTCGCCTGCTCATCAGCCTCCAGACCGAGGTCCTCGACCATGTCATGGAAGACCCGCTCCCACTCATCACGCAGATTGTCCTTGAGGGGCCCCGCGCTTTCCGGACAGCTGACTGATGGTGATCTGCGGGCAGATCTACGCTGCTTGCTCCCGGTCCAGGTACTCGGTGTGGACCTC
>NZ_JBICUS010000054.1:0-2411 GCF_043198455.1 Spirillospora sp. NPDC048824 | reverse complement strand
GACCCCCACCAACCCCACACCCTCACCGACCAACTCGACGGCACCACCTACACCTGGCACCGCTCCAACTACGTCCACCTCGACCCCCGAACACGGCCCGCACACATCCTCACGTTCCAGCGGAACGGCGGACATGTGCGGGCCGATGGGAACAGCGTCGCGGAGAACAGCGTGGAGAACGGCAGGGTCAGGGCGAATAACGGGACGAAGCCGAAGCCGAAGCCGCGCCGCGGTGGTCCGCGTCGTTCGGCCGGCGGGAGGCCGCGCCCGAACGGAACCTGATCAGATCAACTCGGCGGTGAGCAGGCGATCCTCGATGGAGCGGCAGCCGGTGAAGACCGAGCCGAGACCCTCGCGGTCGATGATGCGGCGAAGCTTGGCGGGCAGCGCGGGCAGCGACAGGCAGCCGCCCTCGGCGGCGACGCGCCAGCGGATGCCGAGCAGGATCGGCAGCGGGTCGCAGCGGACGCCGAGCCGGTCGTGCATCCGCACCATGAGATGCCGCAGGTTCGCCTCGACCAGCTGGGTGAGCGTGTCCCCGAGCCGCGGCACCGTGACCTCGTCGAGCACGCCGGACAGGTGGACGACCGTGTGGTCGCCGTCGCCGGCCGCCGTCGTGGTGATCATCAGTTCGGACGGGGCGGGCGGGGTGGGCGTGAGCCCGGCGTCGCCCGGGTGCAGGGCCCGGATGGCGTCCAGCACGTGCGTCGTGTCCACGTCGCCCGCTCCCCCGCCGGGGACGGGCGCGGCCGTGGCGGACGCGACGTCGGCGAACACCGGCACGAGCCGGCTCAGGCCGGTGAGCTGCAGCGCCCGCAGCACATGGGCGGACAGGGCGGGCACCACGGCGCGCAGCGGGCAGCCGAGCAGCTGCGCCCGCGTCTCCGCGCGGGCCAGCAGGACCAGCCCCGCGGCGTCCAGCAGCACCGCGTCCCCGAAGTCGACGACGACTCCGCCGCGTCCGCCGCCCCGCGCCGGGCCCGCGGACGCGAGGGACAGCGCCCTGCTCACCCCCTCCCTGATCCCCGCGTAGTTCTGCCAGCTGATCTGCGCGGGCAGGCCCAGGACGATGAAACCTCTGCGGGTCTCGATGCTCAGGCCCGCCACGGTCGTGTCCTTCATGTGTCAGTCACATCCCGATCGGGGTACTCGTGGCCGCGTGGGCGGGCCGGGGCGAAACGGTCAGGTCACCATGGGCGGCGGCATGGGAGCCGGGCGGTCTCGACGCGGGACGCCCGTCCGGATACGGCGGGCGCCCTCCCCGCACGACACCCGTCAGCCGGGACGCCGCGAGGCGTTCGATGGTCCGTTCCTCGGGCCGCACTCCGAGATGGGTGCAGCAGCACCACAGGTCGTCCACGCAACGGCGCACGTTCTCCGCCGGAACATCGGCGAAGCGAACGCGCAGCCGGGCCACGAGGTCATCGCGCGTCGGTACGACCGATGGCGACATCTCCCAGCGCTCCACTGTCCCTCCGATCGCTTTGGACGAAATAGTTCCGTCCGGACTTGTCAACCGCCATGCCGTCATCCACACAGGCGTCATCCACACGGGCGTCATCCGCACAGGCGTCATCCACACAAGCCGTCATCCACACGGGGTGTCGAACGCACGGGTCAAACGCACAGGCGTCAACTGCACGACAGGTTCTGAGCTTGGAAATGACCTACCCGAGGCATGCGACAGAAAAAGCGACGAAGCTAAAAACACGGACATGACACAACCGTCGTGCGGCAAGTATTCGAGACGGTGCGCGCCAGTGACCGGGCCGCAGATCAACGTGTTTTTGCGCTACTTTCCCGCGCCATAACGGACCGCTACCGGGCGATGACCTTCCCGGTCGCGGGTGCGGCAGGGCCGGTGTGGCCGGACACGGCGCGATCTACCTCGTGCTTGGGCGCGGCCCGTCCCGTCCGGACGGATCTGCGGGCACCGAAACCGGATGGCCGGTCACGGACAGTACTGAGATTTTTACGGATGGTTGCCTGTCGCGCACGTCGCGGACGCGGACTGCGGGCATTGCTGATCTAGATGTCTCCAACACACCCGGGGTGACCCATGCACGGCCAGCCGAAGAACCTCACCACCAGCACGTCCGACCAGGTCACCGAGACGGAGACGGAGGCCCTGCGGGCCGGCGGCCCCGGGGCGGACGCCGCGGCGCCGGCCGGCCGGGCACTCCCGGACCCCTTCAGCGAGAAGACCCCCCGCACACCGCACTGGTTCAAGACGGCGGTGTTCTACGAGGTGTCGGTGCGCGGGTTCGCCGATTCCAACGGCGACGGCTACGGCGACCTGCGCGGCCTGATCAGCAGACTCGACCACCTGCAATGGCTCGGCGTGGACTGCCTGTGGCTCCTGCCCATCTACCAGTCACCCCTGCGCGACGGCGGCTACGACATCGCCGAAT
>NZ_JBICUS010000053.1:0-2451 GCF_043198455.1 Spirillospora sp. NPDC048824 | reverse complement strand
TCAACGAACTCGCCGAGGCCTATCCAGGACGCATCAGGTAAAGCGAACATCGCCTTCTACCTGCAAGGACTTTCCACACCTGAAGTTACAACCTCGCAGGGTCACGCGATTCGCCGTCCCGGCCTGTGTTCTCGGAAGACGTGCCGCCGCCTGACGACGGTCTGTCGTCAGGCGGCGGCCCGCGCGCGTGAAGCCGACGCTCGCACCGTTCGCGTCGCCATCCGGCCGTCCCTGCGGGACGGACCTATGTGCCCGGCAGCGGGAACAGCCAGACACCGTTGGTGAAGCAGTGATCGCTGGCCAGCACGTCACTCGGGCAGTACGGGGATCTCGGGCCCCACCCGCCCGTACGGTCGATCCAGATGTAGTCGACGTGCCCGGTGGGCGTCACCGGCTGGGGAGGCGTCAGCGGCTCGCCGTCATGGTCCTTCCACGTGGGCATGGTCGCCCTGTCCTCGAACACCAGCTCGCGCATGCTCGTGTAGAACGCGGGAGCCGCTTCCGGCTCGCGAAGTTCGTCGGGTGTCAGGTTGAAGTCGCCGGCGAGCACCTTCGGCTGCCCGTCCGCATAGCCGGTGGCCGTCCGGAGATACTCATCGGCCTGCGGCATCGCCCATTCCGGTTCGTTCTCCAGGTGTGTCGTGCAGACCGTCATGCCCCCGGCGTAGGTATGGAGCTTGAGGCAGAGCATGGTACGGCACTCATCTGTAGTGCAGTCCAGGTCTTCGTCCCGCGTTGAGAGGAACCGCGCAAGGCCGTCCACTTTGGCGCCGCCCGGGTGCAGAATCGCGTTGCCGAACCAGCCCTTCTCGCAATCCGGATTCTTCCCAAGGCTGACGACCATCGTCCCGGCGCTGCGCGTCCGGGTGGTCAGATCTTCGAAGTCCTCCCGGCAGACCTCGTTGAGTGAGATGAACCAGGGACCGTCGACGCCCCTGAAGAACGCCACCAGGTCGCGCGCCCGATTCTTGAGCGCCGGTGTTCCGACGCACGAATCGTTTCCAGCGCAGAGGTTGTAGTGGTGGATCGGAATGTTCACGGAGGTAGCGGCACTGCCGGCCGCCGATGGCCGCATTTGCTGGACGTCCGCGGGGGTGTACTCCAGGATCATCGGCCTGTCGTCGGTGGCCTCGATGACCCGACTGGTGGGACCGGCCGTGACCGGTGGCGCACTCTCGGCATACACCGGAATACTGAGAATGGAGAATGACATCGTCATCGTGACGGCGACGGCCAACGCCGCCCTTATTCTTCGCACTGGGAGCTCCCACCTGCTGAATCGAATTGCCGTCCCCGATGGGCAGGCTCATTGTCCGAATTCAAAGGTGAGGAGTCACGTTACTGGCCGATCATGGTCATCAGCGGTATTTATGGCCGCCGATCGACCACAATTCGGGCCACCCATATGACCCTGCGCGGCCACGCGAGGGACCAACGCGGTGCCACCCGCACCGGCCCCTGAAGGTCACCGACCAGGCGTCCGCGATCGCGCCGGTCGACGCGTCGCTCAGCGGCCCCTTCTCAGAACATCGTTGACTTCGCGGTGTTAGCGGGGAGGGCGGAAAGGGCGGTGGCGTAGAGATGGGTCGGGTCGTCCAGGGCGAGGGCGTGGTGGCCGGGCAGGTCGCGGGCGTGCGGCAGCCGCGCGGACGACGACGTCGGCGTCGGCAGGGCAGGCGGACGGGTCATCGGCGAACAGGGTGCCGATGGCGTGCGCCAGCGGTCCCGGAAGGTCATCGCGGGAAATGCCTCGGTGGTTCGGCGGGATGCCGGCCGGTGAGGAGTTCGTGGAGGACGACGCCCGCCGAGGACAGGTCGCTGCGGCCGTCGCCGGCGTGGCCGCCCAGTTCGGAGGCGAGATAGCGGAGGGAGCCGGGGACCTCGCCGGGGCGCATGACCCGCGAGAACTCGGCTGGATCGCGCCCGGTGAAAACTCCACACATGCCCGCCCGGGGAGACGAACGTACGCCGCCTACTGCGGGAGCGGGGAAGCACCGACGTGTGAGACCGCCCGTCCAGTCTCGGCTGCGCGGACGGTGTGACCGGCGTCGGGGCAAGGGACCGTGTCCCCGGAGTAGGGACCGTGTCCCCGGAGTACAGCAGTGACCAGTGTCCTCAGCCTCGACATGCAGGCCGAAGCCTCACGTTGAAGGTGCTGTGGCTGGCCGGGTTCATGGTCGGGGTGCCCGAGGACTCGGCGGTCAGGGAAGGATCGTTCGTCGCCGCCAACGCAGTGACACTCGTATTGGACGCCGTCGGCCTGCTTTTGGCGCTGACCTTCGCTTGCCGCTGGGGGCGGCGCGTGCCCGCCTGGCCTCTGCTGGTGCCGATCTGGGTGGGGACCGGGCTGTTGGCACCCGGGTTCCGCAGTTGGTGGTCACACGTGATGCCGAATCCGGGGTCTGGCCTGGGGGAACGCCGATTAGAGCGGGAGAGGGCGTGTGTCCACGC
>NZ_JBICUS010000052.1:0-2666 GCF_043198455.1 Spirillospora sp. NPDC048824 | reverse complement strand
TACGCCGGGTACGGCGTGTTCGTTTATCCAGGCCACACAGCCACAGCAGCCACCTCGCCGCCGGTCAACGACCCACGGGAACAGCAGAAGAGCCGGCATCGGGCTGAAGCGGGCGGCGCGGGGCGATTGCAAGAATCTCTGCGAGGCTCTGCGCACCTATCTCACCGAGCAGTAGGCCGGTGACGTCCGCAACCAATTTCCCCTGCTGGTCGACGCCTACCCCGATTATGAGCACAGATTTCGTCCCAACTCGGACGCCCCGGACGGATACGCCTCCTGCGAGCCTGCGAGCCCGCGAGCCGGCAACTACGCGGGTTGAGCCTTATCGCGTCCCTTGCGGTGGTCTTTTGTCGGATTTGTTTGGCTGATGCAGGTGCCTGGTTGCGGTGGCCCCTGACCGTTCAGCGGATCCGTCCAGGTCGGCGCCAATTGCTGTCACTTCGGCTGAGGTCGGCGGTTGGGTTAGGTATTCATCGCTCGGGTCGGCGTCGGCTGAGCTCAGAGAATAAACCGGACAAAAGCATTATCGGCGACACCCCGCTTCTCTCATCCTTCCATCCTTCCATCTGCGCTTCGCATACAACTCATCGGCAATATAGCTGGAGAGCTCTAATATTCTAACCTAATATCGACTTATCGATCTTGGATGTTCGATAATATTGGTTCATGGGTTCGAGTCTTTCGATCGACGTCGGGGCGGCGTCCACCGGTGAGCTGGTGGACGCGGCCGCCTCGATCGCGGCCGAACTCGCCCGCCGTCCCATGGTGGACAGTCCGGCCGTCTGCATGGAGCAGGCGGAGACGCTGGCCCGCACCATCGACCTACACGAAGGCACCCTTGCCGGATTGATCGGCCAAGTCGATCGCGCTGGGGAGATGCGCCGGTGGGGCCTGCCGTCCGCGCTGGCGTGGCTACGAACACATATGGGCATGCGGGAGGCCCGCGCCAAGGAGCGACTGGCCCTCTCCCGCCAGCGAGATCGTCTTCCGCGAGTGGCCGACCGACTGGCCAGCGGTGAGCTGTCCTACGGATACGCCGCCACGATCGCCGGTGCCGTCGCCCGCCTGAACGACGAAGACTGTGCAGCCGCCGAAGAGATCCTGCTCGACCTGACCGGCCAGGGGTTCTCGGCGGGCAAGGTCGCCGCGTTCGGCAACAAGATCACCGACCTGATCGCCGAACGCGACGGCACCGAACAGGCACCCGACGACGACACCCGGCGCGGCTACGAACGCTCCTGGATCGACTCCACCCGCTCCCTGGACGGCGGCCGCTACATCAAAGGCTGGCTCAACGCCGAAGACGCCGCCATCTGGGACGGCACCCTGGCCCCCCTCGCCAAACCCGCCGGGACCGACGACCGCCGCGACCTGTCAGAACGCACCGCCGCCGCGCTCATCAGCGTCCTGTCCGGCGGGCACAAGGGCACCAAGGTCACCGTCATCTGCGACCTGGACACCCTCACAGGCGGTGGCGCCCCCGCCCGCCTCACCGACGGCACCCCCATCCCCGCCGAACAGGCCCGCCGCATCGCCCTGGCAGCCGGAGTCTCCCCACTCATCCTGGGACGCGGCAACACACCGCTCTACCTAGGACACAGGGAACGGTTCGCCTCCCCCGGCCAACGGCGCGTCCTGGAAACCCTCTACCCCACCTGCGCGGTCCACGGCTGCGAAGTCCCCGGAACACTGTGCGAGGTCGACCACGTCAACGGCTGGGCCCTCGGACACAGCCCCACCGACATCGACAAACTCGCCTTGGCCTGCGGCTGGCACAACCGCTGGAAAGCGTCCAACCCCGCCCTCATCCACATCACCAAAGGTCAGGACGGACGATACGCATACCGCGTCCGGCCACCGGATGATCCATCTCCCACACCACCGACACCCCCCCCCGCCACGGACCTGTGGAATCCGACCGCAAGCCACAGGGTTCAGCCCCGGCCCCGCCGACACCGGCCCAACCCGACCCGGGGCCGACGCCAGGCAGCAGGCCCCTGACCATCGCGGGAATCAACCGTGCCAATCGCTTCCACCAGCAGCCCGGCAGCCGCTGCCCCACCCCGGCCTGGCGATGTTCGGCTGGCCGAATGCGAAACACGAGCAATGGCGGTGACTGCCACCGCACAGCCACCGGTGCCCACAATCAGCGTGGAATTGCCTACCCGTCCTCCGGCCAACCGCGTGTCCCAACCAACCGCCTGTCCAAGCCACTCGCGTCCTGCACCCGGCCGCGTCCTCTATCAACCCGCCTTCGCCGCCCAACCGCCATCTCCGCTCATCGCCGACGCCCACCGGCGCAGCATCAACCGCACCCCGCAACCAGCCGCACCAGTACACCCACCTGACGACACAACCCCAGCCGAAGTGACTCCAGCCCTCAACCAAGCCGCACCCGAGCACCCACCCGCAGAGGCCACCTCAGCCGTCCACCCACCCCAGCCACATAGTCGCGATAAAGGCCACCGCAACAAGCACAACAAACATCAGCCCCCCGCGAATGCTCAGCCACGCAATAGCGCCACGTCACCTTCACTGCGTCACCACCCACATTGCGTCACCACACTCACACGTAAGCATTCAGCTCGGGTGCTTTGAGGCATGGCGAATTAGCGTTGCGTGACCGCAACGCTGGATGGGGCGTGCTCAGGCCGGGGCCGGGTCGG
>NZ_JBICUS010000051.1:0-3074 GCF_043198455.1 Spirillospora sp. NPDC048824 | reverse complement strand
AGAGTACGAAGAAAGGTTTCGTGACGACCATGCAGCTGCTAGGCTAATGGCAGTCGGACACGCGAGATAGTCTCCAAAATCGCCGGGGCGTACCAACCACAGCGCCGCCCGACCACAGCACCGCCCGACCCACAGCACCACCCGACCACAGCACCGCCCGACCCACAGCACCACCCGACCACAGCGCCGCCCGACCCACAGCATCAGCCAAGCACGGGTCAGCGAATCATGGGCCGACCAACCACGGGGTCAGCCGCTGTTGAGGGTGGCGGGGTCGGGGCCGACGCGGATGCCCTTATCCAGCTCACCGATCGCCTTCATGTCGTCCGGGGACAACTCGAAGCCGAACACGTCGATGTTCTCGGCGATCCTGGACGGCGTCACCGACTTCGGAATGACCACGTTGCCGATCTGCAGATGCCACCGCAGAACGACCTGCGCCGGGGTGCGGCCGTGGTCACGCGCGATCCGGCCGAACGCCGGATCGTCCAGCAACCCTCGGCCCTGGCCGAGCGGCGCCCACGCCTCGGTGCGGATGCCGTGGTCCCGGTGGAAGGCGCGCAACCCGTCCTGCTGGAAGTACGGGTGAAGCTCAATCTGATTGACGGCCGGGACGACGTCCGCCTCATCGATGACCCGCCTCAGCGTCTCCACGGTGAAGTTGGACACGCCGATGGAACGGGCACGCCCGTCCTCCTTGAGCTTCTCCAGCGCCCGCCACGTCTCCAGGTAGGTGCCGCGGTCCGGCATCGGCCAGTGGATCAGGTAAAGGTCCAGCTGGTCGAGACCGAGGCGGGACAAGCTCGCGTCGCAGGCCCGAAGTGCGTTGTCGTATCCGTGCTCGCTGTTCCACAGCTTGGTGGTGATGAACAGCGCGTCGCGCGGCACACCCGAACCACGCAGGGCCCGCCCAACGCCCTCCTCGTTGCCGTAGGCACTGGCCGTGTCGATGCTGCGGTAACCGTTCTCCAGCGCCGTCTCCACCGCGCGTTCTGCCTCGTCGTCGGGGACCTGGAAGACCCCGAATCCGAGCTGCGGCATCGCGGCCCCGTCAATGAGATCAACGTTCGGTACGGTCACGGTCTCCGTCCCCCTCTGGTGCCCTTGGGCTATTCGGCTGCGCACTGGGAGACCCCCTGCCCAGCAGGGAACTCCTGACTCACCCGATCAACAGCGTCTTCCCGACACCGACACCGACACCGACCCGGACCCCGACCCCGACCCGGATCGGATCAGACCGACGCCGGACCGGACCGGCTGCACCAGCAGGCTTCCCAGCCCACCGACGGTCGGCTGATTCGGCGGTCGGGATCCACGGTGTTCATGATGCGGGGTGGGTTTCGGCGGTCTCGCGAGTGCGTTGATTGCGGGCGACTTCCTGGAAGGCGTCCTTGAAGGCGTCGAAGCGCTCTTCGCCCAGCGTCCGCCGGTGGCGTTGCTCGATGTCGGCGAGGATGGCTCGGGCCTTGGCGACCTCGTCGAGGCCACGCTCGGTGGGGACGATCCGCTTGGCGCGGCGGTCGGTGGGGTCGGGTTCGCGGCGGACGTAGCCGAGCTCGACGAGTTCGTCCACGATCGTGCCGACGATCTGCTTGTGCTGCCCGGACCGAGCCGACAGTTCGGTGGCGCGCACGCCGGCGGGGTCGAGGAACGCCAGGACGGTGCCGTGCCGTGGCCGGACGTGCGGGTGCCCCTGCTCGGCCAGGCGCTGGAACAGCTCCTCCTGCAGCGCCCGCATCAGCTGGCCGGCCAGCATGCCCAGGTCGGGTGTTCTGCGCTCCGCGTTCATGAATGCCTCCCGGAAAGCATAATCACTAGCCTTGATCATCAATGTCAGTGACTATACTTTCCTCCGCAAGACGCAATCCGCCGAGGCCGTCCACCTGGAGCCGGAGTCGGCCCGCGCCCGTGTGCCCCGGGACGATGCCCGGGGCACACGCTCGACTGACGGCCGGTGTGCGGCCGTCAGGTCACGTCCGTCGAGTGGGCCAGGTCCTTCTGGGACTCGACGTCCGCCAGCCGGTCGCTCAAGGCCGCGTGAACCTGTCCATAGGCGTCCGAGCCCAGCAGCAGGCGGCGCGGCGGGACGTCGAGAGCCGCGGCGTCGAGCATCGCGGCCGCGACCTTGGCCTGATCGCCGGGCATGTCGTCCACGGGCACCCTGTCGCCGCGCATGATGACCGGACTGGACGCGTACGCCGCGTGGACGGCGGCCCGCTGCACAGCTGAGTAGAACGAGGTACGGACCATGCCGGGCTCCACCAGGGTGGTCTTGATGCCGAACGGCTCCAGCTCGGGGGCCAGCGCCTCGAAGAAGCCCTCGATGCCCCATTTGGTGGTGTGGTAGAGCGAGAAGCCGGGGAAGGCCATGTGGCCGCCCATGCTGGACATCTGCAGGATCCGGCCTCCACCCTGGGCGCGAAGGTGCGGAACGACCGCCCGGACGAGCTGGATCGAGCCGGTCAGGTTGGTGGCGATCAGGTCGTCGATGTGGTCGTCGGTGAGTTCCTCGGCGGCCCCGACCACCCCGTACCCGGCGTTGGAGACGACGACGTCGATGCGGCCGAGGTCGGCGAACGCGGCGTCCACGACCTCGCGCAGACGGACGGTGTCGGTCACGTCCAGCGGACGCACCCACAGCCGGTCGCCGTACTCGGCCAGTCCGGCGAGGCGGCTCGGGTCGCGGAGGGTCGCGGCGACACGGTCGCCGCGGGCGAGTAGCTGTTCGGTCAACTCGCGGCCGAGACCGCGGGACGTTCCGGTGATGAACCACGTCTTCATGCCTCCATCACACGACTGCGAGGTCCGGGTGAACAACGACGAAGCCCCACATGACCGACAGGCTCAGCCTGTCAATCGAGTTCCCGGAACGGGACAAGCAGGTCGATTTCTCAGGCCCTACTTCGCCACAAGGCAGCGGTCTTCTGGCCGGTCGTCCGGGAGGACGGCTCATTCGAAAATGTGGACGGGAGCGGCATCGGGGCCCTTGTGTTGTTTCCGTGGGTGAGTGATCAGGTTCGTCCGGGGAGGGGTGGGCAGAGGCCGCCGCGGGTGAGGGCGGCCATGGCGATGAG
>NZ_JBICUS010000050.1:0-4434 GCF_043198455.1 Spirillospora sp. NPDC048824 | reverse complement strand
CACCGCCTAGAGAAACGCCCTCCAGGCGGCCACAAGCATGTCACCCCAGGTCAGGACCCAGATTCGCGACTCCAGCCCGCTGAATTACGTCGAACGCAGGTGTGGGTGGGTGATCACAGCATGATCGCGGGCGGTGTGGCGGGCCCTGAAACATGAAGAAGCCCTGGTAGGACGGTTGATCTCTCACAACCCTCCGACCCACCAGGGGCTTCACATGCTTTTCTATCGTTCTTCGCTGCCGTTGTCGCGTCAGACCCTGCAGTACGTGACCGGCGTCGTCGGCCGCCACCGCAAGCAGACCGGGAGCAAGGGCCGGGCACTGCCAGCGGGCATGCAGGCAATGATGAACCTGGCGTACCTGAAGAACGGGGAGACGTTCGCGCAGCTCGGCGCCGGATTCGGGGTCGGCACCACCACCGCCTGGCGCTACGTCAACGAGACGGTGACACTGCTGTCGGCCCGATCACCCAAACTCGGCCGGGTGCTGGCCAAAGCCCGTAAGGACGGCCTGCTCTACCTGGTCATCGACGGCACGCTCATCCCCATCGACCGAGTGAAAGCCGACCGGCCCTTCTACTCCGGCAAACACAAGAAGCACGGCATGAACACGCAGGTCATTGCCTCACCGGACGGAACCATCCTGTGGGTGTCGGGGCCGCTGCCCGGCTCGGTCCATGACCTCAAGGCCGCCCGGATCTGGGGCCTGGTCCGCGCACTGGCCACCGCCGGGATCCTGGTGCTGGCCGACAAGGGCTACGTCGGCGCCGGCCCGCACATCAAGACGCCCTACAAGGGCAAGGACAAGCCCGAGCCGCTCAAGGACGCCAACCGCTCCCACGCCAAGCTCCGCGGACCGGGCGAACGCGCCAACGCCCAGCTCAAAAGCTGGAAGATCCTGACCAAGCTACGCTGCTGCCCCCACCGCGCCGGTCACCTGGCCAAGGCCATCCACGTCCTGCAGAACCGCGAGCTCAATGCACGTTGAAAAAGGTTCAAGGAGTCCGCGCAGGCGATCAACAAGTACGGGTTGCGCGAAAGCAAGAAGTCAGGTTTAAGCACAGGCGTGCTGAAGGGCAACAAGGGGCAGATCAAGGAATTCGTCGAATTCGCGAAAAGGCCCGGAGCACTTCGAAGCAACCCGGCGCTCCTGGCCGGTGCTGCAGGGATCATGGCGCAGGTCGCCATGCAGCACACCATGGACGAGATCACCGACTATCTCGCCGCGATCGACGAGAAGGTCGACGACGTGCTCCGCGCCCAGAAAGACGCCGTGTTGGCCCGGATGATCGGCATGGGGCTCGTCATCGAAGAGTCCATGACCATCCGCGAGAAGAGAGGCCGCGTCGACGAAGTCACGTGGTCGAAGGTGCAGACCGCGCCGGCGACGATCGCAGAAACGCAGGCCTATGCGCTGCGTCAACTCGACGCGGTCACGGAGAAGCTGGAGGCCAAGACCAAGGTTGGCGATCTCGCGAAGGCAGCGAAGGATGCAGAGTCCAAGGGACGGGAGTGGCTCGCTGTTCTGGCTCGCTGCTTTCAACTGCAGGACGCGATCGCCGTGCTGGAACTCGACCGGGTGCTGGACGCGTCCCCGGAGGAGTTGGACGGGCATCGTCTCGGCCTGAAGGCCGCCCGGCAGGACCGGCTGGAACTCATCGCACGGACCACCGAGCGCCTGATGGCTCGCATGGACGCGGCTGTCAGCACGGCCAACACCAAGGTGCTGATACATCCGACCAAAGCACCGGCTGTAGTGCAGTCGAGTAACCACGTCTCCACCGCCATCGTCGACTTCCACGAGCGGCTCGGAATCGAGCGCGCTCGACAGTCATCGGAGGCAAGACGATGGGCGGACGCGGCCAAGGAGGTCAGGGACAAGGCGATCGAGGCAGGAGCGGACCACGTCGGCACCGCCAAGCGCTTCGGCGACGGGCACGCTCTCCGGCCAGATCGTCGAGCGGGCGCGCAGTCGGCGCGGGGACGGCGAGGAGCGGGACGAGGAAAGGTGAGCGGGCACCGCGCGTCAGCCATGCCGGCCCTCTGATGGAGCCGGGCATCGAAGCGGCGGCTTCCCGCTCCAGGGGGGAGTCGCCGATCGACCTTGTTCCCTCGGCCTGGCACCCGGACGACACACTCCCCGATGGCCTGCGCCCGGCTGTTGAGAAAGTGCGCTGAGCTGCGTCGGGCAGACGCCAACGTCGGATCGAGCGACGAGGTCCGGCAACGCCGGACCTCGTCGCTCGAATGCTTTTGAACGACTGAACGCCACGTCGACGCTTAAAGTAGTCAACTGGCGTGGGATGAGAGAAGCTGGGTGCTGCTGGCCGGGGTGGGAGCGAGGTCGAGTCCCGAGGGTCTTTCACCAGGCTCTGCTGACGCAGGGCAAGAAATGGAAAACGCAAGCGTTACGGCTCCGGACCGGGCGCGGTCCACAACAGCGGACGGGATCGGGCGCGATCCCGGGTCTGGAGGCTGATGGTTGAAGACGGCAGCGCCGAGTCTGGGGCGGCCATGGCGAAGCGGCGCAACCGCCGGACTCGTAGCGAGTCGAAACGAAGGCGGGTGTTGTAAATCTTGCTCTCGGATGACGAGCACGCGGCGGTGTCGAGGGCGGCCGAGCGGGAGCACCGGGCGATCGCGGCGTGGGCGGCACTGACGCTGCTGGCTGCGGCGAGCGGGACACCGAGAAGAGAGCACAACCAGTTACGCGAGGTACTGCAGGCCGTCATGCAGGCGCGCGGCCAGGTGCAGCGGATCGGCGTCAATCTCAACCAGGCGGTCAACGTCTATGCCTCGGTGATCCCCGAGGTCTTCAAGGAGGCCGCTGAGGCAGCCGCAGCCGTGGTCCCCCGCCGCGTCGGTCCCCCATCGGCCCCCCAACGCAAAACCAGCGGTCCCCTCAACCCGAACTAGATCAAGGAAACCGCTGGTCAGAGGCGGAGGATCGGGGATTTGAACCCCGGATGGGCTTGCACCCAAACCGCATTAGCAGTTCTTTTTCGGACGTGCTATGTGATGATTCGCCATCCCGACGAATTCACGTTTCCGCAGGTCAGTGTCCCTGCGATGCACCCTCATCCACCATGATCCATTACAGTTCGTGCGCACCCTGTGCTCACCAATACGGCAGCTGTAGATCGTGGCTGTGGGGATGATGCTGCTGGTCGGCGGGGCGCCCGGGGATGATCACGATCGGGTGGAGTTCCGGACATGCGAGACGGCCGCCGTGATCGTTGCTTTGTGTGACGAAAGTAAAGAGCCCGGCGGCCGTCGGGGGCACGATAGCGCATGCCGGTAATGAGCGCCGGGCGGATTTCCTGGACGCGGTGATGGCCCGGATCGCGGGATGTTTCCGCAGGTGTGAGCCCCGGCGACTGGTCCGGGAGTTCGTGCTGGGCTGCTGATGGAGCTGGAGGACCACAACTGCTGGACCCTGGGCGAGGCGCTGGGGCACACCGGCCCGCACCGGCTGCAGCATCTGCTGTCGCGGGCGAAATGGGACGAGCGGCAGGTCCTGGACGCCACCGCGGTGTGGGCGGCCGGGCACCTGACCGGCGATGATCCCCACGCGGGTCAGGACGCGGTGTTCATCCTGGACGAGACCGGCGACGCCAAGTCCTCCACCGACTGCGTCGGCGCCGCCCGCCAGTACTCGGGCAGCCTGGGCGGGGTCGCGTTGTGCCAGGTCACGGTCAACCTCACCTATGTCACCGCACGCGGTCACACCATCATCGACCGCCGCCTGTACCTACCCCGTGACTGGGCCTGCGATGAGGAACGCCGTGAGCTGGCCGGCGTCCCCGAACACATCGAGTTCGCCACCAAACCGCAGCTGGCCGCCCAGATGCTCACCCACGCCCACGACCGCGCGATCCGGGCGCCGTTCGCCGCCGGCGACGAGGTCTACGGCGGCCGCGACCTGCGCCGCCACATCCGCAGCCTGGGCATGAACTATGTGATGGCGGTCAAGCACGACCACCCCGTGGCGCTCGGCCCGCACACCACCACCGCCCGCAAGGCCGTCCGCCTGATCGGCGACGGCGGATGGCAGCGCGTACGCACCGGAACCGGAACCAAAGGCGTCCGCTCCTACGACTGGGCCATACTCGCCATCGCTCCCGACGACACCCCCAACGGCCCAGACCAGGCCGGTGACCAGGCCGGTGACGCGGTCCTGCTGGTGCGGCGGCACCGCTACACCCGCAAACTGTCCTACTACCGGTGCTTCACCACCGGCCCGGCGCCGCTGGCCCGCCTGGTCGCGGTCGCCACACTGCGCTGGAGGATCGAAGAGGACCACCAGCTCGCTAAACAGGCCTGCGGCCTGGACAAAGGCCAGACCTGACTTGGCTCACTCGCTTGGATGTCGTCAGACCTTGAGCCTGTTGACCTGTGGATACGTGTTCGGGTGAGTGTGGTTTCACGCACTAAGCG
>NZ_JBICUS010000049.1:0-3559 GCF_043198455.1 Spirillospora sp. NPDC048824 | reverse complement strand
TGGTGTGGTTTTGGTGGGCCCGGTTGTTTTTTGAGAACTGCACAGTGGACGCGAGCATCTCTGGCGAACGATGATGCTGCCGTTGGGCTCCCTTTTTGGGGGTTTTTGGGTGGTGTTGTTGTTTGTCTGCGATTTGTTTTGATCGTTTTGTGTGTTCAAGTTTTTAAGGGCATACGGTGGATGCCTTGGCATCAGGAGCCGATGAAGGACGTGGGAGCCTGCGATATGCCTCGGGGAGTCGGCAACCAGACTTTGATCCGGGGATTTCCGAATGGGGAAACCTGGCACCCGTCATGGGGTGTCGCCGCCGTCTGAATGTATAGGGCGGTTGGTGGGAACGCGGGGAAGTGAAACATCTCAGTACCCGCAGGAAGAGAAAACAATTGTGATTCCGTGAGTAGTGGTGAGCGAAAGCGGAGGAGCCTAAACCGTGCGCGTGTGATACCTGGTAGGGGTTGCGTGTGCGGGGTTGTGGGACCATCTTGCTGGATCTACCAGTCTGGCGGAGAGTTATAAAACATCGTGGTAGTCGAATGGTTTGGGATGGCCGACCGTAGACGGTGAGAGTCCGGTAGGCGAAACTGCGATGTCTCTTGGGTGTGTTCCCGAGTAGCACGGGGCCCGTGAAATCCCGTGTGAATCTGCCACGACCACGTGGTAAGGCTGAATACTTCCTGGTGACCGATAGCGGATCAGTACCGTGAGGGAATGGTGAAAAGTGCCCCGGTGAGGGGTCGTGAAATAGTACCTGAAACCGTGTGCCTACAAGCCGTCAGAGCCTCCTCTGGGATCATTCGTGGTTCTGGTTGGTGATGGCGTGCCTTTTGAAGAATGAGCCTGCGAGTTATGGTGTGTGGCGAGGTTAACCGGTGGCGGGTAGCCGTAGCGAAAGCGAGTCTGAATAGGGCGTTTGAGTCGCATGCTGTAGACCCGAAGCGGGGTGATCTAGCCATGGGCAGGGTGAAGCGCCGGTAAGACGGTGTGGAGGCCCGAACCCACCAGGGTTGAAAACCTGGGGGATGACCTGTGGTTAGGGGTGAAAGGCCAATCAAACTCCGTGATAGCTGGTTCTCCCCGAAATGCATTTAGGTGCAGCGTTGCGTGTTTCTTGCCGGAGGTAGAGCTACTGGATGGCTGATGGGCCCTACAAGGTTACTGACGTCAGCCAAACTCCGAATGCCGGTAAGTGAGAGCGTGGCAGTGAGACTGCGGGGGATAAGCTTCGTAGTCGAGAGGGAAACAGCCCAGATCATCGGCTAAGGCCCCTAAGCGTGTGCTAAGTGGGAAAGGATGTGGAGTTGCTCTGACAACCAGGAGGTTGGCTTAGAAGCAGCCATCCTTGAAAGAGTGCGTAATAGCTCACTGGTCAAGTGATTCCGCGCCGACAATGTAGCGGGGCTCAAGCACACCGCCGAAGCCGTGGCGCTCAGGACTTGTGTTCTGGGTGGGTAGGGGAGCGTCCTGTAGCCGGTGAAGCCGCCGAGTGATCGAGTGGTGGAGGCTGCGGGAGTGAGAATGCAGGCATGAGTAGCGAATCACACGTGAGAAACGTGTGCGCCGGATGACCAAGGGTTCCTGGGGCAGGCTAATCCGCCCAGGGTAAGTCGGGACCTAAGGCGAGGCCGACAGGCGTAGTCGATGGACAACGGGTTGATATTCCCGTACCCGCTGGTATGCGCCAACGCTGAATCCTCTGATGCTAACCACCCGAACCGTGGTGTGGGCCTTCGGGTCTGCTTTGCGGGGAGCGTGGGGCCCGAGGGGGTAGTAGGTGAGTGATGGGGTGACGCAGGAGGGTAGCTCAGCCCAGGCGATGGTTGTCCTGGGGTAAGCATGTAGCCCGGTGTGCAGGTAAATCCGCATGCCGTTGAGGGTGAGATGTGATGCCGAGCCGTTTTAGGTGAAGTGAGTGATCCCATGCTGTCGAGAAAAGCCTCTAGCGAGTGTATCGGCGGCCCGTACCCTAAACCGACTCAGGTGGTCAGGTAGAGAATACCAAGGCGATCGGGTGAACTGTGGTTAAGGAACTCGGCAAATTGCCCCCGTAACTTTGGGAGAAGGGGGGCCATGTCTGGTGATGGAGTTTTCCTCCGGAGCTGGGTGTGGTCGCAGTGGCCAGGGGGAAGCGACTGTTTACTAAAAACACAGGTCCGTGCGAAGTCGTAAGACGCTGTATACGGACTGACGCCTGCCCGGTGCCGGAACGTTAAGAGGACCGGTTAGACCCTTTCGGGGGTCGAGGCTGAGAATCTAAGCGCCGGTAAACGGCGGTGGTAACTATAACCATCCTAAGGTAGCGAAATTCCTTGTCGGGTAAGTTCCGACCTGCACGAATGGCGTAACGACTTCCCCGCTGTCTCAACCACAGGCCCGGCGAAATTGCAGTACGAGTAAAGATGCTCGTTTCGCGCAGCAGGACGGAAAGACCCCGGGACCTTCACTATAGCTTGGCATTGGCGTTTGGAGCGTCTTGTGTAGGATAGGTGGGAGACTGTGAAGCCGGCACGCCAGTGTCGGTGGAGTCGTTGGTGAAATACCACTCTGGTCGTTTTGAGCGTCTAACCCGCGCCCGTGTATCCGGGTGGGGGACAGTGCCTGGTGGGTAGTTTAACTGGGGCGGTTGCCTCCTAAAGTGTAACGGAGGCGCCCAAAGGTTCCCTCAGCCTGGTTGGCAATCAGGTGGCGAGTGTAAGGGCACAAGGGAGCTTGACTGTGAGACGGACGTGTCGAGCAGGTGCGAAAGCAGGGCCTAGTGATCCGGCACCTACGTGTGGAAGTGGTGTCGCTCAACGGCTAAAAGGTACCCCGGGGATAACAGGCTGATCTTCCCCAAGAGTCCATATCGACGGGATGGTTTGGCACCTCGATGTCGGCTCGTCGCATCCTGGGGCTGGAGTAGGTCCCAAGGGTTGGGCTGTTCGCCCATTAAAGCGGCACGCGAGCTGGGTTTAGAACGTCGCGAGACAGTTCGGTCCCTATCCGCTGCGCGCGTAGGAGAATTGTGAGGGTCTGTCCCTAGTACGAGAGGACCGGGACGGACGAACCTCTGGTGTGCCAGTTGTCCCGCCAGGGGCACGGCTGGTTGGCTACGTTCGGTCGGGATAACCGCTGAAAGCATCTAAGCGGGAAGCCTTCCTCGAGATGAGTTCTCCCTTCCACCTTCGGGTGGGGTAAGGCCCCCAAGAGACGATTGGGTTGATAGGCCGGGGATGGAAGCGCGGTAACGTGTGGAGTCGACCGGTACTAATAGGCCGAGTGGCTTGAACACACATGACGTTCAATCCAAATCGCTGCCCGATGGCAAGAGTGTGTTCGCGTCCCTGTGTGGTTCTCAGGAAACAATCCTGGGGTGACCCGCAGCATTAAAAGAGAATATCGAGCCTGGCTCGGAACGTTGACTTGCCTGCCCCCGGGTGTTGTGGGGGTGGTGCGTTGAGACGTTCGGTGGTTTTGGCGAGGGGGAAACACCCGGTCCCATCCCGAACCCGGAAGTTAAGCCCTTCAGCGCCGATGGTACTGCATGGGAGACTGTGTGGGAGAGTAGGACACCGCCGGACTC
>NZ_JBICUS010000048.1:0-5964 GCF_043198455.1 Spirillospora sp. NPDC048824 | reverse complement strand
CCTGTCTGGCCGGGCACCTGGGCTTGGCGGGGGCGTAGCCACCCGTCCAGCAGTTTGATCCCCGATAGCCGCTGTCCGCCGGTTGCGGTCAGCGTGGCCGAACGACAACGAGCGACATTGCGCTCCCAGTGGCTCGGGCAGCAACTACGCGAACTGCGCGACGCCAGCGGCTTGATGATCAAGGAGGTTGCCGAATACCTCCAGCGGGACCCAGGGACCGTCAGCCGGTTCGAGTCGGGCTTCTACCCGATCCGCCGCCCCGACCTGATGGCACTCCTGGACCTGTACGGCGTCTCGAACCGGCAGCGACGCGAGGCGCTGATGGCGCTCAGCCAGGACGTCTGGCAGAAGGGCTGGTGGGACGGCTACGCCGCCGACGTGGTCGGATCGCTGATCGATTACGCCTGGCTGGAGTCACGAGCAGACCGCATCCGCTCGTTCGCCGCCATCGTGATCCCTGGCCTGCTCCAGACCCCCGAGTACGCAAGAGCAGTGATCCGCACCAACGACACGGACGCCACGCCCGACCAGGTCGACCGTTGGCACGAACTCCGAATGCACCGTCAGACGGTCCTGGAGGCCGAAGAGGCGACCCAACTGACCGCCGTCTTGGACGAAGCCGTCCTGCGGCGCCAGATCGGCGACTCCGAGATCATGGCCGCACAGCTCCGCCACCTGGCGCAATGCACGGCCAAGCCCACCGTGGACATTTGGGTCCTTCCGTTCCGAGCGGGCACACCGGCCGGCACTTATGGCACGTTTACGATCTTCAAGCTGCCCGCTCCCTTCCCAGAGGTCGCTACACCGAGACAATGGCAGGTGCGATCAATGCCGAACCCCCTCAAAGCGACCGCTTCATCCAGACGTATGTTGGACATGAGCGCCTGGCCCTCGGGCAGGCCGAGTCCACCGCTCTGATCTCCAAGATTGCAGAGGAATGGAAGTGAACAAGCCAGAGGCCGACGACGCTCTCACTTCACAGCAGCGTAGTGACGTCGCCTGGCACATCAGCACCTTCAGCCCCGACAACGGCGGCAACTGCGTCGAGGCAGGCCCCCTCACAGACGGCACCGACCGCGTCGCCGTCCGCCACAGCCACCGCCCCGACGCCGGAGTCATCCTCTACACCCGTGCCGAATGGCAAGCCTTCCTCGCCGGCGTCCGCAACGGAGAATTCGACTTCTTCACCTGGTGACCGGTGCAGAACTGCTCGGCGCCTGCCAGGGCGCGCAGGACAGCCTGAGACCTTCTTCCAATCTTGATCATTCGAACCTCGCGCTTGGCCGGATTGTCGTCGAACGGCACCCGGGCATCCACCGTGAACCGCAGGTGGTCGTCGTGACACAGCAGCCGGCGGGCCTGCGCGTTATGGTCCTTCTCCAGATCGGAGGCACGAGATCTGGTCGCTTGGACGGCCCAGGCGGGCGACGGACCGGAATACGTTCTTGGCGCGGTCAACGTGGCGGAATCGATGGTGTTCAGGGTGCCGTCGCGGGAAGAGCATCATCGACCAGGCGTTTCATGCAGCGCAGCGCGTCGGCGGCCTACTCGACCCAGCATCATTGGCCAGCATCGCCGAACCTCGGCTTGGTGGTCGGCAACAGCCGGCCGTCCCCGCATTAGGCAGTTCAACTCCCCCGATCGACAATTCGCAGTCAGAAGATGTCGTCGACAGCCTGCGTTGGGGCAGCACGCATTTAGTCGTATACGCTGTTCCGTTCTCCAAGTCGCTGCCGCGTTCGAACCGCTGCTGCGGCCCTTGGACCCGACCGACACCGTCGTCACCGCCGTTGCCCTGCACACCCAGCGCAACTACGCCCGTTTCCCTGTCGAGGACAACAACACCCACTTCATCCTGGTCGCGAAGAAGAACCAGCCCTCGCTGTATCACCAGCTCAAGCGGCCGCCCTGCAGGAGATCCAGACCGGTAGACCAGATTAATCACGAGGTATCGAGATATTCATCTGGTATCTCGGCAAGTTGACCTTCCAAATCCCAACCATCAGGTTTAGCCGTTGAATCCCACCATTCTTGTCCGGAGTTCAGCCATTCTCTCCGATACTGTCGGATTCCTTCCAATGTGGCGTCTTCATAGCCAAATTCCACCCCGCAGCATGAGCATATCTCAAAGGATGGCGTGTGCCCATCTAGCCCCCATGGTGGCTCCACCCGCGGAAAGCCGCACACGCGACACCTGTAGATCTCGTCATGCGGCTTGGGCACGGAAGTACTCCAGGTTGTTCCGGAATCCATGTTGGGCCGGATTGGGACGGAAGTAAGTACGGATGATCCCATCCTTTGTACGTACCGCGAAATCATTGCTACGTGGATTAAAAAACACTCGGTCTCCATTCCCACGTATCCGCACCAATGTCCCCGTCGGTGGCTTGCTAGTGAATTGTCTTGCCGCCTTGAGGTACTCCAATGAATTGTATAGCTCAGGAAACTCTCCCTTGTGCTTCTTCCAGTGGGAAAATGCATTTTGGGCCGACGAAAAGTTGCCGCATGGCCCTGCATTGTGGACGAGGGCGCCTGTGGTCCCTACCTTCACATAGTAGGTGTGATGATTGGCGATGGTCAGGTTGTGGACGCGTTGGTGCTTGGTGGTCCAGCGTTTGGTGGCGGTGACCTGGATGTAGGTGCCGGCGCTGGTACGGAGCCACATGCCGGGCTTGAGCTCGGCGGCTTCAACCCAGGCGTTGATGTCACCGGCGACCCAGAAGGGGTGGTTACCTGTGGATATGACCATGCCGTTTTTGGCTTGTTTAAGCCCCTGGAGCTTGGAGGGGGAGAGATTGATGCTGCGGCTCGACATCCAGGCCAGTGCGGGGGCGTTGGCGTCGATACTGATCTGAATGAGGTTCTTGGTTCCCTTGCTGGTGATAGTGCCGAGAACGGGTTCTTCCTTGGTCTTTCCGGTTTTAGGGTCGGTTGCCAAGACCTTGTCGCCGACCCGTAGATCCTCGAAATGCGGTACAAGCACGTGAGGGAAATCAATTATACAGTTGCATACCACAAATCGTTTACAGAAAACTTCTCCAGATCGAGCAGTTGAAGCCTTTCTGGTACATCAAATGCATTATTTAATGTCGAGAGAGAGCAGGACAATTGAGGGTAGTTGAAATCGTCAACTGTCACGATCACCATACCCTCCTCCTTGGCCATTGTATTCTCTTGAATAAAGGCAAACGGCAGTACGGTTGAAATCAGACCGACAACCTGCTTCCCCGCGATGACACGCAACCAAGTTTCCCCTGCATTTTCGTCCCAATCGACCTCAGCCGACATATCGCGGGCGAGGTCGGAAGCCATCGACTGGGCAGTTAAAGCAGACCAAGTACCGGCAACCAATAAGGCGCGATGGAGAGCATCTTCGATGCTGTTTGTCACCCTGGACTCCCTGGCGATCCGTGAACAAAACCAGTCCGAGTGCGGTATACGTTTATCCAGTTGGTCGGCGTCCCGTCACCGAGATATCCGGCAATGCCATTTGCGACCGGCACTTTAGCCTTGCTTTCCACCCAGAGAGCGTGCCGATCAGCATAAGCAGCTGCGTCCAGTGTAGCCTTTCCGGAGTTCACATAGAAGCCAAATTGACTCTTCCCTGGCGTGCCATCTACATGTGGGACCATCCCGGCCGAGTCGAGCGTGTATCGACCGTTGGTCAACTGGCCGTGCCTGTTAACCGTGATCTTAGGGGGTTGGAACCTTCCTAGCCATGATCCGCTTTTCCCAATGCTCCAGTGGGGAGTTCTCCGGCGCCGTAGCCGCTGTTGACGGCGCCTCCGGCGGTCATGGCTCCGGAGATGGCGCGCAGGCATAGGCCGGAGCGGGCGCAAGCGAGGCCGGCCGCTTGGAAGGCTCCGGATTCGCAGCCTCGGCGGCGCAGAGGATCAGACCAGCGGTGACGACGGTGGTGATGCCGCCGATGACGAGGGCTTATTTGAGGCCGGAATCGGTGGTGTCGTTTCCGGTGAAGGGGTTGTGGTGGCACAGGCTTTGTGCGTTGGAGTTGATGGTTCGGCAGAAGCCGTCCCATTGGTTGTCGTCCAGGCCGGGTTCGTCACCGGTGACGAGGACCCAAATTACAGCCGCCGTATCAGTACGCTGCAACTTATGAATCGGATGTTACTGAACCACCGGAATCGAGGTAGGTATTCAGCGCATCGCGCCAATCATCACCACCCAGACCCGCACCACCCCGACATGATCGACGGCTGCATGACCACCACAGGCCTCACTCTCATCACCACACCCGCCAACACCAATTAAGCCTGGTTGGGCCATCATTACGGACAACCTCTAGGCGAGTCCGATGGAGTCCAACCTACGCTCCCCCCGAACCCAGCCACACCTGAGCCTGCTCCGCTACAGTTAATACTCGCCGCTCCACAAGACCGGTGGCGTATTCCCGCAACCGGACAGAGCTACGAGCATCATTCAGGCCAAGAAGGCCAGCAGATGACTGCCACAAAGTTCCTCTAATTACGGCGCGCCCATCAAGGGATGCTGCTGCGAATTCGATATAGCCTTGACGAAACCCAAAAATACCACTCGCTGAACCAATCCCCGCAATATCAGGATCCCCGATCCTAGCAACAAGGGCCCAGTGAGGCTCCAGCAATTCGGAGCTCTCGGAGTTAACAGAGAGCAAGAATTTGCCACAATGGTCGAACAGGCCGACCTCCGTCGCCATTTGAGCCCACATGGAGTTTAAGTTATCGACGAGATCTGGATCGTCAAGCTGGTAACTTACGTCTCGCCTCCCTCCCTCTCCAGGGCTACAAGTTGTTGCGGCCCACGCGACCTGGACCGGAATCAGGGCAGCTTCATATCGAGCCGCAAGCAACTCGAAGCCCGCCGCCTGGAGTTCCTCTGTGAACTGTTGCACACTCAGACCATCAAGGTCGTCCACCATTAGTTCTCCGTCTGATAATCTTGTCAGCACGCCGGGGGCTTGTAGAGATTAATTTTCTTGTAGTTATGTCCGGAAACCCAACCAATATCACCATAGCCGTTGATCATGATTCGATAGCTATTGCCACCTCCGGGTACGTCATAAATTTGTGATCCGCCCCATTTGCGCGCTATCTTACCAGGAGTGCCGTTGCGGGCCTCGAAGATGTCTGGAGTACCATCAGGTTTCGTGCGCGGCGTGAAAGTCTGGTTCTCGATCGCCTCTTTGATGATAGGCGGCAAGTCCGAGTCGGCATTGTGAACGAGGACAGGCGTTTCACCGACCAGCACATAGTATGTATGGGCGTTGGCGATCGTGAGGTTATGAACGCGCTGATAGTGGGTGGTTCGATGCTTGGTCGCGGCGACCTGGACGTAAGTGTCGAAGCTGGTGCGAAGCCACATTCCGGGTCTGAGGTCGGTCGCGTTCATCCACGTGTTGATGCTGCCAGCGACCCAGAAGGGGTGCTTGTCAGTAGCGACGAGCGCTCCGCTTTTACCCTTGAATGGCTTTGGCCCTGGCAACTTGGCGGAGATAGATCTGAGTTCTCTGCCCGTCATCCAGGCCAGCGCGGGGGCCTTGTCATCAACGCTGATCTGGACGAGTTTCTTGGCCCCCTTGCTGGTGATGGTACCGAGAATGGGTTCTGCTTTAGTTTCCCCGGTTTCGGGGTCGGTCGCCAAAACCCTGTCGCCGACGCGTAGATCCTCAATGTTCTTTTTGCTTCCATCGGCCATAAGGACTTTGGTGCCGGGTGTGAAGCTGCTTCGACAGAAGAGTCTTCCTAGCCATGATCCGCTTTTCCCCATCGCTCCGCTGGGGAGTTCTCCGGCGCCGTAGCCGCTGTTGATGGCGCCTCCGGCGGTCATGGCTCCGGAGACGGCGCGGAGGCACACGCCTGATCTTGCGCATGCGAGGCCGGCTGCTTGGAAGGCTCCGGATTCGCAGCCTCCGGCGGCGCAGAGGATCAGACCAGCGGTGACGACGGTGGTGATGCCGCCGATGAC
>NZ_JBICUS010000047.1:0-6307 GCF_043198455.1 Spirillospora sp. NPDC048824 | reverse complement strand
GCCGGCGACGGGTTCTTCGACCTGGGCGGCGACTCCATCATCGCGATCCAGCTCGTCTCCCGCGCCCGCCAGTCCGGCCTGGTCATCACACCGCGGGACGTGTTCCAGCACCAGACCGTCGAGGAACTGGCCGCGACCGCGCGTCCGGTGGGCGAGGGCGAGCAGATCGAGGCCGAGGCGCCCGGCGCCGGCGTCGGCCCGGTCCCGGTCACCCCGATCGTCGCGTGGCTGCGCGACCGGGTGGGCGGCGACGCCTCGCTGATCAGCGGCTTCCACCAGTCGATGCTGCTGCGCACGCCGCCGGACCTCGGCATGGACAGGCTGACGGCCGCACTCCAGACCCTCCTGGACCACCACGACATCCTCCGCCTCCGCCTGGACGCGCAGGACGACCGCTGGCAGCCCGTCGTCCGGCAGCCCGGCTCGTCCGACGCCGCCGAACTCGTCACCCGCGTCGACGTCGCCGGGCTGGACACCGACAAGCTCCGCGCCGTCGTCACCGAGCAGGCGACCGCCGCCCGCGACCGCCTCGACCCCCGGGCCGGGACGGTCGCGCAGCTCGTCTGGTTCGACGCGGGCCAGGACCAGGGACGCCTCCTCGTCGTCCTCCACCACCTGGTCGTGGACGGCGTGTCATGGCGCATCCTGCTGCCCGACCTCGTCACCGCCTGGGCCGGGGGAGAGCTCCAGCCGGTCGGGACGTCGTTCCGCCGCTGGGCGCAGAAGCTCACCGCGTCCGGCGGCGACGCCGGCGAACTGGACGACTGGCTCGACGTCGTCGACGGCCCGGACCAGAAGCTCGCCGGCAGCGCCCTCGACCCGCGCGTCGACATCGCCGCACGCGCCCGGTCGCTCACCCTCGATCTGCCCGCCGACGTCACGGGCCCGCTGCTCACCGGCGTCCCCGCCGCGTTCCACGGCCGCGCCAACGACGTCCTCCTCACCGGCCTGGCCCTCGCGGTCTCCCAGTGGCGGCGGCACCACGGCGGCCGCGGCACCGACGTCCTCATCGACCTGGAGGGCCACGGCCGGGAGGACGTCGTGCCCGGCGTCGACATCTCCCGCACCGCCGGCTGGTTCACCTCGATCCACCCCGTCCGGCTGGACGCGGGGATCGCCGACTGGGCCGAGGTCCGCGACGGCGGCTCGGTCGTGGGCACCGCCGTCAAGAAGGTCAAGGAGCAGCTCAGGGCCGTCCCGGGCGGCGGGCTCGGCTACGGCCTGCTGCGCTACGGCGGCGGGGAGGCCGCCGAGGAACTGGCCGAGGTGCCGCCCGCGCAGATCGCCTTCAACTACCTCGGCCGGATCGACGGCGGCGAGGGCGGCGACTGGACGCCGGCGCCCGAGGAGCCGCCCGCCGGCGAGGACCCCCGGATGCCGATGGCGCACGTCCTGGAGATCAACGCCGTCACCCGCGACCTGCCCGGCGGCCCCGTGCTGTCCGCGACGTGGACGTGGCCCGGCGGGCTGATGGAGTCCGGCGACGTTCGGGAACTGGCCGAAAGCTGGTTCGCGGCCCTGCGCGGCCTCGTCGCGCACGTCGCCTCGGGTGACCAAGACGGGCCGGCGGGCGGGTTCACCCCGTCCGACCTGCTCGTCGACCTGGACCAGAACGAGATCGACAAGCTACAGGACGCGTGGAGGCGGCAGCATTGAACCGGGGGGACCTAGAAGACATCCTGCCGCTGTCGCCGTTGCAGCAGGGGTTCTTCTTCCACGCCCTTTTCGACGCCGGCGACACGGACGTGTACACGGCGCAGCTCGTCATCGACCTTGAGGGGCCGCTGGACGCCGCCGCACTGCGGACCGCCGCCGGGACCCTGCTGCGCCGCCACCCGAACCTGCGCGCCGCGTTCTGGCACGAGGACCTGTCGCGTCCCGTGCAGGTCGTTCCCCGCACGGTCGAACTGCCGTGGGAGGAAGTCAGCGCATCCGCGGGCGCCGAGGCGGACGCCGTCGTGGCGCGGGAGCGGGCGCGCGGCTTCGACATGACCGCGCCGCCGCTGCTGCGGTTCGTCCTCGTCCGGATGGGTGCGGCACGGCACCGCCTGATCCTCACCAACCACCACATCCTGCTGGACGGCTGGTCGACGCCGATCATGGCGACCGAGCTGTTCATGCTCTACATGCAGGGCGGCCACGACACGGGGATGCCGCGCGTCACCCCGTACAAGAACTACCTGGCCTGGCTCGCCAAGCAGGACCGCGCCGCCGCCGAGGAGGCCTGGCGGCGCGCCCTCGACGGCGTGGACGAACCCAGCCTCGTCGCCCCCGAGGCCGCCGGACGCGCGCCGGAACGACCGCGGCGGACCATCACCGAACTGGACGAGCGCACCACCAGGCGCCTCACCCGCGCCGCCCGGCGCCATGGCGTCACCCTGAGCACCGTCCTGCAGGGCGCGTGGGGTCTGGTCCTCGGGCGGCTGCTCGGCTCCAACGACGTGGTGTTCGGCGCGACCGTGTCGGGCCGCCCGCCCGAACTGCCCGGCATTGAGCAGATGATCGGGCTGTTCATCAACACGCTGCCGATCCGCGTCCGGTACCGGATGGACGATTCGCTCGGCACGCTGCTGGAGCGGATCCAGGACGAGCAGACCGAACTCCTCGCCCACCACCACCTGGGCCTCACCGACATCCAGCGTGTGGCGGGGCACGGCGGCGCGCTGTTCGACACGATGACGGTGCTGGAGAACTACCCGTTCGACCCGGCCTCGCTGGACAGCTCCCTCAACGGCGTCCGCATCGCCGCGGCCGACTCCTACGACGCGACCCACTTCCCCCTGTCGTTCGTCGTCGCGCCCGGCGAGAGGCTGTCGCTGCGGCTGCACTACCGGCCCGACGTGTACGAACAGCCCGTCGTCGAGGCGCTCCTGGCCCGCGTCCGCCGCTTCCTGGAGGCGTTCGCCGAGGACGCCGAGCAGCTCATCGGCGCCGTGGAACTCCCCACGGACGCCGAACGCGCGGCCCTCGCGGCCTGGAACGACACGGGCGGCGACGTCCCGTCCGGCACGCTCCCGGCCATGCTGGAGCGGCAGGCGGCCCGCACCCCCGGCGAAACGGCCCTCGTGTGCGGCGGGGTCCGCCTCACCTACGCGGAGCTGAACGAGCGCGCCAACCGCCTCGCGCACGAACTCATCGCACGCGGGATCGGCCCGGAGGACCGCGTCGCGCTCGTCCTCCCGCGCACGCCCGAGATCGTCGTGGCGATCATGGGCGTGCTGAAGGCCGGCGCCGCCTATGTCCCGGTCGACCCCGAGTACCCGCCCGACCGCGTCGCCTACATGCTGGACGACTGCCGGCCGGCCCTCACCATCAGGGCCGGCGCCTTCCCGGACACGACCGGACGGCCCGCGCGCGACCCGGCCGACGCCGACCGCGTGAGGCCGCTGCGAACGGGCAACGCCGCCTATGTCATCTACACGTCGGGCTCGACCGGCCGCCCCAAGGGCGTGACGATTCCGCACGCGGGCCTGCTGAACTACTTCGAGACGCACCGGGACGCGTTCATCGATCCCGCGATCGAGGCCGCCGGCGGGCGCAGGATGCGGTTCGCACACCTGGCGTCGTTCTCGTTCGACACGTCCTGGATGGGCCTGCTGTGGATGATGTACGGCCACGAGCTGCACCTCATCGACGACGAAACCCGCCGCGATGTCGAGGCGTACACCGCGTACGTGGCGCGCGCGCAGATCGACCTGGTGAACACGACCCCGTCGCACTTCAGCTCGCTGCGCGAAGCGGGCCTGCTGAACGATGACGGACGGCACCTGCCGACGCAGCTCCTCCTCGGCGGCGAGGCCATGGGCGAGGCCCTGTGGACGGACCTGCGCGCGATCCCCGGCATCACCGCGCGCAACCTCTACGGGCCGACCGAGTCCACGATCGACACCATGAACCAGGTCGTCGCGGACCGCGAGCGCCCGTCGGTCGGCGGCCCCTACCGCAACGTCCGCTCCTACGTCCTGGACACCGCGCTCCAGCCGGCCCCCGCCGGCGTCCCCGGCGAGCTGTACCTCGCGGGCGCGCAGCTCGCCCGCGGCTACCTCGGCCGTCCCGGCCTGACCGCCGAGCGGTTCGTCGCCGACCCGTTCGGTGCGCCCGGCGACCGCATGTACCGCACCGGCGACCTGGCCCGGTGGCTGCCGGACGGGACGATCGAGTACCTCGGCCGCACCGACGACCAGGTCAAGATCCGCGGCTTCCGGGTCGAGCCCGGCGAGATCGAGAACGTCCTCGCCGGATGCGCGGGCGTCGCGCAGGCCGCCGTCGTCGTCCGCGAGAACCGTCCCGGAGACCGGCGCCTCGCCGCCTACCTCGTCGGCACCGGCGCCGGTGGCGGCATCGACGTCGCGGCGGTGCGGCGGTTCGCGGCGGAGCGGCTGCCCGACTACATGGTCCCGTCGTTCACCGTCCTGGACGCGCTGCCGCTCACCGTGAACGGCAAGCTGGACCGGGCCGCGCTCCCGGCGCCCGACACCGGCGCGTCCGTCAGCCGCGCACCGCGCTCCCCGCAGGAGGAGATCCTCTGCGGCCTGTTCGCCGAGATCCTCGGTGGAGTCGCCGGGGGGTCTGAGGGGTCGCCCCCCAGCGTGAACCGCGTGCCGAGGGTCGGCGTGGACGACGGGTTCTTCGACCTCGGCGGCGACTCGCTCACCGCCACCCGCCTCGTCAGCAGGATCCGCTCCGCGCTGGGCGTGGAGCTTCCCGTCCGCGCGCTGTTCGAGGCGCCGACCGCCGCGGGCCTCGCCGAACGGCTCGCCGACGCCGCCGGCGACGTCCGCCCGCCGCTGGTCCGCGCCGAACGGCCCGGCGTCGTGCCGCTGTCGTACGCGCAGCAGCGGCTCTGGTTCCTCAACCGCCTCGAAGGCGCCTCCGCGACGTTCAACATGCCGGTCGCGCTCCGGCTCGACGGGGCCCTCGACTTCGGCGCGCTCCGCGACGCGCTCGCCGACGTCGTGGCCCGGCACGAGTCGCTCCGCACGATCTTCCCGGACGGGTCGGGCACCGCCCGCCAGCTCGTCCTCGACCCGGCCGCCGCCCGACCCCGCCTCGACATCACCGAAACCGGCGAGGCCGCGCTGCCGACGGCCCTCGCCGCCTCCGTCGGGCAGGGCTTCGACCTGTCCGTCGAGCCGCCGCTGCGGGCCCGGCTGTTCGCGCTCGGCGGCGACACGCACGTCCTGATGCTCGTCCTGCACCACATCGCGGCGGACGGCTGGTCGATGGCGCCGCTCGCCCGCGACGTGATCCTCGCCTACGCGGCCCGCGCCGACGGGAAGGCGCCGCAGTGGGCGCCGCTGCCGGTCCAGTACGCCGACTACACGCTCTGGCAGCGCGAGCTGTTCGGCTCCGAGGACGACCCCGGCAGCCTGATCTCCAAGCAGATCGCCTACTGGAAGGACGCTCTCGCCGGGCTCCCGGAGGAACTCGCGCTGCCCGCCGACCGGCCGCGCCCGCCGGAGGCCACCTACCGGGGCGCGACGCACACGTTCGAGCTGGACGCCGAACTCCACGCCGGGCTGCTGGGCCTGGCCCGCGAGAGCGGCGCGAGCCTGTTCATGGTCATGCAGGCCGCCTACGCCGCGCTCCTCACCCGCCTCGGCGCCGGGACGGACGTGCCGATCGGGTCGCCGATCGCGGGCCGCACCGACGAGGCGCTCGACGACCTCGTCGGCATGTTCGTCAACATGCTCGTCCTGCGCACCGACACGTCCGGGGACCCGTCGTTCCGCGACCTGATCGGGCGGGTGAAGGAGACCGACCTCGCGGCCTACGGGCACCAGGACCTTCCGTTCGAGCGGCTCGTCGAGGTGCTCAACCCGGCCAGGTCGATGGCCCGGCACCCGCTGTTCCAGGTCGTCCTGTCGTTCCAGAACAACCCCGAGGCCCGCCTTGAGCTGGACGGGCTCAGCGGAGGCGCCGAACCCCTCGGATCGGGCGCCGCCAAGTACGACCTGTCCCTCTACCTGGAGGAACGGCACGGCGACGACGGCGCGCCCGCCGGGATCGAGGCCGGTCTCGAATACGCCCTCGACCTCTTCGACCCCGGCACCGCCGAGACCATCGCCGCCCGCTTCGAACGGCTCGTCCGCGAACTGATCGCCGACCCGGACGCGTCCATCGGCGCCGCCGAGATCCTGAGCGGCGGCGAGCGCCGGACCCTGCTGCGCAGGTGGGCCGGAGGCAAGGGCGACGACGTCGAGCGGACGACCATCCCGGCGTTGTTCGAGGCGCAGGCGGCGGCTCGTCCGGATGCGCCGGCGGTGACGTTCGATGGTGTGACGTGGGCGTATGGCGAGGTGAACGC
>NZ_JBICUS010000046.1:0-8869 GCF_043198455.1 Spirillospora sp. NPDC048824 | reverse complement strand
AACTCTGGCGGGTGAGGTGGTGGCACGAGACACTTCCTTCCCAAGTTGATCAAGGTCAACTCAGATCGGGTGTCCGTGGAACGGGGGGAAGCTCACCATCGCGATCGAGGCGCTGCGGCGGCTCGTCCACAGGAGATGCGCAAGGTCACCAAGCACAACGTCGTGCGCCGACAGAGCTTCTCCGACCGCCTGCTGGACCTGATGCGCAAGTACACCAACCAGAACCTCACCGCCGCCGAGATCATCGCCGAACTCGTCGCGATGGCCAAGGAGGTCGCCGCCGACGCCAACCGAGGCCAGCAGTTCAACCCGGCCCTCAGCAACAACGAACTCGCCTTCTACGACGCGGGCGCCGCCAAGGAAACCGTCCGCGAGCTGGTGGGCGACGACCAGCTCGCCGCCATCGCACGCGACCTCGTCAAGGCCGTCCGCCGCAACCTGTCCACCGACTGGACCACCCGCGACGACGGCCAGGCCAAGCTCCGCTCCATCATCAAGCGCCTCCTGGCGAAGCACGGCTACCCGCCCGAAGAGCAACCCGACACCATTCAGAAGGTCATCGAACAACTCGAAACCTTCGCCGACGAGTGGTCCCCCGCCGCCGACCGCTGACCAGGCAACCGAGATCCGCATCGAACTGCGCCGCGCTGAGGACGTTATGAGCGGTCGATGACCGCAAAGACGATCTTGCCGACATTGTCGGCCAGGGCGCGGATACCCCAGCAGCGGGCGTACTGGTCGACGATGAACAGGCCGCGGCCCGTCTCGCTCGTCGCGTCGGCCGCCAGCAGGTGCGGGAGGCCGCAGGCCGCGTCCTGCACCTCCATCCACAGAGCGTCGTCCTCGGTGCGACTCAACCGCAAGATCACGTCGCCGTCGGTCGCGGACGTCGCGTGTTGAAGGGCGTTGGTGACCAGCTCGCTGGCCACCAGGCACGGCACGAAGTCGTCCATGCCCCACTCCCGATGACCAACCGCACGAACCGCCGCACCTCCGCGACGACCGCAAGGTCCTGCTTCACCACCATCTCGTTCTCCGTCGCCGCCTGCCCCATGACCTCTCCTCACCGTGTGTGTTGAACAAAACACATTCAGCCATTTTCGGGGCTAGGATCGGCATGCAGCCGCAAAGTGGATCAGAGCGGTATCGGAAGATGCGTATGTGCAAGTTACCGAGAGAGGTAAGCCGCCATGGCCATACGACGTCAGCGCCCCGATGACTCCCCCGCCCTCGTCGCATTCGGCCGCCAGATGCGGCGGCTACGGGAGGCCAAAGAGATCAAGCAGGAGACGATCGCCCACCTGACCAAAGTGAGCCCCGCCCAGGTGAGCCGGATTGAGGGCGGCAAGAAGCGCGCGACGCGCACCTTCGTAGAACTCGTGGACGATTACCTGCAAGCTGGCGGCTCACTCATCAGCCTGTGGGAGGACCTGAACCGCGACGGTCACCCCGTCCCACTCTGGTTCGACTGGCCCCAGACAGAATCCGAAGCCGCCGAACTGGTCACCTGGGAACACGCCATCGTCCCGGGCCTCCTCCAAACTCCGGCCTACGCCCGCGCGTTCCTCAACTCAGAGGAAGCCGTGGAAGCCCGCATGGCGCGCCAGGCCATACTCACCGCGAAGACACGCCTCCCGCGGTGCTCACCGCGCTCCTGAGCGACAAAGTGCTCGACCACCTGGTGGGCTCACCCGAGGTGATGCGCGAGCAGATCGAGCACCTGCTCAAGCTCAGCGAACTGCCCAATGTCACCATCCAGATCGTCCGCAACAACGGGCGTCCAGCGGGCACAGGCGGGGCGTTCGTGGTGGCTACCATGGAGGACCGGAGCGAGGTCGCCTACATGGAGACGACGGTGCGAGGCATCACGACCGACAACCCCTCGGACCTCGCCAAGCTCTCCGAATCACTCCGCGAGTTGCGAGCGAGGGCCCTCCCCGAAGACATGTCCCGGGACGTGATCAGAGAGGCTTTGGAGAAATGGACCTGAGCAACGCCACCTGGCGCAAGGCAAGCCTCAGCGGCGAAAACGGCGGCAACTGCGTCGAACTGGCCGGCTTCCCCGGCGCCGTGGCGGTACGTGACAGCAAGGACCCGACGGCCCCGTCCTCCTGCTGACACGTACGGCCCTGGGCACCGCCATCCAGTCCGCCACCGAGACACGCTGACCACCCGGCACGGCTGCCCCGACCCATTGAGGGGCGGCGAGTCGTTCCAATCCCCAATCCGGACCCCACCGCACCCACTCTCCCCACCGGCACGGGCCCCTCGCGACCCCCAACTCGGATGGCCAGCAACCAGTTCGCAGACATCGTCCGGCTCGACGAGGGTTGCCCGCCCTACTCGAAAAGTACGGTATCAACACGCCGATAGGTCCTACCTATTACAAGATCATTAGCTCGTGTCGCCCACACCGACGTCCATGGGCAGTACACCTAACAACTGCCGTCAACCGGCAGTGACCGACCAAGCGACGCTCTGCCATCTCCGCTATACGTGGACGATGACGAATCACATCCTTGATTGGCGATTACGGATAAGGTCGTTCCTACTCGTCTAGGCAGCGAGTCAGACTGGGGGTCGCTTGTGACTGCACGTCATGCGCTTCTAATCGGGGTTCCTGAGTGCGACGACCACCGTTTCAGCGACATCGACCGGGTCGTGCGCAGCGATGTGCACCGCATGGAACACGCCCTTGTCCAGTCCGACTACAAGGTGCGGACGTTCGGGCTGGGCGGCGGCAAGGACGAGCCGACGTTAAACCGGGTAAAGCGGGTGATCAAACAGGCGTGCGCACAGGTCCCCCGTGACGGCTTGCTGCTGGTGTACTTTTCCGGTCATGGCGTCACCCTCGACGGCAGGGACTTCTTCGTGCCGAGCGACGCCCATGCGGACGATCCGGCTACCCTGATTCCGGTAGTTCCGGCCGACCTGAGTGGGTGCCAGGCACGGCTGGTGGTCTTCTTTGTGGACGCCTGCCGTGACCATCCCGCGCGCGAGACCGGCCCGACGGGCGGCCATATGCCCTTTCCATCCGGCGGTTCCTTTGTACTGGTCAACGGTTGTGAGGCGGGCCAGCGCTGTCATTACACCGAGACCGGCAGTGTTTTCACCCAGGCCTTGGCTCAGGTCTTGGACCGGCGCCACCACGCGCGAACACTCGGCCGGGTTGTCGACGAGGTAACACGGGAGGTGCGACGGCGGGCGGCGCGGAACGAGGATTTGCGCCAGTCGCCCGGTGTCCCGCACCCGTCGATGCTGGCCGATGCCAAAGACATCGTCATCTGCGAGGGCGACGAACTGGCGGGGGCGTGGCAGCGGGCGGCCGAGAGCGCGGACCTGTGGCAGTCCTGTCGCGAGAAGGGGGATGGCCTGGAGGCCACCCGTAGGCAGGTGCTAACCATGGTTGAGGGCTGCGCGCGAAAGTGGCGCGACGCCTACGAGGCTCTCCACTCACGGACCCGCGTGGAAGACCCGTGGTTCGACCAAAACTATCCCGTCCGTGTCTTGGAATGCGTCGCGCGGCTGCTCGGCGAGCGCCCGTGCCTCACCCCGGCGGAGGCCGCAGTGCTCGTCGCCGCCCCTTTCCTGCGTGAGGTTGTACTCGCCGAGGGGATCCGGCTGGCGGCGGGAATCCGGCCCACCGACTTCACCCGCACCTATCGGGATGGGGCCCGCACGGACCTGGAGTTGACGCACGAGGAGCATCAGCAGACGGTTCGGCGGGCCGAGGGGCTGGAGCGCCGTGGCCTGACCGACGAACGGGACGCGCTCGCGATGTGGCTGGTGCATCAGTGGCTCGCCACCCGTCAATCAGTGTGGCGGGACTCGGCTGCCCGTGCCTGCTATCAGGACGGAACACGCCTGTTGGAGCGCGATGTCCCGGGCATGGCACGCGGCGAGATCCCCAAGCTGATGGAGACGCTGCTGCGTGCCGTGGGGGCTCACCCCGCTGACTCGCTCGTCTTGGACGGCCTCGCCGCCCCGTATGTGGATGACCGGTGGAGGGCCCTGGCCTCGCTTCTGTGGCTCGGCGGCATTCTCGCCGCGGACCTGCGCCGGATGCCGTCGGTGCTCGCGGACCACATCGGGACCAGGATGGAGCTGCCACTGTCGACGGTGAAGAACACCGCAGACCAGATGCGCTGGGAGTACCGCGGCGACCAACTCGACCTGCGGATGTCCTGCCACCATCCGGCCCAGTACGCGGTGTTCGAGGACGTCGTCAAGCGTGCCGCCAAAGCCGGCGAGAGTATCGCCGGGTTGGCCCTCGATCAAGAGGTCACCGCCGCTCTGCCCGCCGGATTTTCCGACAAGAGTCTGCGGCCCGAGACTCGATCGGACAACACTCTCGCCTTTCAGACGCCGATCTCACGCTTCCGAATCGCCGAGGACAAGATCCGCGAGCTTCTGATGGGCCGTCAGCTTTACGATGACCCCTCGCTGGCGATCCGGGAGCTCTACCAGAACGCGCTTGACGCCTGCCGGTACCGCGACGTCCGACTTCAGGGTCTGCGTAGGTGGGGCAAGGCCGCGGACCCATGGAGTGGTCTGATCCAGTTCCGGCAGGACACCAATGAGGACGGCCGCGAGTTCATCGAATGTCAGGACAACGGTGTCGGAATGGACATCGCCACCCTTGAGCAGGTCTTCGCCAGTGCGGGTGAGCGCTTCGTGTACCGGGAGTCATTCCGGTCTGAGCAGGCCAGATGGCAGACGCTGACGCCAGCATTGCAGGTGTACTCCAACAGCCAGTTCGGCGTCGGCGTCTTTAGCTACTTCATGCTCGCCGACGAGATAACCGTGGTGACGCGACCGGTGGACGAAAACGGGGACCCGGCTCGGGAGGCCTATCGGGTCGACATCGCCAGCAGCGGCAGCCTCTTCCACGTCACCTCGGTGGACGACCAACTGCGCGACGGCGGCACCTGCGTTCGCCTGTACCTGTCCACCGACGAGGACGAACGCGTCTCGGCGCTCGCCACGCTGCGCAGGCTGCTGTGGGTGTCCGACTACCACGTCGAGGTCACCGTCGAGACTTCCATCGAGCGGTGGGAGCCTCGGGAGTTGCGCTACCCGGACGAGTCGGTGGTGTCGCTGAAGTTCGGTGACGACCTGTGGTGGGTGTCTGACGAGGGCGGGCTGGCCGCAGACGGCCTCCGCACCAACGAGGAGATCTTCGGCCTGATCGTCAACCTTCGCGGCGCCCGCCGCCCTCAGTTCACCGTCGACCGCATGAAGCTGCGCGAGTGGGACAAGGACTGGGTCCGCGGGCAGATTGATGCCTCGCTGCCCGACCTCCTGGAATGGCCAGGCTTGACCCTGTCGTGGCTGTGGCAGGTGGCCGAGTCCGTCCCGGAGATCGCCCAGCAGATCTTTACGTGCCTGCTGGAGCAGGATGTGCCGATTCCCATCGGCACGTCCTGGGGGCAGGACAGCAAGGTCTCGGCCAGGGATATCGGTTGTTTCCCGGAGGACCGGGACCTGTTCGACGCCACCCGGTTCTACTCCGTCGGGCGCTGGTTCAGCGCGTGGCGGGCGGGGCAGTGGGGGCCTCTGATCAGGACCAAGCCAAACATCCGCGAACTCCCGGCCTCCAGAGCCGGCGGCGGGTTCCCGATCGTCGATCCGATCGACGCCCAGATTCTCGATCAGCTGTCCCACACGCTGTGGGACACCCCCGTGCCGATCGACAGAGTGCTCGAAGCGCTCGCGCATTCGGAACAGACGATGGCCGATCGTCTCCGCCGCCTGCGCCGCTACGTCGTCACAGGCATCGGTCTGCAAGCGCTGCGCGACTGTCCGCCCATTCAGGTGACCTGGAAGAAGGAGGACGTTCCTTTGGTTCGCGCGCTCGCGGCCTGGGCTCCACCCGGCAAGCCGCCGCGCCGCTACGTGGCGGCCTGGCTCGTCAAGGCGTCCCAGGAACTCGACCGCCCGCTGGGCGAGGTGATGGCCCAGGCGAAGGCCCTCATGCCACCGAACTGGTCGCCACCTGACATCGACCTCGATCCGCTCGCGGACTACGTGTGCACCAACGCCGACGCCAACCTCCTGGCCGTTCGCCTGGACGGCGTGCCGCCGTGGATTGATGGCCCCCTCGGTCCCGCGCATCTGGTCAATGCGGCCAGCGCGCTCGGCCGCGACATTGATCAGGTCCTGGCGCTCTGCGACAAGCTCGCCCCGCTCGGCGTCACGGTGGCCGGCCGGAACCGCTACCGACGTGATTTCAGTGCTGTAGAGGTCGAGGCACTCCGGGAGGTCCACGTCATGGGCGAGCCGCTGACGACGATGCATCTCCTGGTGATCGCCGGTAGGTCGAGATGCTCAGTGCCGGAGGTATACCAGGGACTGCTCGCCCTGGAGGAGGACAATTTCCTGGTCCTGCCCGACGACACGTCGTTCCCGGACGCCGCTACCGTCCCCGACCCGAAAACGCTGCGCTTCATCGAGTACACGATGCAGAACTACCAATCCCGTCTCCAACGACCCGGCTGGAGCGCACAGCACCCCTGCCTCACGATCACGCGGTATTCGCAGGGGCGTCGTGTCTCGCATCGCCAAGCGATATCGGCCCGTGAGATCCTCCCGTTCGCACGACCCGAGGCTTCACTGACCAACGCCGAACTCGTCTTCCTCGCGGACAACATGTACTGCTCGGTCGGCGAGGCACGTGAGGCGTTGCTGCGCGCGTTTCCCGACGCGAAGGTGCCTGAGGCAACCCCCAACGTCCACGACCTGTGGCCGTCATTCGAAATCGGCTCCGCGCTCGTCAGCGACACCTACTACCCCAAGGAGCCATTGCGATGGCGAATCACCGCTCTGGGTATCGTCGAGGGCGCGATCGCGTCCGGCCGGTCCCTTGGCGATTTCTTGCGGCTGCTCATCCCCTTCCGGGAACTCGGAGCGCCTGTCCCGCAGCCGGACGAGAGCACCATGGAGCGGCTCTGCGAGATCTATCCGGACGAGTACGACGAGAGTCTGCTGACCGCATTCGACGAATATGGGGACGAGGTAGCCGTCTCGAAGTTCGATCCCTTGTTGCTGGTCCGGACGGCGGGACGGCTCGGGTGGGCACCCGCGGAGACCCATCGGCGGCTGGCGCAGCTGGCACCGACCGGGGTGACGCTGTCGTACCCGGCGGACGGCTGCCACGACGACGTGGTGCGCTGGCAGGACCTGCTGCTGCTCACCGAGCACTTCGACGGCTACGCACCCGTGATCTCCGGACGCGTCACGCCCGAGCACGTGGCGCGGGCAGCGGAGGAAACCGCGGAACCCGCCGAGTGGATTATCGAACGGTTGCGGCTGTACGCGCCGCTGTTCGAACTCGACCTGGGAAACGTCGACCCGGAGACCATCGTTGCCTGACATCGACAACCACCAAGACCGCGCCTACGCCGAAACGAGCTTTCCGATGCAGCACGGGTTCACGGTCACCGAGGCGGCCGACGGACTGAAGGTCACCGGGGTCTGCCCTGCGTGCGGCGGACGGACAAGCATGACGTTCGACTACGGCCCACCGGACGGGGTGAAGGGCCTCTTTCGCAACCGCGCCGCCGCCCCACCGCCACCGCGGGCCGTCAACGTGTACTGCGACTGCGGGCATATGCACGCCGACCGTCCGGAGGACGCCTTCGACCGGGGCTGCGGCGCCTTCTGGAAGATCGAGATGCCGTGAGCCTCGACGATAAGCGCTGGACACAAAAGGCGCAAGAACTGAAATTCACCCAGCTCGACTCTGCGCGTAGACAGGCCGAGGGATGGCGGACCGGTCTCGGCGGACTGACTGCACTGCTGAGCGCCGTGCTGATCGTCAAGGGGCGGGACAACATCACGAACCTGGCGCCGGGAGCCCGATGGACTGTAGTGCTGCTGCTCGGCCTGGCTTTGACAATGCTGGTGACTGCGACGCTGCTCGCGGTGCGCGCGGCGTCGGGACGGCCGGGCCAGGAGATCTTGCGCACCGGCGAGGCCCTTCGGGCATGGACGCGTGCGGAGATCCGGCGCATTTCCCGGGCAATCCGGGGCGCCACATGGCTCGCCACCCTGGCAGTCGTGTGCGTGGCGGTGGCGATTGGTACCACGTGGTTGGGGCCACCCGCCAAACTCGAGCCCGCTCTGGTGGACGTCCAGCATCAGGGCGGCCGAATGTGTGGCGAGTTCACCGGTGCCGACAGCCGCAACCTGTCGGTTAAGACCGCCGGACACACTGACACCGTCCTCCTATCCACCGTGGTCTCGGTGCGCCCGGTCAACAAGTGTTCCTAGGCAGACGAGCAACAATATTCAACTATCTCGATGATCCTAGCGAGCATGCTGTTCTGCCGCCGAGCCGACGTCCCAACCCCCTACGGTGAGCCAGATTCCGGTTGGCAATAGGAATTACCCTGGCGATTACAGTGAGTGCTCATATGACGAGGGGCTACCTTGGACGCCCTTTGGTGGTTGGTTACGGCAGCTGTAATTGGGGCTGTGGCCTGCGGTGATCACGTGGTGTCGGCATAGGCGTGCCATGCCTGGTGGCATTTTCGGGCTCGGTATTGGTGGCGTCGGCGCCAGGTGGACCATGCGTGGCGGTGTTCGGGATCGCGGTAGGGCTCCGGCACGATCGGTCCTCGGATGTTGCGCAGGAGTTCGGGGACGGTGATCGCGATCATGTCGGGGTCCTCGTCCGGGCCGGTGGGTTCGGTGGCTGCGGTGACGGCGAGGTAGGTGTAGGCCAGCAGGGCCAGGCAGCTCCAGCGGTGCCAGGACCTCCACCGGGTGGTCTGGCCTGAGTTGGCTCAATTGGTTAGTGCGTGGCGCGTGGGGTGTTCAGGGCGTCGAGGATCTTGCGTTGGCGGGTGGTGACGGCGGGCGGGAAGGT
>NZ_JBICUS010000045.1:0-9646 GCF_043198455.1 Spirillospora sp. NPDC048824 | reverse complement strand
GTACTGGACTGCTTCTCCCGCCGCATCATCGGCCATTCCATCGACATCCGCCAGACCACCGAACTCGTGGTCGATGCGATGGCCGCCGCAGTAGCTAGACATCGCCGCCTTTGCACCGGTACGGGCGTCCTCTTCTGCCGCTGATGCTGTGCGTTCGTTTCAGGGAGGTGGCCGGGGTCTGCCAGCTCGAGCAGCGTCGGAGCGATTATCCGGTTGTCGGAGTTCGGCGGGATCGTCAGACTCGGTTTCGTGGCCGATGGACGGAGCGGGGCGCGTGATGGCGGGCGGGCCACGGTGAGGTTGTGGCGTCCGGTCGGGCCGGCGGAGTTGTCGTTGGTGTGTGCGTCGGGGTGGCGGGTCTGGCCGCCCCGGCTGCCGGATCAGCCGATCTTCTATCCGGTGTTGAACGAGGCGTATGCGGTGAAGATCGCTCGGGACTGGAATGTGCCGGTGTCGGGCGCCGGTTTCGTGACGCGTTTCGAGGTCGACGCGGACTTCGCGCGCCGTTATCCGGTGCGGCAGGCGGGTGGGCGGACGATCCTGGAGCTGTGGGTTCCGGCCGGGGAGCTGGAGGAGTTCAACGCTCATCTGGCCGGTCCGATCCGCGTTGTCCGCGAATTCCACGCTCCCGGTTACGGCCCGCTGGCGATGCGGGTCGTCGAAGCGGTCACCGGTGGCCAACGCTCGGATGAGGTCGCGGCGATGTTGACGGTCGCCGGCGCCAAGACCTGGGTCGGGCTCGACCGGGCGCTGCGCACCCCGGCCGTGGTGTACGACGGGAGGCCGGTCGGGACGATGAACCGGCCGCCGGCCGATGAGCGGCTGTCGCGGCTGGTGGCGGCGTGCTCCCCGGACGGCCGCCGACGGGAGTCGGCGGTCGCGGATCCGGTGATGTGCGCCGATGGGTTGCTGTTGCCCGTCCTGGTGCTGCGGACCGCCGACTGGGTGCCGCAGGTGCGTGAGCGTGCGCGCCGCACGTTGACTGCCGCATTGCGGTCGGCGAGTACTGCGGCGTTGTTGGCGGCGGCGAGTGTGGCGGTGGCGATCGGATCGTGGACGCGCGGTGGCCATGCGCTGGAGGCCGTCGCCGGGGCGCTGTGCACGGCCCCGGATGAGGTGCTGGCGTCGGCCCGCAGGCATCCTGACATCGGGGTGCGGCGGTTGGCGTACCGGTCGTGGCTGTCCTCGGGCCGTTCCCGGCACGAGGAGGTCATGCGCGCCGCCCTGGGTGAACACGATGGGGTCTGCGCGCTGCGGTGTGCGCAGTGGCTGGTGTCCGATGCGGTTCGAGACCGGCGTGTCGACGTCCTGGAACGGCTGTTGGAACAGGGAAGCGCGAAGGTCGGGGTCGAGGCGCTCACCGCATTGGTGAGGCTCGGCCGCCCGGAAGCAGGTGTGGCTCATCTGCCGGATCGGTCGGCGATGATGCGCGCCACCGCGCAGTGGGCCGTCCGCCGCGCCGACCGCAGTCCTGCCGCGATCTACCGCGATGCGCTGGCCGGTGATCGGCCACCGGGCCGGGCCCGGGCGCTGGTCGCCGGGCTCGGTGAATGCGGCACACGTCAGGATTTGCCGGCGCTTCTGCCTTTCCTGAAGCACCCGAGTCCCCGGGTGCGGGCCGAAGCGGTACGAGCCGTCCGCCGACTGGGCGGATCCGTCCCCCGGATTTCCGACATGCTCGCCGATCCGGCCCCAGTGGTCGTCCGGGCGGTCGAGCAGGCACTGCGCAACGAGCCCTACGCGGTGCCGACCCCGCGGCTGTGGGCCTTGCTGGCCGCCGATTCACCACCGCATGTTCGACTAGGGGCCTACGACCAACTGCGCATGAAGGACACCTGGACCCGCGTCCACGTCGACCTCCACCTCCTGGCCGCCCGCGACCGAGAACTCGGCAACCGGGCACACACTGACCTGACCGACTGGTCACGCCACAGCGCCGCAACCGCCTACCGCACGCCGACCAAGGAAATGGCACTGCGACTCGGTCAACTCATCGACATGGCCGAGGCGCTGATCGGCGCCCAGCACGCCCACCAGCTGCGCTGGACTCTCGCCATCAACCGAGAGCACTCCTCGTAGAGCGGCGACAAATCACCACCCAGCACAGGTCCGCCACGCTCCATTACGACGCCGAGGGCGATCACCGCGAGATCGCCGACGTCCTCACATGCCGCCGAGCGTCACCACCCGGCTCGTAGCTTGACGCGCGAGGACGGTGAACGGTCGATGGAGAGCACTCCGGCCTCTTCCAGAAGGACGGCCACCCACCCTGCGGTAGCCCGCTTGAGGAAGCGTTTCAGGTGCTCATCCAGGCTTCCAACCTTGGCGTCTACCGAGTACGCGCTGCCGATCAGTACCCAACCGCGTCCCCGCAGGAGGTCCGGAACTTCCTCCAACGCCCGCCACGGCAAGGGCGTTCATGCCTCTTTCTGACCGAGAAGCAGCACCACCCCATCGGTGGTGTAGCGGGCTACTGTGAAGCGACCACGTCCAGACGGGGTCGCCAACGGTCCCCCAGGAGAGACAGCCGCGCGAATCGCATCCTCTACTCGTCCCGTCACGCAGCCGATCCTGACCCAATCCTGGCGAACTGTCGACGGCCTCTCATGGCAGCCGCAGAGAGAGCGACGGCCCGGGCGCCGGGACCGAGCCTGGCCGGCCACCGGTCCTGAGGCAATGAAACAACTAGCCGCGGGTCGTGCGTGACCACGCGTCTGGAGGTCGTGAGCACGGGACAGACTTACGCCGTGACGGGAAGGTCCAGGACGGGGCGGACAGCGGCGAACATGTCATGTGGGCCTCGCGCGGCAGACAGCAAGGCCAACCACTCGTTACATCCCTGCCAAGGGCTCATGTCCGCGGCGCCGCCTCGAATCACCCGGACTCCGTCGCCGTGGCGGGGAGCCGCATCGGTCGGCGCGCCGGCGTAGCCAGGCACGTATGCATCGGCGCACAACTCGCCCAGTGAGCCCATGGCCGCCAGTCCGAACGCGTTCTCGTTCGCCAGGACGCGCCGTTCCACCCCGAAGTGGTCCAACAGATCGGTTTCGGACGGTACCAGGTCACCTCGATACGTCAGGGTCGTGGTTCCGGCCCGCGCGGCGTACTCCCACTCCGCCTCGCTGGGCAGCCGAAAAGGCAGCAGATCCAGCAGATCGTCCAACTCGTCCTCCAGGCGGGCGGCGTTGGCGTCACTATCGGCATAGTCGTCTTCGTAGTCGGCCAGCCAGTGCCGCACCTGCGCCACCGTAAGCGGGCACCGCGCCATCAGAAACGGCCCGACCGTCACCGAACGAACCGGACGCATCTCCTCGATGTTCTCCAACAGCAGTTCGACACCGTCATCAGCCTCGCCGTCGGCGGCGATCACATGCAACGCCGCCACCTCGGCGTCCGACAGACCCATTTGGAACGTACCGCCCGGCACCAGTCGGAACACCAAACCCGACGTGTCATGCCGCCACGCAGCCCGGTCCCCGACAACCCTTCTGTCCCATTCCGGACCCAAATCGCTGAGCACAGCCGAACCGTAACAGCACCGTAGGACAGGCACCCCAACGCCGGCCGGCGACGCGGAGGCGGTTACCGCGG
The DNA here is from genome assembly GCF_043198455.1 of Spirillospora sp. NPDC048824. Lineage (NCBI taxonomy): Bacteria > Bacillati > Actinomycetota > Actinomycetes > Streptosporangiales > Thermomonosporaceae > Spirillospora > Spirillospora sp. NPDC048824. The sequence goes on along the minus strand of NZ_JBICUS010000045.1, from coordinate 6,055 downwards.
CACCGCGCCGTTCGTTTGTTCCGAGATCACGGGATAGGAAGACACGCCACAGCAGACTGAAGTCCTCAGCGAGTCGGCCTCCGGGGTACCAGACAGGTTCCTCCGTGCCGGGCAGCGCGACAGCGTAGCCGGTGAGCTGGTCGGGATCCAGCTGACTCCAACGACGCTTGACCAGCAGCCCTCGCCGCTGAAGCAGGTCGAGCAATTCCGAAGCCGTCCGGGCTTCGTCCGCCGCACGACGGACGGTCGTCCGCAAAACGGCGCGAGCCGTCCGCGCTGACAGATGCCGGCCTGACAGCGGACTAGGCCCTGGACGGCCAGGCCCTTCCACGCTCCACCGGCGCCGGAGTTTGGGAAGGGTCGGGTCGCCGACGAGCTTCCCGCCGCCGAACCACACAGGCCGTCCGGAGGCGCTCAGATCATCGGGCAGCGCGACGGCGTAACCGGTGACCTCGCCGGCGAACCGTGTGCTGTGACGGTTGCGCACCAGGACGCCCTCAGCCTCCAGGGCATCGAAGAAGTCAGCCCCCGTCCGCGCTCCCGCCGCCTGATGCCGCTGGCTCATCGCGATCCGCACATCGTGGCGGGGTAGGCGGCAGAGCACCAGCGCGCCGACCGCGCAGAGGTCGCCCCGGGTTAAGGCCGCCCAACCAGGGCCGACCACGCTGACGACCATCCCCGACGATGACAAGCCGATCAGCAGTCCGATCGAATCAGTTTGCTTGATGAGTGCGTTTCCTGCGAGCCGACATTCGAGTTCACACAGCGCGTACAGCACCCGGCCGGCGCCGCGCAAAAGACCGTCGTCGACGGTGTCGGGTCCGAGCGCTCCGGCCAGGTCCCCGGACTCGGCGACGACATCGGCGAAGTACACGTCCAGGAACTCGCCGTCGCAGGCGTCGCGGATCAGCGAGTCCTTGTCGAGCCGCTCCACGCGTGCTCCGCGCAGGAGCATGATCGCGTCCGCCCGTGCCCAGCCGCTGGTCTGGCGGGCCATCTCCAGCAGCGCTTCGTGCGGGCGCGACTGTGAAGCGGCCAGGGCATCGGCCGTGCAGCAGCAGGGGCCGCCCAGCGAGCCGAGGGCGAGGGATGAGGTCGCGGTCGTCGTCGTGCCCGGCCACACCAAGCAGGATCAGACCGAGGTTGACCGCGCTGAGGTGGGTACCGGTCCCGGCCAGCCATCGCCCCAGCAGGCGAAGCCGGCTCGCCGGAACATGATCAAGTTTCCGGATCCCGGCCGCCAGCTCGCCGCGGCTGTCGCTGACATCCAGTCGCCGGAGGCGGCCGTTGATCACGGGTGAAATGTACACCCTGGGCCGTCGCGCCTTTATGGATGGTCGTGTGCAGCCCTGACCGGCGTGCACCAGACGGCTGATCGCCCCGGCGGTGCTGCCCGGCGATACCGAGACCTGGAGCGACCGGCAGGGCTCCCACAGCAGTACGACGGGCCGGCTCGTCGCGTACTCGCTGGCCGACGGCGAACGGGTGTGGATCAGCGAGTTCAGCGGCGAGGTACTCGGCCTGACCGGCGACGGACGGAACGTCACCGTGATCACCAGCGGCGGCGACCGCGTGGCACGTGTAAGAGTCCGCTGATCATGCGCCAACCGTCTCTAATGCTGACCTCATCCCCGGTCCTCCGTGAACCGGTCGCGGTAACGGCCAAGAGCGGTGCAGGTTGAGATCCTTGTCTGACGTCCGCCGACCGGCGCACGGTCCGGCAGAGGCCCTGGCCTCCGCCCTGGAGGCCTACACCGACCTGCGGCTCGGCCCACACTCCGGGCCGGGAGGCCGACCCCGAACACGGGATCTCCGAGCAGGGGGCGCTGCCGCCGCGGCGAAAACGTGAGCCGCCCTGGCCACGGGCGACGCTGCTGCACCTACCGACCGTCACCGATCGAACACCCAAGCGGCCGCTATTTCACACAGCGAAACCTTGCAGTCCGAAACGCCAGAGTCGTAACGTGTTCTAGTGGGCGGATACGACATTTGTGACATAGTCCACCGTCAGGATCTACCGTGACCCCGATGACTCCTGTGACCATTCACCTTCATGCAGCCATCCCAGCCGCTAACATCTGCGAAGTCTGACCGCGCATACTCCGCTACCCGATTGATCATCAGTCTTGCGCATACCCATACTTTTCGGCGACAGGGGAGACTTGGAGCACAATGCTCATCGGGCATACGTCGGGAGAAGAGCGAAGCAGAGGACTTCGACGCCTGATCGTTTTCCTCTCGGGGCGCCGTGGGCTTGAGGAGAACAAGCTCCAGTCCCGGCCTCGCGAGGTCGCAACCGACTGCCTCTTCTGCCAACCGGATGACCCGTCACTCAACAGGATTCTCTGCGAGAACGAGTTATTCTATGCACGCTTTGACAACTTTCCCGCCAATCCCGGACACATCGAAATAGTCCCAAGAAGGCATGTCGTCTCGTTCTTCGAGCTGGACGATCAGGAGGTCCTCAGCGCCTACAGCCTGATGCGCGCGGCGCGGGACCACATCGACGAGAAGTACTTTCCCGAGGCGTACACGATCGGTATCAACGACGGCAAGGCGGCGGGGCGAAGCATCGACCACTTGCACATCCACCTGATCCCCCGACACCATGGCGATGTCGATGATCCTCGCGGAGGCATTCGCCGGGCCGCGCCCAACTCCGACCCGGATGCCTGGCAATGAGGCGGGTTATCGCGTCCCGACCGCGATGAACCAACCGGCACGGCCGGCGAAGCGGATCCGGACGTCGGTGAATCCCGCCGCCTCCAAGCGGTCCGCGAACGCGTCCGGATCGACGAAGGTGAACCAGCGCGGCCCGTCCAGCGATCCGCCCTCCTTCCAGCCCTCCCCGTCGCCGACGCGCATGCTTATCGCCGCGATACCGCTCGGGACCAGTACGCGGTGAACCTCCGCCAGCGCGCGTTCCAGCCCGGCCGATGGGATGTGGAGCAGGCTTCCCGACGCCCACACCCCGGCCACCGACTCGTCCCGGAGCGGGAGTGTCAGGGCGTTCAGCCGCAGGTAGCCGAGCGTGCGCCCCTCCTCGCGTGATCGGCTGCGGGCCCATTCGAGCATGGCCGGAGCGTAGTCACCCGCGATCACCGTACGGCCGAGCGATGCAAGCAGCCTGGTGTCTCGGCCACCACCGCATCCAAGGTCGAGGACGGGCATGGGATGCGGTGCTTGCCGCGCGAACTCGACGACCTCCGTGCGTAGTCCGGGAAACCTGTCGTAGTCCTCGGAGGCTTCGCCATAGGAGTTCGCATTGGCGTCGTAGCAGCCGCAGGTCTGACGGGTGATTTCGCCCACCTCAGACATTCTCGAACCCGTCCTCCCCGACCACGAAGCTCAATGAATTGAGGATATGCCAGATGCGCTGCACATCGAGGGCATCGTGACCATGTGATACATCGAAGCTGACACAGCCCACGAACCCGGAACGACCGTTTCTGATCGGTGTGGCGAAGACCGCACCGCGATGGCGGTAGCGCTGAAACTCCTCCCAGCCGAACCCCATCACGGAATCCACGCCTTCCTGTGCCCGATATGAGGAGAATGTGGCCTCGTCGACCAGGTTTCGGGCGAGCCTTGCCACATCGACGCTCACTTCCTGATCGAGCTTCCAACATAGCCCCACAACGCCGACACCCGGTGTCGGGCGAATCCTGCGAGTCGCCGGTGACGCGCCGAGGCGGTAAGTGGCCACGCGCGTGAGCTCACCGCGAAGCGGATGCCGGTGATTGTGTTTCCGTTGCCAGATGTGCAGCCCTGGATCGCTCACCGCGATCTCGGGCGTCACCGCTCTGCAAACTTCGATCAGTTGCCCGAACGCGGTGAGGACATGCCTGCGCATGACCAGACGGCGCTCGACACGGAGACGGTGAGACCACGACGCGCAGGGGGAAACGACACCGAAGAACCCGGCGGTCAAGATCAATACGATCAAGACGTACGAGTATTCATGCTCGACATCTCTCCATAACTCGGCCGAAGGGAAGCCGTACTGCTTGCCGGCGAGCAGCACCATTGCCGCCAGCACGATTGAGCGGTCTATGGTACGCGCTGCCGCCATCTTCATCTACCGCTCATCCCCGTTCGGCACACCGCAATCCCGCCGCACCCTTGTCAAACCATACCCGGGACGAGTAACAATATGGCTGCCGACTTTGCCAGGGCCATATTCTGGTCGGTCAGATAAAGCAATCAGGCTAGTCCGAATTGCGGTCGAGGTGATCCGTGACCGAACGAGACTCTTGTGCCGGGTCCGATTTCTGTCAAGAGCTCACCGGGGCCGAGCACGTCACCTTCCATCGCGTCTACAACGGATCCCCGCCGGGAAGGATCCTCGCACGCGGCAGCACCCTCGCGCTGCTCGCGGATATGTCGCCACTGACCAGGGGGCATCTGCTGCTGATACCGACCGCCCACTATGTCAGCTTTGGTGCTGTGATGTGCGACCACGCCGAAGACGTGGCAACGGCACTTAAACGAATAATCCCACTATACACGGCAAGTTTCGGCGATCCGGTCTTCCTTGAGCACGGCTCAACAATGGGAATGGAAGGCTCCGCATGCGTCACCCACGCCCATATTCACCTGCTTCCCCTTCCGTTCAGGCAGGTCAACGCGCTGATGGCAAGGGATGGCCTGGTGTCGACCACCCTGGGCGGACTGGCCGATCTAGAACAGTTCGGATATGACGATCGCCCGTACTTCTATTGCGGGGACACGGCCGAACACCAGGTGTACGCTGCGGTACAGGCGAGGCCCCGCCAATATCTCCGATCAGTGGCAGGGAGAATTCTGGGCATCCCGGACCCGGAGTGGGACTACGCAGTCGTCGTCCGAAAAGATCTCCTGACGGCGACGATGAAAGAGACTGCGCGCTGGAGGCTTTCGCTGCCTTAGGCCATTGACACCCCCGCCAAAAGCTGAGGATGGGATGGGTTCCATGCAGAGCACCGGCACCGGCACCGCCTCCGACGAGCCGACGCGGCTGGCCGACATCATCGCGCCCATGTTCGGAGGGCAGTCAGGATGGTCGCAGCGGTTGCAGAACGGAGTCCAGGCCGAACTCATCGCGGGCGCCGACGCCCAAGACGATTGCGCGGTCTTCGGAATCGACGGCCCCATGGAGATCGTCGTCGGGTCGGACTACGTCCGCGGACCGAAATTCCAGCTGTACGAACTCGGCTACCTGTCGAACTACGACATCGGCTACTACCTGGCGATGGCCAATCTCAGCGATATCGCCGCCATGGGCGCGCTGCCGATCGCGCTCCTGACGGTCGTCCGCTATCCGCGCTCACTGCCGGACGACGACTTCACGGCTCTCATGGAAGGGATTCGCGACGCCTGCCGGCAGGTGGGCACGCCCAACGTCGGAGGCGACATCGGCAGCGCGGAGAGGATCATCCTGTCCGCGTCCGCCGTGGGCATCGTCGAGCGAGGCGGATCACTGCTGCGGACCGGTGCCCGCGCAGGAGATCGCCTCTGCGTCACAGGGCCGACAGGGGCTGCGGCGTCCGCACAGCGCTATTTCGGCGGTCTCGGCCCCGGCGCTGCGAAGCTCCCGCCGGCCAAGGAGGAAGTGCTGATATCCGCATGGCGACGTCCCCAGGCGCTCGTGCGGGAAGGGCGCTGCCTGAGCACGAGCGGTGTGGTGACGAGCTGCCAGGACACCTCCGACGGCTTGAAGGCCGGCGTCCAGTCGCTGGCCGCCGCCGGTGGCGTCGGCTTCGTGGTCGAGGAGAGCGCACTCCCCGTCGCCGACATCGTGGCGGAGGTCGCACGGCTGACCAGCGGTGATCTCACCTCGGTCGTCCTGGGCGACTCGGTGGACTTCCAACTGGTCTTCACCGTCGCGGAAGACGGAGTGTCGCAGCTCTCCAAGATCTTCGCGGACGCAGGTCTCCACTTCTGCGACATCGGCTACGCCACCGAAGAACGCGAGGTAAGGCTGACCTCGATCTTTCACGCTGCTGAAGCGTCTGCCTGAACGGCGTGACGAGCGTCCCCGGGAGCGGGTTTTCGGTGTCGGAGCATGCTGATGGCC
>NZ_JBICUS010000044.1:0-10009 GCF_043198455.1 Spirillospora sp. NPDC048824 | reverse complement strand
GTACTGGACTGCTTCTCCCGCCGCATCATCGGCCATTCCATCGACATCCGCCAGACCACCGAACTCGTGGTCGATGCGATGGCCGCCGCAGTAGCCCGCCGCAAACCCGCAAAGGACGCTACAATCCTGCATTCAGACCACGGGACTCAGTTCACTTCCTGGACGTTCGGGAAGCGGCTCCGGGACGCAGGGCTCCTCGGCTCTATGGGCACGGTCGGTGACTGCTACGACAATGCCATGATCGAGTCGTTCTGGGGCTCGATGCAACTCGAACTCCTCGACACCAGGAAATGGCAAACAAGAGCCGAACTCGCGGCCGCAGTGTTTGAATGGATCGAGTGCTGGTATAACCCATTCAGAAGGCATTCCAGCCTCGAAATGCTGAGTCCGGTGGACTACGAGGAACGACACCGAACCTCGAACCCGGCCACCTGACCCATCTCACCCCAGCTGTCCGTGCTACGGGGGGAACCTCAAGTGAAGTCACGGCAGCGCACAGATGATCCAAACGAGCGATCACTCTCCGTACAGCATCGGGCTGTCATCCGACCCTGTCGGTGCCGCACGTATGCGAGCCGCGACATGACGAAAGGTCACGCTGGCAATAGTCGCGGTAGTACGCGCTCCGCGGCATGAGCGGACGTAGCTAGCCTCCAAATTCATCCCGACGTCACCAGATCCGGGGAATCTCAAGGAGCTGAACGCCGCCGTGACGGCAGACCGCGGTCCTTGGCTTCGGCAGCGGTCCCCCATGTGGGTTCGCCCGATCCGCTGGCCCATACCCCCGCGCATCGCGGCTGCTGTTCTGGGCGATCGGCCGACAGGTGCGGGTCCTCCCGGCGGGGATACCACACGACCCGTCTTTTCAGTGGCTGTCCGCGCCTTCTGGGAGCGCTTGAACGAGCTCAGACCACGCAGCTGGCCAGGGCCCGCTGCATGGGATAGAGGTGACAGAGCGCGGCGAAGGACGGAACGGACGCTTTTCTCCTTACAAAAGGACGGCTTCGTCAGCCTTCATGGCCGCACCGTGTCATTCGCGGATGACGAGAATTATCCGTCTCCAATCGATCACCTGGTCATCGGACCCACCGGTGTTTTCATCATCTATTCGGAAGAATGGGATAAGCGTTTGCCGGTTCGCGCGCTATCTCCCCCTCTTCGGCTCTTGCATGGGCCCTTCGACAAGAGGGCCCGACTCGATGAGGCTCAACAGGCGGCGGATGCGGCGAGTCAGTTGCTCAGCGCCGCAACTGATCTTGAAGTTCGCGTAACACCTGCTCTCGCGATCTTCGGACCCACTGTGCCTTTTAAAGTCCTCACCATGCGGGGTGTGGATATCTACAGTGGAACCAGAGTTCGCTACTACCTGCGCTCCCGAAAAGCACAAGGTCTGACCGGTGTAGAAATCGAAAGCATCCTGCAGGCCGCCCGGACAGCGTTTCCCGCTTCCACCCGGTAACAGCCGGGCGCATTTAGGCCCGCTGACCTGCTCGATGGGACTGTACGGGTAACCAATCACAACCTGGACACACCCACGCTGGGATCTGGCGCGTCAGAAGCCGCCCGCCTCGAGGTTTCTTGGTCCACAGCGCCGAGAATCGCCTTGGCTGGAGCTTTCAGAACTCACGAACCCAACCGCCAGGTCCGCACATGCGGCGTAGTCCCACGCCGGGTATGCAGCTCAGCGCCACCTCGACCAAGCCCGGCTGCTCGCCGAAGGAGCTAGAGGGATTCACGCTCGCCCCTCCTCCTCGCCCCCGGTACCCACCTGCAAGGTCGAGGGGCTGAGCCATCGCAGAAGATGATCGAACACGTGGCCAAGAGCAGACGCTGGAAGTGGATGCCTAAACCCGGGTGTCCGCATGCGGGCATCTGTAGTCGATGACCTGTGTTGAGGAGTGGACGGGGGCGATGATGTTGGACGTGGCGGTGCGCGTACTGATCTGGGCCGGTGGACTGATCGCGGTGGCATCTGCCGTCGGTTTGGTCGTGTACTTCGCGGTCAAGGGATTCCGCTGGGTAGATATGGTCGGCGTGATAGGTGCCGTGGTCGGCATCGTCGGACTGGTGATAGGAGTGACCGGAATGATCCTGGCCCGCCGTGCCGGGTCATCAGACCAGTCGGCCGCGCAAGAGCAGGCGGTACAAGCAAGAACGACAGGAGAGCAGCCAGTGCGCTCCGGGCGGGCCGCTGGCGACCAAAGCGCCGTGTCCCCAAAAGGTGACAGCGCAACTAAACATTCGATGAAGGCCCGCGCCTCCGGACACAGCCGAATCTACCAAGCCGGCGGAGATCAGCACATCAATGATCAGTGAACGGTCCGCAGCTGACTTCCCCGGCCAGTTTCCGGTCGGCGCTCGGAAGCCCTCCGGAACGGCTTGATCAGTGTAGCCGTCCCCAACCGGAGGACAGATCGAAGGCCGACCAACGATTCTAGAACAGTCTCGTCATCCGCCTTGCCCGCGTCGCACTGATCGCATTCCTCCGCGGCAGCGCCACCACCATGGGCGCTGGCCTTGTCAGCTTCACCATCTGGTGGGTCAGCCGCTAACTTAGACGGTCCTGGAGCTCCCGACGCCAGGGCCATCTCAATGGTCCGCTCGTCGGCAGTACCAAGCGGACTGCGGCAGTAGAGTGCGTGCGTTTGACGGCCGTCAGTCGTTCGCGGCTGCGCTGGATGCCCCTGAGGCGGCGTGGAATCCGACGAGGCCGGGGGCACGAAGATCTGGAGAGCAACCTTCGCGGTGGTAGCGGCTGTTTCTGCTGGTGAACATCTTAAGGCCCGGCCAAGCCTTGACGATGATCGTCGCGGCTGGATCGGCTGGATCGTTCAACGCGACCCAACCGTCGTTGCGGCGTCTGCGCTCCTGCGTCGACCGCTATCGGATCGGGGTGATTCCGGCCAGGTGGATGACCTTGCGGATCTGTTGGAAGAAGGACCGGTCGGGGTCGGTGTCGCTGGTTCGCCATGCCTTGAGGTGGTCGGCCAGGGTCTCGAAGTGGCGGTCCAGCGGGCGGTGTTCGGGGGCTCGAGGGCGGTGTACGTCGGTGTGGGTGATGAACTGTTCCAGTACCTGAGCGGCGCGTCGTACCTCGTTGCGGTGGTTCAGCGTCATGGGCGTGGGGGCCATCACGTCGCAGACGTGGAGGCGGCACAACATGACTCCGCAGTCGTAGTACCGGACACCGGGAGGCCCGACAGCGATGCGTGCGGCTTGCATGAGGTGCTCGAGCCGCCGCCTGGTGCGGGTTCTGCTGAGGATCCAGCCCATGATGAGGTCGCTGCTTCGGCTGGCGTCGACTTTCGGTTGGTTCTCCTGGGTGGGGATGCCTTCCAGCGCGTCCTCGAAGATGTCGATGAGGGACGGATCGATGTTGATGTCGTTGAGCCGGTCGACCGCCCAGTCGCTCCGGTCCCTGATCAGCAGGGCTTCGCGGCCGGAGAAGAGGTAGAGGTTGTCCTCCTGGATCTCGGAGTAGCCGCTGTAGACCTCCTCCAGTTCGAAGCCGAGGCGGAGGTGCCAGGGCGACGGGTCGCCCGGTGGGACGTTCGTCATTCTTCGCTGGTCCTTTCCCGGACGGTTGCGGCGACGACCGTTGAGTGGTGGACCGCTGGCCCAGCCTTGCCAACGAGCTGGTCCAGCTTCTCCATGCACATGATCGTGTAGTAGTCGGCGAACTCGCCGAGGACGTGGGCTGCCTGGACGCATCGCCGGAGCCCGTTCACCTGTTGATCGAGGTCGGTGGTGAGCATGGCCTCGGTGTAGCTCCGCCACCATCGCGCGTAGTCCGGATCCAGCACCTCGAGACGGGCCATCGCGGTCTCCGCTCCCGGCCGGTCGGACCGGCCGATTAGGGCGATGACCGTGGCGCCGAGTGCGAGGCGGGCGCCGACCGTGTCACCGGCCCGCCGGAAGGCGTCGACCGCCTCCTGCGCGTGAGTAAGCATCTCTTCGTAGTCGGCGGTCGCCAGCGGTGAGTTGTTCATGACCAGCAGGAAAAGGCCCAGCTCGGCCTGCCCCTGGGTGCGGGCGCCGCGAGGACCGTCTGTAAGCGGACTCAACCGTGCGATGGCCCGCCGCGCACTCCGGATCTGCCGCTCGTCGCGTAGTGGGCGGGTGAGGTCGAAGACGGCCGTGCCGGATCTGAGCGTGGAGAGCGGAACCTTACTACCGGGGTCGCCCGTGGCCAGCCGCAAGGACGCGAGGATGCCCAGCTGCCGCACCAGCGCGGCGAGGTGGACGCTTCCGTAGTCGTCGACCAGTTCCCGGTAGAGCTCGACCGTGCGCTCTGCTGGGGGACAGGCGGCCGGGTGGTCGCCGACCTGTACCAACCGCGCCACCAAGTTCTTGAAGGCGACCGCCAGCTGGTTCAGATACTTCGGCCGGTCCTGCCCCGCCAGTGCCTCGAACAGCGCACAGGCCCGCCTGGTGCGGGCCAGCGCGTCGTCGTGGCGTTCGGCGGCGGCGAGCCGGTTGCCGTGGTTGGTCAGCGCGACCGCCAGTGCCGGGGTGTGGGTCACCGGATCGGCCTCGGCGAGTTCCTCGTACATCCGTACCGCGCGGTCGGACTCTGCCAGCGCCTCGCGATGCTCGCCGGCTTCGGCCAGCCGGACCGCGTGAAGGGTTAGTGACTCCGCGACCTGGGCGTTCGTAGCGGTCTCGGACAGCCGCTTGCGTATTGCGAGCGCACGTTCGGATGCAGCGAGCGCCTCGGCGGGCCGGCCCGATTCGGCCAGGGAGACCGCGTAGTTGTGAAGCAGTCCGGCGAACTTCTGCAGCTGCTGCGGATCGGGCGCATCGGCCAGCTCCTCCTGCAGTGCCACGGCATGCTCGGAGTGGCTTATCGCTTCAGCGAATCGGCCGACCTGGCTGAGGTGGTGGACATGCTTGAACAACGTGTCGGAAAGCGCCAGCAATGGCGCGGGGCCTGGCGCGTCGACGGCCAGTTCCTCCCGCATCCGGACCGCTCGCTCCGACCAGGTAACGGCCTCGATCGGGCGGCCCAACCGGTCGAGCAGCGCCGCATGGTTCGCCAGGGTACCCGCGAACGCATGTAGATTGGCCGCCCGGTCACCGGGACTGAAGTCCTCGAAGAGAGTGACGGCCCGCTCGATGCAGACGAGGGCCTCGGCGGTTCGGCCGACCTCGATCAGGCAGGTCGAGTAATTGGTCAGTGCCAGGGCGAGCCGGGGCAGGTGGGCCGCCGGCGCGGTCGCGGTGAGTTCCTCGTACTGTTTGACCGCCTGTCCTGCGGCTGTCATGGCCTCGGCGTGCAGCCCGGCGTGGAGCAGCCGCATGGCGTGGTGGGTGGTCGCACTCGCGAGATCGGGCAGGTAGACGCCGCGGTTCGCGGAAGCAAGTTCGCCACGTAGCGCGACGGCTCGTTCGCTCTGCTCCAAGGCCTCGGCATGCCGCCCAACTTCGGCCAGCTTGATCGCGTAATTGTTGATCGACGTCGCCAGCTCGGGAAGGTACCTGGCGCGGTCGGACTCGGCGAGCGCGGTGCGCAGTTCGACCGATTGGGAGGACAGCGTCAAAGCCTCCTCCGCCTTACCTGCCTGCCGCAACCGGGCCGCATGGTTGTCGAGCGCATTGGCCCAACCGGCGTCGTCCCGCCCGATCCCGGCCCTGGACAGCCCCTCATAAAGGGCCACCGCTTCGCGGGAGGCGGCCATCGCGTCGGCCCGCCGGCCGACCTGATCGAGCCTGAGGGCGAGATTGTTCATGGCCTCGGCGAGGTCCTCGCCCCAGAATCTAGTGCCGTAGAGCGCTCCTTCGGCGGCGTCCTCCATTGTCCGTACGACGAAGTCCGGCGAGTTGGGATTTGGCAGGAACTCGAGGACCTCCTCGGCATACCGCAGCGCGTCGTCGTGACGTCCGACCGCGGCCAGGTCGTCCGCGTGGTTGGACAGCGCTCCTGCCAGCAGGCTCCGGGCGCCGAAGCGGTCGGCGGCCACGAGCCTCCGGCCGACCTCAACGGCGAGCCCGGACTGTTCCAGCGCCTCACCGGTCCGTCCCGCGGCCGCGAGCCGGTTCGACAGCGCGAGGCGGAGACGTGCCTCATCGTCGAGATCTTCGGTCTGCGGCAAGGTCCGGGAGGCCCAGGCGAGGTCGATCGCGGCGGCGCCGATATCCAGGTCGACATGTCGCCCTGGGGGCAGCAACTGTTTTACGGCGGCCAGGATCTCGTCGGGGAGGTCGTCGATCGAGGCGAGGCTGGACAGTGTGGCGCTGCCGGCCTCCAGCGCCAGGGCCGGGTCGGAACGCAGCAGTGGGTAGAGGACCTTGCCACGGAGGTGCGGCCAGCGTTCGGCGGCCGAGGTGAGGAACAGCATCGCCCGCCCGACGACCACCGGCCGCAGATCCTTCCCCTCGGTCAGCAGCGTGGCCGGGACGTTCTTGGCCCAGGGATCCGGATCGTAGGCGCTGATGTCGTGGCCCGGAGTCAACAGGGCGATGAAGTCCTCGGCCAGCCGGTCGGGGTAGAGCGGCTCCAGGACCAGTTCGCGGTCGCTCGGCGGGTAACAGAACCGGTGGTCGACCAGCAGGTCCTGCGGATGCCCGGGCAGGTCCAAGCGCCGGATGGCCCGCGACCCGCAGTCCTGGTCCACCGCCCCCGTCAGCGCGGCCGTGAAGACCGCGCGGGCCATGACGGCAGGGCGGGTCTGGAAGTCCTGCCCGTGGGCGCCCGCCTCGAAGAGCCGCTGCCAGACCTGGTACTCGCGATCGAGGAGGTACGCCGAGAGCTCGTGGGGGCTGGTGGGGGCCTCCGCGCCTCGGCGGAACGCGTCAACCGCGACCAGCGCGGCCATCTGTACGGTCAGCGTGAGGCCATAGTCGGGGTGATCTGGCAGAACGGCAGGCGCGGACACGGCACTGGCGTCCTGGAGGCCGTAGAGGTCGGCGAACCGGTCCCGCGCGGCGCGGAACATGGCGGGCCGGTCCTCGCCGAGCGGCGTCAGCAGAAGATCGCCGGCACCGGCCCGGAGGTCGGCCAGCACGCCGCGGAGGCCTGCGAACCATCGAACCGTCCGCCCTATCAGCAGCACCCTCGTGGGCCGCTCCTGCTGGAGCGCCGGATCCGACAGCAGCCGTTCCAGCTCGCTGAGGGCCCAGCGGTCGGCGTAGTCGACGACCAGCAGAACGCCGACCGTGTCCACCTCGGGGACACTCGGCTCGCCGCGGTGCGTCGGCAAGGTACCGGCCTGCAACACCTGCCACCGCCGGTCACGGGATCGCTCGGCGAACTCGCAGGCGAGCCGGGTCTTGCCCTGGCCGCCGGGGCCGTGCAGCAGCAGCACCGACAGATGGCCGTCGGCGTCCCGCCATTCCCCGAGCCGCCTCAGTTCGGTCTGGCGGCCGACGAACGGGACCACCTGACTCCGCGCGCCCAGCAGGCGGCTCGGCTGCTCCAGCAGCCACTCCGTGTCGGGTGGGGCAGAAGCGACAAGATCGCCGATGAGATACGGACGGGTCCGCCCGTGGTAATGGAAGTTCTGGTCTCCGCCGGCCTGGAAGATCCGGGCGCTGCCAGCGGCGGTCGCCTCAAGGTGGACGTCTCGGTCCTGGCCTGCTGCGCCGTCCTGGCCCGAGGCGGGATTCATGGATCAGCTCTCGGTGATGTGCTGGTCGCGGCCGGCCTGGAAGATCCGGGCCGCCCCGGAAGCCCTCGCGCGCATCGACGTCCCCGGGGGTGCGACCCCGTCATCCGCCGCCACCTCGCCGCCCGAACCAGCCAGGTCCGGGACTGGGCTCGAAGGCGTCCGGGTACCGGTGGAGCCGCCCAGGGACCGTGCGTCGTCGGGCAGGCAGACCCACGCCGTGGTCCGGGTCTCCTTCACCTCGACCTCGATCTGGCGGTAGGTGTCCGGGCGGCTCGCCGGAGTGTGGCGGATGACGTCGTGGTAGATCGGCTCGGACGCGATGACCGCGACCGACCCCGAACTTGTGGCCAGCGCGTCCCTGAGCGGACGCGCGTCCAGAAGGCGGAACGCGGCGTTTACCGCGTCGCCGACCACTCCCCGACCATCGTGCTGCACCTCTCCCGCGTGCACCGCGATCCGCAACCTGACCTGTGCCTGCACGGCGTGGACATGGTTGTGCTCGGCCAACGCGGCCGCCAGGGCCCACGGCAGATCACGCACCACACGGTCCTTGGGGACGTCCGGACGGAACAGCAACAGCAGCCCGTCCCCACGGTCCTCGTGATAGCAGTCCGCCCACGTCACCCCACAGGCGCCCAGAGCAGCCTCAACCGCGTCGTACATCCCGTCGTGCGCCGCGACCCGATGCGCGTCGGACCGGTCCGAGTCGGAGAAACGCTCGATGTCGGCGCAGAGGATCAGCCGGTGCAGCCGCGACATCCAGGTCATCTCCACCCGCAGCACTCCTCCCCGCACCCATTCACGACACCTGGGACTGGTGGGGCTCAGGCTAGCCCTGGCCGTCAGCCGACTCTATGTAGAAAGTCACATTCCGCCAGCTCGCTCGCCGACCACCTCACCGCGTACGGCATCGCCTGAAATGCTGGCCTGTCCGCTGGCCGGGGATTAGGACTTGCCGGCACCGGGCGGGTGTTGTTCTTGTTCTTGGCCGCGATGGCCGAAACCGAACGGGAGAACGTCCGCGAAGCCACCCTGGAGGACTGAACGCCGCCGCAAGGGAAACCGCGGCGGCCGGCCCCATGATCATCGAGGACATCCCGCACACCCGTGCTCCGCCACCAACCCACTGCCCGGCAACCTGTTCCACGAGGTCATCGCCCTCCACACCGAACCGGGCGACACCCTCACCTTGATGACGGCGACCGTCCCCGCAGCCGCGGCGGTTGGGGCTACCTCGACCCGGCACCGGCCACATCACCCCGCCCCACCCGCGAGCGACACGTTCCGGCACGCATGGTGATCCCTCAACACGCACCTCGCCTCGCCGACGCGCGGCCCGCGCGGAAGCCGCTACTGACTGTCCCGGTCCCCCCGCGGCCCGGTCCGCGCAGCTCGTCACACCCGCGCCGCCCTAGACACCGCCGAACACATCGCCCGGAACTCGGCAGAGTGCGCGGTCAGCGGCAGATCCGGACGTCATTATCGCCGATGTACTGCGAGGTGGTCATGAAGCCCGACTCGCCGCTCCCCACAGGTAGTAGGCGGGGAGTCCGCGCTGTAGCCCGGACCGATAGATCCCGACTCCCGCGTCTGGCAGCACATCACCGAGGTGCCGAGCCTGGACGGCCTGAGCCTTGCGGAACAGTTCCCCGACGGTGAAAGCATTGCCGTTGTCCGCGTCAACTCGAACGCCTGCCTTGGTGCCTCCGCCGGGTCCGAACGGCAACAGGTAAACCCGGGACGCGCTCAGCTCTGCCCTAGTGTCAGTGACCCGACCGGCATCGCCCGACGACCACGTCATCGCCACGTCCTGCACCGCGGCGAACGGCAGGTCAGGCCGGTGCACCGCCAGCTCGTCGGCTGTCAAGGGCGCCGTTCCCAGATGTGTCGCCTTCTCTATCACCGTGGACGCCGTGGTGACGTAGTAGCTGATGCGCTGGCGCCTGATCGCTTCGAGATCTGCCAGGCCCCATGCCGCGAGGTGTGGCCACCAGGCGTCATACATGACGACATCGCTGTCGCAAAGAAGCACCCGCAGCGGTCTGTCGTCGTGCGGGAACCGGAACACGGCCCCCGGCTCGATATCAGCTGCCTCCACGCGCGCAGCGTAGTCGCTTGGTGGATCTGAATCCCTGTCACCCTGTCGGCTCGCGATGCACTGTTCTCGGCAGAGCCACGCGGACCGCCGCATGAGCGGACGTTAGGTACAGATCGATCGGTTTGGTCACGCACTGTAAACAGTCGGGACGGCAAAGATGCAGGTGTGCATCTACACGTGGGGTGCCATGCCACATCCTCCCTCTCCGTCAGGGATCCGGCAAGGTCGTGAAATGAGGGTGTGACCTGCGGGGTCGCTGGTCCGGTAGGCGGGTTTGGGGGTTCGCAAGTAGCGGGTGGGGCCC
>NZ_JBICUS010000043.1:0-10394 GCF_043198455.1 Spirillospora sp. NPDC048824 | reverse complement strand
AGAGTACGAAGAAAGGTTTCGTGACGACCATGCAGCTGCTAGGCTAATGGCAGTCGGACACGCGAGATAGTCTCCAAAATCGCCGGGGCGTACCATTGTCTGACCTCGGCCCCGCTTTGTTCGGTCGGGTCTCCCAGAACTTGACCTTGTAGGACGTGTTCACGCCGCCTCCCGCAGCGACCAGAGCCACGCGTCGAGATCACTTCGATAGATGCGGATCTCGCCGTTGGGGAGCTTGAACCCAGCCGGAGCCCGACCGATCTCCCGCCACCGGTAGAAGGTCCGCCGAGAGATCCCGCCGAGTTCTTCGAGCACCTGGTCAACCGTGAGAAGTTCATCCCGCTTGCCGCTCACGCTGCCTCCGGAGTTGCCGAAAGTTCGGGGGTGGGGGTGTGGGTGGCTTGGTCGAGTTGCCTGCGTCGCTGGATGCGTTCGTTGATCAGCAGCAGTAGGCGTTGCTCTGCTGGTTTCACGTCCGGGTCGCCAGGCCCGGCGCGTTCCCAGACGTGGACGGCGTTGGGGTCGGCCGGGTTGGTGACGGGTACACCGGCCTCAGCGAGGCGTGCGAGGACCCAGGCTTTGCGGTCGGCTTTGTGGTCGGCCAGCGTCTTCCCCGACCACTTGCGGGAGACCAGGACGCGGCGGCCGCCGTAGCCGAGGTGTTCGCGTCGGTGTGCTTTGCCCTTGCAGTAGCCGGGCGTGAGGCCCTTTCGGGGGTTCTTGGGTTGGACGCCGTAGCGCAGCCAGTTCGCGCACGTGGGTGAGCACGGCTCGTAGCGGAGTGCTTCGGCCATCCGGTCGACGTGTTCGCGCTGCGCGGTGCTTTCGGCGTTGTGGCATTCGGCGACGCCCTTGACGAGGTACTTGGTCAGGTAGCCGATGAGCTTGCGGGACTGCGGGGAGTCGGCCAGAACGCCCTGTGCGTCGATCTGCCGCCCGAACCGCACCACGTGCAGGGGTTGGGCCTCCTCGTCCTGGCCGAGCGCGTCTAGCGCCTCATCCCAGGTGGGGAGGACTTCGCCAGTTGCGGGGTCGAGGTATCCGCCGTTCTCGCCCGCCAGCTCGTCCCAGACCGGGAGCCGTTCCCCCTCGAAGACGACGCGGTCGGTCGAGGGCCACCACACTTGGTGGTACGTAGCGGCCACCACTTGGCGCAGTTCGGCGCGGGAGATGGTGCCGCGGATTGCCATGTGCAGGTGGGGAGCCAGGCGCCGTTGTGGTTCGACGGCTGCGAAGTACTGCACGTCGTAGCCGACGAACCGGCGAAGGTTCTGCACGAACCGATCGATCAGCTTGGAGAAGTGCAGGGCATCACGGGCGGCGCGTGTGTAGTCGTAGGTGTCGGGGTCGATCGGGGTCCCGTCCGAGCGCACCCGCCCGTAGGAGTCCAGGGTCAGGGTGAGGAAGATCGACGGCCGGAACGCCTTGCCGTCCTTGCCTCGGAAGACCTTGCCGACCGTGCGGGAGTCGACCGGCCGCCGGGGAAGGTCGGGGGCATCCTGCCGCCTACGGGTCGACCGCGTCCGCCGGCTCTTGCCCTGTTCGGTCTTGAGGGAGCCGCGGACCCCCGTGCGTTCGAGCTCGTTGTCGAGGTCACGAATGACCGCGTCCCAGAACTCCGGCCCTTCCCCGTCCGCCGTGCCATCCTCGCCCGCGCGGTCACGAGCCGCCGCAGCATGCGCCCGCAGCTCCATCCATGCGCGTTGCTCCTCGTCCGGGTCAGCGCGCGTGATGATCGGTTCCTCGGTCAGGTGCCAGCCTTGACGGCACTGCACGGCCCTCAGCTTGCGCTTGCGTTCGGCGCAGGAGGGGCAGACCGAGGCCAGGGTGTGCCCGCACGGGACGTACACCACCTCGGCTGCGCCGGTGTTCAGGTCGACTCGGCGCATGGGCACGGGGCGGATGCAGACGCCGTGTTCGACCGCGACCGCTTCCAGCACCCCCCGCGCCAGCGGAGGAAGGGTCTTGACCACCGGTTCCGGCTCGGGGGCGTCGAGGGTGGGTTGGGTGACGCGGGCAGGGGGTTTGGTCACGCCGCCTCCACATCGGGTAGGGCGAGCGCGACCATCGCGCGGATATCGGCATCCGAGACGTAGGCTGCCCGCACCCGCACCGGGTCAGGGGAGGCTTCGAGCCGGACGAACCCGACCCCCGCGCCGATGTGCGGGACCGGTGAGATCTGGTCGGCCAGGGCGCCACGGTCGCGGGCACCGTCGCCAAGGACCATGTCGACCTGTTCGTCTTCGTCGAGGCGCAGGGCGATGCGGTCGGGGAACAGGTTGCGCAGGTTGTTGACCTCTTTGCGCGCGTCCTGCTGGGCACCGATGACGCAGTACCCCACCGACCGGCCTTGCGAGGTGAGCACCGCAAGCGCGGACTCGGCCCGCTTGCGTAGGTCGCGTTCGGGGCAGTAGGCGGTCAGGAACGCCAGCTCATCGACCACGATGACCCGGAAAGGAAACTCCCGCGCCGGCGTGAACGACCGGGTCACACCCGCGAAGCGTTCGGCGCGAGCGTTCATGTCCTCGGCCGCCGCCTCCAGCAGATCGACCATGCCGCCCTTGGGATCGGAGGAGTACCGCCCGTACCGCTCGAACAGCACCCGCCCAAACGACAGCTCCATGCGCTTGGGATCGACGGCCCACACCTCCACCAGCCCGGACAGCGTCAGCGGCAGCAGCGCCCGGACAGCCGACCAGATGACCGAGCCCTTGCCGGCCCCCGTCGCCCCCGCGATCAACACGTGCGTGCCGAGGAGCCGCAGCCGCCAAGGTGAGCCGTCCTCGCACCACCCGATCACCAGGCCGGACAGGTCGACATCGGAGGCGTCCGGGACGGGGAGAGCCGGTATCGGTTCGGCGAGGGCATCGCGGCGGACGAACTCCAGCCAGACTCGTCCCGGACGGTCCCCGTCCCGCACCCGGACCAGGGATGCGCCGAAGCCGTGCGCCAGGTTGGCCGTGACCCGTTCCCATGCGTCGGGGGCTTGGCCTTTGAGCATGCGGACCAGCACCCGATCACAGGTCGGTCCGGAACGGACGCGGACGAGGGAGGGCAGGTACTCCCGACCTTTGTGCACTGTGGTCAGGCCCGCCGTGACCAGGACCGGTTGCCAGTGGCGCCGGTAGACGAAGGTGAGGCGCCACCAGGACTGGACGGGACGGGCGATCCAGCGGACGAAGGACGGACGGTCCACCCCCGCCCACACGCCCAGGCCCACGGCGACGAGGGCCAGGACCAGGACGGGGACGGTCCACCCGTAGGCATAGCCGAGCCAGCCGAGCCCGGACGCGGCCGAGACGGGGACGATGTTGCGGACCAGGAACACGACCGCGCGGACGAGTGCGCGGACGGCGTTGACGATGAGGACCAGACCCTCGGGCATGTGCCACACCGGAGGCGCCCACTTCGGGGCCGCGAACGGGTCACGCTGGGTTTCGACGGCGACGTTTTCGCCAGGAGCGAGCTTGCGGAACTCCCATGCCATGATGGGTCACACCTCTTCTTTGTGCTGTTCAGGGGAGAGAAGCGGGGCGGCCGGAGGTACCAGCTCCAGCCGCCCCACCTAGATCAGGCCGCCGGGCTCTCGGCGGATTCGGCCGGGATGTTGTTGAGGGAGTGGAGCCGCTCCACCTCGGCCGTGAACCGGGAGACGACCTCCAGCAGCCGCCGCGCGTTCTGCACATCGCCCGCCTCTACGTCGAGCCTCCGGCCGGACAATGCCAGCGACAGGCCCGGCGTCGAGATCGTCAGAATCGGGCTCGTCGGCGGATCGTCGGAGTAGGTGATACAGCCAAAGCGCGTATCCGCGCCGAAGTGGACGCTCACCGAGCCGTATCCGTCCTTCACGCCGCATCCTTCGCGGCGTTGTCCTTGCCCGAGCCGCGGGCCGCGCCGCCCTTGAAGTTGGCCGGACGCACCGCCGCCGCCTTCAGCGAATAGGCCAGCCGACCGGTACCGGAGTTGACGTACGGCGTGACCGACAGCCCATCGAACTCCACCGGCACGAACGGGAACCCCGCCGGAGCCTCCGGCATCACCGGCTGCACCGGCGCCATCAGCTTGACCTTGAACGTCCCCTTGGACTCCGGATCGGCGTCCAGGACCTCCACTGCCCACACCAGTTCCCCGGTGTCCTTGTCCCGCGCCTGGACGAAGTTCTCCCGGGTCGACCGGTCGAAGTCCCGCACCGGCTCGACACCGCCCTTGACGAACGCGCCGTAGGGGAACACGTCCCCGAACGCCACCTTGAACGGACCCTGCACTGCCATCTCTGGCTACCTCCAGACATTC
Source organism: Spirillospora sp. NPDC048824 (assembly GCF_043198455.1). NCBI lineage: Bacteria > Bacillati > Actinomycetota > Actinomycetes > Streptosporangiales > Thermomonosporaceae > Spirillospora > Spirillospora sp. NPDC048824. Next base: position 6,101 of record NZ_JBICUS010000043.1, on the reverse strand, counting down.
ACCCGTCCGCTTGTCCGGACGAGTGCACGCCTTGAAGATACCTCGCACACTCGACCGAACAACCTCCTACTTGAGTGACCTGTGTCACATTTCACGGGCGGGCAGGTCAAGCCGCCACGCGGTCAGTCCGGGACGCTGTACACGTCCTCCAGCTCATGCAACGACCCCGGCATCACGACCTGCGCCACGAACTGCACCGCATGAGAGGCGTCATGCAGACTCGCCAACGTCGCCAACACCGGCTCACTCTCCTTGATCCCCAAGAGCTTGGCTTCGTCGCCGGCCGGGAGCCGCGCCGTCAGTCGCTCGGTGATGTGGTCGATGCGCAGGCCCCTGACCGTACGCAGATGATCCCGCAGCCCGACCGGCAGGGGTTCGGGCTTGTCCAGGTCGGTACCGAACGTCAGCTCTTGCGGGAACCAGCACGTCACCACCTCCGAGGCAATGCCGTCCCGCTCAGCGACCCAACGCCGCGCCACCACCCGCGCCCCACCCGAATCCAGCGGCCCAGCGACCGGGCCAGGCGCCTCCACCTGACCGACATCGACCAGCCGCAGCCCCGCCGAGGTCTCCGGCTGATCCAACACCGTAAGGCCCGGACGCGACGGCCGCGCAGCCGAGGCAGGGCGCCCCTTGACGAACGAGCCGCGCCCGTGTTCACGGGTGATCCATCCGTCCTGCTGAAGCATCTGCAACGCCCGGACCACCGTGGTACGGCCCACCGCGAACTCCCGGACAAGCTGAGATTCCGAAGGAAGCATCGAACCGGGCGGGTAGTCGCCGTTCTCGATCCGGCGCCGCATCTCCAGCACCACCCGCGCGTACTTCGGAGGCTCGAACTCCAAGCTCGACATTACGACCACCTGACTACTAGGACGCTTGACCACACAAGCGGCTCACGTGGGCAGGGTAGCGACCACATCCGCAGACGTCACGCCCCAGGGCCGCCGCAAGCAGTACCGACACCGCCACAGCCCCCACGACACGGAGCATTCAGGGACTCAAAGGATTCAGACCACGTGGTGCGGCACCGGGAAACCGGCGGCAACCAGAGCCGTGCGCACCTCACCGACCCGGCGAGGCCCGATGTTGCGCACCTCGGCCAGTTCACGCGACCGCAGCAGCCCGAGCACATCCCCCACCGTCGCCGTACGCCCGCGATCGTTGCGCAACGCGTTCAGCACGTGAGCCGACAGCCCCAGGCACTCCACCGGGCACGCCACCGTCACCCGGTCACACTCATGCGGACCCTCACCCGGCACTGCCACCGACTGCGCATGCAACCCCGAGGCCCGGCCCGCTTCCACCAGCAGCCGCAGCAGATCACCGACCGTCCGCACCCCAAGACAAGAGACCGGGCACTCTGGCCCGATCTCTTCATGCCCCGCCCGATGCGTGCCAGTTTCCGCGCCGATCACCTCGGCCACTGCCACCCCCGCGCGTGCACGATCGCCTCCCGCAACTGCCCCGGGTCGCCCGCCTCCACCAAGCGCACATCACGGCGGATACGCACCATCGCCCACCACGCCCCGGTCGCTTGTCCGTACCAGGCCACGACCCCGGAGAACTCCCGCTCAATCTGCGCCGCCACCGGCCGCCGCGCCGTCTCGTCCGACGACGCCACCCACGAGACACCCATCACCCACACCCACCCGACGACGCCGAAGAGCCCGAGAAGGCCGAAGAGGTCGAGGCACCGGCGAACGGCACCGCCAGCACCCGCGCGATCCGCTCCGCCGCAGTGACCGTGTCCGCCACCGGGCACAACGGCTCCAACTCCACCGGCGAACTACGAGTCGGCCCGGACCACACCCACAACCACCACAGCACGCCCTCACGGGGACGGCACAGCACCTCTTGCCGCAACCCCGGCGAGAACACCTGCCCCTGCGGGTCATCAGGGCCCGGCTCACCGGCCGGGTTACGCACCCGCACCGCGCCATGCCCCCACACCTCGGCCACCAAGCCCCGCGTCTCCAACGCATCCACCAGCGCCAACGCCCCCGACCTCCAGGACTCACCCAACGCCACCCGAGCCACCACACGACCCACGACCACCACTCCACTCCCAGACAGAAGACGAAGCGGGACCGCCAGGGCGACGACCATCCGGAGGAGACCCACCAACCCCGAAGGCGCGGCCACTCGGCGGGAATCGACCACGCCCACAGCCGCCGCAACACCCACCGGCCCCGCAGCCCGCTACGCCGCACGCACCCCACGAGCCGGAGCGCACCAACCACACCGCACCCGCTCGACCTCAGGGCCGGAGCCGCCCGGCATTCCCACCAGCACCGCCCGACGAGGATGGACGAACTTCCACCCCCGGCCGCTGCAGTGCCCGCACCCGCTGTTTGCCTGCTTGTCGCGCATGCGGCCAACACTCTCGCCTCGAAACGTCCCATTGAAGGTCCTTCTTAGGTCTTCTATAGGACGTTACAAGGACGTTTGATCGAGTTAGCCGTGTCACAGTGTCCGCTCAGTGCCCGTATCACCGCTAAAGTCGGACACGAAGAGGACACACAGCGGAGGGACCAGCGATGCCGCGCCCAGCAGGCAACACACGACTCAAGGCCGCCCGGCAGCACGCCGGGTACGCGTCCCAGCAGGCACTAGCCGACGCGATGACAGCAGCCGCCCCCCTGCTGGGCTTGGGCCACATGCAGATCAGCGCCCGACAGATACGACGCTGGGAGTCCGCATCCCCGCCATGGCCCCGCGCCGACCACCAACGCCTCTTGGTTCACGTCCTGCAACTGCCCATCGAAGAACTGGGCTTCACCCCACCCTGGGAGACCGCAGACGCCCCGGCCCCGGCACGCCCGAGCACCAGCGCACCCACCACCCACGGCCAGGGAACCGGTGCCGCGCTCCCTCTCCCCAAGGCCAACGCCGCCGTCCAACCCCCCACCGTGGGAGCCGACTTCTCCGCCATCAATGGCGCCCTACGCCGCCTGTACTTCTCCGTCCAGCCCGCGCAGCTCCACCCGACCGTGGTCGAACACACCAAACTCGGCACCCAGCTACTTGCCGAGACCACCGGCGTCCCGCGCACCATCCTCGCCACCGCGCTCGCGGAGTCGCTGCTGCTGGTCGGCCGCATCGAGTTCTTCGACCTACGCCAGCCCGACGACGCCGACGCCTCATACGTCCGCGCCCTCCAGGCCGCCGGAGAAGCCGACGACCCGCTACTAGGCGCCGCGATCCTCGCCCACGCCGCATTCATCCCCGGATGGGACGGCCGACGCGACGAGGCAGCCGAACGCATGCGCGCAGCCCGCACCTACGCCCGACGCGGCAACCCACCCGCCGAGTTCTGGGCATGGCTAGACGCGGTCGAAGCCGAATGCGAGACCCGCTGCGGACACCCCCGCGAAGCCCTTCGCCTCATCGACCACGCCGAACGCATGCTGGCCGAGAGCACCGGAGCGCCGGCCCCCGACTGGTTCAACTGGTTCTCGCCGGTCAGCCTCGCCTCATTCAAGGGAGACACCCAGCTCAAGGCCGGTCAGCCTGCCCAGGCCAAGGCCACACTGCTCGGCGTCCTGGAGGCGATCGGCGACACCAACGCCAAACAGCGCGCCGTCATCCTCGGAGACCTGGCCGCCGTCGAGGTCGCCCAGCGCAACCCCGAGGCCGCATGCACCTACGCAGAGCAGGCCCTGGACCAACTCTCCGTCACCTGGTACGCCACCGGCATGGACCGCGTGCACGACGTCCGCCGCGCCCTCCAGCCATGGGCAGACACCGACTGCGTCCGCCGCCTGGACGACCGCCTGTACGGCTGGCAAACCACCCTCAGCGCGCTGCAGCGTTGAACTCAGCGATACGGCCCGGAAGCTCACCCAGCGAATCAATCCGCATCGTCGGAACGCGGTCGGCTTCCGGGTCGTCCTGCTGAATGATCCCCCACGGCCCCCGCCGGATCAGCGCCGTCCGCAACCCCATCTGCGCCGCGGGCATGATGTCGTTGTCCAGCCGGTCACCCACATACAGCACCTGGTCGGCCTCACACGGCGCCGCCTCCACCACACACCGGAAGAACCCCGGATCAGGCTTGGACACACCCCAGTCATCCGACGTCGCGATCATGTCACTGGGCAGCTCCAGCGACCGCAGGATGCCACCGGCCCGCACCGTCTGATTCCCCGCGATCCCGACCCACAGCCCATCACCCCGAAGCTTGGCCAGCGTCGGACGCGCATCCGGGTACAAGTCCTCATCCCCGAACGTCTCAGGCCGCCCAACCTCGGCCCGCTCCTCACGCTGCTGCGTCAGATCGAACCCCGGCGCGAACACCTGGAACGTCTCCCGGTAGTCCAACCCCCGAGCGATCACCGCCCCGAACATCGCCGAGAACGTATGCCGAGGCACCCCCAACCAGTCCGCCCAAGTCCCATACTCCCGAGACTCATCAACCAGACACTCACCCACATCAAACACAACCGCACGAATCATGGCAGTACCCTACGTCCACAGATATCCGCCAGGCCCAGCGGCCCAGCCGAGCGATACTTCACCTTCCTCGGGGCAGGCAAGCCGGCTCAAAAACGCATGGGCGATGAACTCGCAATCAATACTCGTTGAGCCAAGAACTGCACTAGATCGATATCTGCGCCGAGCAAGCTCGCCTCTCGCGAAAAGGGAAGTATCAGCTCCGGGAGATCGCTTGCGTCGCCGTCCTTCGCGTGCACGATTCGGCAACGCAAATCGTACACCCTATTAGCAACTTGATCAATAATATCGGTTTTAGGGTTACCGAGGTCGATGCGCGCCACATTCTTAATTGCTTTCGAGTTGACAAAGTGAGGTTTCCTTTCAGGATCATCAGAGATGTATCCACGGAGACGCTCCACGTCCACGCAGTTGCGAATTGTGGCCTTAAGTTGATCTCGTTCGCCACCGTAACCTTTTCCAGATCGACTCGCCAGCAGCAGTATTCTCGAGAGGTGAGAATCATCGCTGGCATCAAAAGAGGGATCTCGCAATTCATTTTTAAGTTTGTCGAGCGCGTCTCGCCGACTGTACATTGGGAAATGAAATTCGAGAACCTGATAGTATGCAAGGTACTGCAGGAGCGGCATTCCAAGTGCAGAGCGGGCATACCGATATAGGCTTAGCGGCTTTGCTTGGTAATGATTCTTGGGCATACTGGGTGTATAATTGCTCGGCGCAACCAGCTTCCTGGCGTCGAGGCCAGTACGACTTTCCATCGAACGAGCAAGCGTATATGCCGTGCAATACTTTAGATCAAGTTCGAAGAGTACCGCATCTGACACTTTTTGCAAAAGAGATAGAGCCTCTTCATGGCTCTTGCAAGAAACTTCACGGATTCGTATCACCGGATCTCGATACTTCTTCCGATCACTATAGATACGGAAGCGATCTGAAGGTGACCCGAGTTCAATAACGGGCTCCCCCGGGCGGCCACTTGCCTCAATGGGGATGGTCCAGGTTTCAGTTTTCATTAGTATATCTAGTTGAGAATCATATTCAAGTACGCGGAAGTCCGACGTGCCGAGCAAAGTCTTATTGGCATCCATTCTGAGACCTGGAATGTCAAGCAAAGGTCGTTCGAGGCCTGTGCGGACCAACGAGGCTTCGATTATGCCCTCATCGATGAAATGGACCGCGCTGTAATCGCCCAAATATCTGACGAATTGAAATTCTGATGCGCGATACATCTCCGCTCGACTTGCGTCCGGTACTACACGCCACCGCTTCTCGCGGCCATTTGGAAGGCCAATTTTCAGGCATATCCTCCCGTAAGTTTGGGCATCCCATTCCACTTCAATTTTTGCTGAATTACAAATCCTCTCTACCTCAAACATTGGATTATCGGGAGAGATTTCCCCCTTCAAAGCTTCCACTGACTGGACAGTCTTAGATTCTTCAGGGGAGTCCGGGGTGATGTTCATGCTTATTACCGTAGCCCTATAGCGCTCACCTGTCACTTAGCTTAGGACCGTCAGACCCGATTCACGAAGCCAAAGGTTGCCGAATTGGGCTGTTTTGGATCAAGGGGCGGCGGCGCTCAGGCCGCTGCGCGGCCCCGCGCCAGGCCGCCCGGAGCGTGCGGCGTGGGCGCCGGTCACCGGACG
>NZ_JBICUS010000042.1:0-16908 GCF_043198455.1 Spirillospora sp. NPDC048824 | reverse complement strand
GCGTGGACACACGCCCTCTCCCGCTCTAATCGGCGTTCCCCCAGGCCAGACCCCGGATTCGGCATCACGTGTGACCACCAACTGCGGAACCCGGGAGGGTGCTCCGGCCAGCCCTGAGCCGATGCCTGCGGCCGAGTTCTGCCCGGCGAGAAGGATGACGAGCGCCAGCGGCAGCAGGAGGAGGGCGGCGGCGCAGGCGGTGGCCGCGGCCTTCACCGGGTGGGCCGCCAGCGCGGGGTGGGGCGGTTAGTCGGTGGTGTTGTGGGCGCCGGTGCGGGCTTGGCGTTGGGCGCGGTAGCCGGCGCCTTTTCTGGGTGTCTGCGCGGGTTGTGGCTGGTGGGTTGGGTCATCGGCGGCTTCCCCGGGTTGGTGGTGGGGCTGCCGCAGCACCTGGCGGACTGCTTCCCAGGAGTACCGGAAGTCTTTGCCGGTTTTGAGGGCGGGGATCTGCCCGGCGTTGGCCATCCGGCGGACGGTCTGGGGCGACAGGCCGAGTTTGGTCGCGAGTTCGGCGGTGGTGAGGACGTCGGGGTCGCGGCCGGGTGTCTCGGTCATCGCGGGGGCTCCTGGGTGGGCGGTCACGGTTCGTCCTTCCAAGTGTGGTGGATGGGTGCCGCGGAAGCACGTTCTGACGTGTGGTGGCGTTTTCAGAAACTGTTTGGCGATGCTTGCGCTCCACGATTCTGCCACGTACGGTGATCATCCAGCAACTCAGAGCATCGATTCGGGGGTATGCGGGTGAGTCTTCGACAAACCGGACCAGTACCGGCCCAGGAGACACGAAAGGTCCTGGACGTGGTCGTGGCCGGCGCGCACGGCGGTGCCGGGACGTCCACGCTGGCCGCGCTGCTGCCCGCGGCGTGGGACATGGGCCCGATCAGGCCGCTGCTGGAACTGGGCCGCTCGCCGCTGCGGGCCAAGGGTCGCCCGGTGGTCCTGGCCGTGCGGAACACGGCGGTCGCAGCCAAGCACGCGACGGCCGCGATCGGTGCGCTGTCGGACTGGGACGAGCGGGTGTCGGCGCTGGCGATCGTCAGCGACGGCGGCACCGAATCGCGGGATGCGACGGCCAGGTTCGCGCTGCTGGAAGGACGGGTCGGCGGTGTGGTGCGCGTCCCGCATGTGCGGGCGCTGCGGCTGGTGGACGACCCGTGCCTGGTCGACCTGCCCGGCAAGGCGCGCCAAGCCCTCGACGAACTCCGCCGCCTGGCCGGCACATCGACCGGCAGGGGGTGGTGACCCTGCTGACCTGGTTCACCGGCCTCGCACTGCTGCTCCCGCACGCCGACGTCGACGTGCCCGACCCGCCTCCGGAGCCGCCGCCGGGGCTGGATCAGAAAATGAACACGCTGCTGGCGTGGGGCAAGTGGGGCGTGCTCATCTGCGGCGTCGCGGGCCTGTTCATCTGCGCTGGCCAGATGGCCATCGGACGTAAGAACCGGTCGACGTTCGCGGCCGACGGCGCGACCGGCATCCCGTGGGTGCTCGGCGGGCTGAGCCTGGCGGCGACGGCGGCTCCGATCGTCGGGGTGTTCTTCTCATGAACCGCCGCGAAGAGGACGTTGCGTGGTGGCGGCGGGGCCGGATCATCGCGGCGACGGTGATCGCCGGTGGGACGTTGGTCGGCCTGGCCGTGCCCGTGGCGTTCAGAACCGAGCCACCGCAAAGCACACCGACCGCCGTCCGAACAATCGTGCAGCCAGGGCAGCTGGTGAGCGCACCCCAGGTGTCCTTGGCCGACGTGTCGTGGCGGGATTTCCACGGCGTCGTTCTCCCCTACTCGCCGCAGGACGGGCCGCGGGAAATCGACGGGGATCTGGCGCGTGGTTTCGCCCGGACGCCGCGCGGGGCGTTGCTGGCCGCAGTCCACATCACGGTGCGGGCGAGCATGCAGTGGGGCCCGGAAGTGTTCGAGGCGACGATCGACCACCAGGTCATCGGCCCGGACGCCGAAGCTCTGCTGGCGGCGACGAGGGAAACCTATGAACGCCACCGCGGCAATCGTCCAGATGGCGCCGCGCTGGGCCGGGGCTATGTGGTCCTGGAGGGTTTCCGCTGGCAGGGGTACTCCTCGGTGGCCGCGAGCGTGGATCTGGTGTCGGCCGGTCCGGGCGACAGCGATGTGACCGTGCGTGCCGCGACCCGGATCCAGCTCCACTGGCACAACAACGACTGGCGGGTGCTCGCCCCACCGGGCGGGACGTGGGCAGGGACGGCGGCACCAGTCGAGTCGCCGGGTGGTTATGTCCGCTTCCCCCACGGGGGTGGCTGATGTTCCCGCTCGACCCGTGTTTGCCGGTCACAAATCCGGCATGCGTCCAACCGGTCGACAACGACGACAGCGGCAACCCGCTCGTCCCCTCGATCCCCGACATCCCCGGCATGATCGGCGGGAAGGTGCTGGACGAGGCGGCCGAGTCGTTCCAGGCGGCGGTCGGTTGGCTGATCTCCAAGACCGCGTCCTGGTGGGTCGAGACGCCCTCACCGGATCTGGAGAACGAGGCCGCGATCGGGCATCTGCAGCTGCTGGTCCAGCCGTTGACGGTCGCGGTCGCGGTGATGGCGCTCCTGGTCGTCGCCGCGAGGATGGCGCTGACCCACAAGGCGACCCCGCTGCTCGACGCCGGCCGGGGTCTGGTCGTGCTGGCGACGGTCACCGCGATCGGCGCGCTCTTGCCGAACCTGCTGCTGCAGTGGGGCGACGAGTGGTGCGGCTGGGTGCTGACCGCGTCCTCGCAGGGGGGCTTCGCCGAGCGGATGACCAAGATCGTGACGTTCCCGTCGGGGACACCGGCGGCGCTGGTGCTGATTCTGTGCCTGTTCGCGCTGCTCATCGGCATCATCCAGGCGCTCCTGCTGCTGTTTCGCGGAGGGGCACTGGTCATCTTGGCCGGTCTGCTTCCGCTGGCGGCGGCGGGCATGGTCACCTCGTCGACCAAGGCGTGGTTTCCCCGGGTCGCGGGCTGGATGCTCGCGCTCATCTTCTACAAGCCCGCGGCCGCGGCGGTGTATGCGACCGCGTTCACCCTCGTCGGCGAAGGCCAGGACCTGCACGCCCTGCTCATGGGCTTCGCGATGATGCTGATCAGCCTGATCGCCTTCCCCGTCCTGCTGAAGTTCTTCACCTGGACGACCGGGGGAACCGAGTCCAGCAGCGGCGGCGGAGTCCTCGGCGCGCTGATGGGCAGCGCGACCGCGATCGGTGCGCTGCGCGCCTACGGCGCGATGGGCGGCACCGGAGGCGGACGTCCCGGTTCGGCGGGCGAGCACGCCGACTACATCCACCAGCAACTCGGCGATCAAGGCGGCCCCGCGCCCGGCGACGACCAACCAGGCCCGGCATCCACGCCGTCCGGGCAGGTACCCGACGGGCAGTCACCGGCCGACGCGCCTGGTGACCAGGTATCCGACCCGAGCGCCCCGTCGGGAAGTGGCCAGCCGGGCCGGCCGGCCACCGACCCGTCCGGTATGGAACAGCGTCCGCAAGGCGGCGGGCACGGATGGGCGACGCCCGACGGCGGCCACGGTGAGCCAGTCGGCCCCACCACCATCCGGACGGCGGAGGAGCAACGTCAACGCGGCGAAGACGTGATCCGCTGGGCCGCCACCGGCAGTGCCGGCGGTCCGAGCGGCGCGGTCGGTGAAGGGGGTCACGGCAGTGGGAAGTGACATCCGCACCTACGGCGGCTGGCGGCGCCGGCACGGCATCGGCCTACTCGGCATGGACACCACCTCCACCTTCATCGCCCTCAGCGCCGCGATCCTGCTGGTTCTCGTTGCGGCCACCGCCCCGCACCTGCTGATCTACCTGCTTGCACCGACCCTGCTCGGCGGCGGGCTAGGACTCATCCGAATCGGGGGTGTACCGCTGGCGCGGCTGGTGCTGGCGCGAGCCCGCTGGCGGTGGGCCACCTGGCGCGGCCACAACCGGTACAGGGCCGGAATCGTCATCGACCATCCACGCGCGTTCCAGCTCCCGGGTGTGCTGGCCCCGTTGACGCTGCTCAGCGCCGAAGACGGGTACGGCGGCCGGTACGGGATCGTGTGGGACCGCCGCACCGGGCTGCTGACCGCCACCCTGCGGGTCGTCCCGACCTCGACGTGGCTGGCCGACCGCAGCGACGCCGACACCTGGGTCGCCTGCTGGGGAGGCTGGCTCGCCTCCGTCGGGCACATGCCCGCCATCCGATGGGTGACGGTCACCGTCGACACCGCACCCGAACCCGGGTCCACGCTCGCCGACACCGTCGACCGCGCCATCGACGCGACCGCACCCGCCCCCGCGCGCACCATCATGAGCGAACTCGTCCGCACCGCCCCGGCCGCCGCGGCCGACGTCGACACCCGCGTCTCGATCACCTTCGATCCCAAAACGTCTTCGGCCCGCCCGAAAGACCTGTTCGAAGCGGTCGCCGAACTGGGCCGGACACTGGACGGACTGGCGTCCCGGCTCGGTGGCTGCGGTGTCAGCGTGCTCGGGCGGGCCAGCGCCGCCGAGATCGCCGGCACGGTACGGACCGCGTTCGACCCGCACGCGCGCGGCGAAGTCAACCGGCTGCTCTCCCGTCCGAGTTCGGAAGAGCTCCTGGCCTGGGGCGACGCGGGACCGGTCGCCGCGACCGAACACACCGGCCATTACGAGCACGACGGCGCGCAGTCGGTGAGCTGGGCGTGGCACGAACCACCTCGCCAGAATGTCCGCTCCGACGTCCTGGCCCGGCTCGTCGCGCCGGGGCCGTTCCCCAAGCGCATCACGCTGCAGTACCGGGCGCTTCCGGCCGCGGCGGCCAGCCGGGTACTGCAGCAGGAGGTGAACGCGGCGGCGTTCCGCACCCAATTCCGCCGCCGCACCGGACGCGACGAAACCGCCCGCGACAGCTGGGATTCGGCCCGCGCCCGCCAGGCCGCCGCCGAGGAAGCCATGGGCGCCGGGGTCTGCCTGGTCTCCCTGTACGCGTCCGTCACCGTCACCGACCCGGGCCAGCTCCGCCGCGCCGTCGCGCACGTCGAGACGGCCGCGGACTCGGCCAAGATCCGGCTGCGCCGCCTGTGGGGCAGCCAAGCCGCCGGGTTCGCCACCACCCTGCCCTGCGGCGTCTGCCCACCCGAACTGTCCCGCCGCCTCATCCACTGAACCGCCGGAGGAATCAGCGCTTGCCGAACGCCGAAACACAAGCCATGTCCGAACCGCTCGCGCCGCCGTGGGGCTGGCGCGGCCCCGGAGCCGGACGCGCCGCGCACATCGAACCCGCACCCGAGTACCAGGCCACCACCAGCCAGGTCTGCGGCCTGTACCCCTTCACCGCCGGCTCCGGCACACCCACCGCCGGCACCCCGGTCGGACGCCACCAGCTCTGGGGAGAGGTCGTCTGCCTCGACCCGCTCGCCTGGCTGCGCGAAGGGCTGGTCACCAACCCCGGCATGTTCGTCCTCGGACAACCCGGCACCGGCAAATCCACCCTCGTCAAACGCCTGGTCACCGGCGCCGTCGCCACCGGCACCACACCGATCATCCTCGGCGACACCAAACCCGACTACACGATGCTCGTGGAGTACCTGGGCGGCCAGGTCATCCGCGTCGGACGCGGCTTCGATCGCATCAACCCCCTTGACGCCGGCCCCCTGGATGAAGCACGGCGACACATCACCGGGGCCGACGCCGAGACGCTGCGGTGGGAAGTGCGGTCACGGCGCCTCTCGCTGCTGCTGGCACTGGCGACCTTGGTCCGCGAAGCCCGCATCACCAACGCCGAGGAAGTCGTCCTCTGCCGCGCCATCGACCTGCTCGACGACCGCCTCGCCACCGAACCCACCGTCGTCGACGTCCTGCGCGTACTGGAGCAGGGGCCGGAGGAGTTGCGCTCAGCCACCCGCACCGACTCCGGCGACGCCTACCGCGCGCAGACCCGCGACTTGGTCTTCACCCTCGACCTGCTCATCTCCGGGTCCCTGGCCGGTGTCTTCGACTCGGCCACCACCCGCCCCCTCAACCTGGACGCGCCCGCCATCAGCGTCGACATCTCCCGCGTCCGCGCCGCCGGCGACAAGCTCCTGACCGCCGCGATGCTGTGCACCTGGGCTTACGCCTTCGGCATGGTCGACGCCGCCACCACCCTCACCGACCTGGGCGCCGGGCCACGCCGCTCCTACCTCGGCGTCATGGACGAACTCTGGCGCGCCCTGCGCGGCGCCCCCGGCCTGGTCGAACACGCCGACGCCCTCACCCGCCTTAACCGCGCCAAAGGCATGGCGTCCATCATGATCACCCACTCGCTCGCCGACCTCGACGCCCTGGCCACCGAGGAAGACCGCGCCAAAGCCAAAGGCTTCGCCGACCGCTCGGCCATCACCGTCCTGGCCGGACTCCCACCCCGCGAACTGGCCCGCGTCCACGAGATCACCCCGCTCACCGGACCCGAGCAGCAACTCGTCACCTCATGGTCAGCGCCCGATTCCTGGCAGCCGGGCGCCCGCCACCCCGGACGCGGCAAGTACCTCATCAAGACCGGCGAACGCCTCGGCATCCCGGTGGAACTCTCCCTCGTCGGCGCCGAGGTCGACTTGTACGACACCGATCAGGCGATCAGGGCAACTGCATGACGCGGGCACTGGGACCGAAAGCTTCGCTCTGGCATTCCAACGCGGGTGCCGGGTGGCTGGTGCTTGCCGCGTGCTGGACGCCCATCGTCGGGTTGTGGCTGGTGTGGGCCGCCGCGAAGCTCTGCGCCATTGCCACAGGCGGGACGGTCATGCCGTTCGGGTCCGAATTCGCCGTCGCCCTCGTCCAGGGAGAAACCGATGTGGCCTGGCCGGGAACGCCGACACCGCTGGTCCTGCTGATCCTCGTGTTGTTGATCACCGCGCTGGTGTATGGGGTCTGCGCGGCCTGGTTGCGGGTCGCGGAACGTTTTCCACAGCCTGGGGATCCCGTCGCCGCACTCGCCGACAACCCCGGCCTGACCGCGCTCCAACACGACGCGACCGCGGAGAAGGCGATCGCGCTGCGGCGCTCGCTCGCCAAAGGCGCCGCCCAGGATCTGAAGCGCGACGACATCGGACTCGTCCTGGGAGACGCCCTGCTGCCAGGTGACCGTAGCGGCCCGACGCTGTTCGCCTCGTTCGAGGACACAGTCGTTGCGTTCATGGCGCCACGTTCGGGCAAGACGACCACCCAGTCGATCCCGCACGTACTATCGGCGCCGGGGCCGGTCATCGCCACCAGCAACAAGGCGGACCTGTGGTCGGCGATCGCCGCGGTCCGCGCCGAACGGACCGGCGGGACGATCTGGTTGTTCGACCCCCAGCACATCACCTACCAGCCGCAATCCTGGTGGTGGAATCCGCTCGCCGGGCTGTCCACCGTCGAGGACGCGCACCGCCTGGCCGGACACTTCGTCCTCACCGTCGACGACGGCCAGAAGAAGGACCTGTGGGGGCCTGCCGCCCAGGACTTGCTGTGCGCGTTGTTCCTGGCCGCCGCGACCTCCGGTCGCTCGCTGCATCATGTGGCCCGGTGGCTGGACGAGCCCGCCGTCCCAACCCCGATCGAACTGCTCCAACAGGCCGGTTTCCACCTCATGGCCTCCTCCCTCAAGGGCACGCAGAACGGCGCCGTCGAAACCCGCGACGGGATCTACCAGACGGCCCGCACCGCCGCCAAGGCCCTCCGCGACCAGGAGATCCTCGCCTGGGTCACCCCCGGCCGCGACCTACCCGTCTTCGACCCGGACACGTTCGCCGCCTCGGTCGACACCCTCTACCTGCTGTCGAAGTCGCTGTCGGCCGCCGCCCCGCTGATCGCCGCGCTCACCGACACCACCATGCGCGCCGCCGAACGCCGCGCCGAACAAGCCGGCGGACGCCTCGACCCGCCCCTGATCGTCGCGCTGGACGAGGCCGCCAACATCTGCCGCATCGCCGACCTGCCGCAGCTGTACTCCCACCTCGGCTCACGCGGCATCATCCCCGTCACCATCCTGCAAAGCTACGAACAGGGCGTCACCGTCTGGGGCGAGCCCGGCATGGCCGCGCTCTGGGGCGCGGCGACCCGCAAACTCATCGGCGCCGGCATCGACTCACCCCGCCTGGTCCGCGACCTGGCCACCCTCATCGGCCAGCACGACGTCCCCGTCCGTTCCATCACCTACAACGACGGACGCGCCAGCGAACAGATCTCCCTGCGCCGCCAGGAAATCCTCGAAGCCGCCGACATCCGCGCCCTGCCCACCGGCACCGCCCTGCTGCTCGCCACCGGCACCAAACCAGCGCTCATCCGGCTGCGCCCCTGGTACTCGGGGCCGCACGCCGGCCCCATCAAACAGGCCATCAAGACCGCCGACAGCGCCATCGCCGACGCCGCTCGCCGTCACTACAACCGCCCGAACGACCCGTCCACGCCGTAACCCGCGTCCACGAGAAAGGGGCCTTCACATGCACGAATCCAGAGCTTTGGAGGCTCAATGCGCAACCTCGACACGTCCACGACCCACAGCAGCCGTCCCGAGTCGCTGTACCCGGATGTCACCACCTGGGTGACCGGGCACTTCGTCCCCATGTACCGGCGCACGCTCGGCGGCGAGTTCCGCTGGTGCGCCCAATGGTGGCGCCACGGCGAGGCGATCTCCCGCCTCACCGCCCTGTGGTTCTCCTGGGAGGCGATGCGGCTGCAGGGCGCCACCGGCATGGCGCTGTGGTACCGCGACCACCTCGACCACCAGCTCCCCGTCCTGCTCGGACCGCGCGGCCCCTTCTACCAATGCAGCGAAGACGAACACCTGTCCCCGCACGAAGCCCGCACCGACCCCGCCCCTGCCGGGTGGCTCGGCTTCGACCCCGACGATCCGGCCCTGGTCGACGCATGACGCCGCTCCACAAGGGTCGAGCCGCCGACGGGAGCCGCGCATGACCGACCGCATGGAAGCCGCCGCGCTGGCATTGGACGCCTATGAACAGCACCTGTTCGGCGACCTGGCCAACGGCCACCGCCACGACCGCGCCGAGGCTGAAGGGCTGCTGCATTCCCTCGTCATCGACCTCATCAACTACGGCGAAGGCCACCACCTGGACGTAGTCGACCTGCTGGACGCCCTCGTCCAAGCACGCATCGACCGCGGCGGCGCCCTCATCAACCCCCGCTTCGGTTTCCGCCTCAACACCGAGGTCCAATTCCGTGACGCCGCCGCCGACGACCACCGGGGCTTCATCACCGAACTGAAGTCCTCCGGTCCTAGCCAGGACGCCGAATGCGTGCTGCGCATCCCCGGGATCGTCGACCTTCAGCACACCGTCACGTCCGCGCTGGAGCCGGCGACCCGGATGGTGCCCTTGCTGACCCGCACCTGCGGTGCCGTCTTCTCTGCACTAGAGGCCGAAGAAACCCTCATCGACATCCTCGGCAACCTGCCGGACGAGCGTGCCCGATCCGACTCTGACCCGCACCTGGTGGCGGACCTGATCGAGCTGTCCACCGCGCTGGCCACCTGGTCCGGCACAACGTTCGGGCGGGTACTGCTCCATCTCCGCCACCAGGCCAGGAAAAGCCGTCCGATGCCCGACGACCGGTCTACGGCAGCCCGGCGTGCCGCAACCGCGTTCCCGAACGACATCGCCGCCGGCCTGGCCGGCGAGCAGCGCGACGTGTCGCCCTCCGGCCATTCGACATCCGGCCGTTCAGATCCTTCGAGCCCAAGCCCTCGTCCCCGCCGGATGTGATCCCACCAATCACCCGCCGAGCCCTTCGGAGGTACTGCATGCCCGACCATGATGAGGCCGTCGCCGCCGCACTCGACGCCTACCAGCACCAACTCCTGCCCGACGACGTCCCCAGCCACCGGGCCGACCCGATCCTGGCCCAGCCGCTGATCGGGTCGCTCATCGAACAACTGGCCCGCTACGCCGACCGTCACGACCTCGACGTCCACGACACCTTCACCGAGCTGCACCAGCAACGACTCGACCGCGGCGGCCACGACCACGAACCGAGCTACAGCTTCCGGCTCGGCGCCGAGGTCCAGTTCCGCCAAGACCGCACCGCCACTGGAGCAAAGCCGCGGTATCCGCTGTGGCGCGGCTTCATCACCGCGCTCGCCACCTCACCCGATCGCGAAGCCTCCTGCACGGTGCGGGTCCCGGGCATCAACCAAAACCTGCACGTCACCGCATCGGAACTGGAGCCAGCTGATTCACTGCTGCCACTCCCCACCCGCACCGCCGGGGTGGTCTCCGACGCCCGGGACGCCGAATCGACGATCATCAACATCGCCGTCCGGCTCAAGCGCGCCGCCGACAACGGCCTGGTCGCCGACGAGGAGGCGCTCACCGACCTCGCTCAGCTGACCATGAGGCTGGGGACCTGGTCCGGTGGCCGTCCCGACGCGATCATGCGTCATCTCCACGACGACATCCTCGCCGCTGCCCAGAAACCGGCGACACGACGCCGCCCCGGATCCGCTGCAGCGGCCCGGCAAGCCGCCACCGAGTTCCCGCAGCGCCCACACCCCGCCCCATCCGGAGACCAAGCACCCACCAGCCCCAAACCGGACGGCCCGCCGAGGTCACGCAGGCACCGCCCCTGAAACTCATCGGCTCCCACACGTCACGCACCCGAAAGAACCGTATGGAGGTTGTATGGCCGAAGCCGGCGCCGAAGAGTTCGCCGAGTTCGGAGCCGCAGCACTGGACTCCTTCCAAGCCCTCTTCGAGCAGACCGAGCACCTCGACCACCGGACCAACGACGACCACGCCCGCGAACTGCTCGGCGACCTGCTGATCGACCTGATGCACTACGCCGAACACCGCGACCTGGAATTCAACGACATCCTCGCCCAAGCCCAGGGCTACTACCTCAGCGAGCAGGACAATCCCAGCGTCTTCCCCATCGGTTCGACCGTCCAACTGGAAGGCCCGGCGGCCGATGAAGCGATCCTTCTCGGCCAGCCGACCCGGGGCACCATCACCGGGATCCTCGTCCCCGATTACGGTCCCACCGAGTACTACGTGGGCTTCCTCGGCGAGACGAACAACCGCAAGACCATCGCGGCGGACCTGGAGCCGGCCCCGCCCTTTCCCGCCACCACCATCGCCGAAGGCGTCATCGACGACCCGCTACGGGCGGAGGAGATCCTGGTCGAGACCATGGCCCGCATCGGCAGCACCGAAAGCCAAGGCATCCAAACCCACAAAGACGACCTCAACGATCAACAGGCCCTACTGAACGCCCTCATGGCCTGGAACGGCATGGAACGGCACAACGTCACCGACCTACTCCTCGCCAAGGTCGCGACACGTCTCGCACCCGACAGACAGCAACCGCCGACAACTCCGGACACGCCGCTCAGCCCCGGCCAACTCGCCGCACAAGCCTTCCCGACACCGCTCCCTCAAGGCCTCTACAACCCGCAGACCGCGTCGACACCTCGCCCAACCGACGCCACGCCTCAGCGGCCCCGCCGCAGCCGGTGAGCGCTCACCGCCTCTCAACTGCAGAAACTCACTCCGACACACGGCAACCACAGTTGATCACCGTCTAGCGATCAACCACACTCGGATTCAGCATCTTTAGTTGATGTACCACGCTCGCATCGCCTATCAGGGCTGAGCGTCGACGCCACGGAGGTCCCGCTGAAGCACTTCTTCGATCACGCCACCCGCCAGATCAAGGCCGCCGACACCGTCCCCGCACTCCTCACATCCGCATTCGTCGGCCTTGACCTCATCGAGCGCGCCACGACCGTCCTCGCCCAGACCGCGCCCCATGACGCCCACCAAACGGCACACGCCGAGGCCACCGACGCCTGGTGGGCCCTGTCCGAAGCACCCACCCTCGGCTGGCCCGAACGCTCCATGACCGACACCGACGTCCAGCTGGTCGCCGAGGCCATCGCCGCATTCGTCATGGTCGTCGCCGAAGCGATCCTCACAGCCGCGTCCAAGACCACCGCCCCGGCCGACCGAGTGGCCTGCCTGGCAGCCGCCCACCACGCCGGCCACGTCCACGCGGCTCTCAGGTAGGCGCCCGTGATACACGGCAACGCCCATCAGATCGCCCGCGCCACCCGGGCCCTTCAGGCCTACGAACAGTCCGCCTTCCCCGGCGAACCCTCCCTACTGCAACACGACCCGCTCTACACCGAAGCGCTCCTGACGGCGCTGGTCTGCGACTTGGAGCACTACGCCAACGAGCACGACATCAGCTTCGCCAGCGCAGTCAGCACCGGCCACTCGATCAACGCCGAAGAAGCCGCCGACCAGACCATCTACGAAGTCGGCGACCAGGTACGGCTGACCCGACAATCCGGACGCTGCGGCACCATCATCGGCTGGAACCATGCCCCCAACGCCCAGCCGGACTTTCTCGTCGAGGTTCCGGGCGTCCCCTTCGTCTACGCCGAATCGGCTCCCCACCTCGCCCCAGCCCCACCGTTCCCACCAACGAAAACAAGCCTGGGCACTGTGACCCACGCCAACCAGGCCGAACAGACCTACATCAGCATCACGGCCCGGCTCTTGTCCACAGCCGAGCCGACCCGCCAAACGCTCGAACAGGACGGCCATAGGCTCCTGGACGCACTGAGCTCGTGGAGCGGCATCTCGACAACCCAACTCCACGACGCACTCGCCACCAAGCCCCGCGCGACACCCGGCCACACGAGCCGACCACAAACACCCAAGGCCGCCTCCGCCGACGTGTCCACCGACGCCGGCAACGCCATCCCCTCCGCAACAGCGGACACCGGCCACCGAAGCCAGTCGCCCTCCACCGCCAAGAACTCAACTCCGAGGGCCTGACCACCAAGGACTCATATGCAAAAGAACAGCACGCCTCATCGCCCCCATGCCCGAATCAGCCCGCGCCCCGCGGGCAGCACCAGCCCCACCACGCAGACGCCCTACCAAAGGACGCCCTGATGACCCACGAACGCGAACACGATGACGTCCGGCGCAACTGGTTCACCGAGATCCTCAACAACGCCCTCAACGACCTAGCCCACGCCGAGCGAGTCATCACCTCCTACGCCACCCAGGAACCCGACGGATTCATCGCCTGGGGCATGGCCGAAGGCGAAGCCACCCAAGCCCACCAGGCCCTCCGCCAGGCGCCGTCCCTCCACGCCGCAACCCCGACCGACTACACCGCCGTCAACGCCACCGCCGACGTTCTCTTCGAACTCGCCCGCAAAATCTCCCAAAGCCTCGTCCGGGCCGCCGAACTGGCCAGCGACCCCGACGACAAAATGGCCTGCCTCCAAGCCGCCCTGCACGCCGGCCGACTCCAGGAATCCCTGCGGTAGCCGCCGTGGTCACCTTCGGGGAGATGAACGCACTCGCCACCGAACACCTCACCGACCTGCAACACCAGCTCCACACCAAACGCCTTACCCGCGACCTCCGCAGCCGCACCACGCGACCCGAACTCGCCCGCCTCGCCCACGTCCTCGGCCGCTACCACGACCAGATCGCCAACGGCTTCGGCGCCCCGCACCCACAGACCACCGGCGTGCGGGACGCCGCCGCCCGCGCCAGCACCCTCATCAAGCAAGCCGAACACCTCCTCGGCCCACCCGCCGACACAGAAACCCCACGATCCCGCCTGGCCCAGAACCTCCGCGCCGCATCCATCGCCCTCGGCTGCGGCCTGGACCTGCTATCCACCCACTTCCCCACCGGTCCCGACCAGACGACGTCAGCCAACGCCGTCGTGATCGCAGCCCCCGACACCGCCCGTTCCCTCCTGCGCCAGCTCAGCACCCACACCGCCACCATCGCTAACCTCTCAAGCCGCACCACCCCACCCGCCGACCAAGCCAGCCCACTCCTCCTCAAAGCCGCAGTCGTCGCCCGCATCCACAGCGAGAACCAGGCACAACCGCCCATCACCGCCATCCGCCTCCACCACACGCCGGCCCGCATCCCACTCGTGATCAGCGAAGGTGAAACTCAGGCACTGGCCGGAATCGACGCGAGCATTCACCGTCTCACCAACCCCACCTCCATCGCGTCCGTCACCACCTGGCGCTATCTCGCCAGAGCCGCAGCCATCACCTGCGACCTCAACGTCAAAACCATCCAACAACTCATCTACCGCATGAAGGAGATAGACGAACCCGGCCACCGGTCAGCTCTTCAAAAAGCCGCCACAGCCACAAAACAGACAGGCAAGAAATGGAAAGAAATTGTCCACCGCTGGGACGAACAAACAGAACACCACGGTCACCCCACCAACGGCCCAGCAACTGACGCAAGCGACCTCATCATCCGCCTCGGCCGCCTGATCCACTCCGACCCAGCCTGGACACCAAGCCCCCGCGCCTCCTACCGAACGAAATCACCCGAAGAACTAGCCCCAGACCTCACCCAGGCAGCCCGCATCGCAACCGTCACCATGAAAACCATTGAGGCCTGCAACACCCTCGCAGCCAACCACCGCGCCGCGATCAACGACGCGGCGGTACTGGGCATCCTTCGCAAGCAGCGTAAACACCCAACTCACACGCCACGCGTCCCAGCATCAGCACACCAGCTATCCAAGGCCTATGAGGCCGCAGAAATCAGAGGCCGCCACACGATAACCACACTCGGCGAAACAATCCGAGCCCTACCTTCAGAATCTCAAGGCCATCTCAATGAAGCAAATTTGATGATCTATCGAAAAGCCGTCAACGATCAAGACCAGCCCCTCCTGGCTGCGGCCGAATTCCCAGCTCTCATTGCTAAGGGCATGGGAGATCTACACCAGCCGGCCACACCTAGCCCCACCACGATCTCGCCCACTAGAAAATCCTCTAAGCGTTAAGACCTCTGAGGTCGACGGGCCCCCTAATCTGTGCCGCGAAATCAGAGTGTTCTTCGGAATTGGCGAATTGTGCCATGTCGTTGCGTCCAGAAGCCGGATTGCTCGGGCGTACGAACCAAGTTCGACCCATCAGGCGCCGGAGCTGGCCACGACAACCATGACGCAGTGCCGAGGAAGGCCGGGAGCGGATCGACCACCACGCCTCGCCGGACGGCCGAAGCGGACGATCGTCTCACCGCCATACCGACGATCTCGGCCATATCTACCGACGGGCAGCCGGGCTGGGTTCGGTGAAGGCCAGCGGCTTCGAGTTCGACGACTAATCTTCCACCCAGGCCACGCGAATTGCGGCATGAGAGGACGTGGCCGCAGGCGTCCGGTTTGTTTGGTTTCTGGCCATGCCCGAAGCTGTCGGGGATACAACTGATGCCCGAATGGTGGTGTAGGGCCTCGGATCGAGGGGCCTCGCCCCTCGGCCCTCTACGGGGAGCGGATACGGCATGGTATCTACTGATGGCGCACGTACTGTCGAGCAGTGGCGCCGGTACCTCGCCGAGTACAGCGCCGAGGTGCTGCGGGTCGCCCCCGAGGACGAACTGCACGAGGTCAGCGACCTGCAACGGTCCGCCGGCTGGCTGGGCTTCGACGGCGCCGGCGAGGGTCGACTCGCTGTGCTCGAGCAGCGTCTGGGCGTTCGGCTGCCGCAGAGCTATCGGTCGTTCCTCGCAGCGTCTGATGGGTGGCTCAACATCGGCCCGTTCATGTGGACGATGCGCACCAGCGGCGAGGTCGGCTGGCTCCGTGATGCCGATGCCGGTTTGTGGGAGATCCTCCGGGAGAACGCCACGCCTGAGGAGACCGCGCTCGTCGACCGTGCGTTGCTGGTGTCCGGTGACGGCGACGCCCAGTACTGGTTGCTCGACCCCGGTGATGTGTCGGCGGCCGGCGAATGGGCGGCCTACGTCTGGGCCAGCTGGTATCCCGGTCTTGGGGACCGATACGACTCGTTCGCCGCGCTGGTGGATGCCGAACGCGCGTCTTTCGAAGGCCTCAGTGGGCGCGATGGCCGTCCGGTTCACCCCGGCGGTGCCGACGAGTTGGTGGCCCAGGGCCGTGAACGGGCCCTGCGGGGCGAGGTCCGCGCCGCCGCGGAGGCTTTCGCGCACGCCGCCGTCAAGGGCTCGGGTGCCGGCGCCTATCTCGCCGTCATCTTGAATGCGTTCCTTGATCCGGCCCATGCGCACCACGAGATCCGCAACGGCATCCTCGGCCACCCTCACGTGGTCGAGGAGATCGGTCTGGAACAGGTGCGCGCCGAGGCGGTGCCGCTGTTCCTGTACCGCTCGGCCCGGGCCGGATCGTCGGTTGCCCCACACCGTCAACTCTTCGCCGGGATCCTGACCGAGGAAGAGGTCGAGCGGATCGACACATTCGTGCCACCACAGCTACCAGAACCGTCCGAGTTCCAGGAGGCGCTGCAACGGGCCCGGACGCTCGCCCAAGCCGGAGCCACCGACCATGCCTGGAGCGTCCTTGCGGCCGCGCTACCCGGCTGGCACTCCGACTCCCTGTGCCGCATCGCGCCGGTTGTACTGCTCACCGACCCGATGCTGCGCGACCTGGTCTCTCCCGAACGCGCCCGAACCATCGTGACCACGCCACGCGGGAACAACCGCTACTGACGCCGATTCCGGCGTCGGCTTCAATAGCATCCGGCGATCGGTTCGCCCAACCAGGCAAGGGGCGTCCCGGAAGGCCTCGTCCAGCAATGCCAGGGGGCGGATCGAGCGAAAGGTTCGGCGGCCGGCAGTCCGGAGATGACACTCTCAACTCAATAGGTCCAGAGGCGACCGCAGACCGCCCTGAGCGTCCGATCTGCGGCATGTGCGGACGTCCCCGCCTGAAGTAAGGTCCAGGGCGGGCGTCGTCGGCCAGCAGGCATACGGTTTAGCCTTCGCTGGCTGCCCGCATCTGCCAGTACGTCAAATTGTGGCTAATGGTCAAAGTGATGGGGTGGTTCGGCAGGGACCCGGCAAAGTCGTAAAAAAGAGGGTGTGACCTGGGGTTGTCGTTCATGTGGTCTGGAGCAGTGTGACGGTGCGTTGCGGGTCGCGGGC
>NZ_JBICUS010000041.1:0-17969 GCF_043198455.1 Spirillospora sp. NPDC048824 | reverse complement strand
CATCGTCACTGTGCTCGGTACCCGTCCTCGCCCTGCTCATGTCAGTTAGGGAAGTTCATCCCCTGGTGTCCCACCTGAGCCTGACACAGAGGGCTACGCCGCGCGGAGCTGACCGCGCCGCGAGACGCGGCCGTCAGGCCCGGAATCGCCGGGGTTAGGCTGATCTTCCGGTTCCCCTCCCGGAAGGAGCGGCGATGACGCTCGCCCCCGAGTCCACTCCGATCACCTCTCCGGAGGAGCTGCGCGAGCTCCTCGGCGCGCCGATGCCGGTGGCGGTCGCCAAGGAGCGCGTCACGCTGCACGCCTGGGACAGGGAATGGCTCGCGCGGTCCCCGTTCTGCCTGATCTCCACCAGCGACGCGGACGGCAACTGCGACGTCTCGCCCAAGGGCGACCCGCCCGGGTTCGTGCACGTCATCGACGACGCGACGATCGCCGTCCCGGACCGTCCCGGCAACCGCCGCGCCGACGGCTTCATGAACATCCTGAGCAATCCGCGCATCGGGCTGATCTTCCTCGTTCCGGGGCGCGGCGAGACGCTGCGGATCAACGGCCGGGCCCGGCTGGTCCGGGACGCGCCGTTCTTCGACGAGATGACCGTCAAGGGGCACCGTCCGGCCCTGGCGGTGATCGTGGAGATCGAGCAGGTCTTCTTCCACTGCGCCAAGGCGCTCATGCGCTCGAAGCTGTGGAGGCCGGACACCTGGGACCCGGACGCGCTTCCGTCGCACGCCCGCATCGTCGGCGACCTGCGGTACGCGGAGAAGAGCGTGGAGGAGCTGGAGCAGTACTACTCCGAGGCCAACTACGCGAAGAAGCTGTACCGGAGCTGACGCGCCGGCCGGCGGCCACGTGGACGGGTCGACCCCCGCGCGACGCGCGCGGGGGTCACGGGTCGGGCGGCCCTGTCAGCCGCTCTTGCGGCGGAACTGCCGCTGATGATCGGCACGGGCGTGCTTGCCGCGCACCTTCGAGCCGCTCTTGCCGGACGCGCCGGCGTTCTTGCCCGCCGCTCCGCGCTTGCGCTCCAGGGCTTCCCGGAACCGGCGCTTCACGTCGTTCTCGCCGTCCTCTGGTTCTCCTGCCGAGTCGGCCATGCGGACCTCCAGCTCTCGTAGTGGCACCCCCAGCCTCACATACCCGAGGTAAAGCAGCCATCTGCGCCCCCCGGGGGAAGATCGTCTCAGGATATTTCGCCATCAACTGGTCCGCGCATAACGATCTCTCCTATGGTTTGTGCCCGTGGAGCCCCAGATCCCGCAGGCAGAGCCCGCCCCCTCCCATCCGCCGCTGGAGTCGCTCGCCGTCCAGCCGCTGGTGAACCGCGACTACGAATCCAGGCCCGCGCTCTTCTACGAGCGGCTCCGCGCCGAGTACGGACCGGTCGCGCCGGTGGACGTCCTCGGCGTCCCGGCATGGCTCGTCATCGGCTACCCCCAGACGCTCGACATCCTGCGCGACACGCGGGGCATCTGGAGCAAGCGCCTCGACTCGTGGCGGGCGCGCCGGGAGGGCCGCGTCCCGGCCGACTGGCCGCTGCTGCCCGCCTTCGAGGTCGACAACTCGGTGTTCCGCGACGGCACCGACCTCACCCGGCTGCGCAGCGCCTGGAGCGAGGGCCTGCGCCCCTTCCAGGACCGCACGCAGACGCAGGCCAAGGAACTGGAGCGCGACATCCGGCGGTACGCCGACGAGCTGATCACCGTCCTGTCGGAGAACGGGGACCGCGGCGGATGGGCCGATCTGTCGGCGCAGTATGCCCGGCCGCTGCCGCTGATGATCGTGGGCCGGCTGCTCGGCGCCGAGTCCGGACGCGGCGACGAGATCATCATGGACATGTGGCGGATGCTGGACGCCGGGCCGGACGCCGCCGAGGCGGCGGCGCGGCTGGGCGCCGAGGTCGCCGGCATCTGCGCCGCCAAGATGGCCGCCCCCGGCGAGGACCTGCCGTCCTACATGCTCGCCGCGGTGCCCGACCTGACCGTCGATGAGCTCAGCCGCGAGATGATCATGATCATCGGGCTGGTCGGCGACTACACCGGGACGCTGGTCTGCAACACGATCGCCGAAGTGATCATCGGGGACACCGGCGTCCGGGACAGCATCTCCGCCGGGATGCTGCCGGAGGCGGTCAACCGGGCCGCGATCTCCAGCCCGCCGATGGCCAACCTGACGTTCCGGTGGCCGAAGACCGACGTGCGCATCGGGCGGTTCCAGATCGCGGCCGGAGACCCCGTCATGCTGTCGCCCGCCGCCGCGCACCTGGACCCCGCGTTCACCGGCACCATGGACCCCGACTCGATCTACAGCTCCCGGGCGCACCTGGCCTGGGGCGCCGGGCCGCACGCCTGCCTCGGCCGCGACCTCGCCACGACCATCACCACGATCGCGGTGGAGCGGCTGTTCGAGCGGTTCTCCGCGCTGCGGCTCGCGCTGCCCCCCGACCAGCTTCCGTGGCGGTCCTCCCCCATGATGCGGGGCCTGCGGTCGCTGCCGGTCAACTACGAACTGCCCGCGGACCCGCCGCCGCGCGCGCGTCCGGCCGGGGGGGAGGCGGCGCCCGAGCGGGAGGCGGCGGCCGAGGCCGCGTCGAGTTCGCTGGTCCGGCGCGTCCTGCGGATGATGCGCCTGTCCCAGTCCTGACGCTCCGCCGGGGGATGGACGTCAGCGTGCGCCGATGCCGTCCAGCTCCACGGTCCACACGCCGTCCATGACCTCGCTGAGCGTGAGCCGCAGATCCAGGGCCGAGCGGCCCTCCTGCGCCGTCCACAGCGGGAACGCCACGCGGAACGCCCGCCGTGCGCCGGTGACCTGCTCGACGCCGATCACGTCGACGGCGTCGAAGGCGTCCTCCGGCGGGCTGATCAGATCGAGCCCGCTCCCCTCGATCGCGTCGGACATGCCGGAGGCGCTCATCCTGCGCCCCTCGGTCAGCGTCTCCAGCTCCTCGTAGTCTCCCGCGACCAGCAGGGCGACCACGACCCGAACGGCGTTCACGCCCTCCTGCGGCAGCATGCGCCACACCGTACCGCGCCCCCGGGCCGGACGGCCGGTCCCATGTTTGGGCACGTCCGCCCGGGAACGTTCTCACCGGTAGGCGCGGCAGGGAGGACGAACGATGCCAGACAAGAGTGACAAGCACGGCGCGAAGGTGGACGAGGAGATCGCCCGCGAGACGCAGGGAATGGTCAGCGGCGGTCACCCCACGCACGCCCAGGAGTTCAAGGAGACCGAGCCCTACTCCGACGACTACCCCGCGGATCCGACCGCGCCGGCCGCCGGAGAGCGCGAGGGCTCCCCGCCCGGGATGAGCGCGCAGGACGTCGCAGGGCGTAGCGCCCTCGCCCGCATGCTCAGCGGCATCCGCTACCCGGCGCGGCCGAACGAGCTGATCCGGCACGCCGCCGAGGCCGACGCGCCCGACGCGGCGGTCGAGCAGCTGCGGACGCTGCCCAGACGCGAGTACGAGAACGTCGCCGACGTGGCCGAGGAACTCGGCTACGGCCGCGAGCAGCGGCTCTACTGACCCTCATCGGGCGCCGCGCTCACCGCCCCCGGAGGGCGCGCCCGTACCGGCGGCACGCCGACCGCAGGAAGATGTGGTCGGCCATGTTGCGCTCGTCGGACTGCAGCAGGTTGTGGTCGACGTACTGGGCCGACACGTCCGTCCGGACGCGGTCCAGGTCGAGGGCCTCTCGCCGCCCGCCAGGTGCGAGGCGAGCAGCTTGCGGGCCACGTTCCGGCTCCCCGCGCCGTCCGGCATGTCAGATCCTCCGTCCCTCCCCGGTCCGGTCGTCCCCGGGCACTCCGTCGACCGGATGCGGTTCGTGGACGGGCCGTTCCGCGGGCTGCCCGCACCACTGGTTCAGGGCGTCGCGGATCGCCGCGGCCCGCCGGTCGGGCGCCGTCTCGTCGGTCGCCCACGCGATGTAGCCGTCCGGCCGCACCAGCGCCGTCGTGCGGGTCGCGCCGCCCGCGAGGGCGCAGTGCACGCGCCCCGCCCACCGCTTGGTCGCCAGGTAGGTCACCGCGGGGTCGTTCGCCGCGACCACCAGCACGAAGGCGCCGTCGCCGAGCAGCCCGTACAGCCGGCCCGGGCTCCCGGCCAGGGGGACGTCCGGTGCGCGCCTGCCGGTCAGGGGGTGGGAGCCGCGCGGCGCCGGGTAGGCGATGTCGATGCCGGACACGGCACCCGCCAGCCGCCGCGCGACCGGGCGGGTGCGGGTCGCCGCCCACGCCGCGGCGGTGCGCGCCCTGCGGAGCCAGAGCGGTTCGGCGAGGACGAACCGCAGTGCCGCGCCGCTGCCGCGCACGACGAGCCGCCCGATCGGATGCCGCTCCTCGTGGTAGCTGTCGAGCAGCCACGACGGGGCCCAGCCCCACAGTTCCGCCGCGAGTTTCCAGCCGAGGTTCGCGGCGTCCTGCATCCCGGTGTTCATGCCCTGCCCGCCCGCCGGGGTGTGGACGTGCGCGGCGTCGCCGGCGAGGAACACCCGGCCCACCCGGTACTTCGGCACCTGCCGCTCGTCGCTGTGGAAGCGTGCCGTCCAGCGCGGGGTGTGCATGCCGTGGTCGGTGCCGAGAGCGCGGCGCGTCACGTCCCGCAGTTCGCCCATGTCGACGGGGTCGGAGTCGGGCGCCTGGTGGCGGCGGTTCCAGGCGATCACGCGGTACCAGCCGTCCCCGAACGGCGCCAGGAACGCGAACGCGTCGCCGACCGCGTTGACCGTCAGGACGTCGGCCGGCGGGTCGTCCAGCCGGACATCGGCGAGCATCACCGACCGCACGGCCGCCTGCCCGGGGAACGGCAGCCCCAGCTCACGCCGGACGGCGCTCCGGACTCCGTCGGCGCCGACGACATAGGACGCGCGGCGGGTCTGTGCGCCGCCGCCGGACATCCGGACCTCGACGTCGACACCGGCCGCGTCCTGGCTCAGCCCGACGACCTCGGCGCCGTGCACGATC
Organism: Spirillospora sp. NPDC048824; assembly: GCF_043198455.1. NCBI lineage: Bacteria > Bacillati > Actinomycetota > Actinomycetes > Streptosporangiales > Thermomonosporaceae > Spirillospora > Spirillospora sp. NPDC048824. The sequence goes on along the minus strand of NZ_JBICUS010000041.1, from coordinate 13,004 downwards.
TCCGCGCCGGCGGCCAGCGCCCGTTCCCTCAGCACGCGTTCGGTCTCGTACTGCGGAGTGACCAGCACGTACGGGAAGCGGCCCGGCAGCCGCGAGAGGTCGAGGCTGCTGCTCCGCAGCACCTGCACCTCGCCGACCCGTTCGCCGGTCGCGACCAGTTCGTCCGCGACGCCGCGCGCGTCCAGCATCTCCAGCGTGCGGGCGTGCACGGCGAACGCCCGCGTCAGATTGCTCGTCTCGGCGTCGCGGCGTTCCAGCACCGTGCAGCCGATCCCGGCCACGGCCAGGTCGCCCGCCAGCAGGAGACCGGTCGGGCCCGCCCCCACGATCAGCACGTTCCCCGTCGGCTTCCCGGTGGGCGACATCCCGCTCCCTCCTCGCGCTCGGCGGCCGGCCCGGCCGCCGCCTTGGAGACACTTCCCAGGAACCGCCGGTCCTCACCTGCCGGGCACACCGTACGGCAGGCGATTCGTGCCGTTTTCCGCCCGGCGCCGGTCAGCCCTGGACGCGGCGGTCCCGGCCCGCCCACTCCTTCTCCCGGAGCTGGAACTTCTGGATCTTGCCGGTGGACGTCTTCGGCAGCTCGGTCACGAACTCCACCGAGTCGGGCGCCTTGAACCGGGCGAGGCTCTCCCGGACGTGCCCGACCAGCTCGGCCCCGGTCGCGTCATGTCCGTCGCGGAGCACCACGAACGCCTTGGGGCGCTCGCCCCACCTGTCGTCCGGCACCGCGACGACGGCGACCTCCAGCACGGCGGGATGCGAGTCGATCGCGCGCTCCACCTCCACCGTCGAGATGTTCTCGCCGCCGGAGATGATGATGTCCTTGGACCGGTCGCGCAGCTCGACATAGCCGTCCGGGTGGCGGACGCCGAGGTCGCCGGAGTGGAACCAGCCTCCCCGGAACGCCTTCGCGGTCGCCTCCTCGTCCCGGTGGTAGCCCTTCATGACGTTGTTGCCGCGCATGACGATCTCGCCGAGGGTCTCCCCGTCCGCCGGGACGTCGTTCATGTCGTCGTCGACGACGCGCAGCCCGTCGGTCTGGATCATGCCGACGCCCTGCCGGGCCAGCAGCCGTGCCCGCTCGGAGGCGGCCAGGGCGGGCCATCCGGGCTGCGGCTCGCACACCGAGTACGGCCCGTAGGTCTCCGTCAGCCCGTACACGTGGACGATGCCGGCGCCGAGCCCCTCCATCTGCCCGATGATCGTGGGGCTCGGCGGGGCGCCCGCCGTCGTGACGGTCAGGGGCCGCTCCAGCGGATGCGCCTCCGCCGCGTTCGCGATCGCCACCAGCACGGTCGGCGCGCCGTTGAGGTGCGTGACGCCCTCGGTGTCGATGAGCCGCCACACCTCGCCGGCGGCGACGGCGCGCAGGCACACCTGCGTCCCGCCGATCGCGGCGAGCGCCCACGGCGTGCACCAGCCGTTGCAGTGGAACATCGGCAGCGTCCACAGGTACACGCTGTCGGGCGTGTGCCGCGAGTGCGTCACCTCGCCGAGCGCGTTCAGGTACGCGCCGCGGTGCGTGTAGACGACGCCCTTCGGCCGTCCCGTGGTGCCGGACGTGTAGTTGATCGAGATGGCGGCGTCCTCGTCGTCCACCTCCCAGGGCAGCGGGTCGTCCGAGCCGCGCGCCATCAGCTCGCCATAGGCGATGCCGCCGACCGCCGGGTCGGGCTCGACGCCGGCGGCCGGGACGGTGACGACCTCGGGCAGCCCGCCCGCGAGCGGCGCCACCGACGGATGCAGGCCCGCGTCCACGACCAGCGCCTTCGCACCCGAGTGGCCGAGGATGTAGCGGATCTCCTCCGGGGCCAGCCGCGTGTTGATCGCGACGAGGACGGCCCCCGCGAGCGGCACCCCGAAGTGCGCCACCAGCAGCTCCGGGACGTTCGGCGCCAGAAACGCCACCCGGTCGCCCGGCCCGATCCCCGACGCCCGCAGCGCGGCGGCGAGCCGGGTCGCCTCGGCGGCGAACTCCTCGTACGTGACGCGCCGATCACCGTAGGCGTAGGCGGTCTTGCCGGGGAACACGTCCGCCGACCGGTTCAGGAACGCGAGCGGGGTGAGCGCCGTGCGGCCAACGCCGTTGTCCATCGGGAGCCTCCGGGTGCGTCGGAGCGTATGTGACCTGCGTCTCAAGCATCCCATGGACGCACGCCCCGCCCACCGGGCGCGCCGCGGGCCCCCACGCACTCCGCCCCCCGCGCACTTCACCCGCGGCTCGCTTCAGCGTTCCGTGTCGCGGGTGAGGATGGAGACGGCCCTGACGGTCGTGTACCCGCGCCACTCCAGTTCCGCGGCGGGCGAATGGCTGGCGAAGTCGACACGCCAGCCGCCGTCGTCCTGCTGCTGCTCGTCGAGACGCCGCAACTCCGCCGCCAGGATCTCCGGCGCGAAGAGGGCCCGGACGGGACGGCCGGGGTACGGCGCGAAGTCGAGCGGCCGCATCATCTCGTCCTCCAGCCCGCCCTGGACGTGGACGCGGCCGTTCTCCGGGATGTGCCCGCCGAGCAGCTCGATGACCTCGGTGTCGTGGACGGCGTCGGCCAGCCACAGGCTGAAGGCCAGCTCCAGGGCGTGCAGTTCGCTCTTCGCCCGGACGGCGTCGAGGCAGAAGCGGGTGGCGCGATCGAGCCAGGGATGGCCGGCCACCGCCTTGTCGTGGGCGGCGACGCGCTGCGCCGTCGCCGCGACCACCGCGGTGATCTGCAGAGAGGACGTCTCCGGATCGGCGCCCGCCCAGAACGGCGCGCAGCCGGCCGGGTCGGGGATGTGCAGGCCGAACGGCAGGCCGCCGTCGGGCAGCGTCACCGACTCCAGCCAGTCGCAGAGCGCGGCGGCCTCGGGGACGGTGACGGGGGCGAGTTCCTCGAAGACCTCGAACGCGTGCAGCGCGGGGCCCGGCTGGCTCGTCCTCGACCGGAGGTCGGGCTCGAGGCCGTGACCGTAGCCGCCGTCGGGGTTCCGGTAGGCGTTCAGTGCGGCGAGCAGCGCGTCCCGGTCGCCCTCGCCCATCAGGAGCTCGAAGCGGCGGCGGTCGAGGATACGCGCGTGCATGGCCATGAAGTCGGATGCCTTGTTCAGGTTCATCACTCCAGCGTGGCCCCCGCCTCCGCATCCGTCTTGTAGCTTTCGGCCGTCGGCGGGTCTGCGCCGGAAAAGGAAATGCGGCGGCGAATCGTCCGGCCTAACCTGACGGCATGGACGTCGCCTTCGAACGCACAGGGGAACGCCGGTACGCGACCGTCGTCTCCCTGCCCGGCCGGCATCCGCGCCGGATGGACCCCGCACCCGGATACGACGAGAACATCCCGCACGACCTCGTCCACTACCTGGCCGAGGCGGAGCTGGGGCTGGCGTCCGGCGTCTACGGACGGACCGCGGCCGGCGGCGGCGGCTTCTCGGCGACGACCGAGACGCCCGGCGATCCGCGCCGCCGGGCCCGGGAACAGCGCAGACTGAAGAAGCGCGAGGCGTCCCTCAGCAGGTCGGACCGCAGCGACATGGCCAGGTCCGAGCACTTCGCGGGCCTGTGCGACATCGCCTGGAGACGCCGCGCCGGAGCCCGGACGCCCGCGGAGGCCGAACGCAGGCGGATCCCACCCGAGGACGCGCCCATCGTCGAACGCATCCTCGACCGCCTGGACGAACTGGCACCGCTCTGGCGCGACCTCCCCGTCGGCGGCGCACTCACGTTCACCTGGCCGGACACGGCCGTGAACGTCAGAACTCCCGGCTGATCAGAACCCCGGGCTAACCCGCCCGCAGTGCGAGCCCCAGCGCCCGGAACTGCTCCACGGGCCGGTGGTAGCCGCGCTCGATGTGGTGCACGCCCCGCAGCGTGGACGGCCCTTCGGCCACCGCCGCCGCCAGCACCGCCGAGAACCCGGCCCGGATGTCGGGCATGGTCACGTCACCGCCGCGGAGCTTGCTCACTCCCCGCACGACGGCCGAGTGCAGCGCCGCCGTGTCGTGGTACCGGCACGCGGGGCCGCCCAGGCAGGTGTCGTAGACCTCGATCTCCGCGCCCATGCTCTGCAGCGCCGGGACGTACGCGAGCCTGTTCTCGTACACGGTCTCGTGCAGCACGGACATGCCGTCCGCCTGGGTGAACAGCACCATCAGGGGCGTCTGCCAGTCCGTCGCGAACCCGGGATGCGTGTCGGTCTGCACCGCCGCGGGACTCAGCCCGTTCGGCGCCGACGCCATGATCCAGTCATCGGTGATCTCGAACTCCGCGCCCATCCTGGTCAGCGTCGTGATCGCCGTGACGAGCCGGTCCTGCGGGCATCCGTGCACCCGCACCTCCCCCCGGGTGACGAGCCCCGCCACCAGGTAGGAGAACGCCTCGATCCGGTCGCCCTCCAGCCGCGTCAGCGCACCGCTCAGCCGCTCGACGCCCTCCACCACGATCCGGCGGTCCGGCGCGAACGAGATCCGCGCCCCCATCCGCTGCAGGAACAGCGCCAGCTCGATGATCTCCGGCTCGGTGGCCGCGTTGCGGATGACGGTCTTGCCCTCGGCCCGCACCGCCGCCAGCAGCACCGTCTCGGTGGCGCCGACACTCGGGTACGGAAGCTCGATCCGCGCCCCCACCAGTCGCGTCGCCCGCGCGTGGATCCCGTCGGCCGCGTACGTCATCTCGGCCCCGAACGCCCTCAGCGCGTCCACATGGAAGTCGACCGGCCGCCTGCCGATCGGGTCGCCGCCGACCAGCGGCACGAACGCCTCGCCCGCCCGATGCAGCAGCGGCCCCAGCATCAGGATCGGGATGCGGTTCAACCCGGTGAACGCCTTGCCGACACTCGGATCGGCCACCGGCCCCGGCACGACGGTCACATCGCCGCCGGACCGCTCCACGGTCATCCCGACGTGCTCCAGCATCCCCGCCGTGATCCCGACTTCACCGACGTCCGGCGCGTTGCCGATCGTGCTCGGCCCGTCCCCCAGCATCGCCGCGACCATGTGCTTGCTGACCGCGTTCTTCGCCCCCCGCACGGTGACGTCACCGCGCAACGGCCCTGACGGCTCGATCTGCCACAACTTCTCAGTCATTGGTAGTCAGGGGCGCGGTGCCGTGGAGGCCCGATTCCCCGTCCCCCTTTCAAGCTCGTACGTGCGGTTTTCCCGCATACGGCTTACCGATGATCTTCTTGACATGGCTACGCAGCTCCTGGGTAGCGGATGGTGCCTCGCAGGCGGTACAGGCCGTGCCCGTTGAACCACTCCTCGTTCCACTCAGCGGCTCGTCCGGCGCGCAGATTACGACCCCGTTTCCTGACCATCAGGTGGTGGAGCCGATAAACGACATACCGGTCGATCTGGCGGAACTTGGCTGCGGCGTTCCCGGTTCGGAAGTAGTTGCCCCAGCCGCGCAGGATCGGATTCAAGTCCGCGATCACCGCGCGGACATCCGTTCCCGACCGGCGGCGGTCGGTCAGCTCATGGACCCTGGACCGGAGTTTCTTCATCGCCGCCTGGCTCGGCCATCGGTGCAGGTAGTAGCGGATCTTCCCGTACTTCTCCCACACCCGGCCCAAGAAGCGGGCTCTGAAGTGGCAGCCGAGGAAGTCGAGTCCTTCCCGGCCCTCTCTGAGGTCAACGACCTTCGTCTTGTCCGAATGCAGCCGCAACCCCAGCGAGCCGAGGATCTCCTCGACCACGGCCAGGGCCGTCCGTGCCTGTGCCATGCTGCGGCACAGCACCACGCCGTCGTCGGCATAGCGCACCAGCTCACCCACCCTGCGGCGGGCCAGCTCGGTGTCCAGGACGTGCAGATAGATGTTGGCCAGCAGAGGCGAGATCACGCCACCTTGCGGGGTGCCCGCGACCGTCCGCGTGACTTCCCCGCCCTCCATCACACCCGCTTGCAGCCACGAACGGACCAGTTTGAGCATCCACCGATCCGACACCCGCCCCCCGACCTCGGCGAGCAACCGGTCATGGCCGATCTCACCGAAGAAGTTGACGATGTCGAACTCGACCGCGAACACCTGACCCTCGATGAAGCCCGTACGGAGCCGCTCCATCGCCTGCGTCGCCGACCGCTTCGGCCGGAACCCATACGACACCGGCAAGAAGCCGGCCTCGAAGATAGGTTCCAGCACCAGCTTGGCGGCTTGCTGAGCCACACGATCGCGGACCGTGGGGATACCCAGTGGCCGTTTGCCACCCTGTGATTTCGGGATCTCCACACGCCTGGCAGGCGCGGGGCGATAACAACCTGCGCGAAGGTCATGCTGAAGCTCGGCGAGCATACGCTGGACGCCGTACTCCTCCTCCACCAACGCCAGGGTCACCCGATCAACCCCGGCGGCCCCTCTGTTGGCCCGGACACGCTGCCACGCCTCCCACAGCACGTCACCTCTGTGGACACGGTCATACAGGGCGTGAAAGCGCCGCTCCGGAGACTGCTTGGCCGCAGCCCATAGCTTGCGTTGAAGTCGTCGCACTTTCGCACTCGACGGGCGGCCATCAACGCGACCTGCCCCGCCTTCCGCTACGGCAGACCGACGCCCGCCGGGGTGGTTGGACCGGGGATCCCCGGTCATGCCCTCGCGCTTACCCTCGCCACAAGCGTGATCAAAGCGAGGGCCCTTCCCCGCCGTCCCGTCTCCTCGACACCCGGCCGGTACTACGGCCCCCTCGGACTCCCGCTGCCCTCCGAACGACTTCACCATCGGCTTATACACCCGGTCTCCTGCCCGACGAAGGCATGGTCAGACGGGTCTCTCCTGTTCCGGCCCGATCCGTGCACACGTGCCGCCCCCCATACCCCGGAAGAACCCGACGGGCTGACCCCGGAACAGAGCCCGCCGAACGTGGCCTTCGCCGTGAAGGGAACGGCTCGGCTTCTCCGCTGTAGTTGTGACGAGGCTGCAGGACTCACCGCAAAACGGCTACGGCCCGCGTGCTTGCTCCCTCCAAAGAGGCTCTCGACGCCCCGCTCAGCCCGCCGGATCTCTCCAACGAACCGGGGCCTGCTACCGGGCACTCCGGTGTCTACCCGGACGGGACTTCCACCCGCAGGATCGGACCAGCTTCCAGGACGCACCACCCGAGCAGCCTACGGCGTCGCAGGCGAGCACCCAGCAAATTCTTCGCGAACCCGCGCATCGCGACCCACCTCGCCCCACCCGCAGGCATCCGCCTCCCCACGTCCACGGAGGGGCAATGGCGGTACGGCAGCGGCCCGGCCCTACCGGACGTCCCAGACCGCGCGTGAACTCCCGGGCCGCCGGCTCCATCACACCGAATAGGGGAAACCGGAAATGTGATGGGCGTGGCTGTCAGGGGAATCGACCGGCGTCGCTTTCTGGGTTTGGTCGCGGCGGCGGGGGCCGGCGGGGTCATGGTCGCGGCGAGCAGCAAGGCATCGGCCCTCGGTTTCGACGCGGAACGCGAGACGATGCTTCCACCCGGCGCCGGCTGGAGGCTCGACCCGTCGAGGAGCGACGAGTTCAACGGCGGGTTACTGCACACCGCGAAGTGGGTCGGGAAGGGCGACGTCCAGGTGTCGGACGGCCTGCTCCGCATCCGGCTCGGCGGCGACCCGTCCGGACAGGGCCCCTTCCATCCGGGGGGCGTGCGGTCCACGTTCGCCGTCGGCGGGGATACCTACACCGAGGTTCGCGCCAAAGTGACCGGCACCGACGCGGACGCAGACTCCGTCATCCGCCATTCCGACGCCGACGTCCAGCACATCGGGCGGGCCGGCGGTCCACTCGACGAGGACTTCCACTTCTACGGTCTCGAACGCCGGGCGGGAAAGGTCGTCTTCCACATCGACGGCGAGCCGTACCGGAGCCACAGGGCGCAGGCCGTGACGGAGCCGCAGCCGCTCGCCATGTACGTCCGGGCGATCAACGAGACGGGGCGCATCAACGCCGAGGCGCTCCCGATGGACCTGTTCGTCGGCCATGTGCGCGTGTATACGGCATGATCCGAGGATGCCTTACACCCCCGACCTCGACACGCTTCTGGTCGACGGACACCGCCAGTCCAGGAAGAAGACCGAGTTCATCATCGAGTCCAGGGCGCTCGCTCCCGCCGTACTGCCGACCGGACGCATCGTCGCCGCCGACGGCTACCCGACCAGCGATGACGAACCGTTCGCCGCGACGATTCCGCCGGGCACCCATCCGATGTACGCGTGGGTCGCGGTCCTGTGCGAACGCGGCAAAGAAGTCGATCGCCGCAATGCCGCACTGGAGTTGCGGGTCAGCGAGGCTCCGACGGTGTCGTGGGAGATGGCCGTCACCGAGGACGAGTCGATCGGCGACCTCGAAGCCGAGGACGATTACGTCGGCTTCGAGGTCGACTCCGGCCGCGCGACCATCGCGGACGCCGCTTCGTGCGAAGCCCTGGGGCGATGGGATTTCAGCCGGGTCGAGACGGTCTACATCCCCAGGCCGCTGCCTCAGAAGCCGGTCCCGGGGTATGTGACGGCCGTGGTGGACCCCGCGTCCGGAGCCAATCTGCCGGTGGTCGGCTCAGGCTGGGGCGACGGCGCCTACCCGGTGTTCATCGGACGCGACACCGAAGGCGGGATCACCCGGTTCGTCGCCGACTTCATGCTGCTGTCCGACGCCCATTGAGGACGAGGCGGTCCAGCCCGGCTCAGGAGGTGCCGAGGCCGAGGCGATGGATGTGCAGTGCCCGGACGAACCAGGCGAGCGCCGGGGTCATGTCGTCCGGACGCGGCCAGCCGTTGATCACTGAGAGCAGCCGGAGATACCGCTCCCTGCGCGGGTCGTTCGCGGTCTCCACCCTGGCCAGCAGCCGACGCTGCAGTTCGGCACCGTCCCCGTGGCCGCAGGCGCGCGCGTATCCGGCCGTGACCGCCGCGACGACCGGTTCGGCCTCCGGGGAGCCCGGGGCGATGCCGGCCGCCAGGGCCGGGTCCACCTGGTCACGGACCATCGCGACGGCATCGCGGCACACGACCGCAGGGCCGTCCGGCGCACGGTCGGCCTCATGCTGCTCGGCCATGAGCCGCATGAGGCCGCGGAAGTCCGGATCCTGGGACAGTTCGGCCAGCTCCACCCACGCCTCGACCTGCTCGGTCCCGGGGTCGCCGGGCAGTTCGGGGGTCATCGAACGCCGGATGCCCGCGAAGCCCGGGTCATCATCCCGGTCGCCGAACGCGGTGTCGAGGAAGTCACCGATCAACCTCCGGCGTTCGTCCTCGGAGAGCCGGGCCAGCTTGTGCATGAGATGCATCTCCTCACGGGTGGACCCGCGCCTGGCCACCGCCGTCAGCACCGCCCGCCGCAACCGCAGCGCCCGGATCCGCACGTCCAGCGCCTCGGCGTGCGCCGCGGCGACCTCGGAGAGCGGGACCTCCCGCTCCACGACCCGCCGGATCGTGGGGAGGTCCATCCCCAGGTCGCGCAGCGTCCGCACGAGTTCCAGGCGCGCGACGGCGTCAATGCCGTAGACGCGATGGCCGGCCGGGTTGCGTCCGGTCGGCGCCACGATCCGGCGGTCGGCGTAGAACCGGATGGCCTTGACGGTCAAACCGGTCCGCCGGGCCACCTCACCGATCGAGTAGAGCGTGCCGTCCATGTCCCCACCTTCCCGCCTCCCCCCACGGGAGACGCAACCCCGCCTAGGCTGCGATCATGTGGAAGGAAGCAGCATCCCGGGCATACGCCGATGCCGGGTTCAGGACGTCCGCCGACGCGGCCGCGCTGGCGGCGGCCGAACAGCGCCTGGGCCGTTCCCTGCCGCGCGAACTCACCGGCCTGCTTCAGGAAACGGACGGGATCGTCGGGCACTATGGGGTGGACACGGTCTGGCCGCTGCAGCAGATCGTCGAGCAGAACCTCCGCTTCTGGTCGGACGACTCGTACGCCGACCTCTACATGCCGTTCGACGTGTTGCTCTTCTTCGGCGACAACGGCGGCGGTGACCAGTTCGCCTTCGTCCAGACGCCACCACGGCCGGACATCTTCGTATGGGACCACGAGACGGACAGCCGCTCCTGGGCCGCCGGTGACCTGCGGGACTACCTCGGCCGGTCCCTGGCGGACGGCGACGACGACTGGTACCGGTAGCCGCCGGCGTCAGCTCGCCGGCGCGGCCGCCGCATCAGCCTGACCGGAGGTGGCGGACACCGGACCGGCCGGCATGAAGAGGGCGGTGACGTTGGCGATGACGCGGCCCGACGTGAACGTCGCCGATCCCGCCGCGAGCCTTCTTCCCACCCGCGTCGGCGTGACGAGGATGTCGACCCACTCCCCCTCCCTCGCCGTGCCCAGCAGGTCGCAGGACAGATTGACGGTGACCAGGCGGGTCGGCGGATCGGTCTGGACGGCGAGGGCATGGCCGATGACGACGTCGCCTATGGCGGCGATCACACCACCGTGCAGGAATCCACGCGCGTTCGCCTTGGGGCCGTCGACGGTGAAGCCGGCCCGCAAAGGGTCGGCGGCATGCCGGGCGAAACCCCCGATGGCGTCGAGCAGCGGACTGGGACGATCCCAGGGAACGAAGGTCGGTCGTTCGGCGGTCATGGTCCCTCCAGGACGATTCGATGCGGCACGTCATGCCTCACGGGGCGGCGCCGAGGCGGATGCGGTGTCGACGAATCCGCGAATCGCCGCGGTGACGGCGAAACGGAAGCGGCGATCGGCAGACTCTGGACCGCTCCCGAGCAGCCCGGACGATTCGAGTCCGGCCAATCCTTGAACGGTGGCGAACAGCCCGATGGCGGCGTCCTTCGCCGTCCCGTCCGCGCGGCCGGGCCCCAGCGCCGCGGCGACCCGGCCGACCACGATTCCGTAGATCTCCTCGGCGGCACGCGCATCCTGCGGGCCAGGGCGGAAATCGGCGAACGGCCTGGAGAACATGACCTCGTAAAGATGCGGACACCGGTGCGCGAACGAGCGGACGGCCAGCGTCAGATCCAGCACGTCCGCCTCGGCGTCGCCACTGGTCTCCAGCGCCCGCAGTTCCCCGGCCAACCGTCGGAACCCCTCAGCGAACAACGCGCGTGCGAGACCGGCCTTGCCGCCGAACAGCTCGTTCACCGCCGCCTGCGACGACCCGGCGCCGGCGGCCACGGCACGTGTCGTCACCGCACCGCTCCCACCCGACGCCAGCAGCCCCGCCGCGACCTCGAGCAGCTCGCCGCGCAGCGCCTCGGTACGCCTCTTCTTCCGTCCCACCCACCACGGTAATCCAATTCCGGATCACCGATCCGAAAGAAACTCCCAACCGCGACCGCCCGGCGAATCACGTCGTAACCCGTGATGGCGCATCCTGCCCCGGTGCCTCGGTGCCTCGGTGCCTCGGTGCCCCTGTGCCCCGAGTCCCAGCAGCCCCAACGAGCCTTGGGCTCTGCTCGATGCGCCGGAGTCGAAGCGGACTCTGATGCTGCGCCGCTTTCCCGCCAGGTGACGGAGCCGCAGCGAACGAGGCCGCAGCGCCGGCCTCGCCCACCCGAGAGGGCACAGACGGTCCACGCCCATCGCCTCCCCGCGGCCGAACCCGGGCTCACTCCGGTGGGGACGGGCACATCTCGCGGAAGCGGGCCGCGCGCCCGGCTGGACTGAGGCCCGGTGCCCGGTGAGGTGCACTTCGACTTCTGGTCGGACAACGTGCTGTGGCAGGTGTCCACGGACGCCTACCAGACCGCAGCAGGCCAGATCGCCGAGTACCTGCTTCCGCCCAACTGCCACGGCCTCAGCCGGACGGATCTCACGGCGAACGATCTGCGCACACGTCACACCGCCTGGACCGAGGAACGTCTTCCGAACAGACGCGGTGAACCCCGTGCACTTGCTCGATACCCACGACTCTGCGCTGGTCAAGCCAGAGTCGATCACACAGCAGGCCAGCGGGCCACGCGCTCCGCTGCCCGCCTTCCCAGCAAGACCCCTCTCCGCCGAACGTCCAACACGTATCGCGAGCGCCTGGGCCCGACCGATTCCTGAGAGAAGACCCAGGGGCAGGCAAGGCGGTTACAAGTGGGTGATGTCTTACCGAAGGCGATCTCTCCAGTAGTCGTCGAGGTCGCTGTTGCTGATCAGGGCGCGGAGTTTCGGGGCGGCATCGGCGGCCGGCCAGGCACCAGCGACCGCCAGCGATGGCGAGACGGTCGCGGCGGACGCCTTCGGTGACACCGGTCGCGATCGACCCAGCCGGCGGCGAGGGCATGGTCGCAGCGGCGGAACCCCGCGTGGCCGGATCTGGAGCGCAGCTAAATAAGGTAGGCGGCCGCGCCGGTGCAGATGTGTGGGTTGGCACCGGCGCGGCCATGGCCCGGATCATCGTCGGGCTCTTTGAACTCTCACCTATCGCACGTTGCACAACCGTTGCGTCCCGGCTCACACCACCGACCGGCCTATCCTTGACCGATGATCAACACGAAGCCGGACTGGGAACGGCGGATCGCCGAACTCTGGACAACCTTCGACGAGCACGAGCCCGCCGTCTTCCTCGCGAAGGTCAAGGAACTGACCGACGAACTTCCGGCCGGGAACGCCATCGCCCACTACGAACTGGCGTCGGCGTACGACTCGATCGGCAACGAGGCGGAGGCCGCCACCCACTACAGAGAAGCCTTCGCCGCCGGACTCACCGGACCGCGCCGGCGAGAGGCAACGATCCAATATGCGAGCACACTGCGCAACCTCGGCCAAGCAGCAGAAAGCGTCGCTCTCCTCACCGCGGAACGCGACGCCGCTTCCGATGACCTCGACGATGCCGTCACCGCGTTCCTGGCGCTCGCCCTCACAGATCTTGGACGCGATAGGGAGGCCGCGTCATTCGCACTCGAGGCACTCTCGCGCCATCTCCCGCGGTACAACCGCTCGTTGTCCAACTACGCGAGAGCACTAAGAGAGACCGAACCACCCGGGAAATGAGAAAGGCCCCGCCGGTGTCGGCGGGGCCTTTCTGCAATATGAGTCCGGCGGTGTCCTACTCTCCCACACAGTCTCCCATGCAGTACCATCGGCGCTGAAGGGCTTAACTTCCGGGTTCGGGATGGGACC
>NZ_JBICUS010000040.1:0-22972 GCF_043198455.1 Spirillospora sp. NPDC048824 | reverse complement strand
CCTCATCGCCATGGCCGCCCTCACCCGCGGCGGCCTCTGCCCACCCCTCCCCGGACGAACCTGATCACTCACCCACGGAAACAACACAAGGGCCCCAAACAGGGCCCGACGGGACCATGCACGAAATCAGCCTCGATGACCTCTGACCAACCGGCGGGGAGTCGGTGCCTGCGGCGCGGCTGATCAGCATGGCGTTCAAAAGGCGATGGGGGTGACCACTTTATGGCAGCTACGACGACCCCCTCCACTCGATCTGAAGGGAATACGGGGCTGTTGAAAGTCCTTGCTGACCACACGTTTCGTCAGTCCGGTTAATTTTCAAAGTCACTCAACTGATTGCCAATGCGAGGGCCGCAATGATCTCAGCGATGGAGGCTCGTCCAATGTCTCTAAACGAGAGCAGATCTGTGATGGACAGTTGCCTCAGTTGATTGACGCTGGTTATCCCGTGCGCCTTGAGTGTTGTTCGCGTTCGGTTGCTGACGCACCATTCGTTGACTTGCCCAACGACATACTCCGCCGTTGGCAAAAACTCTGCTAGCGGCTGGTTCGATGGTAGTGACTTCGAGAGTATGGCTATTTGATTCACCGTCGCCTTGCTTGAGGAACCGACCGCACCTAGTTCCGCAAGCAAGTCCTGCAGCTCATTGATGGCACGCTTCTCTTGCATTTGTCTGGCGGCTAGGAGGAGTGCCGGCCGATCAAGTTTATTGTAGGTTTCTACAGTCGACGCGACAGGACTTCCTCTCATGGCCATAATGTACGCTGCAATAAGATTGACTACAGTCTTTCGTCCACTTCCTTTCCAGGTGATTAGGATTCGCGCAGATAGCGCGCCGAATTGATTGATTTGAGATACACCTTCTTCCTGAAGAATTGACGTCATGTAATCGGTCCAGCACCAGGGGAGTACGCTTACGCCATGCTTTGGCGCTTGCTCGATAACCTCTTGTAATGGCGTATCTCGATAATCTCGAACGATGGCTCGCGCCTGACGTAGTGCCGACTGCTTGTGATCTTCAAAGGAGTAAATATTCATGACTATGAGAGTGCCTGTGCAGGGTTAGGCATCTTTCATGTGCCAGCGGGTGCGGGTGTCACCAGATCTTAGGCAGTTGAGACGGTGGGTTAGTTCTTGATGAGAGAAGGGATCGCCGGGGGCGTTGCGGATGTGGATGCCGATGGCGTAGACGTCGCGGATCTGCATCAGTGACTCGTAGCCGTCCCATTCGCGCAGGTCGTCGCCATAGGTAGTGGCGAAGTCGTCGACGTCTGTAGGTGAGAGCCCGAAGCGGCGTTCGCCGTGGTAGCTGTGGATCAGGTCCCACTCGCAGGGGCCGAGGGCGACGCTGTCCCAGTCGCCGAGGATCACGTGGCCATCCTGGTGGCGGAGGAGATTGTCTATCCACGCGTCGCCGTGCAGAAGTGTCGGTGGCTCCCGGAACGGCAGGGTGCGCCAGGCGCCGGTGAGGCCGGCGATGCGGTCGCTGAGCCAGACTTGATCGTCGTGATCGAGGACGCCGGGTTGGTGTTGGACGGTTGCGCGGATGCTCGCCAGCGGGTCTATCAGCGTCCGGAGTTGAAAGGGTGGCGTCGGGCCGGTGTGGAGTGCGCGGAGTAGCCGGCCGAGGTCGGCTGTTGTGGCGGGGGCAGGTGCGGTGGGGATGTAGTGCCAGAAGGTGACGGTGGCGCCGTCGACGTTCATGGGCTGTTCGGTGATGCCGTCGGCCGGGCGGACGGTCGGGAAGGCGCGGTCGGCGAGCCAGCGGGTGACCGCTAGGACGGCGGGGAGCCGCTCGGCGGCTGTGGGGGCGGTGGCGATCCGCGCGATGATCGGCGCGCGGAGTTTGAACACCGCGTTGCTGCGCAGCCGGAGGAGCTCGGCGCCGGTCGGGTCGAGGCCGACCCGGCTACACGCCTCGTCGAGTATTTGGTGGGCGCGCTGGCGGAGGTCGGTCGCGCCGGTGAGTTGGTTAGACATCTCGATGACCGTGGATTGTGGCGGAGTCCAAGGCCAGGGCCTCTTCAAAGGTGTGCAGGGCCTTGTCGCGCCGGCGGTTGGCAGGGATGGCGGAGCGGACGTCGCGGGCGCGGACGAACACGATGGTCGTTCGTTGTTCCGGTGGCAGTGCCAGGAGGGTCTGGGTTGCGAGTTCGCAGGCCTCGGCTTCCCTCGCGCAGCGGGCGAGTGTTGTCGCCCGGTCCAGTTTGATCAGCGCCGGATCGATGCCCGGGCTGGTTGGGCGGCACATGGCCGAGGCCGTGTCGTGGACTGCTTGAGCGCGTTGAAGGTCGGGTAGGTGCGCGTGGGCGCCGCTCATGTACAGGTAGAGGCGCTGTTCGGTGAAGTCGAAGGCCAGTGCTCCGGTGTTGCGGCCTTTGATCTGGGAGAAGAGTTGTTGTGCTCGGGCGAGCGCGGCGATGGCTCCTTGCTGGTCGCCGATGCGGGCCAGCGCACGGCCTTCGGCGGCTGCGGCGAGTGCCGTGGGAGAAGAGGGCTTGGCGCGGCCAAGGGCTTGGGCCTCTCTCGCAAGGTTGACGGTTTCGGCTGGATCGCCGTAGTAGTACGGCAGCATCGCCTCTTGTGCCCGGACGAGCGCGCGGAGTTGGGGGTCGCCGGTGTCGTCGGCGGCCGTCTTCGCGGTCCCGTACCAGGCACGGGCCTGGCGTATGTCGCCCAGCTTCATCAGGGCGTCCGCGCTGAGGATCGCCAGTGCGGCGGCGACGCGGGAGAGCCGGCATTGGATCGGACCTGATTGCCGCTGGGAAGCGAGGCTGCGAACATCGCTGAACTCCAGCATGAGCTGGCACAACATCGGCAGGGGCGGCGTGATCAGGTAGTCGCAGCGGCACCGCAGGACCGTTTCCTCAAGACGGTCCATCTGGTCCTCGGTGACCGTGCCGGAGGCCAGGGTGCGGTCCATCTGCTGTCGAAGCGCGTCCACTTCCGCCAGCAGGCGGCCACGGGAGGTGCGAGCGCTCCCTATAAGGACGTCGTTGAACAGGGCCCGACGGCTGGTCTCATCCTTGGACTCGTGCGACGGCCCGGGATTGTGCAGCGCGCTTGGGGTGAGCACCGGTACGTGCGAGGTGGGAAGCGAGGGCGGTGGCGTGCGTGGGACGGGGATGACCGCGGCTTCGCCGGGGACGGCATCGTCTGAATAGTCGGCGGCTAGGCCGAGCCGGATGGGGTTGGCCCGGTACAGCCTGGACAGCCGGTCGACGGTGTCAGGTCGTGGACGGCCCCGGCCGTTCTCCCACACGTTCAGCAGATCGATGTTGGCGTGCGGCTCCCCGAGTTGCTCGCGCTTGCACAGCTCGGTCAGGTGGTCGATCGCGGCTTGTCCCGTCCAGCCTTGGGCGAGGCGGTGTGCCTTGAGCAGGCTCACCCCGCAGCAGTGGTGGATGGCCTGCACCAGCTTCCACGCCCGCCACTCCTCGGCTTGGGCCCGCTCGCGCCACCGGCGTGCGCAGGACGGTGCGTGCTCTCCTCGGGCCATTCGTTCTCCCCACGCTGTTCCGCCGAGGCCGGGTTCCAGTGGTCTTCAGCGTAGACGGCGCTGATCGGCCCGAACCCCTTCCTGACGGGCGCGCACGGCGGTCTGGCGGATCAGCCACGGGTTCGAAGTCGGTTTCCGTGTCTGTTCCACGGTTTCTGCAGATTCGTGGATTCGCCACGATTGGCGCCTCACTGACTCTGCGTCACTGTTCTGACACTCAGACATGGTCAGCGGGCTGCCAGGCAGCCAGAACCGTTCAGGAGGTGTGGTTGTGGCGGATTCCCCCAGGCCCGAGCAGGAGGTGATGGCCGGACAGACCAACGAACTCGTGATCGAAGGGGTGGAGTGCGCCGGTTTCCGGCTGGAGGCCCATGATCTGCCGGACGAACGGACCGCACGTCACGCCAGGGCCGCGGTCCGGGAAGTCCTGCGGAACGTCGGCGCGGACGAGAGCGACGTTGACGACGCCGAGCTGGCCGTTGGTGAGCTTGCCGCCAACGCCGTCTCCTACGCCAGCGGGCCTTACGAGATCCGCTTCGTGATCGTCGCTGGACGTCCGGCCTGGTGCGAGGTCGTCGACGGCGATGATGACCTGTTCGGCATCCCGGAGATCTTCGAGAAGCTGCACCGGACCGAGGCGTCGGACTGCGTTCTGGAGGAGGCGCCGCAAGACAGCGGCCATGGCCTGGCCATCGTCCACCGGCTGTCGGGCGGCCGGTGCAAGGCTTACCCCACGATCGTCTCCTCGACCGGACGTCCCGGCAAGGCCGTCGCGTTCGCGCTGCCAGGGAGTTGACCACTGTGACCAGGCATCACGACCGAGGAACCGGTGGCGAGCGGCTGGTTCGCGGGCTTCAGTTCGTCCCGCGCGATCGGTTCGACCTGGCGCGCGATCTCGTCGACAACCTCAGTGATGCGGGCCTGTGCGCCGCCAGCGCATGGGAATGCGCACCGCCCACCGTCTCGGTGTCGGCCCGCCTCGTCGGCGCCGATCCGCGGTCCAGCCGGACCGTCTGGTGTTTGCCGTGGCCCGGCAGAGACGTCCTGTACTGGCAGTGGCGGCGAACGGCGTACCGCGGTGGCGTGATCGTCGGACGCTGGTGCGAGCCACTGTGCCCGATCGCTGACACTCTGGGGGCTGCCGCCCACCTCATCGCAGCCGTCCGGCTCCTCCCTGGCCCCGGTTCGGAAACCGGGCGCGACGAGGTTTCCGGTGCGTTCACGAGGCGCGCTGGATGCGGTTCGAAGTGATGACTCAGTCCCCGATTCTCTCGCAGTAAAATCCATCCGACCTGGGATTTCGCGGCTTGAAGACCTCATCTTCCGCACCACTCGACCGCCTCCCGAATGTTCCACGGCGGTTGAAAGGTCCGTCCGTTCGGAGACTTGACGGCGGTCGGGGCGCGGGTGAAAGTCGAGCAGGCGGGCGTCACCCTTGGTCACACTTGCGACGCTGGAGGCTGTCGTGCGACTAAGTTTCGTTGGTATCACGCCGGACACCCCGACCAATGAGTGCCCGGCCGTCTACGTCGATGAGGACACCGGCGACGTCTGGTTCCAGGGCGAGCGGGTCACCGACCCGCGGGCGCTGGCCGAGGTCGCCGGGCACAGCCCGATCGGCGAGCACGAGGTGGTGGTGAAGCTGCCGCCGGTGATGAAGGACATCATCCTGGAGGCGATCAATGGCACGTACGAGCGAGGGAGGCGCGGGCCAGGCCGCCACGGCGAATGACGAGGCCGGGGCGCGGGTCCCGGAGTCGTTCACCTCTCTGCTGACCGGGTGTCGGTTCTCGGCCGTGCACCTGGAGCAGCGGGACGTCTACACCCCGGCTAACCCCGACTACCTGCGGTGGCGGGACGGCGATCACTTCGACCCGATCCAATGGGGACACGACTGGATCGACCTCGTGGCACCGTTGGTCACCCGTGGTGTGACCGTTCGCCGTGCCCGGATCGTCTCCGAGCCGGTCACCGACTACATCCGGTTCGAGTACGGCGTCACGCCGATGAACGTGGCCGCCGGCGAGCAAGTGCGGTGGCTGCCCCGCTGCCGGGCGCTCGATCTGGTCGTGCCCCTGAACGACTACTGGGTGTTCGACGATCGGATGGTGCAGTTCAACCATTTCGCCGGGGACGGCTCATCGCTCAAGCAGCCCGAGAACCGCGACGAGCCGGCCCTGGTGTCGCTGTGTCTGACGGCGTTCGAGGCCGTCTGGGAACGGGCGATCCCGCACGACGAGTACAAGCCGGCCTGACCGGCGCCACTGGACCTGCCACCATGCCCCGCTCGCCCTCGTCGTCAGCACAGGCTGCCCGGCAAGCGCTTGCCGATCAGCTGAAGGAGATCCGCAGCGAGGCGGGCCTGACCGCCAAGGCCCTCGCCGCCGAAGCTGGATGGGATCGGACGAGGGTCTCCCACATCGAGCACGCTCGCCGTTCGCCTTCCGCCGAGGACATCCGGACGTGGTGCCGCGTGTGCGGAGTCGACGACCAGGCCGGCGACCTGGTCGCGTCGCTGCGGACCGCCGAGGGCATGTGGGTCGAGTGGCGTCGCATGGAGCGCGGCGGGCTGAAGCGGGCGCAGGAGTCCGTCCTCCCATTGTTCGAGCGGACGCGCGTATTCCGGTCCTACTCGTCGTGGTTGCTGCCCGGCCTGCTCCAGACCGAGGACTACACCCGGGCCGTGCTGCAGGCGGTCCGGCAGCGCCGTGGGCTGATCGACGATGTCGAGGCCGCTGTCGCCGTTCGCATGGAACGCAAGCGGCTTCTCCACCGGCCCGGACACACGTTCGCGTTCCTGGTCGAGGAGTCGGTGCTGCGGACGGGGATCGGCGGCACGGATGTGATGCGGGAGCAACTCGCTTACCTTGCGGAAGCGGGCGCCCGGCCATCGGTGTCGCTGGGGATCGTTCCGATGAGGCCCGACCGCGAGATCCGCCCCGCCGAGGACTTCTGGATCTACGACGGCGACCAGGTCAGCGTCGAACTCGTCTCCGGCTACCTGACCATCACCAACCCGCGCGAGATCGCCATGTACGGGCAGGTCTTCGGCTCGCTGGCGGACGAGGCCGTCTACGGGGCACGCGCCCGGAGACTCCTTCAGAACGCCGTCGACTCCCTGGATGACGAAAAGTGACCCGTCACATCTGGTCACACTCATCGCCTCGCCGATTCCACCGCTCTTAACGTCGCACTGCATCGCCCCTCGGTTCAGCGGCTGCTGGAGCCGCGGCCATCGCCGAGTGTCAGCAGCAACGAGGGCGTGTGCTTGCCGAGCGTTCCAACGAACGGAAGGACCAGCAGATGAGCCACAGCACGATGGAGCCCCTCTCGGCCGCAGGGCAGACGGCGAACGAGGACCCGTTCGACCTGGACATCCGAGTCCTTGAGTCCAGCGACGCCGCCGCCTCCCTGATCAACCTGACCGACGACAACTGCGGCAGCTCCTGCCCCAAGGCCTGCGCCACCAACGTCGGCTGAAACCGGCGAACTGCACCGGGCGCTCAGGCTCTCGGCGCTACCTGGGCCAAGGCATCAACGTTCGGGCGAGGAAGGGCACGATGGACGGCCGGTTGTATCGATGCGGCGACTCGGCGTTCCTACGCGCCGCCGCACTGACGGAACTACCGTTGCCCGCGTGCCCCGATCTCGCCGGCGACACTCCGACACACGTCGCCCAGTGGCTCACGTGGCTGCGGAATGTCTGGACGATCGACGCAGTCACCGACGCGATCGGCCATGCCAGCCCCGTGCTCGCGCGGGAAGTGCGGGCGATCTTCGCAGCGGATACTCCTGACGTCCGACGGGTACGGCGGGCAACGTCGTCTGTGGCTCGATACCTCTTGCGGATGACGGGTCGGGCCACCCCCTTCGGCCTGTTCGCCGGGGTGGCCCCGGCGTCGTTCGGCGAGAGGCTGACATGGCGCTGGGGCGATCACCACCGTGTTGTCGCACGCCCCAGCGGGGCCTGGCTGGCGGACGTGATCACGCAGTTGGAATCGTGCCGGGAACTCTTCTTGCGACTCCAACTGGTAGCCAACGCCCTGTGTTCTCAGCGCGGCGATCGATTGATCGTGCCGTATCCGCCTCGGAACCATGACCGGGACCGCTCTGCTGCGGCCGAGGTCTCTGTTCGACACACGACGGCGGTCCAGTTGGCCGTCGAAGCTGCCCGGTCGCCGATTCGGTGCGACGAACTCGCCGCGAAACTCGCGGCCGAGTTTCCTTCAGCGCCGTTGCCGTCGATCGCCGGGATGCTCACCGACCTGGTGAAACAGCATGTTCTGATCACCAGTCTCCGTCCGCCGGCCACGGTCGTCGATGTGCTCGGGCATGTGATCGAGCAACTCGAAGCCGCCCCGGTGGACGACATTCCGCAGGCAAGGGATCAGTTGGCTCAGCTACGCCAAGTCCAGGGTGAACTGGCGCGGCACAACGACACCGCCGAGCCTGCGACCAGGCGACGTACGAGGACCAACGTCGCATCCCGGATGACGGATCTCAGCACCGAGCCCGCCCCGCCGATCGCCTTGGACCTGCATCTCGACAGCCGCCTCGTTCTGCCTCGCCACGTCGCACGCGAGGCGGAAGCCGCGGCTTCCGTGCTCGCCCAGTTGACCGCCCATCCGCTCGGAACGCCAGCATGGCAGACCTACCACACCCGCTTCTTCGAGCGTTATGGCATCGGCACGCTCGTCCCCGTCCTGGAATTGGTGAATCCGGATGTTGGGCTTGGGTTCCCGGCTGGATATCTGGGCGCTCCGTCCCAACCTCGTCCGCGAGTGTCCGAACGTGATGAGCGAATGATGGCGCTGGCGCAGGCGGCCGTCCTCGATGGGCAGGACGAGGTCGTCCTAGACGAGAGGACACTCGAACAACTCGCGCCGGACGAAACGCCACAGTGGCCGGCCCACCTGGAGATGTCCTTCCACTTGCGTGCGGCATCGGTGACAGCGGCAAACGACGGCGACTTCTCCCTCGCCGTCACCGGAATCTCCCGAGGCGCAGCCACCATGATCGGCCGGTTCATTGGCACACTCAACCGCGCCGACCAAGCACCTGTGAGACGCGCGTTCGAGAAGCTTCCAACGCAAGACGCTGATGCGCTGCCCGTGCAGCTCTCCTTCGCTCCGCTCAACGACAGTGCTGGGAATGTCAGTCGTGTCCCCGAGTTGCTGCCGTACGTCGTCAGCCTGGGCGAGCACCCGGGGGGAGCCAGTACTCCGGTTCCAGTGGACGACCTGGCGGTCGGCTGCGACGGCGAACGGCTCTACCTGGCCTCCATGAGCCTGGGGCGGCTTGTCGAACCGGTGGTGCCGCATGCTCTCGACCTACGGGCGCGCACTCTACCGATCGCCCGTTTCCTCGCGGAGATCAGCAGAGCACAGACCGCCGTCGTCACGGGGTTCGACTGGGGCGCGGCCGGTTGCCTGCCGTTCCTGCCACGGGTTCGATACCGGCACACAATCCTCTCGCCGGCGCGCTGGATCCTCGATGCGGCGGATCTCCCGGCGGAAGACGTCCCTTGGCCACAGTGGAGAGCCGCCTTCCAGCAGTGGAGCGCCCGCCGGCGGCTTCCTCGCGCGGTTCTGCTGGCGCAAGGGGATCGTCGGCTGCCGCTGAACCTCGCTGACCGAGGGCAACTCGCACTGCTCCGTGCCAGCCTGCGGGCGGCAAGGACGGCCGTCCTCGAAGAAGCCGATGCTTACGGATGGTGCGACGGACGCGCCCACGAGGTCGTTGTCCAACTGACAACCACCCGCGCCCCCCAGGCGCGTCAGCCCATTGGTGTTCAGGTGGCCGGACGTGGCGATGGACATGTACCCGGAGCATCGGCCTGGTTGCTCGCCAAGTTGTACGGGTCTCCAGACCGCCAATCCGAACTGATAGCCCGGCACGTCCCCGCCCTTCTTGCCGCTTGGGATGAGCAGCCCAGTTGGTGGTTCATCCGCTACCAAGCCCCTGAGCCGCACGTTCGCCTCCGGATCGCCTTGTCCGGCGCGTCGGAGTTTGGGCCAGCTGCGGCCCGTGTGGGTACGTGGGCGGAGCAACTTCGACGCGTGGGCCTCCTGCGTGACGTCGAGTTCGCCACCTACTACCCCGAGACGGGGCGTTGGGGAGGCGGGCCTCTGATGGCGGCGGCAGAGGCCGTGTTCGGTGCCGATTCGCTCGCTGTCACAACCCAACTTGCCGAACCGTCCGGAACCCACCCTCAAGCGCTCACGGCAGCCCAGTTCCTCGCGATCGCCGTCGCTTTCATGGGCAGCGCAGAACTCGGGGTGTCGTGGATAGCCCGGCACACGACGGCCAAGGCACCTATGCCGATACCTCGCGCCATACTGAACGAAGCCGTGCGCCTGGCCGACCCGACGGACGACTGGGCCAGGTTGCGTGCGCTCCCCGGCGGCCGAGCCATCGTGAGTTCATGGAGATCCCGGGACCGGGCGCTGGCCGCCTACAGCGCTCTCCTCCACGGGGCCGAAAGCGCCGACCCTGACACCGTCCTTGCTTCCCTGCTGCACGCTCACCACATGCGAGCCGTTGGCCTCGACCCCGACGATGAACGCGCCTGTCTCCGGCTCGCCCGCGCTGCCGCCCAAGCCTGGACGGCTCGCCGCACGAGGAGACAAGGATGACGCCGCTCAACGAGGGGGCGGCCCGAGCCGTGGCCGACGGCGTCGCCGAGCGACTGTCCTCACCTTCCGAAGTCCGCGCTATGGGATTGCGTGCCGGGTGGTGGCCTCAATCCCTCGCAGTCGGTGCGGCCGGTGTCGCATTGCTGCACATCGAACGCGCCTACGCGGGCCTGGGATCGTGGCAGCGGGCGCACCAATGGCTCGACGCCGCGGTGGTCGACGGCGTGAGCGCGAGCAAAGGCTCCCACCTGCACTACGGAGCACCGGCGGTCGCGTTCGCCCTGCACGCCGCTGGCGGTGAACTCGGCAGGTATGCCCGTGCACTGGAGACCCTCGACCGTAACATCGCCGGTGAAACCCGCCGCCGTTTGGTTTCCGCACACGCTCGCATGGACGCCGGCCAGCTTCCCGCCTTGGCCGAACTCGACGCCATCCGCGGTCTGACCGGTATCGGCGGGTATCTGCGGCAGCGCGATACCAACGGCCAGCTACTCGGCGAGATCCTGACCTACCTCGTTCGGCTCATGGAGCCCGTCAACGATCACAACGAGTTGCTGCCCGGCTGGTGGACCACCCTCGCGCCCTCGGGACGCCTCTCCGCCGAGTTCCCGGGCGGTCACGCGAACACCGGCATGGCGCACGGAATCAGCGGCCCACTCGCCTTGCTCGCCCTGACGTTGAGAGACGGCAAGGCCGTGGACGGCCAGGCCGAAGCCATCGTCTGCATCTGCGCCTGGCTCGACCGATGGTGCCAGGACGACGGCTCCGGTCCCTGGTGGCCGCACTGGGTCACCCGTGCGCAACTGAGCGGCGCCCAGCCGACCCCGTCGAAGCCATCGCGTCCCTCCTGGTGCTACGGAACCGCAGGCGTAGCGCGTGCACAGCAGTTGGCGGCCCTCGCCATCGGTGACCACGCACGGCAGGATGTGGCCGAGCGCGCCGTGGTCGGCGCGCTCACCCATCCGTCGCAACTCGCCGCGATAACCGATGCGTCGCTGTGCCACGGCCACGCGGGCCTGCTGCACATCGTGACCCGCTGTGCCGCCGACGCGAGCATCCCCATGGCGAGATTCCAGCCGCCGCTGCTGCAAGCGCTGATCGAGGACGAGACCGATGCGGAGCAACTCGCCGCGGAACTCCTTCAGCCACCCGGTGGATGCTTTGGATTCCTCGAAGGGGCCGCAGGCATCGCCCTCGCCCTCCACACCGCATTCTCCGGCTCGCCGCCCGTCTCCGGCTGGGACTCATGCCTACTGATCGCCTGAGCAGGACCATTGAGGAAGGAACGACCATGGACACCGGCGACTGGCCGCAGGTCGTCATCGACTTCCCCGACTGGAACACGGCCGAGGACGCTGCGGTGAACGTCCTGCGACCCGCGCTGGCCAGCGCAGAAGAACACGGCCTGATCCGCCGCTGGTTCTTCATCCGCAAGGCGCCGTCGTGGCGAGTTCGCTACCTCCCCGCCGACGGTTCCGCCCTGCCGTACCTCACCGACGTCCTGAACCGTGCGACGTTGGAGAACCGGCTCTCCGGCTGGAGGACCGGCACCTATGAGCCTGAATCAGTCGCGTTCGGCGGCGAGGCCGGCATGCAAGTCGCCCACGAGCTGTTCCATCACGACAGCCGCCACGTCCTCACGCACCTGGCCCGACCGCCGGCCAGCCGGACTCTAGGGTGTCGGGAGCTGGGCGTCCTGCTGTGCAGCGTACTGATGCGCGCCGCCGGACAAGACTGGTACGAGCAAGGAGACGTCTGGAGCCGCGTCGCCCGGCAACGTCCCGCACAGCTCGACAGCTCCCCGTCCGCACGGCTGAGGACGGCCGCGCACAAGCTCATGACCGTCGACGTCGGGCCAGGCAGCGACCTCGTCAACCGAGGTCCTCTCGCCGACATCACCCCCTGGATCGCGGTCTTCGAGCAGACAGGCCAACGACTGGCCGAACTCGCCGGGCTCGGAGTACTCGAACGTGGACTGCGGGCCGTCCTGACCCACCACGTGATCTTCCAGTGGAACCGCCTTGGCCTGCCCTACATCGATCAACACACTCTGGCCATACTGACAAGCGAGGTAGTCATGGGAACCCTGCACGACGGCGCGTCAAAACCAGGCGTGGACGGCGATGACCCTAGTGTCCCCGAGGTGGACATCCAGACCAGCCGAACCCTCGACCTGACCGAGGCCGCGACCAGCCTGCGGAACGCCCTCGTTGACGAGCTGAGCGACAACGGGACGGTACGCAGCGAGCAGGTCGAGGCCGCCCTTCGCGCCGTTCCCCGGCACGCATTCGTTCCTGGCGTTCCGCTTGAGCAGGCCTACGCCGACGATGCCGTCTACACCAAGCAGGACGGCTCCGGCGTCTCGATCAGCGCCGCGTCCCAGCCGACGGTCGTCGCGATGATGCTTGAACAGCTCCAGCCGACACCCGGTCAGCGCGTCCTCGAACTGGGGGCCGGTACCGGATACAACGCCGGCCTCCTCGCGCACCTGGTAGGGGACGAAGGCCAGGTCACCACGATCGACGTTGACGACGACATCGTCACGGGCGCCCGGAACGGCCTCACCGCCGCCGGTACCAAGAACGTCCGAGTCCTACTCGCCGACGGCGCGCACGGCCACGCCGAAGGAGCGCCCTATGACCGGATCATCGCCACAGTCGGAGCGGGTGACCTGCCCTTGCCGTGGCTGGACCAGCTCGCCCCCGGCGGCCGACTCGTCGTACCACTGCGGCTCCGCGGCGGCGTATCCCGTTCGATCGCCTTCGAACGCGGCAGCGACGGACGCTGGCTGAGCCGCAACAGCCTGCTGTGCACCTTCATGCCCTTGCGGGGCATCGCCGATGACGCGCGCCGCATAATTCATCTGACCGCCGACGGAAAAGTGTGCCTTCACACCAACCGAGAGCAGACCGCGGACGAGTCGTTGCTGAGCGGCGTCCTGGAGACCCCACGCAGCGAGGCCTGGACGGGAGTGCTGTTCAGGGCGGACGAATCATTCGAGTGGCTCGACCTCTGGCTCACCTGCGTCATGGACAACGCGTTGAGCCGGATGCCGGTCGACCGGACGGCGGTCGACGAAGGACTGGTCCGCCCCCAGTTCGGCTGGGGCGCTATGGCAGTGGTCGACAAGGGCGACCTCGCGTATCTCACCCTCCGCCCACAGGATCCGGAGGCCGCAAGCGGCAACCGCCGGATGTACGAGGTTGGAGTCATCGGTCACGGCCCGACCGGACGCGCCCTGGCCGACCGTGTGGCGGACGCCATCGGTACCTGGGACCAGGACTACAGATCCCGGCCCGTCGAGTTCGAGATCGAGCCGGCCGAAGCGGCGGCGCACACGGTCGAGCCGATACCCGGCAGGTTCATCTTCGAGCGTCCGAACACACGCCTCACCATCACCTGGCAATGACACCCGCCCTAAGCCAGGCTGCACGAGCGTTCCCCCTCGTTCCTCGCACCAGGCCAGCGTGCCGGCCGATCGAGGAGCGCATCCGGGAGGTCACCGACTTCGCGCGGACCGCCACCGAAGCAACCGCCGCCACTGATCGCCTCGCGGCGGCTGCGGCGGCACAGAACCGGGCGGCCCTGATCGCCAGCGACTGCGGCATGCCCGAACTCGCCGGCTCCCTGTGCCGACAGCAGTTCGAGCTGTTCATACGCGCTCGGCCGTTGACCGCGCGAACGGCAAGATACGCGCTGGAACCCCTCGTGAACCTCTCCCGGCTCCTCATGCGTGCTGGAAATCCGGAAGCAGCCTGCAACCAGCTCGAAGAGTTGTATCGGGCCGTCCAGGCGAGGGAATCCGCAAGGATCGACGGGCGGGAGCTCCCGTTCGGCGAGCTGACCGGCTCCGGGCACGAGCACCGCGACCTGCGCCAATGGTTATGGGGTGTCATGCTCGCCGATGGCGTCCGCGCCCTGGTCACAGCGGGCAGGTGGAAGCAAGCGGCCGCATTCGCACAGCAGTATCGGGGTGTCGGCCGCCGGCTCCTGGACGGACGGCAGGCCGCAATCATCACCCAAGCGCTCACCGGAGACCCGGAAGCAGCCTCGGCGGCCGTCGAACAAAGCGCCGCTTCGGAGGCGTGGGAACGGGCCGTGGCGGCGTGTCTGGCCATGTTCTGCCTACGCGCTGCCGGACGCCCGCCGAGGGCCGCAGACACGACTCCGGTCCAGGAGTACCTGGCCCTGGAGCCGAATCCGGAACTTGCGACCTTCCGTGTCCGCATTGCCCTTACCGCGCTCTGCCTCGCCGGTGGCGAAGACCCCGATGACGGTGCCTCAATAGTCAGTCGGATCGTTAGCGAGGTTCCGGACGTCGAGGACGGCTACGTTGCGCGAGACCTCCTTCGAAATCCCGATCTCAAGGGAAGGTTCACCGCAGCCCAACAGGCACATCTTGTCTCAACTGTGCAGTCTGCCGGCCTCGGCCAGGGGGCCATACCGGAACCACTGAGAACCGAACTGCTCGCGGCAGCCGAAAACAGTAACCGTGCTACGGAAGAACTTCTCCGTAGGCTCCCAGCCGCCCAACTTCCATGAGGCACCCCTCGTTGACCGCACCTGTCCCACGGAACCAGTGGCGGTAGTTGACACTTGACCCGGCGTAAGAGGTGCTCATTAATGGGCACTGTCAATCGCGTCATTCGGTTGCGTCACGTTACTTGACGTGATCGAAGAAAGGAAACGGGGAAAGTGAAAAACGGAACCTGGGGTTTGTGTTCTCCCAGTGAATGGCAGCGGGGTTCGGAGCCGATGCGGTGGCGTCGGGTCTACCCCGGCCGGGCCGATCAGGTGCCTGTGGCGCGGGTGTTCGCGGCGACGCTGTTCGAAGGGACCGGGCGTGAGGAGGACGTGGCGTTGGTGGTCGCGGAACTGAGCACCAACGCGGTCCGGCATTCGCGGTCAGGGGCCGAACGTGGCTGGTTCGGCCTGGAGGTCACGCTGGCCGACATCGCCTACATCGCGGTGACCGACCTGGGCGGAGGCTGCGTGCCCACGATCCAGTCCGAGGCGCCAGGGTGCGAGCCGCAGGTAGGCGGATACGGCCTGCTCACGGTCTCCAAGCTCGCCCTTGCGACGGGCGTGCACGGCAGCTCCGACGACGGCTTCACCGTCTGGGCCGACATGGACCTCCGCCGCCCCACCCAGAACGGCCCGAGACAGCCCGTGACCCTGGTGTCGTAGGGAGGGCCCAGCCTGCTGATACCAGGCTGGCCCCTCGGGGACAGCATAGAGAAGAACACCGCTCGCACCAGAGACCCCGTCCACAGGTCCGCATCAGCGGACCCGTGGACGGGGTCCACGTGCGTCTGTGTCGGTTTGTGCGGCTATATCCGCCGTGTGGCATGGCTAGAGGTGGCGTCTTTCCGGTCTTCTTTTGAGGATTCTTCTCGGGGTTCTCTTCGGGGTTCTGTCTATGGGCAGAAGACCGTGCTTGCCGCATCTGGGCAGGTCGCCGGGGTGGTGCATATTCTGTTCGTGGCCCCGACTCGTCACCAGGCCGACCCCTGGTAATAGTCCGCGTGTTCGGTGATGTGGCCTTCCTGTCGTCCTCTCGGCTGCCACTGACTGCTGCCATGCTCCGCCCTCCAACGCCTGATATCGCCTGCGGGCCGGCCCGCGGCCGGGGCGGCCTGGCTTGAGGCCGGTCGCGCCCGAGGCGTGAGGTTGCCGGGCGGTCGGTGAGTCGTTGAGGTGAGAAGAGGCGCGAAACACCTCGCGTGAGGCGTCACCCGTTCCGGCGCGCCGCACCTTTTGGTGAGCCGATCTCGAAAAGGTGGGCACGCGGCGAAGGTGCCGGTCATGAATTGGTGCAAATCTGCTTTACCGCCCGGTGGGTTTAGTGGGTGCGGGTGTGATTGGTTAGGTAGTTCAGCCGTTGAGGTGAATAAAAAAGTGGCCGAAGGTGCTTGCCTGGTGGCGTTGCATCGAGAAATGGTCGAGCTCCGATGAACGGGAACGGCGCCGGAAATTCGGTAGCCGGTCACATCGAATGGGAGACGAAATGGCCGCGAAGAACATCACCCGGAATGGCGTCACCGGAAACGGCGTCACGGGCACCGACAACGCCGGGAACGGCGCTACCGCTGTCACGGTCGGGGCGCGCCCGTCCGGCGCGGCTGGGGACGTGTGGGACGCGCTGACGGCCAACCCCGGGACCACGGTCACCGCGCTGGCGGAGGCGTCCGGTGTCAGCCGCGCCACCGTCACGCGGACGCTGACCACCCTGGAGCGCGACGGGCGCGCCACCCGGACGCGTGGCGGTCGCGACGGCGGTAAGCGCCAGCCCGACACCTGGCACCCGGTCACCGCCGCCACCGACGACACCCCGACCACCGACCACATGCCGGACGCGCCGACCGGTGACGCGGACGCCATCGGCGACACCCCGGTCACCGTTGACGCGCCGTCCACCGACCCCGCCGCCGCCGGACAGGACGCGCCGACCGAGGCGCCCGCCACCGACGCGCCGACCGGCACCTCCACCGGGGACGCGGACGCCGGGGACACCGGTGCCGGGATGGATGCGGCGGCGGTCGCTGAGGCGCGGGACGCGCTGACTGGGCTGCAGGACGCCATCACGGCGGCGCTGACCGCGCTGGACACCGGGGACGGTGCGGCCGCGATGGCGGCGGCTGAGGGTGCCTACAGCGGTTCGGGGTTGGTGCGGCGGCTGGTGCGCGCCGCCGCCAACGGGCGCCCGCGCAACGCCTCCGGTGCGCCGCGCTCGGCACCGGGTGAGATGCGCGCGAAGGTCGCCGGTCACCTGACCGCCAACCCCGGGGCGGCGTTCACGCCGCACGAGATCGCGAAGGTGATCGGGCACTCGGCGGGTGCGGTGTCCAACGCCCTGGACCGGCTGTCGGAGTCCGGTGACGCCGAGCTGGTGTGCGACCGGCCCCGCCGGTTCACCGCCACCACCGGCCGCCCCGCCACCCGCTGACCGCGCACTGACCGCCATGTGGGGGCGGGCCGCCGTGCCGCCGCCCGCCCCCGGCGTCCCGCCCACCCACACACCGCTAGGACCCACACACCGCTAGGAGCCATGCGATGACCGCCGTTCCCGCCACCACGACCACCACCGCGCCGACCACCGCAGCGACCACGGCGCCCGAGCCTGGTGGCGCCGGTCGCCTGGGGCAGGGTGAGCTGCGCCGCAGGGTGGCCGCGATCCTGGTCGACCGTCCGGGGGAGGTGTTCACGCCGGGTGAGATCTCCCGGAGGCTGACCCGGTCGGCCGGTGCGATTAGTAACGCGCTGACGGTGCTGACCGACCGGGGACAGGCCGAGCTGGTGGCGGCGCGCCCGCGCCGGTACCGGGCGACCACGACCACCGCCGATGCGATCAAGGGCGGCGGAACGTCGCGCACCCGGGGGGCTACCGCACCCGCCGCCGTGCCCGCCCCCGCACCCGCGCCGAAGGCCGCGCCCGCGCCGACGTCCGGCACCTCAGGCACGTCGGGGAAGGCCGCTGGTGGGCCGGTGGTGCGGCCGAACGGGCAGACCTATCACCCGCGCCGGTTGGCGGACCTACCGGACGTGGTCGCGCTGCAGCGGCTGCGGAAGGCGTCGATCCCCGCGATGTTGTACGGGCCGCCCGGGACCGGGAAGACGTCCCTGATCGAGGCGGCGTTCCCGGACCTGATCACCGTCGCCGGGGACGGTGACACCGCCGTCGCCGATTTCATCGGCGAGTACACCCAGGCCCCGGGCGGCGGGTACGAGTTCGTGTACGGGCCGCTGATCACCGCGATGACCGAGGGCCGGACGCTGCTCATCGACGACGCCACCCTCATCTCGCCGAAGGTGCTGGCCGTGGTGTATCCCGCGATGGACGGGCGGCGGCAGATCACCGTCAAGGCGCACCGAGGCGAAACCATCACCGCCAAAGCCGGGTTCTACGTCGTGGCCGGACACAACCCCGGCGTGCACGGCGCCGTCCTCACCGAGGCGCTGGCGTCCCGGTTCGCCGCGCAAATCCGGGTGTCGACCGACTATGACCTGGCCCGCACGCTGGACATCGAACCGCGCGCCGTCCGCGTCGCACGCAACCTGGCCCGCCGTCAGGAATCGGGCGAGATCGGGTGGGCGCCGCAACTGCGCGAGCTGATCGCCTTCCAGAAGATGACCGGTGTTCTGGGGGCCGAGGCCGCAGTGGCCAACCTTCTCGGCGTCGCGCCCGAAGAAGACCGCGACGTGGTCGCCGAGGTCATCGCCTCCGTCTACGGACGTGCCGTCGCCCCACTGGCCCTCGGACGGCAGATCTAACCCCGCCGCACCCGCCCCGCACATCGCCGCACCGGCGACCGCACGCACACGGAGGAACCATGGCAACGCACGTCATCCCCACACCCGCCGCCCCGCCCGCCGCTGCGCCGTCCGGCGCCGGACCGGCCACCACCGCACCCGCCGCCCCGGTCACGGTGCCCAGTCTGGGGCCCGCGCGGGTGACCGGGCTGGGCGGTGCGTGGCTGCCGTTGTCGGCGGCGTTCACCGACGCGGTCACCGACCTCACCGACCGCGAAGACCTCACCGTGCAGTGCGCGCCCGGCCTCGGGCGAGGCGCACCCGGTTGTTTCGTCCCGTCGCTTGCCACCATTGAACTGGACGGCAGGCACCTGCGGCAGGATCCGGCCACGTGCGACCCGTCCTGGCCCGCCGACCGGGACCGCTACCCGGCCCTGTGGGGCGTGCTCACGCACGAGGCCGCGCACGCCACCCACACCCGCTGGAGCATCCCTGACGGTGCGCCCGCCGCCGCAGCCGATGCCGCCATGGCGCTGGAAGAGTCGCGGATCGAGGCGGCGCAGATCCGCCGCCGCCCCGCCGACCGCCGCTGGCTACGCGCCTCGGCCACCAGCCTCGTCCTGGACGACTTCACCACCCCGACCACCCCGACCACCCCGACCGCGCCCGTGCCCGGTGTGCCCGCGCCGTCCGGTAGCGCACCGGCGGCCCCGCCG
The DNA here is from genome assembly GCF_043198455.1 of Spirillospora sp. NPDC048824. NCBI lineage: Bacteria > Bacillati > Actinomycetota > Actinomycetes > Streptosporangiales > Thermomonosporaceae > Spirillospora > Spirillospora sp. NPDC048824. The sequence goes on along the minus strand of NZ_JBICUS010000040.1, from coordinate 3,871 downwards.
GTGACGACGCCGCATGCGGCGATGACGCCGTGGAACGCCGGACGGGCCGCCGCGCTGGTCCTGGCCCGCACCGACGCCGGAATCCTCGAACCAGCAGAAACCAATCCTCTGGCCGAGGTGGTTCTCGGTGTGCTCGGGCCGACCCGGTTGAGTGCGCTGGCCGCGCTGTGGCACCGCGCGCACGCCACCGGCGACGACGACGCCGAGGCGATGATGGACCTGGGGCGGCGCTGGTGCCGGATCCTGGACGTCAACCCCGACCGCCCCACCCCGCCCCCGCCGCCCGGAACACCGGGCGCCTCGGGTGACCCTTCCCCGCTGGCCGACGCGCTGGGCGCCACCATGGCCGCTGTTCATGCGGCCGCCGCCGAACCCGCCCCCGCCGCGCCCGGCCCCGACCCCGCGCAGCAGCGGCGGCAGGACAAGGACGCCCGACAGGCAGCCGACAACGCCGCGCGCGACGTGTTCGGCGCCAGCACCACCGAACCCGGCGGCAATGCCAGCACCGCCGCCACCGGGTCGCGCGGCGGCACCCGCACCACCGGCACCCGCCCGCCCCGCCCCGACGAGCAGGCCGCCGCCCGCCGCCTAGCACGCCAGCTGCGCGCCGCCGCGCACCGCGACCGCGTCACCACCACCCGCACCTCACCCACCCCGCCCGGACGGCTGTCCATGCGCGGCGCGCTGGCCGCTGACGCCCAGCGCGCCGCCGGTGCCACCCCGACCGCCGAACCCTTCACCCGCACGATCCGCCGCCACGTGCCCGCGCCGCCGCTGCGCATCGGCATCGCCTGCGACGTGTCCGGGTCCATGAAAGCCATGGCCGCGCCGGTGGCGTCGGCTGCGTGGATCCTGGCCCGCGCCGCCGGACACATCCCCGACGCCCTAGCGGCCACCGTCATCTTCGGCGCCACCGTCCGCCCGATCACCCGTCCCGGACACACCCCGAACGCCGTGACCGAGTTCGCCGCAAACGACTCCCGCGAAGACTTCGTCCAGGCCGTCGACGCCCTCGACTCCGCCGTCGAGCTCACCCGCCCCGGCGCCGCCCGCCTGCTGGTCATCGTCTCCGACGGCAAGTTCAAAGACGACCAGCCCAAAGACGGCCAGAAACGCCTCGAACGGCTCACCGCATCCGGATGCGCCGTGTTGTGGCTGGCGCTCACCGACGAAGCGCGAGTCATGAACGGTGCGTACCCGGTCACCCTGACCGACCCCGCCGCAGCCGCCGACGCCATCGGCGCCGCCGCCGCACGCGCCCTCCGCACCGCCTGACCACCCGCCGCCGGTGCGCCCCCGGCAAGGGCGCACCGGCGGCGGCACACACACCCGATCACCACCCGGCCATGGGTCACCGCCGGACCACCGGCAGCCGAGAAGACCGCGAAGAGGAGAACGACACCGTGAACCGCATGGAGACCTACATCCGTGACCGCCACGATGCTGCTCACCGGGCGCGTTGCGAGGCGGAGGCGAAGATGCTCGCCGGCCTCGACGAAGGCGAAGACATCGTCGTCGCGCTCGCCGCTGTTGCCGAGGCCCGCGCCAACGCGAGCTGGTGGGACGAGCCGGTAACCGGCATCGACCACGAGGGCCTGGACCCTGTCGAGGCGCTGTGGCGCGCACGCGACACCGCCCGCCGCGCGCTGACCGACCACACCATCCCGCGCCACGCCGACCCGTTCGCCCAAGGCTTCGCCGTCGCCTTCATCGAGGCCGCCCGCACCTTCTACCGCGACACCGCCCACCTGGACGCCCTCACCACCCGCACCGAAAGGCCCAACTCGTGAACCACCTTCCGCCCCCCGCCACTCAGCCCGAGGCGACCGGCACCTGCCTGATCTTCGAGCTGTGCGACCTCATCGACGCCACCGCCAAACTCGACGAGAAACCCCGCGACCGCCTGCTGGCTGTGCGAAGGGTGGTCGCGGTTGCCTACCGCGTCGCCGAGGCGGCCGAGCCGGTCCTGGACAGCGAGGCCGCGCTGATCACCGCCCTGCGCGAGGCCGCTGCGGCCCGCCCGCCGATCCCCGAGTCGTGCCCTGGCTGCCAGAAGATGGACGGTGCCCGGTGGCGGGCGCCACTCCGGGGGCACCGACATTGCCGAGACCTACCACGAACTCGGCCACGCCCTCAGCGGCCCCAGCCACGCTACCCCTGCCAACCGCCCTGACGACCCGGTACCGGCAGCGGTTGGTTTCGTCCGCGTCTAGCGGCAACCGGGTTGCCGTTGCGTATTGCGCTGCCCGGCGTTTATGGCCTTGATGGATCCTTGTCAGGTGTCAGCTAGGTAGATGCCTATGTTCTCGCTCTGGGTTTGGTTACGCAGGGCTTGAAGGTCGTAGACGATCAATTGACGCCGCCCTGTCTGGATCCAACCGTGTCGGCGCAGCGTGCTGAGCGCCTTGCTGACCGCCTCTCTTGATGCGCCGACCCAGCTGGCGAGCTCCTCCTGCGAGAGGTTGAGCGTGATCCGGATGCCGTTGGGTGTTTTTGCTGTCGGGTCCTTGTAGGGGACGCCGAAGCGCTCGGCCAACTCGACCAGGCGTGCGGCCACACGGCCAGTCGTATCGAACTTGCCCAACTCGACGCGTTGGCTGTCGGCCTCCCGCCACAGTCGACAAAGTGTTCGCAGGATCACGACTGACGCCCGGTGGTTCGCCTGCAGGAAATCCAGGAAGGCGGCCCGGGTGAGGGTGATCGTCCGGGTCGGCTCGAGAGCGGCGACGGTGGCGGAGTGTGGCTTTTCGTCGATGGCGGCCATTTCGCCGATCAGTGCTCCCGGTCCTCGAACAGCAAGGAGGACTTCACCGCCGTGTTTGATGAAGGAGTACGCCTTGACTCTGCCTTCGAGTAGAACGGCGACCGCGGTCGATGCCTCGCCCTCCCGGCAGAGTAACTCACCGCGCTTGTAGCTACGTTCTCGACCGCGAGCAGCAAGGTCGTCGATCTCCACCGCGGTGAGCTCGGCCAGAAAGGAACCCGGTTCGAGCTTGGTCATGGTGTCTGTTCCGGCGAGGGCTGACCAGTTGTGACGTCATCGTCCCTAGGTGGGCGCGCGACCACGTTCCCAGGGCTGCCGAGGCAGTTTGAGCGGCTGCAGTGCCGCCGATGATCACGACGATTGCGCCGATCGATCTTGCTGACCAGCCGTTTGGAGCGCGCATCCGTCCAAAAGCTCAACCGGTCCTTGGAATTTTGAGGCATTACTGCCTTAGCGAACCGGCTACACGCGATCACGAACATGGTGAGTCCGCCGATCACCGTGGTCAACGCGATGAGCCAGTTGGGGACACCGTCGGGTAGAAGGGACCCGAGCACCGGCACGTCACCACAATGGACCGGGTGAGAACCCGGTTATCCAGCGCAAGCTAAACGGGACGTTTGGCGACATGGGGCCTCCTCGCGATCAACCCAGCCTGACAGCCCTGCAGGAGGCAACACGGCCCAGGTGAGCAGAGTGGAAGCGGGCCGCGCCAGTCCCCGGAGGCAGGACGAACGGTCCGACTCTAAGGCAACGCGCGATAGCGGGGAAGGCCCAATTGAAGGCACAAGAAGGTAGGGTCTTCAGGCTTCCACCTCTGAAGATCCCTACCTTGTGCGGCAGTGTCCAGGCTGGGTTGGCGAGAACAAGCTGCTGACCTGCAGCATCCAGCACCGGACGGACTCTGTCTGTGAAGAAATACCAGAACGACTTTCCGGCGAGCATCATCAGGCAGGCGGCACTTGTCATCAAGACAAGCATGGACGGCACCGACAGCCATGGCGCAAGACTCAGTGCGTGTTTGAGAAGTTGATCTCGGTCGGCGTGGCTGCGTGATCTTGTGTGCCGGTTCGTGCAGGGTGGCGCGATGTCTCGGCAGTCGTGCTA
>NZ_JBICUS010000039.1:0-23694 GCF_043198455.1 Spirillospora sp. NPDC048824 | reverse complement strand
AACTCTGGCGGGTGAGGTGGTGGCACGAGACACTTCCTTCCCAAGTTGATCAAGGTCAACTCAGATCGGGTGTCCGTGGAACGGGGGGAAGCTCAATGCATGGTGGCTTTGATCGCACCCCGCTGTCGCTCGGTGGCCGACCACTCGCGCGGCGCTTGCTGTGTTCGGTGTTCGGTCATGACCGAACACCGAACGTCCTCGATACTGAGTGGAGGGCAGGTCACGCGTCAGGCGGGTGACCACGTTGAACACCTCGACCAGCAGCGATGGCTCGGCAGTGTGCAGGGCGGTTACGTGCTCGACCGGGCAGACGAGGGCGTGACCGGGGTTGGCGGGTCGGTGAACAGTGGCCGGGAGTGCCGTTTTACCGGGTCGGCGGGCTGGTCACGGTGCCTCGAAAGTGGTCACGGCCAGCGCCTTGTCCAGGCGGGCGGCGGCCAAGTCGTCCTGGCGGATCACAAAACTTGTGCAGTAGACCTCGTACTCCGGGAGTTCTCTGGCGAGCGATATCCATTCGCTCGTCAGCCGGTGCTTTTCCTCCTCCAGGTGGGAAGACCATTTCGCGACCGGGATGGCGGGGATCTCGCCTGCCTTCTCGCGTCCGGCGAGGGTCTGCTCGGCGATGCTGTTGATCACGTCGTCATCGGCGTACCCGCCGATGACGACGCCGGCGCCGGACGGCCATAGGTCGTAGGCCAGAGCCCGGAGTTCGTCCAGGTGCGGCAGGTCGCGCTCCATGTACTGGGCCAACTGCTGCTGGAAGGGCGACATGTCCTCCCAATCGAGATCCTCCCAGTACTCATGCCAGTCCTCGTCGCCCTCCTGGAGCCAAAGGGGCAGCCCGGCGATGAGGTTGGAGCTGAGGTCGAGCTGCTCCCGGACGCACACGGAATCGGGGGCACCCGCGACTGCGGTTTCGGCTCCGTCCGGTACATACACGACTTGCGCATACCTCCCGGAAGTGTCCTCGTGGTCCATCTCCTGGTCCACGAAGAAGAGCAGCGTCCCGTCGGCCGGCAGGTCGAGGCCGTCGATTCTCAGCAGCGCCCCACAATCGACAGAGAAGAGCAGCGGCAACGAACAATCCCCGCCGGATGGCCATTTCATGCCCACCGGCAGTTGGGGCAGCCCTCCGAATTTCCCAACCGGAGAGCCGCCGCCACCCGCGTACAATCCGATCGACAGACGAAGGTGCTGGCTGAATCTGCTGATCTCGTCGTCCGGGATGCCCAACTCAAGCGCTGCCCGACGAAACTCACCCCGGTGATCCATGCCCAAGAGGGTAAACCATTGCCGCGTCGCGTTCAGTGGTCGGTCTGGGGGGTGTCGGTGAGGGGGCGGCCGACGATCTGTTGGAGGTTGGCGGCATCATGCGCGGCCCGGCCAGCACGCCACAGCCCCGCTACGAGGCGCGGATCCAGGATGGACGCATCGAGGTGCGCGTTCCCCCGGCGGGCGTCCACGCCGAGGCGGCTGAGGAGCGTTCCCATCGGGCGAGGCGCCGTCTGCTCGCGCGAACTCCGGCCTCATGACACCGGCCCCGCCCGTCGACCTTGGACGCGCGGGGCCGAGCCCTATCTTCAGCCGATGTTGTCCGTGTCGGTGCTGGCGAGCAATGTGATGCCACTGCAGGACTTGGTGCAGCAGGATGCCATCGACGAATCCGCCGAGGCCCACCCAGCACGATGCCCGGCAGTTGCAGACTCGCAGGCCCGGCGTTGGTCGCGACCCGGTCGGTCGTGGCGGCCATGGCCCCTCCATTTCCGGCGGACACCCAGCGGAGCCAAGATCAAGCTCGGCAATGGGCCGCTACCCGTCACCGGGCCGAGTAAGTCCTGGCCGCGGCCGTGGGCGCACGGGACGGGTGGAGCGGGCGGCGTTTCCGGGCCGCGTGGCGGCCATTAGGCGAAGAAGAACAGCGCGCCCTCGCCCCGCTCGGCGACGGCGAGGATGAAGGTGCGGAAATCCTCGAAGTCCTGCTCGATGAACCCGTACTCGTCCGGCTCGTCGTACACGTCGGCGAACCGCACGCCGCGCAGCCAGCCCGCCAGTTCGGTGATGAGTTCCGGGGCGAGCTCCATGGCCTGGTCGTCCTCGTCCTCGTCTCCGTGCTCGTCCTCGTCATCCTCGTCATAGGCCCAGTTCAGGTCGAGGTAGTCCTCGCCCAAGAACACGTTCACCGGCGCATCGTCGACCAGGTCCTCCCACAGGTCGAGTGAGAAGCGCTCGATATAGAACGTGCGGCGCTGGACGCTGAGCGTGGACATGTCCGGGGTGTGATCATCTTCCGGGGGTTCGCGGAGAAGGCGCGCCGCGTGCGACGGATCCTTCCTGGCACGATCCATCTGTTCCGCGGTCACGCTTCGGAAGATCGCCGTGACGCCCATGCTCGGCCTTTCGGGGGATGGTTCAAGACCGGTGCATCGTACTGTCCGTCCACGACAGACCACTCGGCGACGGCGCGCTCAGCGAAAGTACGACCGCCCCTCCGGCCGGAGCAGGGCGACCAGTACGTACACCGCCGTGAGTAACGCCGTGAACAACAGAAACGTCGGCAGGTAGGGCGAACCGAACGGCGGTCGCGCACTTCCGGCGAGGACCACGGCGCCGAGGCTCACCGCCAGGGGCGGCCGTTGGTGAGCCGGGTGAGGGCGCCGAGCAGTCCGAGGCCGTGTTTGGCGGTGGTGGCCGGGTAGGAGCGGATGACGCGGAACTGCTGGGCTCCGGCGAGGGTGCGCAGGCAGCCGGACACCTTCTGCCGAATTTTGATCATTCGGATTTCGCGCTCGGCGGTGTAGGTGTCATAGGGCGCCCACCCATCGTGGACGGCGACCCCGGTGAAAGCGGGGAGCACCCCCGCGGCCGACGAAATACTGATCTACTTCCCGTACAACAGGGAGAACAACAGTGCGCTGCGCGAGTACACCAGGGCCACTGATCTACGGTGGGACCGGCGACGTAAGGCTTACTGCCTGAGCGCCGCCGCCGTGGATTCCCCTGAGGTGTGCCACAACCTGCGTGGGTTCGCAAGCCGCCGTGGACTCCGGCTCGATAACGAAGTGGGGGCGCGCCTCGGCGCCATCATCACCAGTTCGACGGCCCGTCGGGTTCGTGCGGAGATCGACGCGATCGAGAGGAAGCTGAGCGCGCAGCTCTTTCCCAATCCCGCCGTGGACGGTGAAGGCGACCTTGACGGCCTGAATGCCGTCTCAGGGAACTGGAAGCCATAATGAAATGGCCGGGCTTCGTCCGCCGTCCGAGTACCTGCCGTTTCGCCTCTCCCGGCTGCCTCTTCCACGTCCGTTACGGCGGCGGCGATGAAGGCACCCTCGTCACCTCCGCCGTGGACATCGACGGCTACGGCCGCGTCTCGCCGAACAAGCCGGTGGGCAGGGCCTTGGAGACGGGCCGGACCGGCGCCCGCTTCCCCCTCCGCGAAGGCCGTGGCTTGATGACGATTCTTGACATCACGGACTGACGCGCCTCCGGGGAATGCCGCCCGAGCCCGTTCCCGCGCCCCCACCGCTAGTGGGTGACCCCTTGATGTCGCCAGAATCGGACATATATCTGCAAATAGACATCAATCTTGCGCTAGAAAAACCCAAACAACGTGCTCGACGAGCACTGCGGCCGTAGCCTCCTACTGTTCTCGTGTCGGGCGGGACTGACCGCCCGCCGCACCAGAACCCGCGCGACCGTCCGCCGGCTTCGCGCGCCCAGTAGAGATGGAGCCGCAGATGGAGCGAGTACTCATCGTGGTCGTGGTGATCCTGGTGGCGCTGATCGCGGCGCTGCTGGCCGCATTCTTGAAGTGGCTCGACGGTGGCCGGGTCATCGGGTCCATCGCAGCCGGGGCCGCTGCTTTCGCCGCCGCGGTGCCGGTGGTCGTCCTGCTCATGAAAACGGGCGGCATCGCGTGAACAAGGACGCGGGGACAGCGCGCCCGGCCACCAAGAGGAGTGGAGATGCCGCCTGAAATCCGAATCCCAGTGCGTGACTTGGGGAACCTTCTGGAATTTCACGACGCCTGCCGCGTCGTGGCCGGACTCATGATTCTGAGGAACCAGGCACGATACAGTCCGCGGAGCGACCAGCACTCCTTGTGGAACTGGCTCTTGGCCCAAACGGACAAGCCCCAGCAGCAGATGGGGCTTTCGGTACGAGAATGCCTGCCCCGGTACCAAGACGAGGAAGGCCGCGCGTTCGTGCCGCGTCTCCCTCCAACGGCCGACGACGCGCTGCGTCGCCTGGTCAAGGCGATCCACCGAGCCGGCCGCCTCGATGATTGCCTGGACCAATGCTTCCAGGACCTGTCCGAAGCGAAGGCGAAAAGCGGGGATTATTTCACCCGCAACGACGTCGTGCGGTTGATGGTGGCAGCGGTGGATCCTCAGGAAGGCCAGCGGGTGCTTGATCCGGTGTGCGGTTCAGCCGGATTGCTCATCGGCGCCGACCGCCACGTGTCCGGGCGCACGGGCCGGCCGTCGAATCTCGAACTGACCGGCCAGGACGTGCACGCCTCCGCGCTCCATGTGGCGCGAATGAACCTGGACGCCCGCAACCTGGACGCGCGGCTTCTGCCACCGATGGACAGTCTCGCGCGGCCCGCCGAGTCGTCCTATGACATCGTCCTGGCCAACCCGCCGTTCAACGCCTCGTGGCGTGCCGAACCGCGCACGGACGATCCGAGGTGGTCGGACGAGGCGGCGCCCCCTCAGGACAACGCGAACTTGGCGTGGATCCTCCACATCGTGCACGCGCTCGCTCCCCGGGGCAGAGCGGCGATTCTCATGGCGGAGGGGGCCGCGACCGGGGCACGGCATGTGGAGCAGCGGGTGCGCGGACGGCTCGTTCAGGATGATGTCGTCGAATGTGTGGTGGCACTGCCTCCGGGCCTGTTCGCCCACAGCCGTGCCCCCTGCTGCCTGTGGCTGCTCAACACCGACAAAGGTCCCCGCGATGAGTGGGGCAGCAGTGACCGTCGGGGCAAGGTGCTTTTCATCAACGCGCGGAAGGCGTACGAACAGGCGCCGAGGCGTAAGCGTCGCCTCAGCCCGAAAGGGGTCGAGCAGGTGCTGCGGACACTCGGGGAGTGGCGAGAGGTGGATGGGCAATACCGTGACGAGGCCGGTCAGTGCCGTTCCGTCACCGCCGAGGAGATCGCCGATCAGCGATACGACCTGCAGCCGCCGAAGTACACCGGTGAGCTCGGCATCGGCGATGCTCCGGAGCAGCGGCAGATCGACGAGCTCGCCGCCGAACTCCGGGACAGGTTCCAAGAGTCGCGCGTCCTGGAGGCCGACCTGCTTCGAATCTTGGACGAACTGTGATGCGCGCACTCGACGGTGAGGGCTGGCAGCGCAAGACGGTCAAGGAGGCCGCAGACCTGAAGGTCACCTACGGCCTTCCGGAACACGAGCTCCCCAGCGGCGGGGGAGTGATCAGAGCCGGTGACGTCCGCGACGGCCGCCTCTGGACGTCTCCCCCGGCCCCTGCCGCACCGCTGGACGGCAGGTACAACCGCGCCGTCCTCGCCGAGGGCGACCTGGTCGTGGTACTCGTCCGCCGGGTGGGTGACGCGGCGCTGATCGACCAGCGCCATACCGGCTGGGTGACGACGCGCTCGGTCGGCATCCTCCGCTCAAGCGACCATGACATCACCCGTTGGCTGAAGATCTGGTTCCAGACGCCCGTCGCCCGCGCCTGGTTCGACCGGCATGTGTCGGCGCACGTCGAGCCGACCCTGAGCATCGACCGGCTGAGGGCGATGGAGGTGGCCGTCCCTCCCCCCGGACGAATCGAGACCCTCAGCCGGCTTGTCGAGTTGATCCAGGATAAAAGGGCCCTCAACCTGCGGATCGCCGCGGACGCCGTCACCTTGGCCGACGCTCATCACGCCATGCTGGTGCGGCGGCATCGGCAGTCATGGACGCCTGCCACGTTCGGTGCCGTCACTTCGGTCATGACCGGTCGGCCAGACCGATCGCAGGCCGACTTGAGTGGCGTCGCAACGTCCCGGATAGCGCCGGCCGACGTCCTGCGCGCGGATCCGCCCCACATTCAGGGAGGACAGGAAACGCATGCCGAGCCGGGGGACGTCTGCGAACCGGGGACCGTACTGGTCGCGTCACGACCCGAAGGGGCCCGCGCCGCACTGACCTGGTTTCGGACCACCCCCGCCCGGGGAGTGCTCGCGGTGCGCCCGTCCGATCCCTTGGATCGCTGGTGGCTCCTGCACGAGCTTCGTTCCAGAAGCGAGGAGCTTCCTAAGATCGCGCAAGGTCGGCAGGCAAGGGAGATAAGCCGACGCGCGTTCTCGAGGTTGGAGCTGCAATGGCCCGGCCCGGAGGTTCGCGGGCGGTTCCAGGAAGTGGTCGAACCCCTTCACGACAGAGCCCGTTCGGCCCTTGAGGAGAACCGGCTGCTGAAGGAACTGCTCGATCGGGTGCTGCGGGACGTGTCCTCGATCGCAGCACGCATCTGACGCCATCACCTTCGGACCGTCCCTCCCGGAGGGGACGGGCTGCGGGCTCCGGTGGGCTCAGGTGACGTGATATCGGGGGACTTTGCGATGGGCCGTGTCCACGGCGCTGTCGTCGCCGAGTCGGAGTGAGGTGTTCGTGGCGGTGAGAACCGCGTCGATCTGGAAGGCCGCAAGGTCGGCGTCGAGGACGGCGTGCTTCCCTGCGTCGGACGCGTGGCGCAGTTCGTCGGCGATCAGTTCGCGCCAGGCCCGCTGCTGGCGGGCCAGGGTGTCGCGCACCGGGCCGGGCCGGCTGTCGAAGACGGGGAGGTTCGCCGCCCAGAAGCAGCCGCCGGGAAACAGCGGTTCCTGCGCGTAGGCGATCCAGCGGTCGACCAGGGTGCGCAGCCGCGCCGAACCGAACGGTGTTCCGACCTGACGGGGCCATGACCCTGGACGTCCGTCTCACTCTGCGCACGCACGACGACGCCCTGGTGTACATGACCTACAGCGGCCGCTGGGTCGTTCCGCCCGATCTACGGGCCGACATCGCCGACCCATCCGAACGCCGCCACATCGCCCCGGCCCGCTACTACTTCCGGACCAACCCGCTCTTCGAGACCGGGGCAAAGCAGTACGCATGGCTGAACGACATCGTCTGCGTGGGATCGGGATACCTGATCGACGGCGGAATCGCCTACAAGATCGCACAGGTCGTATGAGACGCCGCCCGAACCTCGGCAGGCGGTTGTCGGCCCCGTGGCGTACCAATCCGGACTGCGTACGCGCCGATGGTCGGCGTCGCGCGAATCCGCCCGTCGGAAGAGCCACGCGCGTCGCGGGAGAAGTGTGCCTTCATCAGCGGCGTCTGTGCGCGGCAGTCCGCGTTAGCTGCGTGTTGGCTCCGTGCCTTTCGGTCGTCCCAGACCATGAGTAGAAGTTCAGGGATGTGGTGCGTAGAACGAGTTGACGGCGGGTTGGCCGGTGTAGTTGGGGCCGGCCTGATCGTCTGCTGCTCCGAGATAACGGTACGGGAACCGTGGCTGTGCGCATCCGCGGCGGGAGATGCGGCGGCGGGCGGAGTCATAGGCGAACCCTTGGGCGCGCAACTGGGCGTGAGCCGGCGGCCGGCGGGTGTGCCGTCCGCACGGCGGACCGACGCAAAGGTGATGGCCGCGGGTGTCCGCGGCTGACTCTGGCCGTCTCTGCAGCAGATGAGGATCCCTACGTCGATCAGTAGAGCCATCGGTCCAGCACCGCAGGCCAGAGGTGCGTTTCGTGGTCGCCGTCCCCGAAGGCGGGCGGGTCGAGCGACCTGATCTGCTCCGACAGGTCGGCGAGTTCCGCCAGCGCCTCCTCTTCGGCACGTTCGTCCTCGTCCCAGTGGCCGATGGCGGTCGAGCCGGTCAGCCGGCTGCCGACCAGGTGCAGCGAACACAGCCAGTGGTTGATCGTCGAGTTGACGAACCTCGCACCGCCGTCCGACGACCCAACTTGCAGCACCTCGCCACGCCCCGACACGGCGCCGTACTTCCAGGCCAAGCCGAGTGCGTCGTCGTCGATGCGCGCCAACCAGTACATCGTCGGCTCCGCGTCGAACGACACCGCGTCCACCAGATCATCGATCAGCGGTACGCCACAGGAGATCAGAGCCGCTTTCTGCGGCTCGGGAAGCCGCCAGGTCGCCACGGCGGATTCGGCGGCACGCACTACCCGCCCCGCGCCGGCCCAGGAAGCAACTGCGTCATACGCAGGAGGAGCAGGGAGATCACCAACAGGCACACCACTGAGGCTATCCAGGTACGGATTCAGGCACCGCTGTGCTGCAGCGCCATCGTCCGACCATCCGGTTAGGCGTAGCTGGTCTGGGAGAGCCTCGGCTCGGCGGTATGAGAGTGCCTCGGGTAGACGGGCACCATTCGCCGCTGAGACGTCAGCCCTCGCTGCCGCGGTTGCGGTGCCAACGCCTGGTTCACTGCTGCGTCTACGTGGCACTGCATTGCTGTGGCGGCCGAGGTTATTGCAGACTCGGTTTGTAGCGCATGGTGGTCACGAAGGTGTGGCGGAGTAATGCGCAGGTGCATGCGCGGTAACCGGGCGGCGGATTGGGCCGCGAGCCGGCGCAGGCGGCGGGCGGCGGCGCCGGGCTTCATCCGAACCCCGCGGGTATTGAGCAGGGTAGGCCCGCTGATTCATTCACGGAGGCGAATGAGCCTGAGACTTCTGGTTGTCGTCGCGAACGTCGGCCAGGATTTCTCAGGCCCGGTAGTTGTAACGTCGGGTTGGAATGACTAAGAAGCCTCGGTTACACGGGCGGCGGGGTCAATGCGCGCTGCGCCGACTGCGGAAACTCACTCCGACGCTTCGTTGATCTCCGTCCCGCGCGACACGCTTGCCGGTCTCCCGAACGATGCGCACGGCTCCCACCCGCAACTCCGGGGCAAACCTGCGGCTCCTCGCTCCTGGTTCCCACGACCCAAGCTTCTCTGTTCGGTCTCCACGCTATGAGGGGATGCTCATGCGGGGGCGCCGAGCGGCGGGTGCTCGAGTACGCGGGGCTTGTACTCGACCAGTTGGATGCGGCCGTCGAAGGTGCGGTGCTCGATCATCTCGAGGGCGACGTCCGGATAGCCGTCGTAGATGCGTTCTGCGCCCGTGGCCCCGGTGATCACCGGGAAGATCACGACCCGGAAGCGGTCGACGAGTCCGGCTCGTAGCAGGGACCGGCACAGGCTCAGGCTTCCGATCGTGCTGAGGAGCCCCGAGCCACTCGCCTTCATGGCGCGGACCGCCTCGACGGCGTCGTCGCGGACGAGCGTGGAGTTGGCCCACGTCAGTGGCTCCTCGAGTGAGGAGGAGAACACCACCTTGGACGCTTTCGTGAGCCCGTCGACGGACGCCTCTTCTTCGGGCCGGAACTCGTCCTGTCCATCCGGGACCTCGCCGGCGGCGAAGCCCGACATCAGGCGGTAGGTGTTAGCTCCCATCAGGTGGGTGGCCTCGGGCTGCTCCCCGAGCCATGCGAGGTACTCCGGGCCCTCGAGACCCCAGAACCCGGGCCATCCCTCTCCCGATGCGTATCCGTCGAGGGAGGTGATGAAATCGACGAGAAGCTCCGACATGGCGGTGTCCTTTCCTAGGGTGTCAAAAGCTTTGACCGGCCGGGAGCCACAGACTCATCGGCCTCCCAGTGGGATGATGAGGAACCCCATGACGCAGCCGACCGTCTCGTCCGAGGAGTGGGAGGCAGCGTGACAAGCACTGCCGGTCGAAGAGACGCCGAGGCATGCCTGGTCGCTGTCGGAGGCGCCGAACGCGTCGTGGACGCGAACGATCATCCGGGCGCGCTCGGGGGAGCAGGGCGCGGCCGAGCCGGTAGGCCGCGAGTTGGTCGGCGGCCAGGCGAACGCCACCGCACCTTAACGTCGGGGGACGCGACGACTCGCCGCGACCCAACGGATCGGGGGCTGTCGTATGGTCGGGCAGTCAGTGCCGGGTGGTCAGTGGGGGGCTGCGGCGGACTGGACGGCGGTGCGCAGGGCCGCGCGGGTCAGCAGGAGGACGGGACCGTCCGGGTCCTTGCTGTCCCGCACCGCCACCACCGCACCGGCCACGGCCGCCAGCTCGACGCACTCACCGCCGTTGCTCAGGCTTCGCCTGGCCTTTCGCCACCTGGCGTTCTTAAGGTCCATCGTTCCTCGGCCACCTTCCTGATGAAGTCTCGCGACATGTCTCCAGGAAGCGTTCTGTTCCGGAGATCAACCAGGACGCGTGAGACTTCCGCAAGGTCTGCGGGGTCGTCTGTCGTGAGTCCTTGTATAGCCGTTTCTATGTAGGCTATCCGGCTCATGTCGGCCATCGTAGCCAAGACGAAGCTGCTGCCGTTTCCCTGGTGCTCGCCGCTTCCTATAATGACCTGAACGGTCACGTTGGAGCGCTCGCTGAGGGCGATCAGGTGCTCGAGCTGCTCCCTCATCATCTCGGCGGTACCCACTGGCCGGTACAGTGCCTGCTCGTCGACCAGGAGCGTCACGATCGGACCGTTCTCCTGATCGAAATCTTCTGCCGTTCCAAGCGTGCCGCTACGGCCTCCTCGTTGCCCTTGAGAAGCGCCTTGGCGTACGCGGGTGTTTAGAGCGAGACCCGCTATCACGCACAGTTGATAGCAGGTGAGTTCGACTGCGTCACCTTCGATCTGGTAGGGGTCGGGCTGCGGCGCGGTGTCGACCTTTCGGCTGATCCGTCTCCGCAGCCCGGCCGCCGCCTCTACCCGCCTCGGCCATCGAGCCCCGCCAACTCGCCCCCGGGGGTGAAGAAGACGGGCAGGCTCGCCAAGGCGGAGCGCCTCCGCGACTTCCACCGCAAGATCGAAACCTTCACCGGGCTCACGCCCGCGGCGGTGGCCGCTGCGCCGTGGCGCGCCGCAGGCCCTTTACGCGGGCACCCCGCGGACCTGCTGGACGAGGGTCGTCGCCGCCTTCGCTAGCAGGGTGGTGTCGTTGGCGGCCACCACGAAGCCGAAGCCCTGCTCGATCGCCCTGCTGGCCGCGAGCGCGCTTCCCACCGCGGTGCCGCACGGCAGGCCCGCGGCCTTGGCCGCGTCCAGCCCCGACACCACCAGCTCGGTGTGCCGGGGGTCTCCGGCCGGGACGCCCATCGAGAGCGCGAGGTCCGCGGCGCCGACGAGGACCGCGTCCACGCCCTCGACGGCGAGGATGCCGGACGCGTTGCGCAGGGACTCCTCGCTCTCCAGCTGCGGCACGCACAGCGCCTTCTCGTTGCCGAAGCGCAGGTAGTCCGCGCGGGACCGCAGGCCCCAGCCGCCGGCCCGGCTCGTCCCGCCGGAGCCGCGGGTGCCCGCGCCGGGGAACCGGACCATGCGCACGACCGCCTCGGCCTGCCCGACCGTGTCGACGTGGGGGAAGAGGACGCCGGTCGCTCCCGCGTCCAGCACCCGTTGCACGATGCCGTGGTCGTGGGAGGGGACGCGGACGAGCGGCGCCATCCCCTGTCCCGCCGCGACCACGATGTGCCGGTACGCGTCGGACATGCTCAGCATGGAGTGTTCGAGATCGATGACTATGAAGTCGAAACCGGCGCAGGCGGCGATCTCGACGCTCTCCGAACCGGTCATCTTGATCCAGCTTCCCAGCGGGACGCCGCGGTCCGGTGCGAACAGCTCGGGCGGGTCAGAGATCACGCGCGTGGTCCTTCCTGGAGGGGGCCCAGAACACCAGCCACCGGTTGAGCGTGACGACGACCGCGTGCAGGCTCATGCCGATGACCGACAGCATCACGACCACCGCGAACGTGCGGGCCACGTCCATGTTGAAGTTGGTGGCCTGGATCGTGTAGCCGAGGCCTGCGGTGGCGCCGACGAACTCGGCGACGACGGCGCCGGTGACCGAGAGGATCACCGCGACGTCGAGCCCGGCGAAGATGTGCGGCAGCGCGGAGGGCAACCGCAGCCGGCGCATGATCTGGAAGTCGCTCGCCCCGAACGACTTCAGCATCTCGATCTGCTCGGGCTCGGCGGAGCGCAGCCCGAGGATGGAGTTGACGAGGAGGGGGAAGTAGGCGATCAGCGCGATCGTCAGGACCTTCGACGTCATCCCGATGCCGAACCACATCAGCAGCAGCGGCGCCATGGCGACCTTGGGGATGGTCTGGATCAGCACGAGGATCGGCAGGAGCGCCTTGTCCACGATGCGAAACTGGGTGATCAGCCCCGCCGACACCAGCGCCATGCCGATCGCCAGGCCGAAGCCGACGAGGATCTCCTTCAGGGTGACCCACATGTGCTCTAGCAGGAACCCGCTCGTCAGGCCGTCCACCAGCGAGCGGACGACGTCGGACGGGGCCGGCACGAGCACGATCGACACGTCGAGGGCGCGCACGACCAGCTGCCACAGGCCGACGAGGATGAGGAACAGGCCCCAGCTGAGCACGAACCCGGGGACCTGGCGCCGGGGCGCCGAGCCTCCCGCGCGCCGGCGTTCGGGGGCGCGGTCTCCGGCGTCCGCCGCCGTGCCCGGCGCCTTCTCCGCCTCCCGCGTGTTGCCAAGCTTCATGGTCACTCCTAGTGGGCGCTGTGCTCGGAGTTGAGGAGGACGCGGATGCGGGACGCGATCTCGCCGAACTCTGGGGTGTTGATGTCCTCCAGCCGCCGGGGCCGCGCCAGGTCGACGTCGATGACCTCGGCGATGCGGCCCGGGCGCGGTGTCATGACGACGACGCGGTCGGACAGCAGTACCGCCTCCGGGATGCTGTGCGTGACGAACAGGACGGTTTTGCGGTCGCGCTCCCAGATGTCGAGCAGGTCGAGGCCCATCTGGTCACGGGTCATCGCGTCGAGGGCGCCGAATGGCTCGTCCATCAGCAGGATCCGCGGGTCGTGCAGGAGCGCCCGGCCGATGCCGACCCGTTGCTGCATACCGCCGGACAGCTCGCGGGGGTACTGGTCGGCGAAGTCGCGCAGCCCCAGCATGTCGAGCTGCTCGGTCACGCGCCGTTCGAGGTCGGCGCGAGACCGCCGGGGCCCCACATCGTGGGAGATCATCATGTTCTTCGCAACGGTGCGCCACGGTAGCAGCAGGGGCTGCTGGAAGACCATGCCGAGCAGGTTCTCGTGGCTGCGGGCCGGGCCGAAGACCACCTCCCCCTCGGTCTGCCGCGTGAGCCCCATGACGATCTTGAGCAGGGTGCTCTTGCCGCATCCGCTCGGGCCGACGATGGAGACGAACTGCCCCTCGGGGACGGTCAGGCTGACGTCGTCCAGTGCGAGCAGGCTCTTGCCACGTTTCGCCCGGTAACGCATGGTGATGTGGTGGAGTTCGACGGCGATGTCGGTGACGGTGGGCGGGTGCGCTGGGGTGGGCATGCTCTCGTCCTAGTCGCTCAGGTCGTTCTTGTCGCTCGTAAGGTCGCTGGGGTCGTCGTCGGGGGCGGGCCAGGTCCCGCCCATCTCCTCGGTCAGGGCCGTGGCTGTCTTCCGGACGGCGATGGCCGTCCGCGCATCCTGGGCCGTCGGCAGCATGCGGTCGGTGCCGATCGCCGCGATGGTGGCGCACACTCCCGCGTCTGCGAACACCGGCGCCGCGATGACGCTGATGCCGCGCTGGTTGGCCGGGTAGATGCTCAGCCCGAGCGCGCGGGCGGCGGCGATGCGTTCGAGCAGGCCAGTGCGCTGGGTGACCGGGAGGGACGCCAGCAGCCGGTCGACCTGGAGCTGGTCGGGCAGGTAGGCCATGAACGCGATGGCCTGCGCGGTGTCGAGAGCGAGCTGCGAGCCGACCCGCACCGTGACGATCGTGCCGTGCGCCGCGTCCTCCTCGACCAGCGACACCACCGGGCCGGACGGCCCCCACAGCGACAGCACGGACGTGACGCCCGCCTGCTCGGTCAGCTCGCGCAGATGGGCCGGCGCGAGTTGAATGATGCGGCGCTGCCCGATGGCGAAGGCGCCGAGCTGGGTGATCAGCGCGCCCGGGGTGTAGCTCGCGGGCCGGCTACCCCGTTCAAGAAGACCCGCCGCGGTCATCGACGTGAGGTACCGGTGCACGGTGGTCCGGTTGAGGCGCAGCCGCTCCGTCGCCTCCGACACCGACAGTTCCGGCGCCTCAGGCCCGAACAGACCCAGGATCTGGGCCATCCGGCTCACAGCCTGGATGTCGGACTGGGGCTGCTGCGCCATGCACGTCTCCCTTGGCCACACGCTCTTGCGGGATGGTCATTATTTGAACTCGATGTTCACACTACGTAGATGGCGTGACGATATCAAAGTGACCTGAGTCACGCAAGGCTCCACTTCACGTCAAGCCTTATCGGTGGATCCCTCATTACATGATCGCGGTTACCTAGGGTTTGCCGGACTTTCGCGCTCGTGAAGTGAGAACGGGCGGCGCAGAGGCGAGCTCGGATGACAAATCGAAACCCGATCATTGACGTTCGCAAAGTGGATAACTAGTGTGCATCGTGAACATCAGGGAGGATGCCCATGTCAGGACCCAACGCCATCACGACCGTGTTGCGCGGAGCCGTCGACCTGCACTGCCACTCCGGTCCGAATCCGTTCCCCCGGCGCTTCGACCACGCGGACGCCGCGTTCGACGCCGAGCGGCTCGAGATGCGGGCGGTCCTCGTCAAGTCCCACCACCACAACACGGTGATGGACCTGCTGGCCATGGGCGACCGCCTGGCCAAGAGCTCCACGCAGGTGTTCGGGGGGATCGCGCTCAACAGTCAGGTCGGCGGCATCAACCCCTTCGCCGTCGCGATGTGCCTGCGCATGGGAGGGAAGGCGGTCTGGTTCCCGACCTTCTCCTCCGGCCGGCACATCGAGTGCCACCCCGAGGGAGGCGGGTTCCCCACCGCGACCGTCGACGTCCCCTCCGCGCGGGTGGACGTCCACGACGACGCCGGCGGGCTCCTGCCCGAGGTGCACGAGGTCCTCGACCTCATCGCCGAGAACGACGCGATGCTCAGCGGAGGCCACCTCCCGCCGGAGACCATCGCCCAGCTCTTCGACGAGGGACGCCGCCGCGGCATCACCCGCATGGTCATCAACCATCCGAACTTCGTCATCGGGGCGGAGCCGGAGCAGTGCCTCGAACTGGTGCGCGGCGGCGCCTACGTCGAGCACGAGGTCGGGATGTACGACCCGGAGGGGTACCGCAAGTGGGACCCCAAGGGCCTGCTCACCTGGATCGAGAAGATCGGGCCCGAGCACACCGTCCTCGCCTCCGACCTCGGCCAAGCCAACCGGCCGCTTCCCGTCGACGCGTTCATCCGGGTCGGCTCGGCCCTGCTCGACCTCGGCCTGAGCGAGAAGGACCTGCGGCAGATCGCCTGCGTCAACCCCGCCCACCTGCTCGGCCTGGACGACTGAGCGGGCGGGGGCCACCCCCAGCCGACGACCCGGCAGACGACCACGAGACAGGAGTCCCAGTGCAGACACAGGAAAAGACCGAGACCAGGACTGGAGCAGAGTACGTCGAGTTCTACGACCTGGAGCCCAGCGAGCGGACCGACGCCGGGACGCGGACCTGGCTGGCCCGCGGGCAGAACTTCGTCGTCACCTACTCCAGCGCCGTCGAGGGCGACGAACTCACCCGCGAGGACCAGTCCGACGAGTACGTCGTCGTCCTGCCCCACGAGGGGAGCGCGGCGACCGTGCGCACGCCGGACGAGACGGTCTCGATGACGGGCCAAGGCGTGATCGTCGTGCCGCCCGGCCGTTCGGTGGTCGTCGCGGACGCCGACTGCGACCTCGTACGGCTGTTCACCGTGACGTCGGCCGAGCCGCTCGCGCGGGCCAGCGTCAACCAGGCGTCCTACGAGGAGCCCAACCCCGAGGTCGCCGCGTTCGAGCCCTGGCCCGACCCGCCCGCCGGCCACCGCGTCCGCGCGTACCCGCTGACGGAGGTTCCGGTGGACCCCGCCCGGTTCGGCCGCATCTTCCGGTGCAGCACCTTCATGGTGAACTTCCTCAACCCCCGGATGGGCGTCCGCGACCCCGAGACGCTTTCCCCACACCAGCACGACGACTTCGAGCAGTGCTCGCTCGCGGTCGAGGGCGACTTCGTCCACCACATCCGCACCCCCTGGACGAAGCGGATGAGCGAGTGGCTGCCCGACGAGCACCGCGGCTGCGGCAGCCCGTCGATCGCCGTGATCCCACCGCCGGCCGTCCACACCACCCAGTCCGTGGGCTCCGGCCGCAACCAGCTGATCGACATCTTCTGCCCACCGCGGGCGGACTTCTCGGCCCGTCCGGGGCTCGTCCTGAACGCCGGCGAGTACCCCATCCCTTCGTGACCGAGGAGGACGGAACATGAAGCTCAAGTCCCTCGCGGGCCTGGCCGCCGTGGTCCTGGCCTGCAGCACCGCCGTCTCCTGCGGGTCGTCCGACCCGGAGGTCACGGCCGACGGCCGGACCGTGCTGAAGGTGGCGATCGCGACCCCGACGTGGAACGCCGGGTTCGCGACGCTGGCCGTCGCCGAGGCCCGCAAGTACTTCGCCGAGGAGAAGGTGGACGTACGGATCTCCACGTTCGCCTCCGGAACCCAGGTCGCCCAGCAGGTCATCGCGGGCCAGACCGACATCGGGCTGATGACCGCCGAGCCGGTGGGCATCGGGCAGGAGAAGGGCACGTCGCTGGTCTACTTCGCCGGCTACTACCCCAAGTGGATCGCCAACATCCAGGTGCCCGAGGGGTCGGATGTGCGGAGCATCCGTGACCTACCCGGCAAGCGCGTCGGTGTCACCGCCGTGGCCAGCTCCGGGACGACGTTCGTGCGCACCGCCATGGAGATGGAGGGCCTGGACCCCGCGACGGTGAAGTTCATCCCGATCGGCGGCGGAGCCGAGCAGCTCAACGCGATCAAGAGTGGCAAGGTCGACGCGCTCGGCCTGTGGGACACCCAGTACCAGATCGTGGAGAACGCCGGGATCGGCCTCACCCCGATCAAGATCGGTTCCACCGACGGGCTGTTCGGCGGCGGCTTCGCCGCCAAGGGCGACGTCCTCAAGGAGAACCGGGACGCGCTGACCCGCTTCGGCAGGGCCATGGCGAAGGCGATGGTGTTCGCGGAGGAGAACCCGGAGGCCGCGGTCCGCGACCTGTGGGGGCTGCACCCCGAGGCCAAGCCGCAGTCGTCCGGGTCCGAGGAGGAGATCCTGGACGGCCAGGTCAAGGTCCTGAAGGTGCGGCTCGACGGCCAGGGCGTCGAGCCCGGCAAGGACCGCTGGGGCGAGATGGACGAGAAGGCCGTCACCGCCACGATCGCGTTCATGAAGCAGGCCGGGCTGATCAAGAAGACGTTCCCGGCGACCGACATCTACACCAACGACCTGATCCCCGAGATCAACAAGTTCGACTTCTCCGAGATTCGCGCCGCGGCGAAGGCCGCGGAGTGAGCGGTGTGCAGACCCACTCGGCTCCCTCCACCCACCCGAGCAGTCCACAGCTAGGGGGACCTCGTGAAGACCAACCGACCGACCAGACGACCCGGCAGGCGACCGGGCAGATCGGCACCGGTGATAGCGCCGGTGGTGGCGATCGTCGTCGCGGTGCTCGCGCTGGCCGGATGCGGCTCGTCCGACGACGGGTCGTCCGGCGGGCGTGACCGGGTCCGGCTCGGGATCGGCTCGCCGAGCTGGAACGCCGGATACGCCACCCTCGCCGTCTCCGAGGCCCGGGGCTACTTCGCGCAGGAGGGGCTGGACGTCGACGTGCAGCTGTTCCCGTCCGGGACCCAGGTCGCCCAGCAGGTGGTCTCGGGCCAGATCGACGTCGGGCTGATGACGCCGGAGCCCGTCGCCATCGGGTACGCGCGCAACACCGGGCTGACGTACTTCGCGCAGTACTGGACCCGCTGGATCTACAGCCTGAAGGTCCCGGACGGTTCCCCGATCACCTCCGTGGCCGACCTGGAGGGCAAGCGGATCGGCGTCACGGCCGTGGCCAGCTCGGGCGCGACGTTCGCCAGGACGGCGCTGAAGATGCAGGGCCTCGACCCGGAGTCGATCAAGCTGGTCCCGATCGGCGCCGGCGCCGAGCAGCTCAACGCGATCAAGAGCGGCGACGTCGACGCGCTCGCGCTCTGGGACACCCAGTACCAGATCGTCGAGAACGCGGGCGTGAAGCTGAAGCCGCTGCCGGTGCCCGGCACTGAGGCCCTGTTCGGCGGCGGGTTCGCGGTGAAGAAGCCCGACCTGAAGGAGAAGGAGGACCTGTTCGTCCGGCTCGGCAGGGCTTTCGCCAAGGGCGTGGTGTTCGCGCAGGCCGACCCCGAGGCCGCGGTGGGCGACCTGTGGAAGCAGCACCCCGAGACCAAGGGCGCGGCGTCGGTTCCGGAGGAACAGCTCCTGGCCGACCAGGTCAAGGTCCTGAAGGTCCGCCTGGACGGGCAGAAAGTCACGCCCGGCGAAGGCGACATTTGGGGTCGGATGGACCCCGAGGCGGTCAACGGCACCGTGAAGTTCGTGACCACCGCCGGGCTGATCGACAAGGAGTTCCCGGCGACCGACGTGTACACCAACGACCTGATCACGAAGATCAACCAGTTCTCCTACGAGGACGTCCGCGCCGCCGCGAAGAAGGCGGCCTGACGTGAGGGAACCGTTGAAACTGGGTGTGGCGGTCGATCTGGGGTCTGCCGCGGCGACGCGTCCCCAGGTCGACCGCGCTGCACGGCTGCTGGAGACGGCGGAGGAGAACGGGCTGTCGTCGGTGTGGCTCGGGGAGAGCTACCACGTCCGGCCAGAGCCGTTCCACCTGCCGGCCGTGCTGATGGTGCTCGCGCACCTGGCGGGACGCACCGGCCTGCCGCTCGGCACGGCGGTGCTGCTGGCCCGCGCGTACGAGCCCCGGCGGCTCGCGTACGAGGCGGCCCTGCTCGACCAGCTGTGCGGCGGACGGCTGACCCTCGGCCTCGCCCTCGGCAATGCCGACCTGGCGGAGCGGTTCGGCGTCCGGACCGGCGGCCGCCGCCCCGCAGAGTGGTTCGCCTCCTTCGTCGCCGGGCTGCGGGACATCTGGTCGGCCGAGCCGGGAGGCGCGGACGGCGCGGAGCGGGACGGTCCGGCGCCGGTGATGCCGCCGCCCCTGCGCCCGGAAGGCCCGCCGATGCTGCTCGGCGGCCGCACCCGCGCGGCGGCGCTCAGAGCGGCGACCATCGGCGACGGCTACTACGCCGCCACCAACTACGGGGACGGCCTCCTGGCCGCCCGCGCGGCCGAGTACCGGGAGGCGCGGGCCGGGGCCTCGGGCGAGGTCGCGGTCACCCGGCTGTGCCTGGTGGACGAGGACGGCGCCCGCGCGCGGAAGGAGGCGGCCGAGCACTTCGCCCCCGTCCTCGGCTACTACACCGACCGCCGCGCCTGGATGGGGGTGGACGGCCCGGACGAACCCGCGCTCGCGCTGGTCGGGACGCCGGACAAGGTCGTGGCGGCGCTCCGCCGGTACTCCTCGGCAGGGGTCACGTCCGTCCAGCTGCGGGTGGCGCCGTACGGGACGCCGCCGGAGACGGCCCGGCGGACGCTGCGGCTGGTCGGGACAGCCGTCCTGCCCGAACTGGGCGGGGCCGAGCAGGACCAGGGGCTGCACGGAACGGACACAGAACCGGAGAGGAGAGCGCTCGGATGAGCCCAAGCGACGACATCCCCGTGTACAAGGAGCTGCTCGAACGGCAGGACGCGCCGCCGGGCTCGTCCTGGGGCGTCTTCGGCGAGGGCGACCAGTTCGGCACGCTCAACTTCATCGGACCGGGCCAGGTGAGGGACGCGGTCGGGCTGGTCCGCCGCGGCGCCGTGTTCAACCTCGACTACCCGCTGAACACCTTCGTCCCGCCCCCGGCCGGGACGAGGCCGGCGACCAGGCACCACATCTTCGCCAACAACCCCAACCACCGGGACGACTGGCTCGACTCGTTCTACCTGCAGTCGACGTCCCAGATCGACGGTCTGCGGCACATCCGCCACCCGAAGCACGGGTTCTACGGGGGTGTGCCCGACGAGGAGATCGCCGAGGAGACCCCGGCCCTCGGCATCCAGACGGTCGCGGAGCGCGGGATCGTCGCCCGCGGCGTGCTCCTGGACGTTGCACGGCACTTCGCCGACCGCGGCACCCCCCTCGACCTGGCCGGCAACTACATGATCACCCCGGAGGACCTGGAGTCGACGGCGCGGGCGCAGGGCGTGGAGTTCCGGCCTGGGGACGTGCTCCTGCTGCGGGTCGGATGGGCCCCGTACTGGCTCAACGAGGTCGACGAAGAGGCCCGGCGGTCCTTCAAGAACAAGATCCGGCACCCGGGTCTCATCCAGTCCCACGAGATGATCGCGTGGCTCTGGGACCACCGCTTCGCGATGGTCGCGTCCGACGACCTGGGCGTGGAGGCCCACCCCGTCAATCCGGATTCGGGGCTGGTCGACCCGGACGAGCCGCCGCCAGAACGCGGCGTCGTCCACAACGGGATGATGCACCGCCCCCTCATCGCCCTGCTCGGCCTGTTCCTCGGCGAGCTGTGGAACTTGGAGGCGCTGGCCGAGGACTGCCACGCCGACCGGGTCTACGAGTTCATGCTGACCGCCAAGCCGCTGAACGTCGTCGGCGGCGTCGGCTCGCCCCCCAACGCCATGGCGATCAAGTGAAGGAGAGGACGACACTGTGAACGGCGCACTCGTTCGTCCCGTCACCCGGGCGGCGGCCTCGTGATGGAGGTCGCCGCCGACCCGGACGAGGCCGTCCGCGGGGTGGCCGACGGCGCCACGGTGCTGATCGGCGGGTTCGGTCTCGCCGGTCATCCCATCGCGCTGATCGACGCGCTCCGCCGCACCGGCGTCCGCGACCTGACGGTCGTGAGCAACAACGCCGGCAACGGCACCACCGGCCTGGCCGCGCTGCTGGCGGCCGGAATGGTCCGCAAGATCATCTGCTCGTTCCCCCGCCAGGTCGACTCGTTCGTCTTCGACAGGCTGTACCGGGGCGGCAAGATCGAGCTGGAGGTGGCGCCGCAGGGCAACCTCGCCGAACGCATCCGCGCCGCCGGGGCTGGCATCGGCGCCTTCTACACGCCGACCGGCGTCGGCACCCTCCTAGCGGAGGGCAAGGAGACCCGGGTGATCGAGGGGCGCGAGCACGTCCTCGAACTCCCGATCCGCGGGGACGTCGCGCTGATCCGCGCCCACCGGGCCGACAGGATGGGAAACCTCGTCTACCGCAAGACCGCGCGCAACTTCGGGCCCGTCATGGCCACGGCGGCGGCGCTCACCGTGGCCGAGGTCGAGGAGGTCGTCCCCACGGGGACGCTCGACCCGGAGACCGTGGTGACGCCGTCGATCCACGTCGATCGCGTCGTGGTGGCGCGGCGGGACGCCAAGGAGGGGTCATGAGCGAACCCTGGACCGTCGAGCGGCGAGACCGCGAGCAGCCGGACCCCGGACGGCCGGATCGCGGGCCCCTGGACCGGCAAGAGCTGGCCGCCCTCGTCGCGCGCGACATCCCCCACGGCGCCTACGTCAACCTCGGGATCGGCCTCCCGACGACGGCCGCGTCGTTCCTCGACCCGGACGGCGGGGTCGTCCTGCACACCGAGAACGGGATGCTCGGCATGGGCCCGGAGGCCCACGGCGATGACGTCGACCCGGACCTGATCAACGCGGGCAAGATCCCCGTCACCGAGTTGCCCGGCGCCGCGTACTTCCACCACGCCGACTCCTTCGCGATGATGCGCGGCGGGCACCTCGACGTGTGCATCCTCGGCGCCTTCCAGGTCGCCGCAAACGGCGACCTGGCCAACTGGCACACCGGCGCCCCCGACGCCATCCCCGCCGTCGGCGGCGCTATGGACCTGGCCACCGGCGCGAAGTCCGTCTACGTGATGATGGAGCTCTTTTCCAGGGACGGCAGCCCGAAGCTCGTCCCCGCCTGCACCTACCCACTCACCGGCCGCGCCTGCGTGAGCCGCGTCTACACCCGCCATGCCGTCTTCCACATCGACCCGGCCGGGGTCCGGCTGGCGGCGACCTTCGGCATCGGCCGGGACGAGCTCGCCGGGCGCCTCGACGTGCCGCTCCTGACGGAGGGCGGGCCGGATGCCGTGAATCAACCGAGAGATGGAGGACATCGTGCGTGAAACGGTGATCTGCGAGCCGGCGCGAACCCCGGTCGGCCGGTTCGGGGGAGCGCTCCGCTCGGTCCCGGCCGCCGATCTGGCGGCCACGGTCATCCGAGCGGTGCTCGACCGCACCGGCGTGCCCGGCGACGCCGTGGACGACGTCCTGCTCGGGAACGGCAGCCCGAACGGCGAGGCGCCCGCCATCGGCCGTGTCGCGGCACTGGACGCTGGGCTGCCCGTGACCGTGCCGGGCGCCCAGCTCGACCGGCGGTGCGGGTCGGGGCTCCAGGCGGTGATCAGCGCCGTGATGCAGGTGCAGACCGGCGGCGGTGACCTCCTGCTGGCGGGCGGCGTCGAGAACATGAGCGGGACCGAGTTCTACGCGACCGGCATGCGCTGGGGCGTCAAGGGACCGGACGTGCGCCTGCACGACCGGCTCGCCCGCGCGAGGGTGACGGCCGGGGGCGTGCAGTACCCCGTCCCGGGCGGGATGGTGGAGACCGCCGAGAACCTCCGCCGCCAGTACTCGATCCCCCGCGAGGAGCAGGATCGGCTGGCGCTCACGTCGCACCGGCGGGCCGTCGCCGCCGCGGACGCCGGGCGGTTCGACGCCGAGATGGTCCCGGTCACCGTCAAGGGCCGCAAGGGCGACGTCGTCGTCGACCGCGACGAGCACCCGCGCGCCGATACCACCCTTGAGAAGCTGGCCGGGCTCCGCCCGGTCATGCTGCGCGACGACCACGAGGCGACGGTGACGGCGGGCAACGCCAGCGGCCAGAACGACGGGGCGGCGGTGTGCGTGGTCACGACGCGGGAGCTGGCCGAGGAACTCGGGCTGCGTCCGCTGGCGCGGCTCGTCTCCTGGGCCGTGGCCGGGGTGCCTCCCCGCACGATGGGCATCGGGCCCGTCCCGGCGAGCGAACGCGCCCTGCGGCGGGCGAACCTGAAGCTGCAGGACATGGACCTCATCGAGTTGAACGAGGCGTTCGCCGCGCAGGTGCTGGCGGTGACCCGCGAATGGAGGTTCGCCGACGCCGACTTCGACCGGCTCAACGTCAACGGGTCGGGTATCTCCCTGGGGCATCCCGTCGGCGCGACCGGCGCGCGGATCCTGGCGACGCTGCTGCGCGAGATGGACCGCAGGGAGGCGCGCTACGGGCTGGAGACGATGTGCATCGGCGGGGGCCAGGGCCTCGCCGCCGTCTTCGAGCGGATCGGCTGAGCCCGGCCACCTGCTGCGGCGACCAGCCCTGCTTGAGCAGCTCGACCACCACCAGCCGCAGGTAGGCGCCGGCGTCCATCCTGCGGGTCCTGGGACGCCGCCGCGGCCGCTGCGCCGTCCGGTCGGCCCGCGCCGCCCGGTATCGGTCCCGGCCGCCGTGCCGGGCGATCTCGCGCGACACGATGCTCGGGCACCGCCCGATCCGTTCCGCGATGACCTTGCTCTGCACTCCCTCGGCGAGTCCCCGGGAAATCTCCTCCCGGTCCTGCAATGAACGTTTTCCACCAGCGTCTGTGGCCTGCGTTCGACATAATTCGGGGGTCCTGGAGCACTCCACCGCCTGAACCTGCAGGTCAGCGGGTCGAGGGCTGGACTAAGCGCCAGAATCGCC
>NZ_JBICUS010000038.1:0-24395 GCF_043198455.1 Spirillospora sp. NPDC048824 | reverse complement strand
AACAAGGCCGGCGAGGCGTGGACACACGCCCTCTCCCGCTCTAATCGGCGTTCCCCCAGGCCAGACCCCGGATTCGGCATCACGTGTGACCACCAACTGCGGAACCCGGGCCGCACACGCATGACGGACGGCCACATCCCCAACGACTGGTTCCGCCGCAATATCTGGTACCCGGCCATCGCCGCCGCCGGCCTGGACTTCAGACCGACCATGCGCGACCTACGCCACGCCCACGCCTCCTGGCTCCTCAACGGCGGCGCCGACCTCCAGATAGTCAAAGAACGCCTCGGCCACGCCTCCATCGCAACAACCGAGCGCTACCTCCACACCCTCCCCGACGCTGACGAAACCGCCCTCGAAGCACTGGCCAAAACCCGCAACCGTCCAACGATCCGATAGGTGTGAGAAGCGACAGAGAGCCAGCCCCGTCGATGGAAAGTGCTCAGGTATGCCTCCGTGGCGGTTGTCGGTTGGAGTTCGGATCTTCAAAGTCGTGATTGCGGTATCCCGTTGACTGCGAGTGCACCATCCAGTTTCCCTGCAGTGGACGGAGGAGCGATTTCCGTGCTCGGCTGATCGACGGGTTCAGTTCTTCTGGTCTTCTCGAAACGAGACGGTGGCTCCGACCGAGGAGCGTGAGGGAACGGGATCTCAATGTAGCTGAGGAGGCGCTCTAGTTCGCGGTCCAGTCCCTGCTGGAGAGGAGTGCCGTCCTTGCCGAAGGAATCAATCTCATTCTCTCTCAATACTTGGCCGGTGCGCTCGTGGGTGACCCTGACATGCAGGATTCCGCTGATGTCGTAGCGGAAATGAATGAGAACAGCGTTGTCGCCTGGAATGCGCTCGGGCTTGGGAAGTCTGACATCAAGCCGAGAGAGCGGGAAGGCGCGGTCGCTGTCGGCCGGGTGCCCTTCTTCTCCTTCGATGATTTCCACGTTGAGTGAGGACGCACCGGGCTTCGCAGGAGTGAAACGTTCCTCACCTTTCGCGATCAACGTGCTGTTACGCTTGATGATCGGTCTGAATCCCTTGCGGGCTCCCGCGGCGAAGGCCGTTCCGAGGGCGTGGCTGGTGACCAGAGTGAACTGTTCGTACTTGGCGGGATCGTCCAGGGCCGCAGAGTAGATAGCCGCGCCCCGGGCCACCGCCGTCATCGGGTGGCACAGCCCTGGATCGACGATGCGGTCCTCCCCGAGAAGTCGGCCGACGGCGTCGCGGGCTTCGGGAATCTGTGATGTGCCGCCGATCATGAGGACGGAATCGATGTCGTCAGGGCCGTAGCGGAGGTCGTCCAGAGCCTGCCGGAGGGGCTCCATGGCGTGTTGGATGAGCGGGGTGACCGCTGTCAGGTACTCATCACGGGAGATAGTGACCGTGGTGCCCAACTCGGGGATGTCGAAGGGGATCTCGTCCACCTCGCGGCGGGAC
The DNA here is from genome assembly GCF_043198455.1 of Spirillospora sp. NPDC048824. NCBI lineage: Bacteria > Bacillati > Actinomycetota > Actinomycetes > Streptosporangiales > Thermomonosporaceae > Spirillospora > Spirillospora sp. NPDC048824. The sequence goes on along the minus strand of NZ_JBICUS010000038.1, from coordinate 22,967 downwards.
AGTGCGATCTTCGTAAGTTCGACATTGCGGCGCCACCGCTGGCGTTCGCGCCGGGTCAGTCGCTCGGGTATCTGCCCCAGCTTCCTCAGGATTATACGAGCTAGGGTTTCGTCGAATTCCAGGCCGCCGAGCGCGGCGATACCACGGGAAGTCTGTTCCTCGAAGTACTTGCCGTCGTATTCGAGGATAGTGACGTCGATGGTGCCGCCGCCCCAGTCGAACACCAGCAGGTTGCCAGGGACGTCGACGTCGTTGACATAGGAGATGGCCGCCGCCGTCGGCTCGTTCAGCAGGGCTTTGACCTTGATGCCCGCCAGTCTGGCCGCGGCACGAGTCCGGTATCGGGCGCCACCGGTCGCGTGTGCCGGGACTGTGACGACAGCTTCGGACAGATCGAGGAGATTACGTTCACCGGCGGACTTCATCTGTGCGAACAAGGATGCCGCCACAGCGGTGCTACGGAAGGGCTGGTCGGCGATCCACACGTGTTCCTCGCCCAAATGCGGAGTACCCGACTCGTCGGGGTCGGTACCTGTCGCGGCCCGGGTGCCCAGTAGACGTTTGACGGCGTCGACGGGTTCGCCTCGCGTCGTCTTGGCTGACCAGCCGAAGCACAGCGTGCGCTGTAGGTCCCGGACAGAGAGGACGGACGGGAACAGCGCTTCGAACTCGGGCTGGTACCACTGGGCTGGCACGCTCTCGCTGCCGACCGGCAGCACCTCCGTATCGTCGCCGTCGTACCGGGCGACGACCGAGTTGCTGGTGCCGAAGTCGATTCCGTAGATCAAGGCCTCCTCCGAGGCGGCTGGTCGTCAGTCTTCGCGGTGCTGAGTCTCTGAGGAAGAATGCGCGCTACTGGAACGGAGCCCGGAGCCGTCGGATTCGTGGGGCCCGATTTCGTGCTGGGACGAACGGGAATAGCTTCACTTTCCTTGTGGGTGGACTTTTCCTCTGTTGGAAGAAGTTCCTGCTCTGCTATGCCGTTTTCTAGAGCGGAAACCCCATCGGTCTCTGCGGTTTGGTGTCGTCCGCACCGCCCTTGCCCATCGCCATCATCCGCGGCAACTGTGGATTGCTCGATGAACCCCATCGCGTCTTCGACTCCAGCCGCCTCCCCGCTGCCCTTTCCATGGCGCTTGCTGCCGTGCTCCCGCGACAGCCGGCCGTGTGCCTTGCCAGCGGGTAGGACCGTGGTCTCAGCTACCTTGATCCACCCACGTTCCACTACCCGGCCTGAGTCAGCTTCGATATACGCAGGGGTGACCAACTCATAGTCCTCTGGGCTGTCGGCCGACGGAAGAGATGCACCGGGGGCAGTTGCCAGGTTGAATGGAGACAGGTCAGCAAGGTCCGAGACCCGGCGCAGCCCGGCATGCTCCATCTCAGCCGAGATACGGGCTTGCAGGCTGGAGAGACTGTTCGCTTGGGCGGCGGCGCGGTCGATTACCGCCAGTTGGGCCAGGTGTCGTTCCCGTACGCGCATGCCGTCCACGATGCCAGCGCGCAATGCTTCGGTGATCTGTCGACCGAAGGCGTGCACTGCGCGAGCCGTCTCGGTGTCGGCCTTGAGATCGCCCGCGCTGGGGACAGTGGCCTCGGCCAACGCTGCAAGCCTTTCGTCAAGCTTTGGCTCGACAGCAGCGAGCACGGATTTCAACAGCGCTGCGGCATCGTAGGTTTCCGGTTCTACCTTCGGGTGGCCATGTCCGACGGTGACCACGATCTGTGGGGAAGGAGTATCCGTTTTTCTATTGCCGCTGGTTCCGCTTCGGCGTGGCCGAGATTTCCGGCTCTGGACGGCCTCCTGCTTTTTCGGCTGCTTAGCCGATCGCTTTCGATGATTGCGTGAATGACCTTTGTCCTTGTCGACTTGCTTGGCGCTGCCGCTTTTCTTGGGAGATGTGGCGGCTCCCTTGCGCTTCTTGTCCATCGCCGATCGTCCTCTAAAAATTAGCTTCTGCTGATCCGGATGGCAAACCAACGTGGTTGCAGGCAGTCAAGATGATGTCCTTTGCCGCGCAGCTGCGAGCGAACTCCTGTTCATTGAGGGCAGGTGGCGGGGTCCTACGCGGCATAGGCGTGACATCGTCGCCAGTGTAGCGGCCATTGGTTCGCGGATTCGTCCACTTATCTGGCATCAAGGGCAGGGCGAATGGTGCAATGGGTGCCTGCCCGCGCTCCCAGGTTTGAATCGCGTCTTTGGCTTGATTGACTTGGGCTTCGCCGTCCGCGTCGAGAGATCTGCGCAGTTCTCGCCAGCGTTCCTTCCACCCTGGAAAGTCCTGTGGCACACCGAGAGCCGCATAAGGGTTGAGTATGTGGGCACTTCTATGCTGGTCCTTCAACGTGTGCAGGATCTCTCGGTTCGCTGCGAGGCGCAGTTGTGCTTCCCGTGGAAGCCTGTCCTCGCTCAGCGCCTGTCCTGGCACAGGGGTGAGAACCTTCAAGGCGTCATCGTACTTCGGGTCACGTCCCGCGCGGGTCACCATGAGGTACGCAAGGGCATTTCTGGCCTCCCAGCCTACGGGGGCCCGGGAATCTTGCAGCGACGTGGCGTTGTCCCAGGCGGTCCGGAGCATGACCTGGTACTTTCGTTCGTCCCCGTGTAGCCGCGCCAAATGGGCTTGCCGGATGCCTTGAAGTATTCGGCGTACTAGCACCCACCGCGCATATGGCTTGTGCTCACGCAAGCTAACCGTGGCGTTGGGTGCGAGCCGCTCCAGCGCTGGCCACAGCCACCTCTGATCTGTCAAGTCCCGCGTGATCTTGCCAGTGCTGTGTACGTTCTGCAATGCGGTGGCCAGCCGGCGCTGAACGCCCTTCAGCGCGCCCACGTTTTGTAGCACCGCCACATCGCCGCGGGCGAGCCGGGCGCTGAATTCTCGTCGAACCAACTCCTCACGCCAACCGAGTGTTACCAGTTCTTCCCCGCTTATCTGCCCGGGGGCGAGGCGAGCCAACAGGTAGAGGCGGTGTTCCCCGCCTTCAGGGATGGCCTGGGCACTCACCCGCCCGGCGTCGATGAGGTCGTCCACCACCGATAGGGGCAGGTGATCGAGTAGTTGATACTGCCGTTCGACGGGGATCCGGACGTGCCGGATGCGCTCATAGTCTGCGTACAGCTGCCACGCCGCCTCCATGTTGGAGTCTGCTTCGGAGCCTTCTTGACCGGTGAGCATGCCGGGTGATCGGTCCAGCAGCGCCTGGGCACGTGCTACCTGGTGCATGGGAAGCACCGAGAGCCCAGCCTGATGGCTTTGCCACAGAAGCGAGACGGCCGAGACCGGTGGAAGCGGCAGCACAGCGCGTACCACAGCTGACGCCAGCTCTCCCGCTGACATCGATTCAAGCGAAAGATCCAGTTGTGCTGCAGGATGTCTAGCCTCGCGTGCGGCTTCCGCTAATGCATGGGCAGCGTCGAGGGCCTGCTGCCACTGCTGGTGTGAGCTGAACCCTGAAGGAGGCCCCTGAGGGCTCAGCGTAGTCGCCCGTTCTGTTGCCGGACGTTGTGGCCCACGGGTTTCCGCAGGACCATTATCTGCCCGCTGTCGGTGCTTTCGCTGCTCGATCCGTGCTAGGCGCCGCTGCCGCTCACGGCGCAGCAGCTCATTCCGGTCGGGCACGATTGACCCCGAGTTCTCCCCCGGGTCGGCGTGCGAGAACAAAGGCCCCGTGGTCACGGCTCCTCCTCGAAGGCGTTCAGGTCGCTGGTAACCACGGCCGGGGTACGGTCAAGGCAATAGGCGTCCACAAAGGCCACGCGCGTAGCGAGGTTCTCCCGGGCGACGTGATGAGCCCACTCCCGCAGCCGTGGTGCCATACAGACCGGGAGCGCGGCTTCCAATGGATGCTTGACGATCACGGCAGTGGGCTCCACGGAGAAGTCCGTTTCCACGAGGGCCAGGCTTCCGAGTGGTGTGTTCTGCACGCGAGCATCGAGTTCGGATCGGTCCTCCGCCCAGCGTTCCAGCAGAAGCCCGTGCCGTACGGCATCGACCTCGAGGGAGGCACCACGCAGGACGCCGATGAGGTCGCGCGCCAATCGCCAGTCCAGCAACGGGTGGAGCCGGGCGTTGGAGTAGTCGCGCAGGCACTGGTAGCAGGAGCTGCTGCAGGTGGCCATGTGCTCCTCACCAAGGGTCTCGCTGTAGCCACCGACCGCGTCCAGGAACTCCTCGATCCGATCCGGAGACCCCAAATAGGTGCTGAACCCCGCCCCGTTCTCCAGGCTGTCGGACAGGTATGCCATGACGGGCGAGGACGCCGACGCCGAACCGTGGATTCCCGCGAGCAGTTCCTCTGGCTGCACGTCCAGCAGGGGCGCCGCCGCCCGCCGCAGCAAGGCTGCCAGCGAATACCAGGCGGCCCGCCGCCCGTGGTAGGAGTCGAGGAAGCCGTCCGACTGCACGGTGCGTGAGATGTCGAACCGCAGGCCCCGGCTGGTGTCGAGTGGGCTGCGGGCACCGATGAATAGCATGTCGGTGTGCTCGGTGGCGCCCAGTGCGGTCTCCAGGTCGTAGGAGGCCCTCGAACTGTCGATGGCGTAGTACCCCTGCCATGCGGAGTCCGACCGCTTGAACCGGAACAGTCGACCGTGGTTGCTGTTGATGGTGTAGCGGTCACCGGTCCCGCAGTGAACGACGAGCCAGTCGTCCGCGCTGCGTTTCACTCTGGGCGCGTCCTTTTCCAAGTCCGCCGCGGTACGTGAGCTAGCTCCGCCCTTGCCCCATTCACGTACGCCGTCGTAGTCGCGGGGCGCCCCGCCGCGGAACCCGGCTGGCTCGCGGACGGGGAAGGCGGAATAGTTGCCCTCACCCGCACCACAGGCAGGGCAGAACTCGGGCTGTGCGTTTGCCCCGGCTGCCTGGATGTGTGCGCACACTCGGCACATGGCCAGTCGCCGCTCCGGTCCGAAAGGTGCTTCGGGCTTCGGCTTCCGCAGTCCCGGAGCGAACGAAACGACCCCCATGGATCGATACAGGCGGCCGTCCCGGGGGGTCTCCGCGCCTGGCGCGAACTTGCTGAGGGCCACGCTCAGGTTGCGGTCGATGGCTCCGGGGGGTGGCCAGGGGAAGCTCCGTTTCGGCTGTTCGGTGAACAGGAGCCGGACCCGGGTGGGGAATCCGAACATCGGGAGCAGCCCGGCCTCGGCGAGCCGCTGGCTCAGCTCAGGGTGACCGACGGCTTCCACCACCTCGTCAACCTGGTCCAGCAGTTCCTTGACGCAGGCCACCGGATCCAGGGAGGCGACCGGCTCGGGCGTCGCCGCCTGTAGCGTCTTCCCCACGGATCGGATAGCTTCTTCGTTCTGGCCAATCCAATTGAGCACAGCGTCCTTGTGCACGGGCCAGTCCCCAGCAAGGCCGAACCGTCCGTGGACGTTGTGGGTCAGCTCCAGCCCATCGGCGGCCGTGTCCGCCGCGATCGTGTCGAAGGATTGGCGCAGCACTTCACTGAACAGCACACGTTTGAAAATCACGGGCATTCCCAATGCGAGATACGGCGCAGGGGTGGCGGCGTTGGTGATCTCCTCCGGGCGGGTGAAGTAGTGCTGGTCGTGGCTGTCCCCTCGGCATACGGTCAGGGCGATGGCTGAGGGGCCGCCCCGTCGGCCGGCGCGGCCAACGCGCTGCTGGTAGTTGAAGCGGGTGGGTGGCATGTTCGCCATCAGCACCGCGTTGAGGGCGCCGACGTCGACACCGGCCTCCATGGTGGTGGTCACCGACAGCACCTCGATGCCGTCGGTCTTCGGCTCGTCCTGCTCGTCCAGGAAGATGTCTTGGAAGCGAGCTTGCCGCGCCTGCGCGTCCAGGCGGTCGGTTTGACCGGTAAGTTCCGCCGTGCGCAGGGGGAAATTACCGGTGCCGTTCCTGGCCTTCCAGGCGTAGTAGTCCTCATTGAGGACGCCAGTGCCCTGGCCGTCCTCGGTGGGCAGAGGAGTCTGGCATTTGGTGCACAGTCCGGCCCCGCGATGCAGATGGGGCCGCTGGCAGGTGGGACACGTCCAGACCCGGCCGTCTCCTGGGCGAAGCGCAACTTTGGCGGGGTCGATGGTGTACTGGATGACCACGGGCCCCCACACAGAAAGGACTCGGTCTTGAATGTCCTGGACCTCGACGCCGAGGCGCTGGGCAACGCGCTCCCAGTAGCGTCTCAGCGGAACCGGGGGCCTCGCACTTCCAGGACGTATCTCGGTGAAGCGGCGCATCTGGCCAAGAATCCGCAGGCTAGCGCGGGCCATCGCCAGGTCTGAGTCCTGGGGGACGTCCAGGGATCGGCGGTCGTCGCTAAGGCTCAACCATCCCAGGTTTAGCGATTCAAAATCCCGGCCAGCGCCGGAAAACAGGGACAGTAAAAATTCGCGCCGCAAGTTGTCGTCGACCCGCTGCAGGAACTCCTCCTGTTGCGGGGTGAGCCCCGCCTTGACCTGCCGATTCCCCGACCAGTCGAAAAGCGTGGTCCAACGCACCCCGTCGCGTTCCTGGAGAGAGGCGGCCGGTCCACCGGGATGGGTGCCATGCTCCAGGAGCATTCCGCGCAAATCTGCCTGGAGGTCGTTAAGTGATGGCAGGCGGCCCAGAATGGCCTCCAACTCCGGCTGCCTCTCGGGCTCAGCCATGACATCGTCCGTCAGGATGTCCCGGAGCGCGGAGAACTCGCGTGGGTAGCGAGCGCGCAGCCGCTGCATTGCGGCCTTGAGTGCTTCTTGATCCGTATCGCGCCGATCCGCATAGTACTGCTTTACTAGTTGCAGGTCGTTATGGGGATCTCCTTGCTCGGTCACCGCTTGGGCGGCCAGGAGACGCAAGAGGTCCTGGTAGTGGCGCAGTGTCAGGCCGCTGGCCAGTTCGGAGGCGGCATCCCGGCTGTCGGAGAAGGCGATGACCTTGCGTTCGTCTTCTGGCAGGTGCCCCAGCACCTCGCTGATCAGCACCTGGTTGAGCTTGTCGAAGCCGGTGCGCATCCGGCGGATGGGGGCGGCGTACAAACGGTCTTCCAGCTCCCGCCACGTGCCATCGGGATCCCGGTTGATCTCCCGGATGTCTCCGCATGCGGGGCAGCGCGTAGAAAAAGGCCTTAGTTCCCGAAGGTCCAGGCTCGGCTTGCCGTCCTTCCCTCGCTCAGGAACGAGGTGGAACGACCATCCAGTGTAATCCACTTCCTTGTTAGCCAGCCGTCCGGTGCCCGGCTGGTAGTTGCTCCGCCGGAACTCGAAGCTAACCGAGGGGCCCTGACCGAGACGAGATGCGGTCCACTGCAAGGACTCGAGCACCGGCTGATCCGTCCGGGGCCAGTAGACGACGTAGTTGCCGGCATTCGGCACCCCGCTAGCCTCATCGGGGAGCAGATCGAATTCTGGGAAGTCGGTGTGCAGGAACCCCCGGAAAGCATCCCTGCCCAGTTGTGAAGGATTGGCATACCCGCCGAGCATGAGGTCACCGCAGTTCTGACAGCACAGCAGCTCCAGCACACGGGCACCGCAACTGCACCGCGAGGTCGGCTCGCGAAAGAGCCGGCCGACGCGGCGCCTAGGGTCCTTTTCCACCGGGACGTCCGGGCACTGCGGGTCCGAGCATGCCCAGATCCCCGGGACGTTACGGAAGAACAGGTGCGCTCGAAGCTTGGGCAACGCCGGGTCAGAGGCGTTCTGCAACGCCAGCAGCAGGCCGCGTAGCGCCTTCTCCCGCACCTGCTCGTCCGTCAGGCCGACGAACAACTCGGCCGCGACCTGGGATATCGCGACCGCCTTTGGCTTCCCTCCGGGAGCTAGGACGCGTTTCACCGCTGACCCTGCCGAGGTCTGCTCGAGCAGCGCTGTGGCCTCCGGTGCCGACATGATCCGATCGGCGCCAGCGGACAGCTCACTCGCGTGCGTGGTAAGGTCGGTCGGCCCGTCATCGGGCAACACCATCGCCCCGGGGATAACCTTGTGCCGCCCTTCGGGAAGAGCGAAGAACGTTTCCAGGAACTCGTCGTCCCGGCCAGCTTCCAGCGAGGCGGAGGCCGCGAGCACCCGGAACTTCTCCGGCATCTGGTCCAAGCCAAGCCGGTGACGCAGGTTCCGCAATAGGTAGGCGACCTCGGTGCCGGCGGTGCCGCGGTACATGTGCAGCTCGTCCATGACGAGGGTGAAGCGGGCCTCGGGTGTGCTGTGCAGCCATCGGCGGGTCGACTCGAAGATCGACGCCTCCTGGGGACGCAACAGCATGATGTTCAGCATCGAAAAGTTGGTGATCAAGATGTCGGGCGGGGTGGCCTGCATGTCCCATCGCGCGTGCATCTCTGCTCCGCCGACCCGCGGGATGAAGCCGAGAGCCTTCTGCGCGACTTCCTTCTCGGCGTCTCCAGCAGCCTCTGCAACCTTTTCTGCGCGCCGCCGGCGCCCTTCTAGCCTCTCCAGGTACTCACGCAGCCGAATTCGCCCTAGATAGGAGTCAGAAGGACCCGAGACCGGCGTGGCGCTGGTGTAACGGCCGAAGTAGAAGCGGTGGCCCGACCGGTGGTGATCTAGCCAGTCGTGGGCCTCGTTGCTGTCCAGCGCACGGCGCAGACGAACCAGTTGGTCGTCGGCCAGGGCATTGGTCGGGTAAAGGATCAGCGCACGCAGTGCTGCCGGGTGTCCGTGTTCGCCGGATCGGCTCGGCACGTGCTCTTCCCCCGAGCGCCACCACGCCGGTTGGACCGCGCCCTGGCCTTTCCATCGGGCCGACTCGGCGACCAGATCGGCGATGACGGGCAGCATGAACGCCTCGGTCTTGCCCGAGCCGGTTCCCGCCGTCACGACGAAGTCGCGGCCTTCGCCGCAGGCGGTGACGAGCGCCTCGTGCTGGTGCCGGTACAGTCTGTCCACGCCCTCCGGCATTGCAAAGCGCGCGAACTCGGCGGCCTGCGGATGGGCGCCGGCCGCCTGGAAGGACTCGGCCAGAGACATGCCGCTGGAGACATATTGCGGACGCAGCTCAAGCAGCGGCTCTCGCCAGGTGCCACCATCGGCGTCGAGCAGGGCTCGACGCTCGGTCATGACCGATGGGTCGTCGACGCCGAATGGGGTGTCGTAGTAGCGCATCAGGGTTTCCCTAAGCGCATGGAAGGTGCCGGCGATGTCGCTGGATGCCCGGGAGACGCTGTCTGCCATTACTTCACCTTCCCGGTTGCCGCCTTCGGCTGGAGAATCTCAAATTCTTGCTGTAGGGATCGTGCCAAACGCTCAGCTGCCGCGTGGGGCACGCTGTCATAGCGGACGGTCTGGGCCAGGGCGCTGAAGCGGGGTTGCAGACCCGTGCACAAAACGGCGGCGCGTGCATGAAGTGGCGGAAGGGGAGCACCCCAGTCCACGAATAGGGCTCCGACCTGCTCGCGGCCGGTTTCGGTCTCGGGGCGCCACCGCATAACGCTTCTTCTGAGCCGGGCCAGCTCGAGATAAACCCCGTACTCGTGATCGGTGCTCAGCCAGCTTGTACCGCGCCGGATCTGGACCAACCTTGACCAGTCGGAGCTGCGCCACCGGTACAGCCCGTCCTGGTTATAGGAGGAGGCGGGCTGGTAGGAACGTTCTTCCAAGTCGTAACGCTGGATGGTGTGGATGTTGCCCGGTGCTGGCGGTGCCGCTTCGTCCCCCTGCTTAAGATCTGGCAGGAGGGCGAACATCTGCAGGGCCGCACATGGGGTGAAGGAGAATCCTGTGGCGGCCACATGCTCTGCCAATTCGTCGGGGGAGTCGTACTGCACGAGTAGGGAGTCGGGGACGGGGATGTCCCCCTCAGCCACCTCGTTCACCACTTGGTGGACGATTGCCCAGTCTTCCTCCGCGTCTTCTACAGCACGTTCGTCTGCGACGGTGCGACGGCCGGTGACCAGCGCTAGCCCGTCCGAGTGCGGCAACCGAGTCAGCGTGGGCGGGGCGATCGACCAGATGCCGCGCCGCCAGTCCACATCCAGGTGACCGAGGGCGGAGACATCACGTATCCACCGTCCCTCCGCGCCGTCGTGAACCTCCAGCTCGCGGCTGCGGGCCGTGCGCAGGATCCGGGTCCGCAGATCCGTCACCTTGCCGCCGCCCAGTTCGCTGACCCAGCGCAGCAGCAGGTTGCTGATGCTGATCAATTCTTGACCTCCTCGGCGAGGCGGACGCATGCCTTCCACAATGGGTCACGGCTACCCCCGGCAGCGTCCAGGACAGCGGCAGCCCAGGGAAGGTGCTGTGGGCCGGGTTGGAAATTCGGCTCGACTGGGAAGGCCGGTTCTACTTGCCAAGTGCCTTTGCGACGCTGCACAAGCCAGCCACCTGGCCCGTGGAGTTCGAGTTCGTAGTAATAGCCGGAGGGTGCGTCGTTCAGTCGCGACCACCATGCGGGCGGCGCCGGCTCGGTCACCGTCCAGGCACGCCCGTCGCACGAGACGAACAAGGTCTTCTCCGCACCACGACGGCAAAGGACGAGGCGAGGCACGGCATCCACGCCAGCCAGACCGACATCCGCGCCTCGTATCAGCGCTGCTGTCGGACGGCCCGTGGTTGCAAACCCTTCTGCAGACTCGTCGGCGGCGAGGAAGCCCACTGTCTCTTTCGGCTCCACCAGGTCCGGGAGTCCTTCAGCGGTTGTGAACGTGACCTCGGCGCCCTCGACCTCGACGGCGTGCCTGCCGGCTGCCAGTTGCCGTGTCCACAACGGGATCGACTTGCCCGGGGACGGGAACAGCGGGTCGGGCGGCTGCCCATCGAGCAGTATCTGGCCGATCGCGCCGTCGGGCATCACGAGATCGGGTTCGCCCCCAGCCAGATAGAGGCGCTTATTGATCCGTGGAGCCAGTGGCAGCCCACCTTCCAGGTAGGGCTTGTACCGCGGCGCGGGTTGTGTCGCCAGCATGGTGCCTTGAACGTCGCGGATCGCCTGCTTCAACGTGACCGCATCGTCGAAAAGAACGCGGAAGCGCATTGACCAGCCTTCCGGGACCCAGGAGAGCTTCCCGGCCTCGCGTGTCTTGCCGGCGGAAGCGGCGCGCTGCAGTACGGCTTCCAGGTCTCCCTCGGCCTCGGGACCGGCGAGGATCATGTGCTCTTCGCCGGGGACGAAACGGTCAACGCTGGTACGGCAGTCCAGCAGGGCGTTGTGGCACAGGACGACCAAAGACGAGGGCGGACGGCTTACCGTGACATCCTCGCCACGGAGTTGGATCCCCTGCCGCAGCGTACGAGCGTCAGGCAGCTTGAGCCCATCTACGTTGTAGTATTCGGTGTCTCCAAGCCTGCGCAGTGTCACTCTGTCAGGTAGCGCATACTCTGCCGCCCCCTTTCGGGGGAGCCGCGCCAGCCAACCCAGCCTTCGGTTCTCGAACCGCACGAGCAACTCGGCCCGTGGAATCCCCAACCGGACGAACTCCGGCGAGCCGTCCCACACGTTGGCGAGGTTGCCCAACAGGCGTTCCACAATGGGACGAAGCTCGGGGTCGTCCATGGCTCGCCGGAACCCACGTGAGAACTTCTCTCGCTGGCCCCAGTACGTCAGTAAGCGCAGCAGCCGGCCAGCCGGCAGCGGCCAAGCGGCGTCATCGCGCTGACGCATCGCGTAGAAGAACTGTGGTAGCAGCTGCCGGTCCGTGCCACGCAATATCGACTGCGAGATCGCATAGCCGATCCGGCTCTGGTTGCTGGGAAGATCCTCTGGGGAGGGGATGGTGCAAAGCCCGCGGTACGCACCCCACTGGGTCTGCCAGGAGGCCAGCCGCTGCCACATGTACGCAACCGGAAGATAGTTGTGTGAGGCCAGGACACCATCGCGGTCGGTGAGCAACTGGGAAAACTGGTCGTGGTAGTTGCTCGCTCGATGTCGCCCATCGTTGGCCATCCGTGTCGCCGCTATGACCGAGCAGGCGAGCAGCGGCAACACGGCCGGCGCGTCGTCGCTGCTGCGTTGACGTACTTCGTACTGCTCGATGGCCTCGTACGGCTTCGGATGAGCGGGCCGGACAACCTGTCTTACCGCCTGGTCGAGAGGCTGATCCAACTGGAAACGCTTCTGGAGAGCAGCGGCCTCCGCGTCATCGACGTACATGACGACGGGATGACCGTCCCAGTCCGGGCTGAAGAAGGCCTCCTCAAGCGCGTGCTGCCACGCTGCGTACGATCTGAAGCCCATGCCCCACCCGACTCCTGCCCGATCGCCGGCAGCCCGGCTGGCGAATGCCTCGGTCCGCCGTCGCGGTAGCTGCCATGATGAAACTAACGAGGCGTCGCGGGGCAAACCATACTTTGAGGTGACGATTTTGTGAACGGCATCGTCCATCGATAGATGTGAAGCTTGACCCCACGCGCGACATGTGAACCAGACCTGCGCCAGTGCCAGGGGGATGCATTTGCGCGGGAGGACGGGTACGCGGCCCGGGCAGGTGACGTTCCGCTCCCTGTCAGCCGGCTGTAAGGCGGGGACGCAGGGATCCTCCTGATGGGGGGCGCCGCAGGCGGAAGCCGGACGGTCTCAGTTACGCTTCCGCCACGCTGCAGCCCACTAATGGAGACGACTGCCGAAAGTCACCCTTGCGTCATGCGGACAACGTTTCCGCGACCGTAGCTCGGCCTCACATCGACAACCGGTTCCGGCGGTATGAGAGCTGATGCGGTCTACCGCCATGCGGAGCGAGGGGTGTACCTTAGCAATCTTCCGCGGTCGGAGTTGGCGGTCCAGGAATAATTAGATGGTATCTCACGCTGGCTTCCGCTCGAACTCGGAATTTTCATTGCTACGAAGCCAGTCCCTTCCCGCCATTCGCTGCTTATCGGTGCAAGGGCTCAAGCTAGGCGACACCCCGAGTGGGGTTGCGCGCATCTGCCCAGCTTTGAAGTTCGTCGAGGACCAACAGCCAGTCCGGCCATGGGGGATCGAGGTCGAGGCCCTCGATTTCCTCATCGCCGATCTGAATGAGGAGCTTCCACTCGTCACCGTCTTCGTCCCAGATCCCCACATTCCGCCCGTTGCCTTCGAAGCGGACGCGAAGGTAGGAATGATCGAGTCCCGCGAGGTGGCGCGCAACGGCCAACCGGCCGAGTGTGGCTCGGACGTCGTCGCTCCCGAGATCGGGCACGTGCTCGCGGACGACCAGGACGTCCGTTTTCAGGGTGGTGATCCGGCCGGCGCGTGGGCGCCGGACCTCTGCGACTTCCCAGGTGGCGGCAAAGCGTGACAGTCCCAGGGGCGATAGTACGCACTCCTCCTGTTCCCGCTGGCTGGAGGTTCTGGCGATCTCTGTGAGGACGGCGAGCATGGTCGGGGTCCGGCTGCCCTGCGGGTCGAGTGCCTGGAGAAGTTGCTCGTCGAGACCGAACTCGTGGTCGACGATTAGGTGGCGTACCTGGTCGCGAACCGCGCTACTCTGCGCCTCACCCAGGTCCTGATCATAGATCCAGACCATGGCCTGCATTACCGCCGCTTGTACTTCTGCCTCTGAGAGTCGTGCTGCGATCTCTTCTTTCTCGTCCTCGGCAGCCGTTTCAAGTACTCCGCCTCGCCCCGTGGGCGACCCCCATAGCAGTTCCCAGAGGGCCAGTTGGGCTTCTACGATGCGATGTGCATCCGCGTAGTCCTTGTCCGCAAGCTGTTCCAGCAGTTTGCTGAAGATGGCCGCGTTCGTCGCAGCCACCAGTGGGCCCATCTCCTCAATGAATTTGTCATCCCGCGTGGCGAGGGCATAACGCCTGATGAACCGGTTCCAGGCCATGCGGCCTTTGGTGCTGATCGAAAGCGTCCCCCTAGTCACCTCATCTTCCATGTCATCTTCGTCTTCCTCCGCATTGTCGGCAGACTCCGTGCCTCCCTCGCGCGCCAGATCCGATTCATCATCGTCACTGTCGAGCGTTGGAGGAAAGACGCCGAGGTTCCCGAGGCGGCCGCTGATGGCAGCGAGGATGAGCTGGATGTCGGACGGCGCGGTGCCGTGGCTGCGCCCACGCGGCAGGTAGCCGGTGTACCGCGGGTTACGCCGGACACGCTCCCAGTCGAGGTTGTCCCACGAGATCGACGCACCGTCACCATCTGTCTCGGGCGGCGGCACGGTCGGCTTCGCCACTCGCCAGGCCGTGGCGGCGTCGATGATGAGTGACTGTTCCAGCTCGTGGAGGAGCTCGATCAGTTCTGCTTCCTTGTCTGGAAGTCGGCCGATCCTGGCCAGGTGTTCCCGTCGGTCGGCTCTTTCCAAGCGCCTCTGGAGCTGGGCGAGTTGATACGGCCACACGTGGCTCGCTGTACCTTCGTCGTCGCCGAAACGGACCTCGACGGCCCCGCCTTCCGCCACCGTGGCGGCTGACTCGGCAGTGAGTTGTAGCTTGACGGATGTCCTATCGAACAGGATCGAGGCGTACTCAAGACCCACGCCACCGGTGGTTACCGACAACTCCAGCCCAGCATGGCATTCGTGGTCGAAATGGTCGAAGACCAGGGTGAGTGCCTTGCCGTCCAGCCGGCCCCACAACAGGATCGGATGCTCCGGCTGAACGATCTCCTTCTCGGTGGAAGGCTGGATGCGAAGCCCGAGCTCTCCGACGTCTGCAACGGGCGTGCGGACCAGATGCTCGTAGATGGAGGCGAAGCCTCCCCTTGCGCCCTCGCGGATCAGGCTGACCTCGATGTTCCCGGTCTCGGTGGTCTGCAGCAGGGCTGAGCGCGACAGGTTTGCCGATCCACACAGAAGTACCTCTCTGTCCTGACCGAGCAGGTGAACCCACTTCGCATGGATGTAGGTCGTGGCGTGCCCCTCTACGGTGATGACCTCCGTGGACGCTGCCTCCGCTCTCGACAGAACCGAGTTCAGGTGCTCCGGGTCGACGGAGGTCCCCTTACTCACGAGGGCGGTGACCTTTGCAGGGGAGAACCTCGCGATCAGGTCGGCAAGGGCGGCACACTCGGGATCGTGGAAGGGCGCATACGCCACGAGTTCGTGGACCGGCCAGGTGACCTTGTCTGCGAGCTGCTCGATCAAGGGGCGAGCAAGATTGTGTCGTACGAGGGTGTCGGCGGCGCCCGTAGCCGGCATCCAAGGCGCTGTTCCCCACACATCCCCCAGTAGCTCCACCACTGGTGGATCCAGGAGGCCACGCCTGGCCATGCCGTCGATGAGTGATCGGGCTGTCACGAACTCCGGAAGGTGGCCGGGGCTTTCGTCGTGATAGCGGAAGATGCTCCAGAGCTCCCCGGACGACGCGTATCCGTCGTGACCGAGGTTTCCAGATCCGACGACCAGTAGTCCCTCGTGCTCCGCGGTCAGCATGATGACCTTGGCGTGTGCAGACCGCTGATGCCGGATCGGCCCGGCAACGTACGTCCGGTTGGCCCGCCTCCAGCGCTGCCCCGTGGCAGCTGCCTCAGCGAGTTTCGCTCCGAGTTGCTCGCCATCGGCGAGGATCACCCGGAGGGGAACTTGCGAGAGCTGGCCGAGGAGCCTGTTCTCGAAGAACCCGAGCTCGGCCCCGAAGGTCAGGATGACCAGACTCGACCATTGCCCTTGGAGAAGTTCCGGCACGACAAGTTGTGCGAGGACGGACGACTCGGTCACTTGTCGTCCCCCTTTGAGGGCTCGAAGGCAGCCGCCGCAGCTTCCAAGTCCCCTGCCTCGAGGTCCCCTTGCTCAAGCAGTTCACGGCCGGATGCCGTCAATCTGCGGTTTGCATCTCGTAGGGGGCTCACCAACCCCAGTTCGTGGACGGTGGTGCTCAGCGCGCGAAACCGGCTGTCGTTGAAGCCGGCCGGCGCCTCCTGAACGAAGAACCGCAGCTGCTCGCCAGACCGTCGCAGTCGGAAGGTGTCATGCGGGAGCTTGGACGTCGCGACCCGTTCATGCTGGATGATCACGTGATACTCGATGACCCAGCGTGCGAGTCCGGACAGGGTGACTCCGGCGAGAATCTTCTTGTGGAGCCGGTTAAAGAAGCCGAGCATTCCGATCCGCAGCGATTCACCACTGCGGAGGATGTCCCAGTCCGGTTCGAGATCGCCGACTCGTCCCGGCGTGCCGAGTCGGCGGTAGAGGAGCAGCAGCACGGCCAGCATCGCCACCAGGGTCTCGGCATCGTCCACCCGGGAGCTGCACCGCTCATAGAGTGCGTGCTCGTCGACACTGGCATGGCGCGGCCAGATAGCATCGACCCCGGGACTGAGGTCGACGTGCTGGGCCAGCAGGTCGGCGAACGTTGCCGCTGTCGTGGAGGCGTCCACGACGTGGTCGCCGAGACCGGTCTCGCTTACGAACCTGCTGTCGTCGAGAGCCCGATCGACTATCTCCCAAAGTCGGCCGATGGGGACGGGTGAGAGCCCATCCTCGGACTCTTCCAGCCCCGTGCGGCTCACCCAGCCAAAAAGGCGGTTGAACGCGAAGGAAAAGTACTCGCGCGCCTGATAAAGCCGCCAGCGGCGGGCAACGGTGGCCAAGTCCTCCCGCGGCTCGTACTTTGCACCGCCTAGCTCGCGATAGAAGGCAAGCTGGCGAAACTCATCCTCCTCGATTCCGACCGCCTGCGAACTCTGACTGAGGTCAAGGATGAACCGTAGCGTTCCCCGGCGAGCTTCAGGCTCACCAGTGTGACCGGCGTGCAGGAACAACTCCCGGACAAGGAGAAGATCAAAGTTGTCGGCAACGCGGAGTCGGCATAAGCAGGCTGCGTCGGCGAAGGCAGCAATATCCTGACGCGAAACTCGTTCCGGTAACTTATCGGCCGCGAGCATCTTCCCAAGGTTTGTCTTCTCGACAGATCGCCCATAGGCCGCAGCAAGCGCTCTACCGGCCGGGGTCGGGGCGTCGAAGGGGAAGCCGTTGTCCGTTCCGGCTATGACCAGAACCCCCATCGCCTCCATGGCCGACCGGTAGTACAGGCCGTAACCGCCGAGAGGCTCCTTGATGTAGTCGTACTCGGGATCGAAGGTCTGGCCGTTCCGGAGACCGTTGACGCGCCGCGACCCCACTATGTTGCCGACGAGCGTGTCGTGCTCGGGAGCCTCGCACACGTGGCAGGCCATTGAGAACAGCGCCTCACGAGGCCGGTAGAAGCCTCTGAACGATGCCCTCGTCCGAGGAAGATCGTCTTGGTTCCAGAATGTCGCTAGCACCCATGCGTAGAACGACCAGTACCTCGGGTGGATGGTCAGCACGTTGATGCCCGGCGACAACGCCGGCAGTATCCGGTCGGAGCTCACCGAGCCGAGACCCAAGTGATCCTGTCCGCCCTTGGGGTCATATGCCTGTGCGCCCCAGACCGGGCCGGTCTTGTCCTCCCAGCCCCAGTCAGATGTCGTGGACTTCTGCTTCGCCATGTCGCGCCGCCACTAACTCGGGTGCTTGCGGGGGTACGAGGCAATACCTCCTGCGGTCGCTCGCGGATGCTTCGGTGGCACTCTCGCCCGATGATAAGTCGAGAACTCTTCGTGGGGAGCCCGAATGTCCGGGCCCGGCTATAGCATCAGAGCATCGGCGGCCGGGTGGGCGGCCGGTGAAGTGGGCGTCGATGAGCGAGGTTGGGGATGCTCGAAGGTCGATGGACGACGGTCACGGAGTCCCAGTTCGAGCATGAGCGGCGCGGCCTGGAGGCGATTCGGGAGCAGCTGCCGGACGCCGATCCGTGGCGCGCATGGTCGAACTTCACGTTCACCGCCAACACCGGCCACATCCGGGAGGTGGACCTGCTGGTCGTCACTCCCGGTGGCGTCCACATGATCGAGCTGAAGAACTGGCATGGCCGGCTGGCCGCCGAGAACGGCACCTGGGTGCAGACGGCGCCGACCGGGCGCCGCATCCCGCACGGCAACCCGCTGCATCTGGTCAATCAGAAGGCCAAGGAGCTCTCCGGGCTGCTGGCCCAGAAGGGCGAACGCGTCTGGGTCGGTGCCGGTGTGTGCTTTACCGATTCCTCGCTGAGGGTCCGGCTGCCCGTGGGTGAGCAGCACAGTGTGCACACCATCGATGAACTCCTACAGATGCTCCGCCGCCCCCCGAACGACGAGCGACGGCGGATCACCGGCCCCCGCGGCCGGGCGATCAAGGCCGCACTGGACCGGGTCGGCATTCGCCGCAGCGAGGCGGAGTTCAAGGTGGGCCCGTACATGCTGGAGCGCACCGCGTTCGACACCGGTCCTACCTGGGCCGACCACTTGGCCCGGCACAGTGACCTGCACGAGTCGGCGCGGGTCCGGATCTACCTGAGCGAGCGCGGCGCCGACGCCTCCATCCGCCGGTCGGTGGAGAGCGCCGCCCGGCGTGAGGCCGCCGTTCTGCAGCGGTTCCGTCATCCGGGCGTGGTGCAGCTGAAGCAGTACGACCCGTCCGGCCACTCCGCCGGCCCCGCCCTAGTGTTCGACTACAACCCCGACACCCTGCGGCTGGACGAGTACCTCATCCGCTACGGCGACAAGCTCGGCATTCTCGACCGTGTGGCCCTGGTCCGGCAGCTCGCCGAGACCATCCGCTCCGCGCACTCCAGCCACATTCATCACCGTGCTCTGGCCGCGCGCTCTATCCATGTGATTCCCCGCCCGCGTCGCCGCGGCGCCGACCCATCCGCCGATGGGGATGCCCGCTGGCTGTCTCCGACGCTGCAGATATCCGACTGGCAGATCGCGATCCAGCGGGCCGGATCGGCGGGCTCGACACGCTTCGCGCCCACCAGGCTGTCGGCGATCCACCTCTCGGACAGTTCCGACGCCTATCTGGCGCCAGAACTGACGGCGGTCGATCCAGACGCGGTCGCCCTCGACGTGTACGGGCTCGGTGTCCTGACGTACCTGCTGACTACCGGCCGACCTCCCGGCAAGTCTCAGACCGAGGTCCTGGTGCGCCTGGAGAAGGGCGAGGGCCTGCGGCCGAGCGGGGTCGTTGACGGTCTGTCCTCGGACATCGACGAGCTGGTGCAGGCCGCCACCGCCTACCGTCCGGAGCGACGGCTCGCGACGGTCGACGAGTTCCTGGAAATGCTGGAGTGCGTCGAGGACGCGCTGACCGCTCCGGCCGCCACCGATCCCGGCCCGGCACCCGTCCCGGACAAGGACCCGCTGGAGGCCGTTCCCGGAGATGTGCTGTCGGGCCGCTGGGAGGTGCGGCGGCGCCTGGGTACCGGCTCCACGAGCCGAGCCTTCCTCGTGCGGGACCTGCACGCCGATCCGGCGGCCCACGGCGGCCGGGTACTGGCGGTACTCAAGGTCGCCCTGTCGGACGCGCGGGCCGCGGTCCTCGTCCGCGAGGCCGAGGTGATGCGGCGGCTGCGCGCCGACTCCCGCGTTATCCGCCTGGTCGAGCCCGACCCTTTGGTCATCGCCGGGCGCACCGTGCTGGCCCTGGAGTACGTAGGCGATGAACGCTTCACCGACGATCAGCCCGTCACCGGCACGACCCGGCACCGTCAGGAGACGGTGGCGCGCGAGCTGCGCGAACGCGGACGCCTTCAGATCGACCAGCTTGAGGCCTACGGCGACTACCTGTTCGGCGCGGTCGACTTCCTGGAGGGCGAAGGCGTCTGGCACCGCGACATCAAGCCAGACAACATCGCGATCCGGATTCGTCCCAACCGCACCCGCGAACTCGTCCTGATCGACTTCTCACTGGCTGGCCACCCCGTGCAGGAGACCGAGGCGGGCACCGACGGTTTCCTGGACCCGTTCATCGGCGGCCTGACCCGCTCGGTGTACGACGCGCACGCCGAGCGCTACGCCGTTGCCGTCACCTTCCACCAGATGGCATCGGGCGAGCTGCCCAAGTGGGGTGACGGCAAGGCATCGCCGCGGCAGCTCGACCCGGAGGAGTGGCCACACCCGACTATTGCGGCCGATGCCTTCGACCCCGCCGTCCGCGATGCCCTGGTCACGTTCTTCCGCAAGGCCCTGCACCGGGACGCCGACCGGCGGTACCCCGAACTCAAACCGATGCGGGACGCCTGGAAGAAGATCTTCCTGGATCTCGCCGAGAGCGCCCCGTCCACCATCCCGGGCAGCCGCCATCCCGCCTCCACCGCTGGCAACGCGGCGGGGAACGGCGGCATCGCCGACGCGGAGCCGGAGACGGCACAGCAGCAGCGCAACCGGGTTGCCGCGCAGGCCAGCCGCGACACGCACCTGTCGGCCGCCGGGCTCACCCCTGCCGCGCAGTCCTTTCTGTATGGCCTCGGCATCACGACCGTTGGCGAACTGCTGGAGTACAGCCGCCGCAACCTCGTCAACGGCCCCGGCCTGGGGCCCAAGACCCGCACGGAGATCCAGGGGCGGCAGCGTGAATGGGCCGACCGTCTCGGCCGGCTCCCGCAGTCTCCGCTGACGCCCGAGGGGCGCAAGGTCGCGGCGGGTGAACTGAAGGAACTCAGTGCCGCCGAGGCATCGCTGGTCGATTCCGCGGCGACGAGCGAGGAAGCCGAGACCCTCGCAGGCCGCGTGCTGCGCGCCGCCAGCCTCGACGCGCTGGCGACCCTGCTGGTGCCAAAGCTGAAGCCGGACGGGTCGAACCGCAACGAGGTCGAGATCGTGCTGCGGCTGCTGCGGCTGCCCGACGAGACCGGCGCTCTGCCAGATCTGCCGGTGTGGCCGACACAGGCGAAGGTAGCCGAGCCGCTGGACATCAGCCGGGGCCGGGTCCCGCAGGTGTTGAAGGAGCAGCGCAGGCGCTGGCGCAGGCTGGCCGCGGTGAAGGAGCTGCGCGAGGAGATCCTGGAGCTGCTGGCTGGGTTCGGCCGGGTCGCATCCGCGACGGAGATCGCCGAAGTGCTCACCGTCCGGCGTGGCACGGAGTTCCAACATCCCGGGCTGCGCCGCGCGATGGGGCTCGCCGCGGTCCGGGCCGTGGTGGAGGCGGAGCAGTACGTCCCGGAGGACAGCGCGTTCCGCCACACCCCGAACCGAGACACCGCCGGTGACGCGGCGGGCGGTGGCCTGCTCGCTCTGGAGGTCGGGGAGAACGACGGTCCCGACACCCCCTCGGCGCCCGGCCTGCTGGACTACGCTGTGCGGCTGGGGAAGGTCGCCGACCGCCTCGCGCGTCTCGACACGCTGCCGACGGCAGGGACGGTCCTCGGCGAGTTCGGCGCGATCCGCCCGCCGGAGGGCACGATCGACTGGGACGAGCGCCGCACGGTCGAGATCGCCGTCGCCGCCGCGAAGAACGCCGCCGTGACACCCCGCCTGGAGATCTACCCTCGCGACCTGCCCCTTGTGCGGGCGCTGCGGCTCACCCAGGCGGGTCTGGTCCGGCTCATCCCTGGCGTCCCGGAGGAGAACCAGCCCGGCCTGACCACCGAGGAGGTCCACGGCCGGGTCCTCACCCGGTTCCCCCGCTTCGACGAGACCGGCGACCGGCTGCCCACCGGCGGCGCACTGACAGGTGCCCTGCGCGAGGCCGGTTTCGACCTCACCCTGTCTCAGCGCATGGACACCCGCACCCTCCGGTACCTGCCCGCCAAGCTGGACATCGTCTCCAGCTACGTCACCGCTCTGGCCGGACGCCGCCGCAGCACCCGCAAGGGCGGCGCGATGCGGTACTCCAGCGACCCGCTGACGGCTGCCGCCGTCGAGGCGGAGGAACGGCTGGAGTCGTCCGTCCACCGCGACGGTTTCCGGGTGCTGACGGTCCGCGCAGGCCTGACCGAGGAGGCCGTGGCGGAACTGGCGGTTGCCCGTTTCGGTGCGGAGCCGCTGTCGGTGACGGCCCTATTCCTGGAGACCCTTCATGAACTCGTTCCGCCCGGCGCGAAGCCGACATGGGAGACGATCCTGCGCGCCGACGTCGCCGAGCCCGGCAGCAAGGCGGCGCGCAAGTTCGGCGAGTACACGCGCACCGCGTGGGGGCGCGTGGAGCCGGCGATCCGTGACCGGATGGAGCGGGGCTCCAGTCCGCTGCTGCTGACGGAGACCGCGGCGTTCGCGCGCTACCAGGCGATGGGTGCCCTCACCTCGCTGGCGGCGGCGGCCCGCAGAGGCGGGCGCGCCCTGTGGCTGCTGTGCCCGCAGGGCGACCCATTCCGCGAACCGCGCCTCACCACCGTGGCCGTCCCCTACCAGGACGCCCTCGGCGAATGGATCAAACTGCCCGACTCCTGGGTCAGCAACCTGCACCGCGCGGCCTGACCCAGGCTCGCCCACCAGGCAACGAGCTCTCGACCCGCAACGGGTCAAAGGGCTCGTGGCGGACGTCGGTGACGCGCGCACCGAGACGTCCCTCGACCCCGGTCACGCATTCGGGATGATCGACTGAGTACTCGCGGTCATCCGCTATCCCTGATCGACTTCTTCCCATGACGAACGTCGACCGGCCCGGTGCGGCCATGAGTGCCAACCGGCGTTTTCCCAGGCCGCGCCCAGGGTAGAGTCAGCCGCGATTTTCTATCCAGGAGGCTTTCGTGAAGGCGATCGGCCGGCTCGGCAAACACCCGCCGAGCGCGGTGACACGACCTCGACGGACCGGTTCCCCCGACATTCTCACGCTCAGTGATGGCACATTCGCGGTCATCGGCGTCGACATTACCGAGGAACTCGGGCCGAATCCATGGAAAGACGCCCGGTGTGCACCGAACGAACGCATCGTTCGAATCACATGTAACACCCTTATCGCCGCGAAGAAGGATATCCCGGATGAATGATGCATCAACCGCCTGCGTGGGCACTGGACGAAAGCGAGCGGCTCACCCTGGAGGGCTTCCTGGAGTCGTTCGGTGCGGCCTGAGCACGTACCGAGCGGCGCTTCCTCAAGCTGGAGTGCTGGCAGTCCTACCGTGAGGCCGACGGCGTCCGATCGCAGGAGGCGTTCCAGACGGGCGAGACCGCGCTGGCTCGCCGCCTCCTGGAAGAGGAGGTGATGGGAGACCAGCCTCTTCGCGACGACGTGCGGGCGCGGAACCTGGAGTTCAGCCGGGTACGGCTGCTTCGGTAGGTGTCAAGTCAAATGAGACAGGGGTCAGTGATCGTTAGGCAGCGTCTTCCCCCTGGTCAACGCCGGTCTGGACGACGATGTCCTTGTCG
>NZ_JBICUS010000037.1:0-32009 GCF_043198455.1 Spirillospora sp. NPDC048824 | reverse complement strand
TTCAGCCCTTTTCCGATAACGCCCTTCCACTGCCGCTTGCGCGGCACCTTCCAGGCGGTGAAGCTATTTCATCAGATCCGGCCCGATTGTCAAAATCGACCTTTTCCGACCCACCAACGAACCGCGGACACGGAGCAACCGTGTCTGCTAGGTCGAAGTTGGCTCCCCACGGCACGGCCGCCTCTCGACGTCCCGCTGCCCTGTGGGGCGGAGAGAACATTATGCCCCTGCGGACCCAACGTCAAACCGACACTCACGCTTTTTTCCGAGCGGTGTTCCGCGGGAGCCGGAATCACCCGTCAACCCCACGCGTCACCTGCGGTTATGTCTCTCGCCGTCAAGCCGTCTGAGCAAGGTAGCCGCCCAAGAAGACGACCCCCTCGGCGAAGACCCAGAGAATCGCCGCCGCAGTGAGCATGCCGCTGAGACGATCCGGATCCCGTCGCGGAGAGAGCAACGCCAGAGCCACCAGGATGATTCCCACCGCCGGGATCACCGCGGCAAGGGAGACGAGAACGGCGTCGTGGACGCCGTTGACGCAGGCCTGGTCCCGGGCGCCGTCCGCACCGCAGAAGGCCTGTTCGCCCCAGCCGCCGAGGGCAGTGAACATCCAGAGCGCGGCAAGGGTGAGGTTGGCCACCGCGGGGATCGCGGGTGAGATCCGCCACTCGCCGGTACGTCTCGGAGCGACTTGCACGACTCATTACCTACCCCGGCGGTCCTCACCCGAAAAGGGCTTCCAATTCCCGGTGCGGTCGAGGCAGGTGCGCACTGCCCCCACCATTCCCGGGTCGGCGGCCACGTCGGTGCCGGCCCGTGTACAGATCAGTGCCACATCGAACGTCAGCGGCCGTGGCCGGACGATTGGACGAGGGTCGAGCGCAGATCCTCGGTCGTCACGGACGGGACGCGAGCGTCGAGCTCGTTCATCCGGTGGGCGGTGTGCAGGACCTCCCTCAAGGACCGCACGCGCCGCACCGTCCGGCTTGCCGCGCCAGTTGATCTCCCGCGGGTGGAGCGGATCACGGAGCCGACGGGGCTGACGGCCGCCGCCCCGAGCCCCCGGCCGGGGCCCGGTCCGGTCAGGTGATCTCCTTGGACTCGTGGAGGGTCATGTCCATCACGATCGCCGTCATGACCGCCATGGTCCGCAGCGGTTCCGGGACGGGGTCGAAGATCTCGGCCTCGTACTTGTCGGCCGTCGTCAGCAGGTGCGTGGCGAGGCCCGCCCACTTCTTGCGCACGTGGGCGACCTTGGTGCCGTCGTTGTCGTGCACGGTGAAGTTGTTGCGCGGCACGTCCACGTCGACCGCGCCGATCAGGGTGCCGTCGCCGTCGTAGACGACGTAGCGGCGTCCGACCCGCTCGGTGACGAACGAGCCGACCGCGTCCTCCTTGGGGCCGAGGATCTCGGTGTAGTCGCGTCCCTTCTGCTTCTCCACGAGGAAAAGGGGGTTCCCGTCAGGTGTCGTCAGCAGGACGGCGCGGGCGTCGAGGTTCGACTTGCCGGGGACGATGCCCCGCATCGCTTCGGCGCGGCCCTGGTCGTCAGCGGGTGCCGCGATGGCGACGACGGTGCCGTCAGCGTCCATCACCTTGTAGCGCGATTTGGCGAACGGTCCTCGGCGAGGCTGCTCAATCCTGAGCATGGAGGAACTGAACGGGTCGCTCATGCATCTCTCCTGGCTTCGTCGTAGGCCGCGCCCTTCCGCGCCCTACGGTACGGGAAATCCACCGGGCGAATGGACTACCCGATCGGCCAGTCCTTACCTTCGTACAGCATCAGATCGATCGCGATCGGGGTGGCGACCACGAGGACGCGGAGCGGGTCGTGGAGAGGCTGGAAGATTTCGACCGAGTATCTGTCGGCGGTGGTCAGCAACTCGGTGGCGACGCCCTTGAGCTTCTTGTCGACCTGCGCGACATGGTTGCCGTAGCCGTCGATCACCGGGAACTTGTAGCCGTAGCGGCTGCCGTCCAGCCGGCCGACGGGGCGTTCGGCCGCGTCCAGAAGCATGTACTGGTACCCGGCCTTCTCACCGATTTTCCGCAGTGAGCCGATCAGAGCACCGTCGGCCGTGCTCACGTGTGTATCCCCGCTCCCGGTTCCCTTTTGCGCCTGCACGGAGATCAGCGGCACACCCTGCGTGCTCTCGACGTGGACGGTCCGGCCGCTGCCCCCGCCTCCGCCGGCGGTCCTCGCCGCCCGGCGGAGCCGCGAAATGTCACGCTCTCCCGCGGTGGCGAGCAGCGTCCCGTTGCCGTCGAACACCCGGTACCGGGATTCGGCGCCCGGGACGCCGCGCGGCTGATCGACACGCAGTACGGGGGAGCTGAAGAGATCACTCATGGGTACGCATGATGCCAGCGCATCCACCCACCGGGAAATGCCGGCAGCCCATTGTGGACACCGAGCACACGAAAGGGACGGCCCGAAGGGCCGCCCCTCTCACGTCGCGTCGTTACACGTCGCCGATCAGAAGTCCATGCCGCCGGCGTCGGGCATGCCGCCCGCCGGGGCCGGGTTCTTCTCGGGCTTCTCCGCGATGACGGCCTCGGTGGTGAGGAACAGCGCGGCGATCGACGAAGCGTTCTGCAGCGCGGACCGGGTCACCTTGGCCGGGTCGAGGATCCCCGACTCGAACATGTTGACGTAGTCGCCGGTGGCGGCGTTGAGGCCCTCACCAGGAGTGAGGTTACGGACCCGCTCCACCACGACGCCGCCCTCAAGGCCGGCGTTGACGGCGATCTGCTTCAGCGGCTCCTCCAGAGCGCGCTTGACGATGTTGGCACCGGTGGCCTCGTCGCCCGTGAGCTCCAGCTTGTCGAACGCGTTGGTGCCGGCCTGCAGCAGCGCCACGCCACCGCCGGGGACGATGCCCTCCTCGACCGCGGCCTTGGCGTTGCGGACGGCGTCCTCGATGCGGTGCTTGCGCTCCTTGAGCTCCACCTCGGTCGCGGCGCCGGCCTTGATCACGGCGACACCGCCGGCGAGCTTGGCCAGGCGCTCCTGGAGCTTCTCGCGGTCGTAGTCGGAGTCGGTGTTGTCGATCTCGGTGCGGATCTGGTTGACCCGGCCCGCGATCTCGTTGGCGTCACCGGCGCCGTCCACGATCGTGGTCTCGTCCTTGGTGATGACGACCTTGCGGGCGCGGCCCAGCATGTCGGTCGTGGTGTTCTCCAGCTTGAGACCCACGTCCTCGCTGATGACCTGGCCGCCGGTCAGCGTGGCGATGTCGCCCAGCATGGCCTTGCGGCGGTCGCCGAAGCCCGGCGCCTTCACGGCCACGGACTTGAAGATCCCGCGGATCTTGTTGACGACCAGGGTGGCCAGGGCCTCGCCCTCGACGTCCTCCGCGATGATCAGCAGCGGCTTGCCGGACTGCATGACGCCCTCGAGGACGGGCAGCAGGTCCTTGTTCGCCGACGCCTTGCCCTGAACGATCAGGATGTACGGGTCCTCGAGGACCGCCTCCATGCGCTCGGGGTCGGTCACGAAGTAGTGCGAGATGTAGCCCTTGTCGAAGCGCATCCCCTCGGTCAGTTCGAGCTCCAGACCGAAGGTCTGGCTCTCCTCGACCGTGATGACGCCTTCCTTGCCGACCTTGTCCATCGCCTCGGCGATCATCTCGCCGATCTGCGGGTCGCCGGCGGAGATGGAGGCCGTGGAGGCGATCTGCTCCTTGGTCTCCACGTCCTTGGCGAGCTTGGACAGCTCTTCGCTGACCCGCTCGACCGCGGACTCGATGCCGCGCTTCAGCGACATCGGGTTCGCACCGGCCGCCACGTTCCGCAGGCCCTCGCGCACCAGCGCCTGGGCCAGCACGGTGGCGGTGGTGGTGCCGTCACCCGCGACGTCGTCGGTCTTCTTGGCTACTTCCTTGACGAGCTCCGCGCCGATCTTCTCCCACGGGTCCTCAAGCTCGATCTCTTTCGCGATCGACACACCGTCGTTGGTGATCGTGGGGGCGCCCCACTTCTTCTCCAGCACGACGTTGCGGCCCTTGGGACCAAGGGTCACCTTGACGGCGTCGGCGAGCTGGTTCATGCCACGCTCGAGGCCGCGCCTGGCATCCTCGTCGAACGCGATCATCTTTGCAGCCATAGGCTCCAGTCCTCCCGGAACAAGGTGGCTTAGACGGATCGAGCCGACGCCCGCGACGGACGGCCCCCACCGACGACTGCCATTCCGTCGCCGGCCTGAGGCCTCATCGCCCCGACCCAGACTGTGAAGTTGTCACTCTCCACAGCAGAGTGCCAACCGTTTTTTAGCACTCTACCCTGCCGAGTGCAAGCGCCGCGCATCCACGCCGGGGGAAGGTTCATCTACCTGCCCCGACCCGTTCCCACCTGCGCCGGAGTCCCGTTCGGGATCGTCACCGGTGTGTCGCCGCGCTCCACCGCGTCCGGTCATCCGTCGGTAATCACGAAACGATCGTCGAACACGGGCGCGAGGGGGAGCGGCGAAGCCGCGATCCTGTTCCGCGGCGTTCCGCGACGAGGGTAGGAGGAGCCCCCAGCGCTGCATCAATGCGCCGGTTCATGATCTCCTCATCACCGTCGATGCAGTGGGCATACGCGCTTTGGGACAACACCCGCTCATGCCCTGCCGTCCTACTGAGAACGGGCGTCGACCGCGAGTGTTTCCCAGGGGACAGACATCGGCCGCTCCAGACTCGCGTTCGCTGGAGCGGCCCGACAGGCGTCCTGGGGGCCTTATCGCCCTGTGAATCCGAGCTACTTCATGGCGCGCGGCAGGCTGCTACTCGGCGCCCTGCTGGGCGGCGGCGCCATCCGCGATTTCGTCCTGCTCCGAACCCTCGACCTCGTTGACGACGGAGTTGCCTTTGCCGCCCTTGAGGCTGGTGTTGATGTCGTCGACCTTGACCGACTCGTTCCCGACCTTCGGCGAGGCGTAAGGCGACCCGGTGACACTGCTGAAGTTCAGGTTGCCCGGGCCGGACTCGCCGACGAGGGTGGGACCGTTGTGCCCGACGTTCGAGTTCTTCACCCACTGGGCGATCTCGGACTTGCCGTCGTGCCCATTCTTGCCGTCCGACGCGGCCCGCTCGGCGCTCTGCTCCTGTGCCTCCTGCTGCTGCGGAGCGGCCTCCTGCTGCGGAGCGGCCTGCTGCTGCGGAGCGGCCTCCTGCTGGGCGGCCTCCTGCTGGGCGGCCTCTTCCTGCGGAGCCTCCTGCGCTTCCAGCGTGTTGTGCTGGGCGCCCTCGGCGGACGCCTGCTCCGCACCACCCTGCTCGGCGGCCTCCGCGCCACCCTGCTCGGCGGCCTCCGCGCCACCCTCGCCCTCGTCCTGCTCCGAGCCCTCGACCTCGTTGACGACGGAGTTGCCGTGGCCGTTCTTGAGGCTGGTGTTGATGTCGTCGACCTTGACCGACTCGTTCCCGACCTTCGGCGAGGCGTGAGGCGACCCGGTGACACTGCTGAAGTTCAGGTTGCCCGGTCCACTTTCGCTGACATAGGTAGGACCGTTGTGCCCGATGTCCGCCTTGTCTACGACGTAGATGTGGATGTCGGCCATCGCGGAAGGGGCCGCCAACACGGTAGCCCCCATCGCGATACCGGTAACCGTCACAGCTCGCGCGATTCGATTCATGCCATTCCTTCCTGCGTGAACTATCGGCGCCCTTCTGGGCGCCCACGCATCACTACTTCCAGGAAAGATCCGACAGCAAAGAGCGTCGATAGGCCTCCACAAGATAGCGGCAGTGAATCACATACTCACGTAAGGGGATCGAATCCTCATCGCGGGCTCCTAATGATATTTCCGAATGTTAGGCAATTCTTCTGTCTTGGCAATTATGTCCCCGAATGCACGATTGTTCAGGTGGCAGGCCCGAAATGCCGGCACGTAGGGGCGTCCGTACACCACGGCGAGACGCCCGGCCGGGAATCCCGGCCGGGCGTCTCGCCAGACTCCTGGCCGAAGCCAGTTGATCAGTCGGTTCTGCGACGACCCACGAATGCGCCGTGGGCGGCGGCACCGAGTCGGCCCCGTCAGCCGCCGGCGACGGCGGGGATGATCGAGATCTGGGCGCCTTCGGGGGTGGAGGTGTCCAGGCCGTCGGCGAAGCGGACGTCCTCGTCGCCGACGTAGACGTTCACGAAGCGGCGGATCTTGCCGTTGTCGTCCAGGATGCGGGCGGAGATGCCGGAGTAGGTGGACTCCAGGTCGGCGACGACGGCGCGGAGGGTGGCGCCCTCGGCCTTCACCTCGGCCTCGCCGCCGGTGTAGGTCCGCAGGATCGTCGGGATACGGACGGACACGGTGCTCATTGGTGCTCCTCTCAGGCCAGGCCTGCGGCGCGGAACGCGTCCAGGGACGGGGCAATGTTGGCGGACGGGGCGACGACGGGTGCGACGGCGTCCAGGGTCTTCAGGCCGTCCCCGGAGTTGATGATCACGGTCTCGGCGGACGGGTCGAGCGTTCCGGCGTCGACGAGTTTGCGGAGGGTCGCGACGGTGACGCCGCCCGCGGTCTCGCCGAAGATGCCCTCGGTGCGGGCGAGCAGCCGGATGCCCTCGACGACCTGCTCGTCGGTGACGTCCTCGACGGCGCCGTTGGTGCGGCGGGCGACGTCCAGGACGTACGGGCCGTCGGCGGGGTTGCCGATGGCGAGGGACTTGGCGATCGTGTCGGGCTTCACCGGGCGGACGACGTCGTGCCCGGCCTTGAACGCGGCGGCGACCGGGTCGCAGCCGGCGGCCTGGGCGCCGAAGACGCGGTAGGGCTTGTCCTCGACGAGGCCGAGCTTGATCAGCTCCTGGAACGCCTTGTCGATCTTCGTGAGCTGGGAGCCGGACGCGACCGGGACGACGATCTGGTCGGGCAGCCGCCAGCCGAGCTGCTCGGCGATCTCGTAGCCGAGGGTCTTGGAGCCCTCGGCGTAGTACGGCCGGACGTTGACGTTCACGAACGCCCAGTCGTCCTGCTCGCCGGCGATCTCGGAGGCGAGCCGGTTGACGTCGTCGTAGTTGCCGTCGACGGTCACGAACGTCCCGCCGTACACCGCCGTCGTGATGATCTTCTGGGATTCCAGGTCGGACGGGACGAACACGGCGCTGCGGATCCCGGCGCGGGCCGCGGCGGCGGCGACGGCGTTCGCGAGATTGCCGGTGGACGGGCAGGCCAGCACTTTGAAGCCCAGTTCACGGGCGGCGGCGAGGGCCACGGCCACGACGCGGTCCTTGAACGAATGGGTCGGGTTGCCGCTGTCGTCCTTCACCCACAGGCTCTGCAGGCCGAGGCTCTCGGCGAGGTTGTCGGCGCGGACGAGGCGCGTCAGGCCGGGCTCGGTGTTGGGCGTGTCGGCCACGGTGGACGGGACGGGCAGCAGCCCGCGGTACCGCCAGATGTTGCGGGGCCCGGACTCGATGGCCGCACGGGTGACGCCCCCGAAGTCGTAGGCGATCTCCAGGGGGCCGAAACACTCCTCGCAGGCGTAGAACGGGCCGAGGTCGCGTGTGGAGCCGCATTCGCGGCAGACGAGGCCGGTAGCGGGTCCGAGGTCAGTGGCAGGCGTGAGTGCCATGAGGGCGAGGCCTTTCTCCCCATCTTCCCTGCGCCACCTTGGTCGCAGGCCGGAGTTGGCACCATCTCCCGGCCGGCCTCGCAGGATCGCGAGTGCGCCTCAGCCGGGTGGTTGCCGGGGCTTCGCAGGGCCGGTCCCTCCACCCCTCTGGATGAGCTGTATTCAGTTGTGAAAGCGAGCGCGCTTTGAACGCGTATGCGTCGACTTTACATGATCTGACCGGATGCCAGACGGGTAGGTCCACTGGCTGAGACGCTACCCGGATGCGCTCTTGATCACGCCGGTTCTCCGCGGCGGACGGTGCGCTGCGTGGGGTCGAGGAACACGTGCCGGACGGCCGGAAGCCGCTCCCTGAGCCTGCGGTCGATCTCCCCGGCGACGTCCTCGGCCTCGTCGGCGCTGATGTCGTCGGAGAAGTTGACCTTGGCGGCGACGAGGATCTGCTCGGGACCGAAGTGCATGGTGAGCAGTTCGTCCACACCGGTCACGCCGCGGGCGCCGAGGATCTCCGAGCGGATCTCGCGCTGTGCGGCGGGGTCGGCGGCCCGCCCGATGAGCAGCACCGTGCTCTCGCGGCCGATCCCGAACGCGAGCACGACGAGCAGCAGGCCGATGAGGACGGAGGCGAGGCCGTCCCAGACGTCCGAACCGGTGATCTCGCGGAGGGTGAGGCCCGCGGCGGCGAGCACGAGGCCGATCATCGCCGTGCTGTCCTCGAACAGCGCCGCCTTGAACGTCAGATCGGGTGACCGGCGGACGTGCTCGACGAGCCCGCGGCCGTTTTCGCGGGTCTCCTGGCGCGCCTGGTAGACCGCGCGTATCCAGGACGTCCCCTCCAGCACGGCCGCGAGGCCGAGGACGGCGTAGGCCAGCCACACGCTCGTGCCGGTGCCGCCGCGGCCCATCATGGTCAGGATGCCGTAGGAGATGGAGAATCCGGCTCCGGCCACGAAGATCCCGAACGCGGCCAGCAGCGACCAGACGTACCGCTCGTTGCCGTATCCGAACGGGTGGCGCCGGTCGGGCGGACGTTCGCTGCGCCCCAGGGACGCGAGGAGGAAGCCCTGGTTGAGGGTGTCCCCCACCGAGTGCGCGCCCTCCGCGAGCATCGCGCTGGACCCGGCCAGGGCGCCGGCGATCAGCTTCGCGATCGCGAGGATGAGGTTCGCCGCACCGGCGACGAGCACGGTCTTGGTCGTCTCGGCCCTGCTCATCCGAGTCGACTACCCGTCGCACTTTGCCCTAATCCAGGCGGATTCGGCAGTGGCGTGAACCACGTGGGTCACTTTGAAGCGCCTCGGTCCCAACTGAGACCCTGCCGGTATGAGCCAAGTGCTGGTGGCATCGAACCGGGGCCCGGTGTCGTTCTCGTCGTCCGAGGACGGCGCGCTCACCATGCGGCGCGGGGGTGGCGGGCTGGTGTCGGGCCTCGCCGCCGTCACGGGAGCCCCGCGCGACCCCGGACCGCTCAGCCCGTCCGCCACCGAGACGGCGTCCGAGGCGGCGTCCGAGGCGGCGTCCGAGGCGGCGGACGTGCTGTGGGTGTGCGCGAGCCTGGGCGAGGCCGACCGGACGGCCGCCCGCCGCTCCCCGGACGGCCGCATCGACCTGGCCGGGTACGAGACCGGGGGCGCCGCCGTACGGATGCTCGACATCCCCGAGGCCACGTTCCACCGCGCGTACAACGCCGTGGCCAACTCGACGCTGTGGTTCGTCCACCACCTTCTGTACGACACACCGCGCAGCCCGCATTTCGATGCCCGTGCCCGCCGCGACTGGCAGTCCTATGAGGCGTACAACGCGGCGTTCGCCGACGCCCTCGCACGGGACGCCGCGCAGGGCGCGAAGGCTGCGATCCAGGACTACCACCTGTCGCTGGCTCCCCGGATGCTCCGCGACCGGCGTCCCGACCTGAGAATCGTCCACTTCTCGCACACGCCTTGGGCGCCGCCGGAGTACTACAGCCTGCTTCCGGACGACATCGGCTCGCAGATCCTTCTGGGCATCCTCGGAGCGGACCACGCCGGGTTCCTCACCGAGCGGTGGGCCTCCGCCTTCCTCGACTGCTGCGAACTGCTGCCGGGGGCCCGTGTCGACCGTGCCGCCCGTACCGTCACCTGTTCAGGACACGTCACGCATGTAGGCGTCCATGGTCTCGGCGTCGACGGGACGGCGTTGCGCCAACGCGCCGCCGAACAGGATGTCGTGGAACGGGCGCGCGCGCTGCGTGAACAGGTGGGCGACCGCCAGCTCATCGTGCGGATCGACCGGACGGAGTTGTCCAAGAACATCGTGCGTGGTCTCGCCGCCTACCGCGAGCTGCTCGTCAACCATCCCGAGTGGCGCGGACGTGTGGTGCACCTCGCGTTCGCGTATCCGTCCCGCTATGACCTGCCCGAGTACCGGGAGTACACCGCGGCCGTCGAGCGGACGGCGAAGCAGATCACCGACGAGTTCGGCACGGCGGACTGGGATCCGCTGATCCTGCAGGTGAACGACGACTATCCCCGTTCCCTCGCCGCCTACGGCCTGGCCGACGTCCTCCTCGTCAACCCGATCAGGGACGGGATGAACCTCGTCGCGAAGGAGGGGCCCGTCCTGTCGGAGCGCGGCTGCGCGCTAGTGCTGTCCAGGGAGGCGGGCGCGGCGGCCGAGCTCTCCGAGGACGCGCTGATGGTCAACCCGTACGACGTGTCGCAGACCGCCGAGACGCTCCACAAGGCCCTGCTGATGCCGCGGGCCGAGCGCGCCGAACGCTGCGCCCGCCTCACCGCCGCCGCGACGGCCCTCACTCCGCAACGCTGGTTCGCCGACCAGCTCGCCGCCCTCGACTGACGCCGCACGTTCCCGGCCGCCACGGCCGGCCGGTCGTGACGGCCGGCCGGTCGTGACGGCCGGGGTGGCGGCGCAGGTCACATGGTGGAGGTGACGGTGCTTTCCGCCGCGAGGAGGCATTCGACCGGGTTCGGTTCGTGGTGCTGCTTCCAGCGTTCGCGCAGGGCGGCCTTGCGCTGCGCGATGCGGCGGTGGGCACTGGTCCTGGTGAAGCGGGCGAGCTGGGACGCGGGCGGTTTCGGCAGTCCGCTGGGCTCGTAGCCGTACTCGGCGAGCCGTTCGCCGAACGCGGCCTCCGCCAGGCTGATCTCCCAGGGGTCGAGGCGTTCCGCCCACGAGCCGATGCGGCTGGTCGTGACGGAGTCGTGCGTCCGTCCATGCCACTTCTTGCGGGGTGAGACGGTCCGCTGGGCCAGGCCCTCGGGGCGCGTCATCGCCGGGTCGAAGTCCTCGCCGAGGAACCCGCAGAGCCGGGTCAGCTCGTCGGCGGGGTCGGTGACGAGCCGCTCGTACTGCATCTCGTAGTAGGCGTCCGGGCCGAGGCGCTCGGCCAGCCGGCGTCCCCGGTCGATCGCCTCCCGCCACACGGACACGGCGTGGTGGACGTCCCTGTCGTACCAGGGCATCTCCATCAGCGAGGCGACACAGTCGCGGCCGTCCCGGACGAGGTGGACGAACTGCGCGTCCGGGAACATCCGCAGCAGCGTGCCGGCGTGCCGGAAGTAGCTCGGGCGCTTGTCGCCCCAGCGCGGCTTGCCGTGCCGGCGGGCGTACGCGCGGAACACGATGCCGATCGCCGAGCCCAGCGTCGGCGGCCCGGCGACGATCTCGTCGACGACGTCACCGGCGTCGAGGCCGAGCGCGTGGAACTTGGTGGCCTTCCCGGCCGTGATCCACTCCGCCAGCGCCCGTCTGTTCGCCCTTTCCCTGAGGTCACCGAACTCGCACCGCTCCGTATAGGCGGGGATGAGGAACTTCGTCTCCGCCGGGATCGCGATGCGGGCGTGCGAGTGCAGCATCAGCTGCAGCAGCGTCGTCCCCGAGCGGGGACACCCGAGAACGAAGATCGGGCGGTCGTGACGGGGGTCCGGGCCTGATGACATGCACGGCATGGTGTCCCACGCACCGGGGCGGCGGCCCTGGTCATGAGGGCACCGTTGCCCGCCGATTACCGACGTTTGACGGTGCCGTCTCCACGCGCCCGCACCCTTGCCGCCCCGCTGCGCGTCAAGGGCCGCACGTCACGGCCGCGCGTCACGGGCCCGGCCGGCGGCGGTCAGGTGTAGGACTCGCCCAGTGTCTGCCTGACCTGCTTGCGCGCCTCGTGGATGCGGGACTTGACGGTGCCGAGCGGAAGGCCCAGCTGCTCGGCGATCTCCGCGTACTCCAGCTGGGAGACGTCCCGCAGGACGAGGGCCTGGATGAGGTCGGGCTTGCGAGCCTCCAGGTCCTCCATGGCGTCCAGGATGTCGACCCGGGAGCCCGCGATGACGCTGGTACGGCGCGGGTCGGGGCGCTGCTGCGGAAGCTCCCCCGCCTGCTCCACCGAGCGCCGCTTCAGCGACCGGTAGGTGGAACGGGCGGAGTTGGAGACGACGACGTGCAGCCAGGTGCTGAACCTCGACCGCCCCTCGAAGCGGTGGATGTTCCGCGCCACCTGCAGCAGTGCGTCCTGGCATGCCTCCTCGGCGTCCTGCCGGCAGGGCAGGAATCGGGAACTGTGCCGCAGGACGTCCGGCTCGATCTTGCGGAGGAGCTCGTTGAGGGCGCTCTGGTCACCCTGCGCGGCCTTGACCGCCAGCTCCTCGGTCCTCTCGTCGAATGCCATGCCGCCTCATTGCTCGTTCGCGCACTCACCCCGTTGTTGGGATGATACGGGTGTGTCTTTCCCACCATCAGTAGGCCGTTACCGGATCGACCGCGTCCTGGGTTCGGGGGCGTTCGCCTCTGTGTGGCTGGGGCAAGACGACGCCCTGGAGTCCCAGGTAGCGATAAAAGTCCTGTCTGGCAGCCTGATCGACGATCTGGACGTGCGCAACCGTTTCCTGGAGGAGGCTCGGATACTTCGCCGCGCCGACTCCGAGCGCCTCGTCCGCGTCCACGACATCGGCGAACTTCCGGACGGGCGTCCCTACTTCGTGATGTCGTACGCGGACCGCGGAACACTCGGCGACCGCATGCGCGAGCGGCCACTTCCGGTCAGCGACGCGATCGCCCTCGCCGAGGAGATCGCGTACGGGGTCGAGGTGATCAACACGCTGGGCGTGATCCACCGCGACCTCAAGCCGTCCAACGTGCTGTTCCAGTCGACGCCGGACGGCGGCGAGAAGCTGCTGATCGCCGACCTCGGGCTGGCCAAGGCTCTCGCGCACGCCTCCGGCGCCTTCACCCTGCCGGTCGGCACGCCCGGGTACATGTCGCCGGAGCAGGCGAGGTTCGGCGGCGGCCTGGACGTGCGCGCCGACGTGTACGGGCTCGGCGCGCTCACCTACCACATGATCACCGGACGGGCCCCCGGCCCGGCACCGGTCAAGTCGCCGCCCAGCGAGCTGCGCGAGGGGATCACTCCGGCGTTCGACCAGGTGATCCTGCGCGCCCTGGAGGTCGAGCGGGAGAAGCGGTGGCCGACCGCCGAGGCGTTCGCCGAGGCGCTGTCCACGCTGCGGCCGACGTCGGCGCCGGGCGTGCCCGCGCCCTCGTACGCGCCGCCGGCCCCGCAGATCAACGCGGACGCGACCGTCCAGGACTTCTACCGGGACGGCAGCCAGGCCCGGCCGCCCGGCCCCGGCCCGGCTCCGGCCATGACTCCCGTTCAGGGCCAGGCGCAGGGCCCCGCCCAAGGACAGGGACCGGTTCAAAGGCAGGCGCCCGTCCAGGGTCAGCCTCCCGCGCCGGGGCCGGCGCCCGGCCCGCAGGGCGGTGGCCCGCGGGAGATGCGGACACGGCTCGACCAGCCGGCCGAGGACGACGTCCACACGTCCGAGATGCGCGTCCCGCCGGGGCCGCAGGGCGGTGAGCAGACGATCGTGGACGACCCGAGCGGACGCGGCACGCCGTTCGGGCAGGCCGAGCCGGCGACCGCCCCCGACAATGACAACGACCGCACGGTGGCGATGCAGTCTCCGCCGCCTCCGCAGCAGCAGGGCGGCCCCGGCGGCGACAACAAGACCGCCGTCTTCCCGACGCAGCCTCCGCAGAACGGCGCCCCGCAGCAGGGCGGCCCCATGCAGCCGATGGGCCCGGGGCCGGGCGGCCCGCAGCCTTACGGTCAGCCCGGCCAACCCGGTCAGCCCGGCCAACCCGGTCAGCCCGGCCAGCCCGGCCAGCCTGGGCAACCGGGGCAGCCGCCTCCCACCGGATTTCAGCCGCCGCCACCCGGACCGGTCCAGGGTCAGGGCCAGGGGCCTGGCGGCGGCAAGGGCGGGCTGCTGGGCAAACTCCGGGGCGGCGGTGCTCCAGGGCGGCCGGGCGGCGGTGGCGGCACCGGGAAGAAGTTCGTCACGCCGCTGATCATCACGGTGGTCGTTCTGGCGGTGGCACTGGTCGGCGGCCTGACCCTCGGCCTGCTGTTCTCCGGCGGCGACGACGGCAAGGACAAGGAAGACAAGCCCAAGATTCCGAAGGACTTCGTCGCGATAGCCGACAACTCGGGCAAGATCAAGGCCGCTGTGCCGAAGGCGTGGCCCAAGGACCAGAGCGAGCAGACGTGGACGCCGTCCACCGTCCGGCTCAACGACGCCCAGCCGCGCCCGGTGCTGCGGGCGACGCCGGACAAGGCCGCTTACCTCGGCAACGGCAAGGGCCCCGGGGTCTTCATCGGCGTGACCGCGGACGCGCGTGACGGGCAGCTTCCTCCGCCGAGCGCGGCCGTCCACTCCCAGTGCACGAAGGCCGAGCCGGAGAACTACACCACTCCGGACAAGGCCCTCAGCGGGACGATCACGCGCTTCACCAACTGCAAGACCGGTACGCCGTCCGTCACCGAGGTCGGCCTCCGGGACAAGTCCGGCAAGTTCGGCCTGTGGATCCGGGTCAAGGAGACCGACGACCGCAACGCCAC
The DNA here is from genome assembly GCF_043198455.1 of Spirillospora sp. NPDC048824. Taxonomy (NCBI): domain Bacteria; kingdom Bacillati; phylum Actinomycetota; class Actinomycetes; order Streptosporangiales; family Thermomonosporaceae; genus Spirillospora; species Spirillospora sp. NPDC048824. Next base: position 17,564 of record NZ_JBICUS010000037.1, on the reverse strand, counting down.
CAAGGACATCTTGGACAGCCTCAAGGTCACCGGCCCCTGACCATCACACGCCCCGGCCTGGCCGTCCCCTGACTGGCGGCGCCGTGCCGTTGCACGGTAATACGTCCACCCCTGTGCTCTCCTGGCGTCCGCCGACGCGCCCCGCGCGCGCGGGCAGATCCAGGACGCGGTGTTGCTTCGCGACCTATTCCGATATATCGTTAATGCATCGCAACCGATCATAAGCTAAGGAGACTGAGATGCGTGACGACACACCGAGAAGGCGCGGAGGCCCCCGGGGGTTCCAGGAGCGCGGGCGCCGCGGAGACCAGTTCGGCCCGTGGGGGTCCGGCGGCCCGGGGTTCGGTCCCGGGCCCGGCCATCGCGGACGCGGTGGACGCGGGCGGCGGACCCGGCGCGGCAACGTCCGGGCGGCCCTGCTCGCCCTGCTCGCCGAGCGGGCGATGCACGGCTACGAGATGATCCAGGAACTGGACGCCCGCACCGGCGGTGTCTGGCGGCCGAGCCCCGGCTCGGTCTACCCGACCCTCCAGATGCTGGAGGACGAGGACATGGTCACCAGCGAGGAGCAGGGCGGCAAGCGGCTGTTCTCCCTCACCGACGCGGGCCGCGAGGCGGCGGCCGCGCAGAGCACGACCCCCTGGGACGAGGTCACCGCGGCCGCCGGCGAGAACGCCCTGCGCGGGCGTGAGGCGGTCGGCCAGCTGATGGGCGCCCTGCACCAGGTCATGGCGGTCGGCAGCGAGACGCAGAAGGCGCGTGCGCTGGACGTCGTCAACGACGCCCGCCGCCGCCTCTACGGAATCCTCGCCGATGACCCCGAAGCCGATTGAAGCGGCATCCGGCGCGGTCAGCCCGGGAAGGGGACCGGCTTGGCGCGCTGGTCGGCCATGTACAGCTGCTTCCACACGTACAGGCTCATGTCCCCGCGGGCGATGTCGTTCTGGACGGGGACGTCGACCGTGGCGCGCACCAGGTACGTGGCGCCCGGCGCCATGTACTTGTCGCCGCCCTCTCCGGGGATGAGCGCACCGCCCGCGAGCCTCCGCACGACCTCGCTCTTCGTCGGCGGCGTGCACATTTCCTCCGGGACGCCGGCCTGCGGCATGCACCGTCCCCGGGCCTCGGGCGTGACGAGCTCGCGCTTGACGAAGACGTCGCCGGGGAAGTCGAGCAGCACCTTCTCGTCCGTCGGGTTGGTGAGCAGGTACTCGATGTAGGGGAACGACGTCCCGGACGGCGGCGACGACTGGAACGTCGTCACGGCGCCGTCGCTCACCCCGCTGGTCACCGTGGCGAGGGTGTACTTGGATCCGTCGGCCGTGCCGACCTTGATGGGCGCCCCGGCGGAGGGCAGGCGGACGTCGGCGCCGCCCGTAGGACGCTCACCGGCGGCGGCGCCTTCACCGCCGCCACCGCCGCCGCGCGTCAGGACGAGCCCGACCACGACCAGGCCGGCCAGGACGAGGACGCCCGCGGCGACGAGCCCGCTGCGGCGCCCCGCCCGCTGCCGCGCCGTGCGTTCCCGCTCGCGCTCACGTGACCCGAGCCGCACCTGCACGCCGCTCGTCTCCCGGACGCCCATCTGCCCGGCCGCGGGCTCGTCCCCGTGCTCTACGTACATGTCCTGCTCGGTGTACGCGTCCTGCGCCTCGGAGACACCCGCCCATGCCGCGCCGCCGCGCATGTCCTGTTCCGCACCCGGCTGCTCCGGGGACCGGACCTGCGACCGGACGTGCGGCTGAACGTGCGGCTGAACGTGCGGCTGCGGCGATTCGGGGGGACGGCCCCAGACCCGCGGCGGTTCCTGCGCACCGGGAGCCGCGTGGACGATGGGACGCGTCGGGGCGCCCGGCGGAACCGGGGTGCCCGGCGGTCTCCGCACGTCCGCCCGCGGGAACGGCCGCGCGGCCCGTCCGGGGTGGACGGGCGTCCCCTGCACGGGCGTGGCCTTCGCCGGAATCTCATGGGGTGGAGCGCTTCGCACCTCGCCCGGACGGCGTGGGACTCCCGGTTCAGTGTTCACCGTCAAGCCTCCCCATGTACCTGTGCGGTTCCCCGTGACCACACTTACCGCGATCCATCCTATTTTGGCGCAATTAGACAGCCGATCCACGCGCGCCACCAGAGTCTCGCGAGATCCGACAAATCCGTACACGCCACTTTGTCACCTGGGCCAACAACCGGCCAGTACGGCACCGGTCACCCGTCAGTGGCACCTGTCAGGACGGCGCGAGTCCGGTCCGGGGGAAGCCGGACAAGCCGCGATCCTCGCGCCTCACTTCGGAAAGGGGACCTGCTTCGCGGGCTTGTCGGCCATGTAGAGCTGCCTCCACACGTACAGGCTCATGTCCGCTCTGGTGAGGCCGCGCTTGATGGGCGCCTGGACGGTGATGCGCACCAGGTACGTCGATCCCGGCGGCATGTACTTGTCGCCGCCCGCCGCGGGGACCAGCTCGCCGCCCGCGAGCCGCCGCACGACCTCGCTCGTCGTCGGCGGAGTGCACATGTCATCGGGGACGCCGGTCTGCGGCTCGCACCGGCCCTGCGCGGCCGACGTGACGAACTCGCGCTTGAGGAACACGTCGCCCGGGAAGTTGAGCAGCACCTCTTGCTGCGTCGGGTTGGTGAGGAGGTAATCGATGTAGGGGAACGACGTGCCGGCGGGCGGCGCGGACTTCGTCTTCTCGTTCAACCCGCTGGTCACCGCGGCGATCCGGTACCTGAACCCGTCGGCCGTACCGATTTCGACGGGTGCCCCGGCCGGCGGGAGCTCGACGTTCTCGACGCTCTGCCCCGCCTTGCCGGCGTCCGCTTCGCCCTCGTCCCCCGAGCCGGGCGTCAGGACGAGCCCGATCACGACGAGCCCGGCCACCACGAGCACGCCCGCCCCGGCCATCATGCCGCGGCGTCCCGCGGGCCGGCGCTCTCGCCGCTCCCGGCCTTGCCGCTCCCGGCGTTGCCGTTCCCGCTCGCGCGTCCGCGACCCGAGCCGCACCTCCACGCCGCCGGTCTCCCAGCTGCCCGTCTGACTCGGCGCGGACGCTCCGGTCCGCTCGGGGTACGCGTTCTGCGTCTCGGGCACGCCGGCCCACACACCCCCCGGCTGTGATGTCCCGGGCAGCGGTGTCCCGGACTGTGATGGGCGTTCGGGTGGGCGGCCCGGGGGTTCGGGTGGGCGGCCCCAGGCCCCCGGTGTCTCCGGGGCGCCGGGGCGTCCCTGGACGATGGGGCGGGTCGGGGCACCCGGAGGTACCGGCGCACCCGGCGGCGGTGTCCGGGCACCCGGCGGCTCGGGCGCCGCGGGGTGAACCGGCAGTCCTTCCAGCGGTGTCGCCCGGGGCGACGGATCACCCTGGGGAATGTGCCGGGGATCGCCCGGACGGCGTGGGAGTCCCGGTTCCGTGTCCACCGTCTAGTTCGCCTTTCGTAGCGCGGCCACCCGCGAACCGCACACTTGCCGCAATTCGCCACATCTTGCCTCACGTGGACGGCGGCCCGCACGCGGCTCCGGAAACAGGCGAGATCCGATGACCCCGGGCGCGATTCTTGTCACTTTACGACGAGACGTTGGCGTGTCGTGCAGGTCAGAGAGGCGAGTCGAGCAGCGTCCCGAGGAAACCGACGACTCCGGCCGGGCCGTCCACGACCACGTCCGCCCGCTCGGCGAGCGCCGTCACCTCGCTGGACCCGCTGCAGACCAGCACCCCGGGCACCCCTTCCGCGCGCAGCGACTCCACGGCGTCGAACGCCGCCAGGTCACCGAGGTCGTCTCCGGCGAACAGCACGGCCGACGGGCGCGCCCCGCGGTCGTCGATGAACGACCGCAGCGCCATCCCCTTGTCCATCCCGTGCGGCCGCAGCTCCAGGACGAGCCGGCCGGGCTCCACCGTCAGCCCGGTACGTTCGGCGAGCGCGGCGAGAATGCTCCGCAGCCGCTCAAGCGCGACCTCCGGCTCGGCGCACCGGCGGGTGTGCACCGCCAGCGCCTGCCCCTTGTCCTCGACGAAGGTCTCCGGCGGCGCACCCGCGGCCGCCAGGACGCTCGGCAGCTTGGCTCGGGCCTCCGCGACACCCGGCGGCGGCTCGGGGACGGTCAGAACGCCGGACTCCCAGCGTTCCAGCCCGTACTGCCCGAGCACGACCAGGCCGTCGATGCCTTCGAAACCGCCGTACTCGACCGCCACCGCCGCGGGACGTCCCGTGACGATCACCACCGCGCCCACCAGCGGAGCCAGCCGGGCCAGCGCCGCGGCGGCATCCGGATGCGCCCGGGCCGCGGCCGGATCGTCGACGATCGGCGCGAGAGTGCCGTCGAAGTCGAAGCCGAGCACGGCCCCGGCCGGGGATTCACGGATGGCGTCGAGGCCGTCGGCGCCGGCGGCCGTCACAGAGCGGGGAGAGTTCACCCGGCCAGTCAACCCTCTTCGTCCGGGGTGTCGCCAGGACCCGCCCGGCGCGAGTCCTCGGACGGAGGCGGGTGCGGCCGGCCGGGTCAGGGCCGGATGCCGAGGCGGCGGGCCGCGCGGCTGCGTTGCCGCTGCGACCGCATCCGGCGCAGGCGCTTGACGAGCATCGGGTCGCACTCGAGCGCCTCGGGTCGGTCGATCAGAATGTTGAGGAGCTGGTAGTACCGCGTCGCCGACATGTCGAACAGCTCGCGGATGGCCTGCTCCTTCGCTCCGGCGTACTTCCACCACTGCCGTTCGAAGGCGAGGATCCGGCGGTCACGCTCGGAGAGCTGGTCGGCGGGGAAGGCGGCGTCGTCCGCCCCCCCTTCTTCGGTCACGGGTTGCGGAACCGGGCCATCGTCCATGCTTCCGTCCTGTGGGGGGACGTCACCGCGGGGATCACCGGGGGGGTTCGCCGCTCGCATCAGGTCCCCTCTGTGGTCACTGATCCCGGGTCGTCCGGGTTCGGGCGGGAGTCATGTTACGCGTCCGCGCCGACAAGTTCCGGCGGTTCGCGGGGAACGGCGGCCGACGATTCAGTGCATCACATCCCCGTTCACCTGGGGATCTTCAACGCCGCGTGTCCCACCGGGACCACCTGTCCCAGCCGCCCCGGACGCGTGCGATCGCATTCGTTAGGGTCGGTAATCCGCAGTGTCCGGCGCGGCGTCCGAGCAGGCGGCGATGACAGCACGGAACGGAGACCTTTGCATGGCGACGGACACCTCCGCCACGAAACGGCCCGCCGGACGTAACGCGGCCGACCACGAACCCGCCGACCACGAACCCGCCGACCACGAGGCCTCCGACCACGGCACCGCCGTGCGGGAGCCGGCCACCCCGGGACGTCATGACGAGCCCGCCTCCGACCCCGTCCTGGCCGACATCAGCGTGGCGCTGCTCCAGCTTCGCCGGGCCTGGGCGAAACCCGACCTCATGAAGCGGATCCGCGCGCAGACGCCGACCGAAACCGGCGGGCGCCCGCTGCAGATCTCGAACCTGATGGTGGTGAACGCCGTCGCCGCCCTCACGGCCGCGGAACCCGGTGACGCGGCGCCCCATGACACGGCGCCCCATGACACGGCGCCACATGACACGGACGAGCCGTCTTGCGAGGTCACCGTCGGCGCCGTCGCGGAACGACTGGAGATCGACCCGTCCACCGCGAGCCGCCTCGTCGGGCACGCGATCGACGCGGGGCTGCTGTCGCGGCGCCCGTCCCCCGTCGACGCGCGCCGCGCCAACCTGGGACTCACCGAGGCGGGACGGCGTGTCAAGCAGGTCGCCGACCGGTTCCGCCGCGCCTACTTCGACGAGCTGATGTCCGGCTGGTCGGCGACGGAGCGGACGGAGTTCGCCCGGCTCCTCACCCGCTTCGTCGACGCCGCCGCCCGCGCCCCGCGCTACGCGGACGGCATCGACAAGATCTTCGAGGAGGCCCGCGCCGACTAGCGCGGACCTGCTCGCTCCGGGCGGCGCCGGGCCCGGGTCAACTTCCGTTGCGGAGTGTGGAGATGCGCATCAGGTACTCGTCCTCGTCGATCTCGCCGCGGGCGAACCGCTCGGCGAGCACCGACTGCGCCTTGGCCATCGGGTCGGCCGCCGCCGCGGCCGCCGCGGCGTTGCCGTTCATCTTGCGGCGGATCAGGTAGAACCCCGTCGCCAGCACGGCCAGCCAGAACAGGCCGAAGGTGATCGGGAAGACCGGCCAGAACGCCGGCGCGTCCCCGCCGTCGTGCCAGTTGCCCGGATTCATCTGCGTCGCCAATGTCATCAACATGGTCCATCGACCCTTCCTGTCGTTCGGATACGTCGATGCTCGGCGACAGGTTCGGGGGCACACATCGTCTGGCCGGAGACTCTCGCGCTACGCCCGGCGGAGTACCGCGGGCACGGGGTTCACCACCAGGGCGGCCGGTAGTCCTCGTCGTCGGAGGGCCCCGAGGGGCGCGGACGCCGCCCGCGCGGCTCGTCGTCCGCCTGGTTCACCGGGGGGACGGGCCCGCGCGGCGGCTCACCGTCGGCGGGATCGGGCGGGACGGCGGGCAGCGCGCCGGTCGGCCACCCGTCCACGGGCGGTCCGGGAGGGCCGGGCGGTCCGGGAGGGAGCGGCGGCTGCGCCGGCGGTTCCGGAGGCACGGCGGGCAGCGGGGCGGTCAGGTCGATGTCCGGTCGTTCGTGCCCGCCGAGGGCGTTGCGCCGGAACGCGTCCCAGTCGTCGTCGTCCAGGCCGGGCGCATCGCCTCCGGCGCCGCCGACTCCGAAACCGGAACCGTTGACGTCGGTGCCGTTGGCGCCGTTCCCGTCGGCGTGATGACCGTGACCGTTGCCGAAGTCGTGCCCGTTCGCCGGCTTGTGCCCATTGGTGAGGCCCTGGCCGTTCAGATGGCCCTGCCCGTTGAGGTGGCCCTCTCCGTTGGCGTGGCCCTGCCTGTTGGCGTGGCCCCCGTTCCGTCCGTCCGCCGAGTACTCGCCGGGGACGAACGGACGAAGTTCGCTCGACATGATCGGCGGCTGGTGCGGGGCCGGCGGCGGCGGGGGCTCGACAACGCCGGGCGATGCCTCCGTGTCCCAGGAGGCACCCCAGGTCGAGGTGTCCAGGGGCGGCGTGTCCATGGCCGGCGTGTCCATGGCCGGCGTGTCCATGGCCGGCGTGTCCAAGGGCGGCGTGTCCATGGGCGCTGCGTCCCACGGCGAGGGCTCCCCTCCCGGGACGCCGAAAGGCGGAACGTTCCCCGGCGGGACGGCCGGCGCGGGCGGCCCCTGGTACACGTCGGTGCTCTGCCAGAGCGGCGCGTTGACCGGCGCGACCACGGGCGCCATGGCGGCGGAGCCCGGCGGCACCGCCGCCGCGGCGGCGGGCTGGCGCTGCGCGACGGGGGCGGACGGCAGGCCGTAGTCGGGCACGGCGTCGGTGTCGCCGGTGTCGTCATCCGGGCGGCGCCGCTGCCGCCAGCCGAGCACGAGCCCGAAGACGACGAGCATTCCGCCGCCGGCGAGGACCGCCGGGAGCAGCAGGTCCGAGCCCTCCTCGGGGGCCTGCGCCACCGGCTCCGGGGCCGGGGACGGGGGCGGGGTCTCCACCGGGCCGCTGGACGTCTTGTTGATCTTGTGTGCGGCGAAGAGCGTCCTCAGCGCGTCGACCGTCCCGTGGCAGGTGGACGAGCCCGTCGGATGCCCGCGCCGCGCGGGCGACCCCTGGATCAGCGCCTGCCGGACCTCGGCCGGTGTCAGCCTCGGGTAGCGGGACCGGACGAGGGCGGCGACCCCGGCGACCATGGCCGACGAGGCGCTGGTGCCCGTCCCGACGACGTAGCCGTTGCTGGCGTCGGCGCTGACGATGTCCACGCCGGGTGCGCAGACGGCGGCGTGGGAGCGCCTGTTGCTGTCCTTCCAGAGGCGCAGCCTGCGGTCGAGCGCGCCGACGGCGATCACTCCGGGGTAGGCGGCGGGGAAGTTCTTGCGGTTGGCGCCCGAGCCGTCGTTGCCCGCGGAGGCGATCAGGACGACGCCCTTGCCGAGCGCGTACTTGATCGCGCTCTCCTGGGACTTGGTGCCGTTGTAGAACTGGCGTCCGCCGCCGAGGGACATGTTGATGATGTCGGCGCCGTGGTCGACGGCGTAGCGGATGCCCTGGGCGACGGCGTCGCGGTCGGCGCTCCCGTTCTCCTGCCCGTTGTCGCGCCGCAGCGGGTCGTCGTTCTCCAGCGTGACGCGGATGGACAGGATGTGGCTCTGCGGCGCGACGCCCATCATTCCCTGCGACAGCCGGGGCCCGTGGCCGTGGCCGGAGATGATGCTCGCCATCGACGTCCCGTGCAGGCCCCAGAAGCGGGTGCCGGGACTGCGCACTCCGCCGGTGAGATCGGGCCCGGTGATGACCTGTCCGGTGAGGTCGGGGTGGTTCTTGTCGACGCCGGTGTCGAGGACCGCGACCGTGACGCCGCGTCCCTTGGAGTACTTCCACGCCTTCTGGGTGCGGAGCACGTTCAGGTGCCATTCGCGGCCGCGGATCTGGTCGGTCGGGGCGTTGAGGAGCGCCCCGGCCGCCGCGCCGCGCACGGTTCGTTCCCGCTGCGGCCGGTCTCCGGTCGCGACGGCCACCGGTACGGCCACGGCCGCGCCGAGGGTGAGCACCGTGAGGGCCGCGGTCGTCCGGGCGCCGAGCCGGGTCGCCGGTCGGGTACGCGCTGGACGGCGTCGACCGGCTTCGGACACGCCGCCGCACCTCCCTCCCGGCAGACCGCCGCGCTCCACGACGGGTTGACATTCTGCCACGCGAACCGGCCTCGGCCCGGGCACTCGGAACATTAGGGCACGTCCGGGACAGCGAGGGTCTTCCCTTCCGCGACCTGCCTGGCCAGTCCCTCAATACCCACTGGTAACCAGGGTGCGCACGAAATGTTATCCGTCCCACACCGGCACGTCACCGCCACGCCGGGCCGGACGCCGCCGTCCCGCAGCCGGACGTCAGTGGGAGCCCGCCCCCGTCAGCGCCCTGACCGACAGGTCGTCGTAGCGCTCCGGGTCCGGCTGTTCCCGTCCGAGGAGGGTTCCGGCGACGGCGCAGGCGAACCCGATCGGGATCGAGACGATGCCGGGGTTCTCCAGAGGGAACAGGTGGAAGTCGACGCCCGCGGGGAACAGCGACCGGCTCTCGCCCGTCACCGGGTCGACCTTGCCCGACACGACCGGTGAGAACACCACCAGCACCAGTGAGCTGATCAGCCCGCCGTAGATGCCGGCGACGACACCGCTGGAGGTGAACCGCCGCCAGAACAGCGACAGCACGATCGCCGGGAGGTTGGCCGCGGCCGCCATCGCGAACGCCAGCGCCACCAGGAACGCCACGTTCAGGTTGCGGGCGACGACCGCGAGGACGATGGCCAGCGAGCCGACGAGGAACGCCGCGAACCTGGCCACCCCCACCTCCTGCGACTCGCGCGGACGGCCGAGCATCAGCACCTGGCCGAAGTAGTCGTGCGCCAGCGACGTGGACGAGGCCAGCACGACCCCGGACACGACGGCGAGGATCGTCGCGAACGCCACCGCGCCGATGAACGCCAGCATGACGTCACCGCCGAGGTGTCCGCCGGCGTGCTCCCCGACCGCCCGCGCGAGCAGCGGTACGGCGGTGTTGCCGGACGGGTCCTGCTCGACGATCGCCCGGCGTCCGACCAGGGCCGCCGCGCCGAAGCCCAGCGCCAGCGTCATCAGGTAGAAGACGCCGACGAGCCCGATCGCCCACGACACCGACGTGCGGGCGGCGCGCCCGTCCGGGACGGCGAAGAAGCGGTTGACGATGTGCGGCAGGCCGGCCGTGCCGAGCACCAGGGCGACGGCGAGGCTGATGAAGTCCAGCTTGTTGACGATCGTGTGGTAGGCGTCGCCGGGTACGTCCTGCCCGTATCGCAGTCCCGGCCGCAGGAACGCCTCGCCCTTCCCGCTCGCGTCGGCTGCGGACCCGAGCATGGCGCCGACGTCGAACCCGAACCTGCCGAGCACCATGACCGCCAGCACGGCGGAGCCCGCCATCAGCAGGCCCGACTTGATGATCTGCACCCAGGTGGTGGCCTTCATCCCGCCGAACGCCACATAGCAGATCATGAGCGCGCCCACCGCGACGATCGTCACCGTCCGGGCGGTGCCCGCGGACATTCCGAGGAACCGCTCCCCGCTGTGGATGCCGAGCAGCAGCGACACCAGCGCCCCCGCCCCGACCATCTGCGCCAGCAGGTAGAACACCGACACGGTGACGGTGGAGACGACCGCCGCCCGGCGCACGGGGGCCTGCCGCCGGACGCGCCGCGACAGCACGTCCGCCATCGTGAACCGGCCCGCGTTGCGCATCATCTCGACCAGCAGCAGTGCGAGCAGCCACGCCACCAGGAAGCCGACGGAGTACAGGAACCCGTCGTATCCGGACAGCGCGATGATCCCCGCGATGCCGAGGAAGGACGCCGCCGACATGTAGTCGCCCGCGAGCGCCACGCCGTTCTGCGCGCCGGAGAACGTGCGCCCGCCCGCGTAGAAGTCGTCGGCGCCGCGGGTGTTCATCCGCGCCCAGACCGTGATCCCGAGAGTGATCAGGATGAACGCGACGAAGAGCGCGAACGTGACCGCGTGATGCTCGATCACCGCAGCTCACCGGCCAGCGGGTCCAGGCGCCGCCGCGCGTACGCCACGTACGCCCAGGCCAGCGCGAACGTCGAGACGAACTGCAGGACGCCGAGCAGGAGCGCGACGTTGACGTGTCCGGCGACCGTCCGCGACATGAAGTCCCGGGCGAACGCGGACAGCCCGATATAGACGAAGTACCACCCGAGAAACACCGTGGCGACGACCAGCGCGGCTCGCCGGAACCGCCGTCTGAGCAGCCGGAACCGCTCATAACCCGCTATCGGCGCATACAGCCCTGAAGGTTCCGTTTCGCTCCGCCGGCGTCCCGTGACCTTCGAGTCCCCCATCATCTGGATCTGGCCTCCCTGGACCGGACATGACTCTCCGCATTTGTCTGATCGCTCTATGAGATCAAAGTTTCAACGTCCGCAACCCTCGTTTGGCGAGATCCAGAAGGAGAACGACACGCCTCGCCCCCGGCGGCCGCGCGGGGCCACAACCGGCACTAGGAAAATGCCAGCCGTTAGTGGCATGGTTGCTCCATGAGACGTCTGATGGCCGGTACGACCCTCCTCCTTTCCACGGTGTCGATCGCGGCGGCACCGGTCGTGACGGTGCCGGTGGGCACGGCGGCGAACACGCCCTCGTCCACCGCGGCGGCCGCGGCACCGGCCGCACCCGTGCGGGCGGCGGCCGAGGAGTGGCGCCGGATCGGGCTGCCGTTCCTCTGGCCGAACGCCGGTCTTTCCGACATCGCGGCGGTCGGCCCCGCCGACGTGTGGGTGGCCGGCGCGCAAGGGGCCTTCTGCATCCCGCAGATCGCCTCGTGGGGCTGCTACGTGCGGAGCGACGGCAACCCCGTGGTCCGCCATTGGAACGGCTCCGCCTGGGAGGAGTTCCCGCTGCCCGGCTGGAACAGCCACGGTGCGATCACCTCGATCGGCACGGTCGCGTCCGACGACGTCTGGGTGTCCACGCCGCCGCACGTTCAGCCGGCGTACCTGGCGCACTTCGACGGGACCGCGTTCACCAAGATCGACCCGCCCGAGTCCGACGTGCCGGTCGAGGTCCATGGGGGCGCCGCCGGCGCGTGGCTGTCGACGACGGGCGGCGACGCGCCGCTCTATCGCTGGACGGACGGCGCATGGCAGCCCGCCCAGGGCACCGGCCTCACCCGCGTGGAGGACGTGCGGGCACGGACGGCCACCGACGCATGGGCGGTGGGCGAAGCAGCCGGTAACCGGGCCGCCGCGGCCCACTGGGACGGCGACTCCTGGACGCCGGTCGACTACCCGGGCGACGACCGCCGGCTGACCGAGGTGCTGCCGGTCTCCGCCACCGAAGTCTGGGCCGCCGTGTACGCCGCCGAGTACGTCGTCCGCTGGAACGGTTCCACCTGGTCACAGATCGACCTGCCCAGCGGGACCCAGTGGGTGGACCTGGCCGTGGACGGCTCGGGAACCGTCTGGGCGGGCGGCCTGGAAAGGATCTACGTCGACGGCTACGGCAAGTGGCGGCCGGTGCTGCTGTCGTACACCGGCGGCACCTGGCAGCGCACCACCCTGTCCATGCCGTGGGGCGCGGACGAGATGACCGTCAACGGGCTGACCGCCGTCCCCGTAACCGGTGCCCTCTGGCTGGCCGCCACCGCCTCGAACGGCCCCGTCGTCCTCACCAACGACTGACCCGATCAAGTTGCCTACCTGATTCTGAACAAAACACTTCAGAAACAAGAAGTAACCCTCTAGAGTCGGTCCCACCCGATGAGGAGGGGCCATGGCGGAGACACGGGTCGGCTATCTGCTGCCGACGCGGGAGCAGAGCCTCCTGGACGAGCACGATCCGGGACGGCTGGTCGAGCAGGCCCGGCGGGCCGAAGCGCTCGGGTTCGACTCGGTGTGGGCGGGCGACAGCCCCGTGACCCGGCCGCGCGCCGACCCGCTGCTCCTCCTGGCGGCCGCGGCGCACGCCACCGAACGGGTCCAGCTCGGCACGGCGGTGCTGCTGCCCGCGCTGCGGCACCCGATCCTGCTGGCGCACCAGCTCGCCACCCTCGACCGGCTCGCGGACGGGCGGCTGATCGCCGGCATGGGCGCCGGATTCCCGAACCCCCGGACCGAGGCCCAGTTCGACGCGATCGGCGTGGGCTTCAAGCGCCGCGTGAGCCGCATGGAGGAGTCGATCGCGGCCATGCGGAAACTGTGGTCGGGCACCGGCCCGGTCTCGTACCGGGGCGAGCACTTCGCGTTCGAGGACGTCGAGCTCGCGCCGCCGCCCGCCCGTCCCGGTGGGCCGCCGATCTGGCTGGCGGGCGGCGGCGGGCCGGCGGTGCGGAGGGTGGCCCGCCTGGCCGACGGCTGGCTGCCCTACCCGCCCGAGGTGCGGACGTACGCGGAGGAACGGGACGTCATCGAGAAGGCTTCGAGCCGGCCCGTCACCCCCGCCCTGTACGCGACCGTCTGCCTGGACGACGACGCCGAGCGCGCACAGCGGCGTCTGCGGACCAGCATCGAGCGCTACTACGACGCCCCGCTGGAGTTCATCCAGTCGATCCAGGCCACGTTCGCCGGCACGGCGGGCGACGCCGCGACGTGGTTGACGTCCTACGCCGAGGCCGGCGCACGGCATGTGGTGATCCGGCTGGCGACCGACGACCACGACGCCGGCCTTGAGGCCTTCGCAGGCCTCGTCCTGCCCCTTCTGCAACGGGAGCGCCCCGCATGACCACGTTCGTCCTCGTTCACGGCGCATGGCACGGCCCCTGGGCCTGGGAGAAGGTGACGCCGTTCCTTCACCGGGCCGGTGCGCACACCCTCGTCCCGAATCTGCGGGACGGTGATGTCGGCCTGCGCGAGCACGTCGAGGACGTCGTCACCGCACTCGGCACCGCACCAGACGACGTCGTGCTCGTCGGGCACAGCTACGCGGGCCTGGTCGTGAGGGAAGCGGCCGACCTGCGCCCCGACCGGGTGGCCCACATCGTGCTGGTCGACGGGTGGGCCGGGCCGGACGGTTCCGGCATGTTCACCCTGGCCCCCGACGCCTTCGTCCAGACGGTCCGGTCCTGGGCGGACGGAGCGCAGGTGCCCGCCCCTCCCCCGGCGGCGTTCGGAATCACCGACCCCGGCGAGGCGGGACGGCTCGTCCCGCGCCTGCGCCCCCAGCCGCTGCGCACCTTCACCGACACCACGCGCCTCGCCGGAGCCGTTGACCGGATCCCGGGAACGGCCGTCTACTGCCGTCCGCAGTCGTTTCCGTTCGACCGGTTCGGCAAGGCGCTCGGATACCGGACGCTCGGGCTGGACGGTCCGCACAACGTGATGCTCACCCATCCGGAACCTCTCGCCCAGTTGCTCCTGGACACCGCCGGGGACTTCGAGAACAAGAAGCCCGCGCCATAGAGTGATGCAGTGGACCAGCGGACGTACAACCAGTACTGCGCGACCGCGCGCACCCTCGACCTCGTCGGCGAACGCTGGACGCTGCTGCTGATCCGGGAGCTGCTCACCGGCCCCAAACGGTTCGGCGACCTGCAGGCCAGCCTGCGGGGCCTCGGCACGGGCCTGCTGTCGGCGCGGCTGAAGCATCTGGAGCGCGAGGGCCTCGCCCGCAAGGTCACGCTGCCGGCGCCCGCCCGGACGCCCGCGTACGCGCTGACGGAGGCGGGCGAGGAACTGGGCCCGGCCGTCCTGGAGATCGCCCGGTGGGGGATGAAGTGGGCGCTCGGTGAACGGCGCGAGGGTGAGACCTTCCACCCGGGGTGGGCCGTCCTGGGGCTCAGGTCCTGCTTCGATCCCGAGGCGGCCGCCGGGCTGCGCGCCGTCTACGAGTTCCGCATCGACGACGAGGTGCTCCACGCCCGCGTCGACGACGGCACGGTCGAGGTGGCGCACGGCCCGGCGCAGCGCCCGGACGCCGTCATCGAGATGGACGAGGACGCGCTCCTCGGCATGGCCGCCGGCCGTTCGGCACTCCGCGACCTGATCGACGGCGGGAGGGCCGCCGTGTCGGGCGACCGGGAGGTCCTGTCCAGGCTCGGCGGCCTGTTCCACCTCCCCGGCCCGCGCCCCCGGACCCCCGAACAGCCTCCGTCCTGACCGGCCGCGTCGCCTGCGGCGGACCTGTCAGCGTTCGACATTGCGGTGTTTGCGGCGCGCTCTGAGCGCGGCGACGATCGCGACACCGAGCATCGCCAGGCCGACCTGGAACACCAGCTCGATCCAGTCGATCCCGCCGGTGGTGTCGACGCCGACCCTCTGCGCGATCGCCGTCCCGATGAGCGCCGCCGCGATGCCGACGAGCACGGTCAGGATGATGCCGATCGGCTGCCGGCCCGGCAGCAGCAGCCGCCCCAGCGCCCCGATGATCGCTCCGATGACGATCGCGGTGATGATCCCTGTGATGTTCATGCCCTTCGTGTGCCCAGAAAGGACACACAGTCACATCGACGCAGGTCGGACGGGGCCGCGGTGTCGTACCCGCCCTTCCCACGGACCGCATGCCGCGGAATCTCCTCAGGTCGAGTTTAGTCATGAATCTTGACTATCAATAGCTGTGACTATAACGTCGACTCAACGCCCGTCGACGCGACACGCGGGAACCACCGCCGGCTCCGCGAGATCAAGCGGGCGTACGACCCCCAGAACGTGTTCCACCGCAACCACAACATCAAGCCCGCCTGAACCAGATCCGGGCCACCCACCGCATCACCCGTCCTGCAGGGCCTATTCCGCGGCCCTACCGGCGTGAGACCCGCATCGGAACGGGCCCGGCGGGCCTCAACGTGATCTCAGCCCGCCCGCGCACGGACACCCCCGGAGCGAGATCGAGCCGGTGAGTGCGGCTGACGGTCGCCAGCACCAGAATCGCCTCCAGCATCGCGAATCCGGCCCCGACACAGATGCGCCTGCCACCCCCGAACGGCAGATACGCGTAGCGGGGACGCTGCTGCTCCCCCATGAACCGCTCCGGCTGAAAACCCTCCGGGTTGGGCCAGATCTCCGTGTTCCGATGCAGCAGATACGGCGGGACCGCGATCGTCGACCCCGCCGGGACCCTCACCCCCGCGATGTCGTCTCCGTCAACGGCATCGCGCTCGATGGTCCACGCCGGCGGGTAGATCCGCATCGCCTCGGAAAGGACGGCCCGCGTCCAGGGCAGCCGGTCCACGTCGCCGGCCTGCGGATCCCTCCCGCCGAGCACCTCGTCCACCTCCCTCTCCAGCCGCTCACGCGCCGCCGGATACCGGGAAAGCAGCACGAACGTCCACGCCAGCGAAGCCGCCGTCGTCTCATGCCCGGCCAGCAGGAGAGTCAGAACCTCATCGCGCAACTCGGCCTCGGAGAACTCACCGCCCTCCTTGAGCAGATTCAGGAGCTCCCCACCGGACGACCCCCGGATGACCCGCTGCACCAGGCCGTCCAACTGGCCGATCGCTCCGCCCAGCCCCGGCACACGCCGATACACCCCACGTTTCGCGGTCACCCCCGGCAGAAACGTCCCGACGACCGCGCCACGCTGCAGCGCCTCCAGGGAACGCCCCGTCCGCCCGGCCTCCCCCGCGAGTTCGCTGCCGAACAACGCCCGCCCCACGATGTCCAGCGTCAGCCGCCGCAACTCACCCGCCGCATCGAACATCACCCCGTCGGGCCACCGCCCGACCGCCGCGACGGCCGTCTCGACGATCTGCGGCGCGAACCCGGCGACGTGCCGCTGCGCGAACACCGGCTGCACCACCCGCCGATGCCGCCGCCACGTCTCACCCTCGCTGGTCAGCAGCCCGTCCCCGAGGACCGCGCGCAGTGGCCGGTACGTGAACGCCTTGACGTAGTTGGCCTGGTTGGCCACGAGAACATGCTCGGCATATTCGGGCCGCGAAAGCACATAAAGCGCACGCCCCACCCCGAACGGCACCCGAACCGCGTCCCCATACCGCCGCCCGAGCGCCCCGTACGTTCCCAGCGGATCCCGCATCATCCGCAACCACCACCGGGCGGATTCCGCACCCCCCGGCCCGGCAACATTCCCACCTGCAACCAACGCCATGAAGCCACCGTAAACCCGCCGTCGTCCATGCCCGGCCCCCCGTGGGCGACCAGATTCCGCCCCTCGGGCAACGGGTGCCGCCCTTGAACGACCGGTCCGAGCGGATGAAGCGCCACCACCGATGCGCCACACTCGTTGGACACGAACAGGGGGCGACGCTCGCATGCACGACGTCCAAGGAGAGCTCGTATTGCGGCCGGATCTCAGGCGAGGGCTGGCCGTTCTGGCCACCTTGGCGGTGGCCACGGCGAGCATCATCGCCGCGATCCTGATCGGCGACGCTCCGACGGTGTTCGCCCCGATTGTGGGCGTCCCGTTCACCATGCTGATCAGCCTGACGATCGCTGCCCTCCTCCGTGCCCGAATCATCCTCACGCCGCACGAGCTCGTCGTACAGGGCCCGTTCGGCCGGCAACGCCGGCCACGCTCCCAGTTCACGGCGGCGGTGCGCGCGTCCATCCTCGGGCCGAGGGGAGTGCTCGCCGGCAGTCTGTTCGTGCTCGGCCCACATCGCGACCTGCTCATCAGGGTGTCCGGCGACAGCTACACACGCGAGGATTTCGACCGGCTGGTGGACGCAATCGGCGTGCCGTGCAATCACCTCAAAGACCCGATTAAAGCAAAAGACCTCGACCACATTTATCCGGGCCTGGTGTCGAGGGCCGAGCGCCACCCCTACCGAATCGCCATCGCTACGTTCGCCCTCATAAGCGCCGCAACCATCGCCATAGTGCTTCTTTCCATCCGCTCCTGACCCGCGACAATCACGGCTGATATGGAAAGCATCACTCGTCTGGGAAACCGCCTCGCGTTCGAGCCGCAAGGCGGACCGCGTCGGGATTCGGGCATCCAGCCTGACTTGGCTCACTCGCTTGGATGTCGTCAGACCTTGAGCCTGTTGACCTGTGGATACGTGTTCGGGTGAGTGTGGTTTCACGCACTAAGCGG
>NZ_JBICUS010000036.1:0-35060 GCF_043198455.1 Spirillospora sp. NPDC048824 | reverse complement strand
CCGCACGCTGCCGCAACTCGGGAGAGTAGGGGGACTTCCGTGCCATGACTCGATCATCCTCTCAATCGAGCCTCCAACAAACCCGGGGCGGCTCAGGTTGATTGGCGCGGCGTCAGGCCTGGCGCCACGTGGTGAGGACGCTGTCCACGTCCCCGCGGATGCGGTCGCGCGCGTCGCGCCGGGGCACCCCCGCCATCAGCATGGCGTCGTAGCCGGTGTCCAGGTGCCGGACGGACGCGACCACGGCGAGCGTGACGGCGTCCTCGTCGAGGTCGCGGCCTGCGGCGGTCCGGCCGACACGGCCGCTGCCGCGTAGGGCCGCGTGCCGGGAGATCTCTGCGGCACGGTCCGCGGGGCAGCCCGGGAACAGCCGGACGATCTCGGCCGTCATCCGGGTCACGAACTCTGCATCCTGTTCGGCGCGGCGCTCGCGGGCACGGTCGCGTCGGCGGGCCCGTGCGTCTTCGTCGGCGAGACACTGCTCCTCGGCCCGCTCCAGCGCGGACTCCTCGACCAGGATGCCGCGCCGCTCGTAGCGCTTGCGGCGCCGGTTGTGCCGGACGACGACGGCCGACAGCCCGCTCTCCTTCTTGGCCCGGCGGCTGAGCGCGGCGTTTCCGGCGGGCAGGAAGACGAGGTGGCCGAGGTCGGCGCAGGCCATGCAGAGCGGCACCGAATCTTCGACGATCTTGAAGTCGCCGGTGCCGTGGCAGCCGCCGCACGTCCACTCGGCTACCGCCTGCAGGACGACGAGGTCAGGGACCTTGGCGTCGCGCGCGGTGACGCGGTCGCGCTGGGCGGGCGTCAGGTCCGGGGAGATCCAGTGCGTGCGGTGTTCGCGTTCGGCGGGTTCGCCGCCGTCGGCGGTGAAGCGGAGGGGACGGCGGTCACGGGTGGCGGCGGTGTAGGCGGTCTCGGCGGGTTCGAGGTTCCGTGCCTGCGCCCAGGCGCGCAGGGCCCGCAGGGCGTTGGCGATCTTGTCTGGACGGACGTTCATCGCGTCGTGCAGATGGTCGAGCCGGCCCTGCCGCCAGCGGTCGACCTGTGCTGCGTTGATCCAGCCGATGTGGGCGAAAACGTCCACGGGGGCGACCGAGCGTGACCGGCGCAGCAGTTCGTCGGCGGCCTCGGTCACCCGGCGCGCCAACCGGGATTCGTGCACCTCGCTCACGGCGCACCACGGTATAGGACACCACGTGAGCACAGGACCGGTGCCGACACCGGATCCGCGTTGGCGTCAGAACCCCTATAGGCACAGGAACGGCGTCGGTGCAGGGAACGGCGTCGGTGCAGGGAACGGTGTCGCGGCAGGGAAGGCGTCGGGTGGGGAAGGCGTCGGGGTGGGGAAGGCGTCGGGGGTAGGGAAGGTGTCGGCATAGGGTCATGTGCGTTACGGAATGTTAAGGGTCGTAACGTTCTGTCTATGGGGGATGGTCGGGGGAGTTGGACGGGGGCCGGTGGGGTGCGGGTTGCGACGGTGCGGCTTAGTGGGGCGCACCGGGTGCTGGCCGAGTTCGCCGGTGTGCGCCGTCATAGCGCGTTTCTGGTCACGCGGAACGGGGCGCTTGCCGGGCGTGGCTACTACGCGTCCGTGGAGGAGTTGGCGGAGGTGGTGGACCTCGCTGAGCTGCGCAGTCGGTAGCGACATGAGTTGCGCTGGAGGCCCCGGCGCGTGTAGTCGGTTACACCGTGATCGGACAGCACCCGCATGATCGGGAAGACTCGCGTGATGGGCAAGGCTCGCGTGATTGGGACGTCGTCGTCGTTGGGTCGGTCAACGCGGACCTGGTGGTCGGCGTCGAGCGGAGGCCCGTTCCGGGGGAGACCGTACTCGGTTCCGACCTCGCCACCCATCCGGGCGGTAAGGGCGCCAACCAGGCCGTCGCGGCGGCCCGGCTCGGCGGGCGGGTCGGCATCGTCGGACGGGTGGGTGACGACGGGCACGGCGGGTTCCTGCGCGCGGCCCTCGCCGCGGACGGCGTCGACCTCGCCCACCTGACCACCACCGAGGGCGCGCCCAGCGGCGTCGCCCTGATCACGCTCGGGCCGGACGGTGACAACAGCATCATCGTCTCGCCCGGCGCCAACGCGCGGCTCGGCCCGGACGACATCGCGGCGGCCGGCGACATGATCGCCGGCGCGTCCGTCGTGTCGTTCCAGCTGGAGGTGCCGATGCCCGCCGTCGAGGCGGCCGCCCGCGCCGCGGCCGGCGCCGGTGGACGGGTGGTGCTGAACCTTTCGCCGCCCGCCCCCGTCCCGGAGGGGCTGCTGGCACTCTGCGACCCGCTCGTCGTCAACGAACACGAGGCCGCCTACCTGCTGGGCGGTGGCGGTGGCGGTGGTGACGGTGGCCCGGAGGAGCCGGAGGAGATGGCGGCGGCGCTCGTCCGGTCCGGGCCCCGGTCGGTCGTCGTCACGCTCGGCGCCGAGGGGGTCGTGGTCGCCGGTGGTGAGGGGACGGCGTCGATCCCGTCCCCGAAGGCGGAGGCCGTCGACACGACCGGCGCGGGCGACGCCTTCACCGCCGCGCTCTGCCTCCGGCTCGCCCGCGGCGACTCGTTGCGTGAAGCGGCCCGCTACGCCACCCGCGTGGGTGCGGCCGCCGTCCGCAAGAGGGGGGCGCAAAGTTCCTATCCGACGGCGGACGAACTGCCGCCGGCCTGACCCGCTGGCCTGATCCGCTGGCCTGATCCGCCGGGCTGATCCGCCGGGTTCGGCGGCTGGTGCGGGCGCGGAGCCGGTATTCCGAACCCGTGTCCATGCCCGGCACCGTGCCGCGGCCGGGTGTCGTCCGGACCACGCAGCGTGCCAAGTGGCCACATTGCTGTGCCCCCGTCCCCCGCCTCACGTGCGGAAACAGGCCGGTCATGATGGTTTCGGCCTGCCCGTCCCGAATTGCGGCGGGGCCGTCGGATACTTTTTGCCCATGCGACTCGGCGTGCTGGACGTGGGTTCGAACACGGTGCACCTCCTGGTGGTGGACGCGCACGAGGGGGCGAGGCCCCTCCCCGCGTACTCCCACAAGGCGGACCTGCAGCTCACCGCCCACCTCGATGAGAATGACCGCCTGTCCGAGGAGGGCGAGGCCCTGCTGCGGAACTTCGTCGACGAGGCGCTGCAGATCGCCGAGGACAAAGGCGTCGAGGACCTCGTCGCGTTCGCGACCTCCGCCGTCCGCGACGCCGTGAACGGTGAGGAGATCCTCGCGCGGGTCCGCGCCGACAAGGAGATCGACATACGGTCGCTGTCGGGTGAGGAGGAGGCGCGGCTGACGTTCCTCGCCGTCCGGCGCTGGTTCGGCTGGTCGTCGGGCCGGCTGCTCGTGGTGGACATCGGCGGCGGTTCGCTGGAGATCGCGTCCGGGATCGACGAGGAACCGGATGTGGCGTTCTCGCTGCCGCTCGGCGCGGGCCGTCTCACCCGTGACCGGTTCACCGCCGACCCGCCGTCCCCGGACGAGGTCCGCGACCTGCGCCGGCATGTCCGGGCGGAGATCGCCCGCCGGGTCGGGGACGTCTCCCGGTACGGTCCGGCCGACCACGCGGTCGCCACGTCCAAGACCTTCAAGCAGCTCGCCCGGATCGGCGGCGCCGCCCCCACCGCCGACGGGCCGTACCAGCGGCGTGCCCTGGCGGGCGCCGACCTGACCGAGTGGGCCGAGAAGCTCGCGCCGATGCCGTCCGCCGAACGCGCCGGGCTGCCGGGCGTCTCCGAGCGGCGCGCCCAGCAGCTGCTCGCCGGCGCGATCGTCGCGGACGCCGCGATGGACCTGTTCGAGCTGAGCGAGCTGGAGGTCTGCCCGTGGGCGCTGCGCGAGGGCGTGATCCTGCGCCGCCTCGACATGATCATCGGCTGAGTCCCGGCGCGGACCGGTGATGGGTCGGCGACGGGTCGGCGACGGGCCGGGTGGCAGGCTGGTGGGTGGGGTCGGCGATTGGTCAGGGGTCGGCGATCGGTCAGGCGTCGGCCGCCGGGGGCAGGACGGGCGCCTCGCAGCCGTGTCGGGCGGCGGACGACTCGGCGAAGCGGGCGAAGTCCGCGAGTTCGGCGTCGGTGAGCGGTCCAGGGCGGGGCCGCCGTCCTCGGAGGTGAACAGACGCTTCTCGTGCTGCGGCCATGCCCGGTACCGGGCGGTGCCCAGGACGTCCTGGCAGGCGGCCGATGCCCACATGGAGGCACCGCGGATACCCGCAGGCTCCTTGTCGTCGGGGATCGGTACGGCGTAGGGGCCGTACAGATCTGCCCCACCCGGTGTTCGGGGGGAGCGGAGCCAGAACCACAGGTAGCCGCCGCTCAACAGGACCACGACCGCGAGCGCCGGCCCGCCGCGTCTCACCCAGGTGTCATGTCGCCATCGCGTCCGAGGCAGGGTAGTGGCGGCCCGCGCTACATCCAGCTGGGGTGCCCGAACGTGTGGCCCTGCGGGGTGATCACCCGGTCGCCGGTGCCGTCCACCCGGACTGCGCGGATCACCGGATCGGTGACCTTGCCGCGTACGTAGCAGAGCCATTGGCCGTCGGCGGACCACGCCGGGTCCATGTCCTTCGGACCTCCCGCGGTGAGGGCGTGGGCGCCGGACCCGTCGGCGTTCATGACCCAGATCGAGGTGCTGTCGTCCGGGCCCCGGGTGTAGGCGATCTTGGAGCCGTCGGGGGACCATTCGGGGTCGTTCGCGCGCACGCCGTCCTTGGTCAGCCTCGTCCAGGCGGACCGCGGACGGTTCGGGTCGAGGGTGTGGATCTGCAGGACGCCGTCCTGCTCGCTCCAGAACACGAGCTTGTCCTTGGACGACCACATCGGATCGTCCTTGGGCGAGTCGTCGTCGGTGAGCTGTGTGACCCGGTGCCCTTGCAGCGTGATCGTGAAGATCTGCCGGGTGTCGTCGACCTCGCCCATGTACGCGAGGCGTGTGCCGTCCGGCGACCAGGTCACCCGTCCGCCCGCGGTGTCGGTGACCTTCCGCGCACCGCTGCCGTCGGCGTTCATCACCCACGCCTCGGCCTTGCCGCCGCCCGTGCGGGTGAACGCGATGCGGCTGCGGTCCGGGGACGGCTCGGGCAGTACTTCGCACCGGTCTCCGCCGATGAGCTTGGTGGCGGCCGGTTCGCCGGGCTTGTAGATGCCGATGTCGGCGTGGCACGACTTCGGCCAGCCCGCCTCGTTGTCGATCCGGACGAGCAAGGGCGCGGACGGGAACGCCGCCGGGCCGCCCTTGTTCCCCGTCTCGCCGGACGGCCGGTTGAAGTAGTAGATCCCTCCGGCCACGGCCGCCGCGACCAGCACCCCGACCATCGTCGAGGCGATGAGCGTGGTGCGCCGGGACAGCCCACCCTGCGCACGCCGCCCGCCCTGCGGGTCCGGGCCACGCTGCCCGCCCGGGCCGTCGGGCCAGCCGGGGACCGGGGGCAGCACGGGAGGAGGCGCGGCGAACCGGTGTTCCGTGACGGGGGCGGTGCCGGGTTCGGCGCTGCCGGGATCGTACGCCGACTCGGTTCTCGGTTCCTGGACGGTCTGTTCCAGCGGCCATTCCGGCGCCAGATCCGTCACCGGAGCCGGAGAGGGAGCCGGAGCCGGAGCCGGTGCCGGAGAGGGAGCGGGCGATGAAGCGGGAGAAGGAGGCGGAGACGGAGCGAGGGATGGAGCCGGAGCCGCGGGCGCGGCTGCCGCGACGGGCGGCGAGGCGGTGGACCGTGCGGTGACGTCCCGGGAGGTGGCGCCGGGATCGTCCGGCGGGGGCGCCCACGACTCGCCCAGCTCGGTCGTCACGTCGGCCTCGGCCGCGCCGCCGACGAGGGCGAGCAGCAGGTCGCGGGCGTCCGGCCGCTGCTCGGGGTCTTTGCGCAGCGCGGACTGGACGAGCCGGGCCAGCGACCGCGGAAGCTCCCCGATCTCGGGTTCGGCGTGCACGGCGCGGGCCGCCATGAGCTGGAACGGGCCCTGCCCGAACGGGTTGCGGCCGCTCGCGGCGAACGCCACCAGGCAGCCCCACGCGAACACGTCCACGGCGGGGGTGACCTGCTGGGTGGTGATCTGCTCGGGCGCGATCCAGCCGGGGGTGCCGACGACCTGGCCGGTCCGGGTGTGCGCGGACGCCACGTCCAGCGCCCGGGCGATCCCGAAGTCGATCACCCGCGGCCCGGAGATGGACAGCAGCACGTTGCTGGGCTTGAGGTCGCGGTGCACCAGGTCGGCGCTGTGGATGGCGACGAGCGCGGCGGCAACCCCGACCGCGACTCCGTGCAGCATCCCGGGGGACAGTGCGCCGTTCTCGGTGACGTGCTCCAGCAGGGACGGGCCCTCGATGTACTCGGTGACCATGTAGGCGAGGCCGAGGTCGTCGCCGTGCTCCAGTACCTGCGCGGTGCAGAACGACGCGACGCGCTGCGCGTTGGCGGCCTCGTCGTGGAAGCGGGCGAGGAACGTGCGGTCGTCGGACAGCGCGGACCGCACGACCTTCACCGCGACGGCACGCCCGTCGGGGTCGCGGCCGAGGTACACCGCGCCCATCCCGCCCTCGCCGATCTTGGCCTCGATGCGGTACCGGCCGATCCGCGTGGGGTCTTCCGGGCGCAGTTCGCGCAGAGAAGACGCTCGCGGGCCGTCCATAGAGATCACCTTTCGCCCACGAGCCGCGTCTTGGCGGCCGCCCACGCGGCGGCACGCGGCCCAACCGTTCCTTACGATGTCAGAGGAGGCGGCGAGGTTCTAGCGTCCGCCGGACTATCCGGCCGGGGGTACGGGCCAGGGGTACGGGCCGGCGGGTACTGCTCAGTGCCGGCGGGTACTGCTCAGTGCCGGCGGGTACTGCTCAGTGGAAGTTGCGGGCTCGGACGCGGCCGGGGACGGGCAGGCGCCGCAGCCGGGTCGCGCGGACGTTGGCGACGCCGTCGGCGCGTTCCAGCCGCCCGCTGACCAGCAGCGCCTGCGAGTCGACGGCGAGGCCGCGGTGCCGCTTGAACACCTGCGGCGGGCACACGACGTTGATGATGCCGGTCTCGTCCTCCAGCGTCATGAACACGATGCCGCCGGCGGTCGGCGGGCGCTGCCGGTGGGTGACGAGCCCGGCGACGACGACGTTGGTCTCGCCCGGCGTCTCGGCGAGCCGCCTGGACGACAGGGCGCCCAGTTCGTCCAGCGCCTCCCGGACGTGCGCCACGGGATGGGTGCCGGACACGCCGGTGGCCCACAGGTCGGCGAGCGTCTCCTCGATCGGCGTCATCGCCGGCAGCGCGGGTGCGGACGCGCCGGGCGTCACCCCTTCGAGCTGCCCTGGGCCGGAGCCCGCGAGCGCACCCGCCGCCCACAGCGCCTCGCGCCGTGACAGGCCGAAGCGGTCGAACGCACCCGCCGTGGCGAGCGCCTCGAGGGCGCCGGCCGACAGCGGTACCCGCCGGGCGAGGTCCTCCATGCTCGTGTAGGGGCGGCCCGCCGCGACGGCCTCCGCCGTCTCGTCGCCGAGGTTGCGGATGCCGGTGAAGCCGAGCCGGATCGCGGGCTGAGGCTCGGCGGGCGCGTGCGGATGGCCGGAGTCGGCCGCGGAATCGACCCCGGAGCCGGCCGCGGAGTCGGCCGGGCCCGTTTCCTCTAGCGTCGGGTGGACGTCGCTGGCGTTGATGTCCACGCCCCTGACCACGACACCATGATGTCTGGCATCGGCCAGAAGGCTCTGCGGGCTGTAGAAGCCCATCGGCTGGTTACGCACCAGGGCGGCGGTGAACGCGGCCGGGAAATGCCGCTTCAGCCAGGCGCTCGCGTACACCAGGTGCGCGAAGCTCTGCGCATGCGACTCGGGGAAACCGAACCCGGTGAAGCCGAGGATCTTCTCGTACACGCCCTCCGCGATGCCGGCCGGTATGCCGCGTTCGGCCATCCCGTCCAGGAGGCGCCGTTTCAGCCGCTCGACGCGCTCGGGTGCGCGCTTGGCACCCATCGCCTGCCGGAGCTGGTCGGACTCCGCCGGGGTGAACCCGGCGCAGTCCACGGCGAGCTGCATCATCTGCTCCTGGAAGAGCGGCACGCCTAGCGTCCGCGACAGGGCGGGCTCCATCAGCGGATGCGGGCACGCCGCGGGTTCCATGCCCTTGCGGCGACGCAGATACGGGTGGACGGACCCGCCCTGGATCGGCCCCGGCCGGATCAGCGCCACCTCCACCACCAGGTCGTAGAACTCGCGGGGCTTCAGCCGAGGCAGCGTCGCCATCTGCGCCCGCGACTCCACCTGGAACACCCCGACCGTGTCGGCGTCGCACAGCATGTCGTAGACGAGGGGGTCCTCGGCCGGGACCGACTGCAGGTCGTACCGCCGCCCGTGGTGCTCCTCCACCAGGTCGAAGCAGTCGTGCAGCGCCGCGAGCATGCCGAGGCCGAGCAGGTCGAACTTCACCAGCCCGGCCGCGGCGCAGTCGTCCTTGTCCCACTGCAGGACGCTGCGGTTCGGCATCGTCGCCCACTCGATCGGGCAGATCTCCCCGACGGGCCGGTCGGCGATCACCATGCCGCCGGAGTGGATGCCGAGATGCCGGGGGAGCGTCAGCATCCGCTTCGCCAGCTCCATCACCGACGCGGGGATGTCGGACTCGGAACCGACGGGGTCGCGCGGATCGATGCCCTTCGACCACGCGTCCTGCTGCCCGGGGGAGAAGCCGAGCGCCCGTGCCGCGTCGCGGACGGCCATGCGCGGCCGGTAGCTGATGACGTTCGCGACCTGGGCCGTGCATTCGCGCCCGTACTTGCCGTAGACGTACTGGATGGCCTCCTCGCGGCGGCGGTGCTCGATGTCCAGGTCGATGTCGGGCGGCCCATCCCGTCCCGGTGACAGGAACCGCTCGAACAGCAGCCCGTGCCGGACGGCGTCGACACCCGTGATGCCGAGCGCGTAGCAGACCGCCGAGTTCGCCGCCGATCCCCGTCCCTGGCACAGGATGCCCCTGCCTCGGCAGAACTCCACGATGTCGTGCACGATCAGGAAGTAGCCGGGGAAGCGGAGCTGCTCGATGACGTCCAGCTCCTTGGCGATCTGCTCGTAAGCGCCGGAGATCCGTTCCCGCTCCGGCGGCCCGTACCGCTTGAGCGCGCCCTCCTTCACCAGGTGCCGCAGCCAGCTCGCCTCGGTGTGCCCTTCCGGGACGGGCCAGTCCGGCAGGCGGGGCGCGACGACGTCGAAGCCGAACCGGCACTCCCGCGCCAGAGCGACCGTTCTTTCCAGGACGCCGGGGAAGCGCGCCAGCCGCTTGGCCATCTCCGCGCCGCTCCGGACGTGGGCCGTGCCGCCCGCCGGGAGCCAGCCGACCATGTCGTCCAGGCTGCGGCGGGCCCGGACCGCCGCCATCGCCTGCGCCAGCCGCGCGTCGGCCCCGGGCGCCGCGAAATGCACGTTGTTGGACGCCACCACGTCCACCCCGGCCCGCCCGGCCAGTGCGTACAGGGTGTCGTTGCGGTGGTCGTCGTCCGGCTGGTCGTGGTCGATCAGCTCGACGAACACGTTCTCCCGGCCGAACATGCCGGCCAGGTTCCGCAGCTCCCGCTCCGCCGCGTCCGGCCCGCCCGCCTCCAGCGCCGCCGGGACCGGGCCCTTCCTGCATCCGGTCAGCACCGCCCAGTGCCCGCCGTGGGCGTCGGCGAGGGCGTCCAGGTCGTACACGGGACGGCCCTTGCGCCCGCCAGCGAGCTGCGCGGCGGTGATCGCCGAGCAGAGCCGCGCGTACCCCGGGGCGCCGCGCGCGAGCACCAGCAGATGCCGTCCGGCCGGGTCGGGCTCCCCGGTCTGCGGCCCCGGCAGGCCGAGGCTCAGCTCCGCGCCGAACACCGTCCCGATGCCGGCGTCGTTCGCGGCCTGCGCGAACTGGACCGCCCCGTACATGCCGTCGTGGTCGGTGATCGCCATCGCCTCCACGCCGAGCCGCGCCGCCTCCGCGACGAGCGACGCGGGGTCGCTGGCCCCGTCCAGGAAACTGAACGACGAGTGGCAGTGCAGCTCCGCCCACGGCACGTCCGCGACGGCACCGTCCTGGACACCACGGCGCGGGAGGCGGGGCGCCTCCGGCGGCTCGTCCGGTCGCCGTTCGGGGGGACGCCATGACAGCCGTTCCTCGAACTCCCGCCACGGGATCGGCGGGTTGTGCCACCCCATCAGCGTCCCCTGGCCAGTGCGCGCCTGGCCAGTGCGCGCCCGGTCAGTGCGCGCCCGGTCAGTGCGCGCCCGGTCATACGGGGCCTAGTCATACACGGCCTCGACATGCCACCGGCCGCCCTCGACGGTGAGCAGGTAGGCGTCGCCGTCGTCGGTGGTGACCTGGAAACGTGCCCTGCGACGCGACCGGTCCGGGTCCCACCAGCGTTCGTCGGCGGGCCACGGGCCCGTCCAGCCGGTCACCGCGGCGTGGCGTCCCCGGACCGTGAGCATGGCGGGCGGCGCGGACACCTCGCAGCGCGCCGACACCACCACCGCGTCGCCGGCCGCGTCGACCAGCTCCACGTGGGACGGTGCCGCCGGGACGACCGCGGGCGCGGGCCCGGTCACGCGACCCGGCCACGGCCCGTCGGGCAGACCCGAGGGCGCCAGGTCGCCGACCGGGACCCGGACGACCCGCTCGCCCGGCCCGCGCCCGCCCACCAGCACCGGCCGGGTGATCCCCTGGTGCCCCAGCAGCGCCTGGATGCGGTCGGCGGCACGGGCGATGCGGTCGGTGACGGCCGTGCGGCCCCACAGCGCGTCCTGCCTTCCCCCGTCCGGGACGATCTGGTCGGGTGCCAGCTCCAGCCATGTGACCCCGCCCCAGATGTGCTCGGCCTGGGCGCCCTGCGGCTGCCACGCCGACAGCTGCCACCGGACCCGCTCGGCCACCGCCAGCGCCGACAGGCCGTCGTGGCGCCAGAGCCGCCGCAGCACGTGCCCGTCCGCGAACCCGGCCGCGACCTCCAGCCGGACGCAGGCCAGCCCGCCCGCCGCGAGCCCCTCGTGCAGCTCGGCGGCGAGCCGCTTCGCCCCGAAGACGACCCGCTCGGCCTGTTCGGCGGGCGGGTCGAACGCGGCCCGCACCGACAGGTCCGCGGCGGCCTTGGCGGGTGCGAGCGGGCGCGGCTCCTCGCCCCTGGCCAGGCGGTGCGCGAGCGCCCCGTCCGTCCCGAACCGCGCGGCGACGTGACCGGACGGCAGCGCCGCGAAGTCCCCGAGCGTCTTGACGCCCAGGCGTCGCAGGAGGTCCGCCAGGTCCGGCCTGTCCAGGACCGACAGCGGGTACGGGGCGAGGAACGCCGCCGCCCCGCCTTCCGCGACCACGACGCCGCCCTCCCCGGCCCGCGCGGCCAGTTCCGCGGCGAACAGCCCGTCCGCGACGCCCGACCCGCAGTCGTAGCCCGCCTCGACGACGGTGTCCTGCACGAGGACGCGCAGTGCCTCCTCGCCCCCGTAGAACCGGGCCGGGCCGCGCGCCGGCAGCGCGCACAGGCCCGGCCGCACCACCTCCACGCGCGGCGTCAGCTCTGCGACGGCCTCGGCGACGGTCTCGAACAGGCGCCCCTCCGCGTCGGCGTCCCGTTCCCGCACCACGAGTTCAGGGCATCGCCGCTGCGCGTCCCGGAGCCGCTGGCCGCGCCGGACTCCTGCTGCCCGCGCCGCCGCCGTGCAGGCCGCCACCTGCCCCTGCACCACCGCGGCACCGGCGGTGGACGCGTCCACGCCCACCGCCGTCACCGGCCAGTCCGGGCACCACACGACCAGGACGCGCGTCACGCGATCCCCTCCTCGGCGGGCACGCGCACGCGCGGCGGAAGGGTGGAAGTCCGCGGATGGCCCCGACCCCCCTCGGCGACGGGTTCGGGGACGAGTTCCAGAGGCGGCCGGACGGTCTCGTCGGGCTGCACCGTGCCGTCGGGGGCGGGGAGCCAGACGCGGGCTCGGCGGCCGGGGCCGGGCGCGTCACGGCCCTCGGCGACGATCTGGACGCGGCGGCCGGTGAGGCGGCCGTGGCCGTCCGCGAGACCCTCCCAGTCGACGTCGTCCAGGCGGAGCCGGAGCCGGGTGCCCGGCCAGTCGCGGGCGAACGCGCCGGTCAGCGTGAGGACGCAGCCGTGCTTGCGGGCCAGCGCCGACAGGCGGCGGACGGCGGCGGCGCCAGGACGTTCGGGCGGGCACAGCAGAACCAGGTCCACGGCCTCGCAGAGCGCGGCGACCACGTCGGGCCAGCGGTCGCCGGGATCGTCGACGAGCAGGAGGCGTTCGGGGGCGGCGCCCATCCCCGCGGCGGCCGCCACACCGAAGCCGGGGAGGCCGACGACGCCGCACCAGCCGCCCGTGCCTTCCTCGCCGCCGTGAAGCGAGACGCCCGCGACGAGCGCGCTGCCGAGGGACGCGCTGCCGAGGGACGCGCTGCCGGGGGACGCGGGGCCGGACCCGCCGAGACCGATGACCGAGCCGGGCCGCAGTCCGCCGGGGAGCACGGGGTGCAGCGCCGGCAGCACGGGCACCGTGTCACGCAGGCCGGCATCACGCTGTACGGCATCACGCTGTACGGCATCACGCTGTACGGCATCACGCAGGCCGGCATCACGCGGTGCCGTGTCCAGCACCAGCTCCCGCAGCGCCGCCTCCGGCACGGTCGTCCTCCTCTCGCCCCACAGGTCGTCGGTCGCTCCTGCACAATTTCGAACACAAGTTCGACCCGTGTCAAGTTCTCGCAGGTCACGCAGTGTGACGGTGCACGCTGAACGTCCGATGGCGTGGGGGTTCACGGAATTTTCCGGGCATCATGAACGCCATGACGAGCGACGTGCGCACCATCACGTGGACGGGCGACGGGCTGCGGCTGCTGGACCAGACCGTCCTGCCCGCCCGGGTGGAGTACGTCGTGGCCCGCGATGTCGACACGCTCGTGGACGCGATCCGGCGGCTGGTGGTGCGCGGCGCCCCCGCGCTGGGCGTGGCGGGCGCGTTCGGCGTCGCCATCGCCGTGCGCGAGGCGGCGCGGGAGCGCTGGGACGACGGCCTGCGCGACGCCGCGATCGTCCGCGTCCGGGAGGCCCGGCCGACCGCGGTGAACCTGGCCGCCGGCGTCGACCGCGTCCTGCCGTTAGTCGGCAAGGGCGCCGACGCCGTCGCGGCGGAGGCCCAGGCTTTGCTGGACGAGGACGTACGCGGCAACCGGGCTATCGGCGCGTTCGGCGCGGACTGGATCCTCGGCCGCATCGGAGACCGCCCCCTGCGCGTCCTCACGCACTGCAACGCCGGTGCGCTCGCGACGGCCGGGTGGGGGACGGCCCTCGGCGTCGTCCGGGAACTGCACGCGCGGGGGCGCATCGAGCTCGTCCTCGTGGACGAGACGCGTCCCCTGCTCCAGGGTGCCCGGCTCACCGCGTGGGAACTCGACCGGGCGGGGATCCCGTGCGTCGTCCAGGCGGACGCCGCGGCGCCGAGCACGATCCTGCGCGGGCTGGCGGACGTGGCCGTCATCGGCGCGGACCGCATCGCCGCCAACGGCGACACCGCCAACAAGATCGGCTCGGTCGGCGTGGCGCTGGCCTGCGAGGCGGCGGGCATCCCGCTGGTCGTCGCCGCGCCGTGGAGCACCGTCGACCCGGCCGTCCAGGACGGCGGCGGCATCCCGATCGAGGAACGTCCCGCCGGGGAGATCCTCGCCTGGGGCGGCGCGAGGACCGCCCCGGCCGGAGTGGGCGGATTCAACCCCGCGTTCGACGTCACGCCCGCCCGCCTCGTGACCGCGCTCGTCACCGAGACGGGCGTGCTGGAGATCTCGGCCGGCGCGACGCCCGGATGAGCCATCATGATGTTCGTGCCGACCTCCTCGACGCCCCATGCCACGCCGCCGCGACCCGCGGAACTCGAGGCCGTCCTGGAACGGATCACCTACGCCAACGAGGACACCGGCTACACCGTGGCCCGTGTGGCGACCGCCAAGAGCGGCAGCGATCTGCTCACCGTCGTCGGCGCGCTGCTGGGTGCGCAGGTGGGGGAGAGCCTGCGCCTGGTCGGACGGTGGCGGTCGCACCCCAAATACGGCAAGCAGTTCGAGGTCGAGTCGTACACGACCGTCCTGCCGGCGACCGTGCAGGGCATCCGCCGCTACCTCGGCTCCGGCATGATCAAGGGGATCGGGCCGGTCATGGCCGACCGGATGGTCGGGCACTTCGGCACCGACATCCTCCGGATCATCGAGGAGGAGCCGGAACGCCTCGTCGAGGTCCAGGGCCTCGGTCCCAAGCGCACCAAACGCATCGGTGAGGCGTGGGAGGAGCAGAAGGCCATCAAGGAGGTGATGGTCTTCCTGCAGGGCGTCGGCGTCTCGACGTCCCTGGCCGTCCGCATCTACAAGCGGTACGGGGACGAGTCCGTCGACATCGTCCGCCGGGAGCCGTACCGGCTGGCGTCGGACGTGTGGGGCATCGGGTTCAAGACGGCCGACACGATCGCGCAGGCCGTCGGCATCCCGCACGACAGCCCGGAGCGGATCAAGGCGGGGCTCCAGTACACGCTGTCGGAGGCCGCCGACGACGGCCACTGCTTCCTGCCCGAGCCGAACCTCGTCACGGCCGCGGAGAAGATCCTCGGCGTGGAGCGGGAGCTGATCGTCCCGGCGCTGGACGAACTGGCCGGCGACGAGGGCGTCGTCCGGGAGCCGATCCCGGGGGAGGGGGAGGACGCCGCGACGATCCCGGCCGTGTACCTGGTGCCGTTCCACCGGGCCGAACGGTCCCTCGCCCGCGGCCTGCTGGAACTGCTCGACGCGCCCACCGACCGGCTGAAGGCGTTCGCCGACGTCGACTGGGGCAAGGCGCTGCCGTGGCTGAAGCAGCGCACCGGCCAGGCCCTCGCCTCCGAGCAGGAGGACGCGGTCAAGCTCGCGCTGACGTCGAAGGTGTCGGTGCTGACCGGCGGCCCCGGCTGCGGCAAGAGCTTCACGGTCCGCTCGGTGGTGGAACTGGCCGCCGCGAAGAAGGCCAGGATCGTCCTGGTGGCGCCGACCGGACGGGCCGCCAAGCGCCTCGCCGAGCTGACCGGGCACGAGGCCGCGACCGTCCACCGCCTTCTCCAGCTCCAGCCCGGCGGCGACCCCAAGTTCGACCAGGACAACCCCCTCGACGCCGACCTCGTCGTGGTGGACGAGAGCTCGATGGTCGACCTGATCCTCGCGAACAAGCTGGTGAAGGCGATCCCGCGCGGCGCGCACCTGCTGCTCGTCGGGGACGTCGACCAGCTCCCGTCCGTCGGCGCGGGCGAGGTGCTGGCCGACCTGCTCGGCGCGGAGGTGATCCCGCGCGTCCGGCTGACGAAGATCTTCCGGCAGGCGCAGCAGTCCGGCATCGTCGTCAACGCGCACCGCGTCAACTCCGGCGACCACCCCCGCACCAGCGGCTTCCCCGACTTCTTCCTGTTCCCGTGCGAGGAGCAGGAGGAGGCGGCCGAGATGACCGTGGACGTCGTCGCCAACCGCATCCCCCGCAGGTTCGGCCTCGACCCGCGCCGCGACGTCCAGGTCCTGGCGCCCATGCACCGCGGCGCCGCGGGCGCCGGCTCCCTGAACATGCTGTTGCAGGAAGCCCTGACGCCGCACGACGATGCGCGGCCGGAACGCCGCTACGGCGGACGCGTCTTCCGCGTCGGCGACAAGGTCACCCAGCTGCGCAACAACTACGACAAGGGCGAGGCGGGCGTCTTCAACGGCACGGTCGGCGTCGTCACGTCCGTCTCCCTCGAAGACCAGTCCCTCACCGTCGTGACCGACGAGGACGAGAGCATCGACTACGCCTTCGACGAGCTGGACGAGCTCGCCCACGCCTACTCGATCACGATCCACCGCTCGCAGGGCAGCGAGTACCCGGCCGTCGTCATCCCGCTCACGACCGGCGCGTGGATGATGCTGCGCCGCAACCTCCTGTACACGGGGATCACCCGCGCGAAGAAGCTCGTCGTCCTGGTCGGGTCGCGCCGGGCCCTCGCCGCGGCGGTCCGCACGGCCGGCGCGGGACGCCGCCACACCGCCCTGGCGCAGCGTCTCTCCCCGGAGCCGGGCCTCTCTCAGCGGTAACGCTGCAGCTCCCAGGGGTCGTGGGCACAGAACACCTCGACCTCCCCACCGAGCGCCAGCGCCCGCAGCCGGTCGACGTTCGCGAGCCGCAGCTCCCGGTCCACCTCGCCGCCGGCCTGGACGAGCTCCATCAGCGGATGCGTGACCGGCTCGGGACGGTCGACCTCGCCGTGGTTTATTCAACCTTGATCGCTTTGTTCGACCGAACAGCCCGAACAGCCCGAACAGTCTTTCAGTTTCCGAAACATTTCGACCCCGTGGCATGTCATGCGCTTTCCGCGCCGGAACGATCTCCCCGGCGAACGAGCGCACGGGCGAACCGGTGAACCGGCCAACCGGGCCAACCTGCCACCGGCCGGGGCGTGGCCCCGAACGCGGGAGGCGGTCGCCGTACCGGTCCTACTCCGTGGCGGGCGGCGGGGCGGTGCTCTTGCGGACAACGAGGCTGGTGGACAGCTCCAGGCGGGTGGCGACGGCCTCCCCCGCCCGGATGCCGAGAAGGATCTGGGTGGCGGACTCCGCCATCTGCCGCAGCGGCTGGTGGACGGTCGTCAGCGCGGGGCTGGCCCACGGGGCGACGGCGACGTCGTCGTACCCCACGACCGACAGATCGTCCGGTACGCGCAGCCCGTGCACCCGCGCGGCCTCCAGCACCCCGAGCGCCTGCAGGTCGCTCCCCGCGAAGACCGCCGTCGGCCGGTCGGGCCGCCCGAGCAGGTCCATCGCCCGCTCGAAGCCGCCCTGCACGTGGAAGTCGCCGTAGGAGACCATCGACGGGTCGACGTCCAGCCCCGCCATGCTCATCGCCGAGCGGAACCCGTCCAGGCGCGCGATGGAGCACAGCATGTCCGCGGGACCGGTGATGATCGCGATGCGGCGGTGGCCCTGGTCGACGAGGTGCCGGGTCGCCGCCAGCCCGCCGGACCAGTTGGCCGAGCCGACCGAGGGCACGTCCGGCTCGGGGTCCCCGGCCGGGTCGATGATGACGAACGGGATCGAGCGGGACCGCAGCCGCTTCTTGTACTCCGGCGCCAGGCTGGAGAACAGCAGCACGACGCCGAGCGGCCGGCGCCGGAGCACCCCGCTGATCCACTCGGGGCCGGGCGAGTGCCGGGTGCCGCTCTCGGTCAGCACCACGCTGGCGTCGTTGGCCTTGGCGACGCTCTCCACCCCGCGGATCAGCTCCATGGTCCACAGGCTCTCGATCTCGTGCAGGACGATCTCGATGAGCGGGGCGTCGGGCGCCGACCTGGCCCCCCGCCGGTAGCCGTGGTGCTCCAGCAGGCGCTCCACCCGCAGGCGGGTTTTGCGTGCCACGTCCTCGCGCCCGTTCAAAACTTTCGAGACGGTCGAAACGGAGACACCGGCCTGATCGGCCACCTGGGCCAGGGTCACCCGGCCGGAATCCTCGTCCTGTTGCATCCCCGAAGCATAGAGATCTCGGAGGTTCCACCGAAAGTTGGGGGCACCTGTCAGGGAGGGTGGTCGGGGTCGCCGGACTCCCTGGCGTTCCGCTCGGCCGCGGCGGCGGCCGACTCGGCGGCCCTGCGCAGCTGGTGCCCGGCCTGCTGGACGACGCGGACGGGACGCGGGGGCAGATGCCGGGCCGCGCCGCGGTGCCGCCGCCAGTGCTCCCGGGCGCGGGCCCGGTGCTCGACCCGGAGATGCTCGATGAGGCGGTCGACGTCCATGGACACCTCGCCGTACAGCGGCCACAGGTCCCCGGACGCGGCCCGCTCGTGCAGCCTGCGGGTGAGCCGGGCGCGGCGCTCGCGGGCGATGTCGACCCGCGCTTCGAGATCGTGCTCGGCGAGGAACGGCCGGGCGTCGCGGGCCAGGTCGGAGCGGGCGAGCCGGCCGTAGGCGGCGATGCTCACGGCGATCCCGGACAGCGCGTCGCCGAGTTCGCGGCGCACCGCCGGGTCGGTCAGCAGCCGCCCGTGCTCGCCGAACCGCTCGTCGTCGGCCAGTGAGCGGGTCAGGCCGCGCAGCGAGAGGGTGAAGTGCTCGATCGTCTCCATGGCGTTGCGCAGCGCGACGCCGGCGTCGATGAGCCGCCGCGCCCGCGTCCGCGGGTTGAGCCGGACGCTCTCCTCCGCCGCGCTCAGCTCCCGGTCGGTGCGGCCGATCTCCCGGGCGAGCTGCTCGGCGGCGTCCTGCCAGCGTGCCGCCTCGTCCTCGGCGGGTTCGCCCCGCAGCCCGTCGGCGATCTCCTCGATCAGCCGCCGCAGTTTCTCGGTGATGTCCTGCACGGCCTCCTCGGCGGGCCGGACGCGCACCGACGGCACCAGCAGCGTCGCCACCAGCCCGGTGGCCGCTCCGATCAGCGTCTCCAGGACGCGGGTGGTGGCGCCGGACTCGCTGGCCGCCCCCAGCGCGAAGATCAGCATGGCGCTGATCGGAGCCTCCAGCACGTGCTCGCGCAGCCGCAGCACGTGCCCGATGACGAGCGCGGCGAGGATGGTCAGCCCGAGGGTCCACCAGGAGAACCCGATGGTGCTCGCGGCCATGACGGCGACCAGCACCCCCGAGGTGACCGCGGCGACCCGCAGGATGCTCGCCCTGATCGTCTGGTAAACGGAGAACTGGACGACCAGCAGCGCGGTCAGCGGCGACAGCAGCGGCTTCGGGCCGCCCGGCGGCAGGACCGCCAGGGCCAGCACGAAGGACACGGTGGCGGTGATCGTCAGCCGGGCGATGCGGAAGGCGGCGGACTGCACCTCCGTCGCCACGCGCAGCGGCGACCGGCCGGCGCGATCGGAACGGCCGTAACGGCCCGGACGGTTGCGGCGGCCTGCACTGTCGCGGCGGCCCGGACGGTCGCGGCGGCGGAAGAAAGCGGGTGCCATGCCGGGGTTCTTCCCCTGTGTGGGCAATTTCGCAGCAAAGTCGGGATTTGTTGGCCCGTGCCGCCTGGTCGCTGTTCCTCGATCGGGCTTCCAACCGACGGGGGCTCAGTGGCGCCAGCGGGTGACGGCGGCGACCTGCTGCGGTGTCGCGCCGTCCAGCAGGGCGATCTCGCCGCGCCGGACGGTCGACACGGTGTCGGTGACGGCCTCGCCGAGCGCGTCCCGCAGGACGGTGTCGTCCTCGAACGCCGCGACCGACTCGGCCAGCGACGCGGGCAGCGCGACGATGCCCCGGGCGGCGCGCTCGTCCGCCGCCAGACCGGCCGGGTCGACGCCGACCGGCTCCGGCAGCCTGCGGTCGGCGCCGAGCCCGTCCCGCCCGGCCGCCAGCAGCGCCGCCAGCAGCAGGTACGGGTTGGCGGCGGCGTCCACGCACTTGACCTCCAGGTTCGCCGCGGCGGCCCGCTCACCGTCGGCGCCGGCGACGAACCGCAGCGCCGCCTCCCGGTTCTCCAGCCCCCAGCAGGCGAACGCGCCCGCCCAGTGCGACGGGATCAGCCGCAGGTAGCTGGCGACCGTCGGCGCCCCGACCGCCAGCAGCGCGGGCAGCCGGTGCAGGATCCCGGCGGTGAACGCCTCCCCGGCGGCCGTCATCCCGCACGGGCCGTCGCCGCCCGCCATCGCGTTCACCGGACCGTCCGCCTTCGCGCGCCACAGGCTGAGGTGGACGTGGAAGCCGTTGCCCACCGAGTCCGCCTCGACCTTCGGGGAGAACGAGGCGGCCAGGCCGTGCGCCATCGACACCGCCCGGATCGTCTCCCTGACCAGGACGGCGGTGTCGGCCGCGCCGACCGGGTCCTCGGCCTCCACCGACACCTCGTACTGCCCGGCCGCGTACTCCGGATGCAGCTGGACGACCGTGACGCCCGTCTCCTTCAGCGCGGTGAGGACGTCCCGCAGGTAGCCGGCCAGCTCGGTGACCCGCGTCATCCCGTACGCGGGCCCGCGGCAGGCGGGTGAGAAGCCCTCCTCGTCCCCGTTCGCCCCGTCGTTCTTCCCCCCGTCGTTCTTCGCCTTGGATACGGCCCACTCGATCTCGAACGCCGCCTTCACCGACCATCCGTTCCCCGCGAGCCGGTCCGTTTCGCGGCGCAGCAGGGCCCGCGTGTCCAGCGGATGGACGGTTCCGTCCTGCGCGTACCGGTGCGCCGGCGCGTGCGCCCAGCCCGGCAGCGCCGCCATCGGGACGAGACGGTCCAGATCCGGGTGGAGCCGCAGGTCCCCGACCGGGCCGCCGATGTGCCGCCCGGACACGATCGAGTCGTCCAGCAG
Organism: Spirillospora sp. NPDC048824; assembly: GCF_043198455.1. Taxonomy (NCBI): domain Bacteria; kingdom Bacillati; phylum Actinomycetota; class Actinomycetes; order Streptosporangiales; family Thermomonosporaceae; genus Spirillospora; species Spirillospora sp. NPDC048824. The sequence goes on along the minus strand of NZ_JBICUS010000036.1, from coordinate 14,839 downwards.
GAACACGTCGAACACCGGGGACATCCCGACGCCCCACGCCGCGGCGTGCTCCAGCCGTTCCACCGGGACCGTCTTCGTGCGCGTGATCCCGCTGATGTCCACCCACGTCAGCGCGACGGCGACGATGCCCTGCCCGGTCAGCCGCCGCGCCATCTCGGCGGCGCGGGTACCGAGCCGTGCGCGGGTGCGCGCGTTGAGCACGTTCCCGGAGGTGACGGGTTCGGGGATCTGTTCCACGGTGCTGGCTCCCGATCGGAGTGGCGGAGAATGCGGTGCGGTCAATGTGCCTGCGTATATGGGCGCGTATGGGCGCGTGTACGTGCGCGTGTACGTGCGCGTGTACGTGCGCGGTGTACGTGCGCGGTGTACGTAAGGGCATCGTAGGAAGATCGGAGATCTGTTTCAGGGAGGAGGCGGGTGCGGTGCTGGAGTACTTGGAGTCGCTGCCGCTGGTCGACCACCACTGCCACGGCGTCCTCGGCCGCGACCTCGGCCGCGCGGAGTTCGAGGAGCTCCTCACGGAGGCGGAGACACCGGGCCCGCCGGGCGTGAGCATGTTCGACACGCAGGTCGGGTTCGCGCTGCGGCGCTGGTGCCCGCCGGTCATGGACCTGGAGGCCCACGCGGAGCCGGACGCCTACCTCGCCCGCCGCGCCGAACTGGGCGCCGCCGAGGTCAACCGGCGGTTCCTTGAGGCGGCCGGGCTGGACGCCCTGTGCGTGGACACCGGGTACACGCCGCGGGCGATGCTCGAACCGCCGGATCTCGGACGTCTCGCCGGGGCGAAGGCCCACGAGATCGTCCGGCTGGAGACCGTCGCGGAACAGGTCGCCGGAGACGGCGTCGACGCGGCGCGGTTCGCGGACGAGGTGCGCTCCCGGATCACCGGGCGGGACGCCGTGGGCGCCAAGTCCATCGCCGCGTACCGCTCCGGGCTGGAGCTGTCGGGTGAGCGGCCGTCCGCCGCGCAGGTGACGGCCGCGGCCGGCCGGCTCATGGGCCAGGAGCGGCCGCGCGTGTGCGACGAGGTCCTGCACCGGTTCCTCGTCTGGTGCGCGGTCGACGCCGGGCTGCCGGTGCAGTTCCACGTCGGCTACGGGGACGTGGACGCCGACCTGCGCCGCGGCGACCCGCTGCTGCTCATCGAGCTGCTGCGCGCCATGGACCCCGTCCCCGCGATGCTGCTGCACAACTACCCGTTCCACCGGCATGCTGGCTACCTGGCCCAGGTGCTCCCGAACGTGTACGCCGACGCCGGCCTGGCGATCAACAACCTCGGGCACCGGGCGCCCGCGCTGATCGCCGAGCTGCTTGAGCTGGCACCCTTCGGGAAGGTGCTTCACTCGTCGGACGCGTTCGGGCTCGCCGAGCTGTACCACCTGGGCGCGCTGCTGTTCCGGCGCGGCCTGGCGGGCCTGCTCGCCGGGGGCGTCGACGACGGCGCCTGGACGGCTCGCGATGCCGGACGCGTCGCCGAGCTGATCGCGTCGGGCAACGCCCGCCGCGTGTACGGAATCTGAGCACCATGCCACCGGCACCATGACACCGGCACCACACAGGGCACCATGGCACAGGGCATCACGACGCAGGGTCACACGACACAGGGCAACACGACTTGCAGGAGGCGACCGGCATGGCCGCACGTGAACGGCTGCTCGTGATCGGAGGCGACGCCGCCGGGATGAGCGCCGCGTCCCAGGCCCGCAGGCGGCGCGCGGCGGACGACCTGGACATCCTCGTCGTCGAGCGCGGGCACCACGTGTCGTATTCGGCGTGCGGCATCCCGTACTTCGTGGGAGGAGTGGTCGACGAGCTCGACAAGCTCATCGCCCGCACCCCCGACCAGTTCCGCGACCGCGACATCGACGTGCGGCTGCGCACCGAGGCCGTCGAGATCGACGTGGACGGCGGCCGCGTCCGCGTCCGCGACGCCGAGGGCGGCGGGGAGCGCTGGGAGCCCTACGACGACCTCATGGTCGCGACCGGAGCCGTCCCGGTACGGCCGCCGCTGCCCGGCGCGGACGCGAAGGGTGTGCACGGCGTCCAGATCCTCGGCGACGGGATAGCCATCCGGCAGGCCGTCGCGCAGGAGGGGGCGCGTCGCGCGGTCGTGGTGGGCGGCGGCTACATCGGCCTGGAAATGGCCGAGGCGATGGTGATGCGGGGCCTGGATGTGACCCTCGTGGACCTCGCCGACCAGCCGATGCAGACCCTCGACGAGGACATGGGCGCGATCATCGCGGACGCGATGCGCGGCATCGGCGTGAAACTGCATCTCGGGGAACCGGTCGAGGGCTTCGACACCTCCCCGGACGGGCACGTCACGGCCGTCCGCACCCCGAACCACACCCTGCCTGCCGACCTCGTCGTCCTCGGGCTGGGTGTGCGGCCGGGCTCCGGCCTCGCCCGAGCCGCCGGGATCGAGACCGGCCCGACCGGCGGCATCGTCACCGACCGCCGGATGCGCACCCGCACCGAACGGGTCTGGGCGGCCGGGGACTGCGTCGAGACCCGCCACCTGGTCTCCGGCGGGCCCGTCGCGATCCCGCTCGGCACGCACGCCAACAAGCAGGGACGCGTCGCGGGCATCAACCTCGGCGGCGGCTACGCCACGTTCCCCGGCGTCGCCGGCACCGCCATCTCCAAGATCTGCAAGGTGGAGGTCGCGCGGACGGGCCTGAACGAACGCGAGGCGGCCGCCGCGGGGTTCGAGACGCTGAGCGTGGTCGTGGAGTCCACCACCCGGGCCGGCTACCACCCGGGCGCCACCCGGATGAAGACGAAGATGATCGTGGAGCGCCGTTCCGGCCGGGTGCTCGGCGCGCAGATCGTCGGCGAGGAGAACGCCGGCAAACGCGTCGACGGCCTGGCCATCGCGCTGTGGAACGGGATGACGGCCGAGGAGATGACCGGCCTCGACCTCGGCTACGCGCCGCCGTTCTCACCCGCGTGGGACCCGGTCCTGATCGCCGCACGCAAGGCCGCCGACGCCGTCGAACAGGACATGCGCTCTGCTCTTTGAGGCTCGCCGACCGCTTCTTCTAAGGCGTGCGGCGGGCGTGCGGCGGGCGTGCGGCGTGCGTTCGGCGCGGGGCGGCGCGGTGCGGGGGCGCTCAGGCGCGGCAGGTCAGCGGACGGCCGCCGTTGAAGGTGACCATGTCGCCGATGGCGGCGACCACGTCGATCTGCCCGCCGGGTTCGAGCCCGTCCAGCTCGGCGTAGGCGCGGTGCAGGTTGCCGACGAGCCGCTCGGCGTCGGTCAGCTCGGCGAACGGGCCGAGGTCGGCCTCGCGGGCGGCCTCCAGCGGCGTCAGCCCGGCCGACCTCGCCGCCGCGGCCGTCGTCTGGACGAACCGGGCATAGCCGACCACGCGGTCGATGAGCTCCGGACCGCCCACCGGGCCGTGCCCCGGCACGATCGTCTCCGCGCCCAGCGGCGCGATGACCTCCTCCAGCACCTTGATCGCGCCGGCGATCGAGCCCTGCAGCAGGAACGGGGTGCCGCCGTTGAACAGCAGGTCGCCGCAGAACAGTACCCGCCGCTCCGGGATCCACACGATCGAGTCGTTGGTGGTGTGCGCGGGCGTCCCGACGTGCCGGACCTCGCACCGCAGTTCGTCCACCCACAGGGTCACGCCTTCGGTGTAGGTGAGGAACGGCGGCTCCAGTTCGACGTCGCCCCAGTCCACCTTCGTCCAGACCGGCTCGTCGAACGGTTTGCCCCAGGAGAGGGCGTTCTCGCGCGTCTGCTCATGACCGACGACGGTCGCGCCGGAGAACAGGTAGTTCCCGAACGTGTGGTCGCCGTGGTGGTGGGTGTTGACCAGCGTCCGGACGGGCCGGTCCGTGACCGACCGGATCGAGTCCAGGTAGGCGCGGGTCCGGCGCTCGGTCGAACAGGAGTCCACGCTGGTCACGCCGCGCTCCCCGACGAGGAAACCGGTGTTGTTGATCCACCAGGTGCCGTCGGGCTGGACGTAGGCGAACACCCCGTCCGAGACCTCTTCCAGGCGCGGTGCTCCGGGACCTTCGCGATCGGGTGCGTCGCTCATGTGACGGCATCCTATTGCGGGCCGGCCGAGTCGCGGATGGTCGAGTTGCGGGTGGGGCGAGTCCGGGTGGGGCGAGCCCGCGGCCGCCGCGCGGTCAGGGGACCTCGTCGGAAGGGCGGGCCGGTTCGGGACCGTCCGGGCCGACCCGGATCATCCGGATGACGTGGACGATCCGGAAGCGCCGCCCGCACGCCACGAACTCGACGCCGCCGTCCGCGTCGATGCGGTCGGCGGCCTCCGCGTACTCGGCCAGCTCACCGGGGCTCGGCGGCGGCCCGCAGTCTCCCGGCCCCGCCTTCGGCAGCAGCACGCGGAAGTAGTGCGCGAGGGAGTCGCGGGCGTCCTGCGGCCCGATCCCCCCGGTGACCGGCCGCCACTGGCCGTCGCGGTCCTCCAGGACGGTGAACTCCGGGGGCAGGAGCACGACGCCCGGGTGCGCCCTGATCGCGGTGACCGCCTCGCGGCGCAGCCGTTCCGGGACGGTGCCTTCGGCGGGCACCAGGCCGAGCAGCTCCAGCCTGAGCGCCGCGTCGGCCGGGCCGACCGGGGCCGCCGGGTCGATGGCGAACCCGCGCAGCGGCCCGTCCTCGCCGTCGGTGACGCGGGCGGGCTCGGGCCCGTCGGCGCCGAACCGGGCGAAGCCCAGCACGCGGACGATCCGGAACCGCAGCGGCCCCACCGCGCACTCGTTGCGGTCCGACGCCCCACCCGCCGCCGCGCTGCTCCCGGCCCGCTCACTTTCGGCCCTTTCGCTTCCGGCCCGTTCGACCCCTGCCCGTTCGAACTCTGTCCGATCGAGGGCGTCCGCGAGGCGCAGCATGTCATCGCGCACCGCCGGATCGTGGTCGCCGGCGATGTCGCGGAGGTGGAACGACAGGTCGACGCGGGCCTCGCCGGGCTCCAGCGCGCCGAGCGACAGGATCCGCCACGCGCCGCCGGCCTGCTCGGCGCAGCCGAACTCCGGCGGCCCCACACCCACGATCTCGGGGTAGGCGCGCCGCCGCTCGGCGGCCTCCTGATCACGGACGGCCGCCACGGGTTCCAGGTCCCTGTCGACGTTGATCAGGTCGTGTCCCGGCATCCCTTCGAAGGACATGCGTCCATCGTGACGCGCCGCCGCGTCCCGCGCCGTGGAAACGACCTACCGGTCAGTGAACGGGTCGTCCCGCGCGGCGGCGGACGTCCCCACCGGCCGGACCGCCGAGGGCGGGAATCGCTCAGTATTCGAGCTCGGGAAGGGTCGTCAGCAGATGCGGGTTCGGTGCGCTGTCGCGGGCGGGCTTGTCCTCGGAGCGGGTCGCGCGCAGCACCTCGCCGGCGCCGAGGACGGCCGCGTCGCCGGTGTCGTCCCCGACCCGCGCGCCCAGCCCCGTCCGGTCGCGGATCAGCCGGTCCAGGCCGGGCAGCCGGGCGGACCCGCCGGTGAGGGTGACGCCGACGCTGAGCAGCTCGCCGGAGATCTCGGGTGAGCAGCCGCTGACGCCGACGCCGATGGCGTCGACGATCTCGGCGACGGGGCCGGCGATCGCCCGGCCGACGTCCACGGTGGTGAGGACGATCGTCCGCGGCATTCCCGTCGCGATGTCGCGCCCGTTCACCTCGACCTGCTTCACCGGCCGCCGTCCGAGCGGCGGCACCGCCCCGACCTTCAGCTTCGCGGCCTCCGCGGCGGAGTGCGACAGCGACACCTGGTGCTCGCGCCGGACGAGATCGACGATCGCGCGGTCCAGCGCCGACCCGCCGATGAGCACGGTGTGGGAGGTGACGAGGCCGCCGAACGCGATGACGCCGACGTCGGTGACGTCCGCGCCGATGTTGGCGATGACCGTCACCTCGGAGCGCATGGACGAGGTCATGCCCATCCCGATGGCGGCGGCGATCGGCGTCGGCAGGAGCGTGAGGCGGCGGGCGCCGGCCTGGTAGGCGGAGAACCGCAGCGCCCGGTAGTGGACGGCGCTCAGCCCGCTCGGAACCGTCACGACCAGCCGGGGGCGGGCCGTGTAGTGGCGCTTCTGGTGGCGGCGGACCAGCGCCCGCATCATGTACTCGGCGGCGTCGGTCTCGGTCGGCGCGCCCTCGCGGACCGGCCTGACGAGGGTCACCTCGGGGTTGCGTCCCGCCATCTCCTGAGCGGGGCCGCCGAGCGCGAGGATCCGTCCGGTGTGCCGGCAGCGGGCGAGAAGCGACGGTTCCCGGCAGACGACCCCCCGGTCCCTGAGATGCATGCGCACGGTCGCGCTGCCCATGTCGATAGCGGTGTCACGGCCCGCGAAGTCCCACATCGCGTCCCCCAATCGCCCCGAAAATCCCAAGAGCCCTGTTGATGCCCTCACGTCCCGCGGCGATGCCCACGCGCCGGTAAGCGAATCGCAACGTCCTGGCGAACACGGGTCCGGCATGTCCGGAACGCCGACCGGCGCGCAGGCCCCGCCCGGAGGGAAATACCGGGCGGGCACCAAGAGATCATGTTGCGACGGTGTTGGACGAGCGCCGTGTTGGACGAGCGCCGTGTTGGACGAGCGCCGTGTTGGACGAGCGCCGTGTTGGACGAGCGCCGTGTTGGACGCGCGCCGTGTCATGCGGCGACGGTGTCAGATGAGCGCGGGGTTCATGCGGCGACGGTGTCCGGCCGCGCCGTGACTCGCCGGGCCGTCCATCCGCGCCGGGCCCGGACGGCCCCGGCCGCGCGGCACGCCCCGTACAGCGCGAACGAGATCGTCGTGACGTACGGGCTGATCGGGATGCTCGACCCGAGCGACAGCAGGATGCCGCCCACCACCGACACGGTCGCGAAGACGGTGCTCAGCACCGGGACGAGGACCGGCGACGCGGTGACCCGCACGGCCGCCGCGGCCGGTGTGCACAGCAGCGCGAGCACCAGCAGCGCCCCGACGACCTGCACCGACACGGCGACCGCGAGGCCGAGCACGAGCATGAAGACCGGCGACAGCGCCCGCACCGGCACGCCCCGCGCCGCCGCCACGTCCGGGTCGAGGCTCGCGAACGCCAGCGGACGCCACATGACGGCGAGGCACACCAGCACGATCGCCGATGTCACCAGCAGCCACGACAGCCGCGGCGTGTCGATCGCGACGATCTGCCCGGTGAGCAGGCCGAACTTGTTGGCCGACCGTCCCTTGTAGAGCGACAGGAACAGCACGCCCAGCCCGAGCCCGAACGGCATCAGCACCCCGATGACCGACCCGCGGTCGCGTGCCCGGGAGCCGAGCACCCCGATGAGCGCGGCGGCCAGCAGCGCGCCCGCGATCGATCCGCCCGCGACGCCGGTCCCGAGCAGCAGCGCCGCCGCGGCGCCGGCGAACGACAACTCGGCGATGCCGTGCACGGCGAACGCGAGGTCGCGCATGACGACGAACGTCCCGGCGAGCCCGCCGACCAGCCCGAGCACCGCCCCGGCGATGAGCGAGTTGCGGACCAGCCCGAGCAGTGCCCCGTAGTCCTCGAAGTTGAAGATCTCGCCCCAGACCTCGTGCCAGCTCATGCCGCCTCCACCTCCACACCGCCCCGCACGCCGCCGAGGTCGAGCACGCGGTCCGCGAGCGGGAGGACCGGCTCGACCTCGTGCGTGACGAACACGATGGCGGTGCCGTGCTCGCGACACCGCCGGTCGACGAGGTCGGCGACGATCCGCTGATGCTCGGCGTCCAGCGACAGCAGCGGCTCGTCGCACAGCAGGATGCGCGGGCCGGCCGCGAGGGCCTGCGCGACCCGCACGCGCTGCAGTTCGCCGCCCGACAGCAGGTCGAGCGGGACGTCGGCGAACGGCGCGGCGCCGACGTCCCGCAGGACGTCCTCGACGCGGCGGCGGGTCTCCGGACGTGGCCGCCGCGGCCCCCACCGGTGCCCGTCGATCCCGAACCGCACCAGGTCACGGGCGCGCAGCGGGGTGTGCGGCGCGACGGCCGTGTGCTGCGGGACGTACCCGATGAGGTCGCTTCCGCGCCGTGGCGGACGGCCGTCCACCGTGACCGTCCCGGCCGTGAGGCGCCGCAGCCCGAGCAGCACCTTCAGCAGGCTGGTCTTCCCCGATCCGTTCGGCCCGAGCACGACCAGGAACTCGCCGGCCGCGACGTCGAGGTCGAGTCCGCGCCACAGCGTCCGGTCCCTGTACGCCAGCGCGGCGTCGCGCAGTGAGATCACGACAGCGACTTCTGGAGGGCGGCGATGGTGCCGTCCATCCAGGTGATGTAGTTCTGGCCCTCCGGGAGGGTCTCGGTGACCGGCACGACGGGCACGCCGGCGTCCTCCGCGGCCTTCTTGAGACGCTCGGTCTGCGGCCCGCCGGTCTGCGCGTTGTAGACGAGCGCGTCGACCTTCTTCTCCGTGAGCAGCGCGAGCGTCTCCTGGAGCGCCCTCGGCGGCACGTCGCCGCCCTCCTCGATCGCCTCACTGAACGCCTCGGGCGTCCGGTTGCGCAGCCCCGCGGCCTCCAGGAGGTAGACGGGGACGGGTTCGGTGATCGCGACGCCGTCGCCGGAGTGCGCGGCCTTGAGCGCCGCCACCTTTCCTTCGAGGGCCTTCAGCCGGGCCTTGAACGCGGCGGCGTTCGCCGAATACGTTCCGGCGTCGCCGGGGTCGGCCTTGGCGAGCGCGGCGGAGAGCCGGTCGGCCAGCAGCCCGGCGGACGGCAGGTCGTACCAGACGTGCTCGTTCAGTTCCTCGCCGTCCGGCGCGGTCTTCCCGGAGATCCGGACGGCGTTGAGCACTTCGGCCTTGGACCCGGAGCCCTTCAGCAGCGTGCCCACGAAGTCGTCATAGCCGCCCCCGTTCTCGATCACGACCGCGGCCTTGGACACGGCGAGGCGGGCGCGCGTCCCGGCCTCGAAGGAGTGCGGGTCCTGTGCGGGGTCGCTGATCAACGACGTCACCTCGACCTTGTCGCCGCCGATCTGGCGCGCGAAGTCGCCGTAGACGTTCGTCGAGGCGACGACGGCGACGGGGGCGCCGCCCGAGGTCACCGCGCCGGTGTCGGAGGACGAACCGCAGGCGGCGGCCGCCAGTGCCGCGGCGGCGACCACGGCGCCCGCACCGAGCAGGCGGGCACGCTGACCAGGGGCACGCTGAAGCGAGGTCATGGGGGACTCCCGGGAATGAAAACGGTTTTCATTGCAGAACATAGCATGATCTATCTGCGGGCGCGGTTGTGCGCCGACGGGAGCCGATTATTGCGCTGGATGCTTGTGAATTGAGTTTTAGCGTGGTTCACTAGGATGCATGGCTCACCATGCGCTTCGGTTCGCGGCCGGTACGGATATCGGCAAGCGGCGGAAGGTGAACGAGGACTCGGCGTTCGCCGGTCCGGGGCTGCTCGCGGTCGCCGACGGGATGGGCGGCCACCCGCACGGCGACGTCGCGAGCCGGACCGCGATCGCGATCATCGTCGACCTGACGCTCACCGATGACCCGGCCGCCGGCCTCGCCGACGGCGTGGCCGAGATCGCCGCCCGGCTGGACGACTTGGCCCGGGAGGATCCCGACCTGGCGGGGATGGGCACGACCCTGACCGCGATGGCCTGGGACGGGGTCCGATTCGCGGTGGCGCACATAGGCGACTCCCGCGCCTACGTCCTGCGCGCCGGGGACCTTGTCCAGCTGACCCGCGACCACACGATGGTCCAGTCGCTCGTCGACGGCGGGCAGCTCACCCAGGAGGAGGCCGCACGCCATCCGCGGGGATCGGCGCTGATCAAGGCGCTGCAGAGCGGGGGCAGCGCCGAGCCCGACGTGTTCTCGCAGAACGCGCGACCCGGCGACCGCTACCTGCTGTGCTCCGACGGGCTCTCCGGGTTCGTCGCGCCGGAGGACATACGCGAGACGATGGCGCGCGCGGCAAGTCCGGCGGACGCCGTCACGCGCCTCATCGAACTCGCCAACGAGGCCGGCGGCCAGGACAACATCACCTGCGTCGTCGCGGACGTCATCGCGCCCTCGATCGCCCCGCGGCAGGAGCCGCTGACGCTCGGCGCGGCCGAGGACCCCGGACTGCTCGCCCGGTTGGGCCGCCGGCTCCGCCGCCCGTGACCCGGCCCGTGACGCAAGCCGACATGGTCAACAACTGGTAAATTGACTCTGTTCACAGTCATTCTTCGAGCCGATCGATGTTGCAAAGATCAAGTATGGTGACGGCATGAGCGGCGATCCGGGTGTGACCGCCGGCGACATCGCCCGGCTGGCGGGCGTGGGGCGCGCGACGGTCAGCAACTGGCGCCGCCGGCATGACGACTTCCCGCGCCCGGTGGGCGGTACCGCGACGAGCCCGCTGTTCTCGATCGCCGACGTCGAGGACTGGCTGCGCCGCAACGGCAAGCCGTTCGAGGTGTCGCCGGCCGACCGGCTCTGGCAGCGGCTGCGCGCGTCCGGCGACGACTTCCAGCTCGCCGACCTCGTCGGCTGGGCCGGCCTGCGCCTCCTCGAACTCCGCGGAGACGCCCCGGAGACTTCCGGGGCACCGACGCTCGGAAGGCCGCATCCGCCCGCCATCGACCCCGACGATCCCGACCTGCCCCACCTGCTCGCCGACCTCGCCGCCCTGCACGGCCACGCCGCCGCGTTCGACCTGCTGGTCCAGCGCTACGTGCAGGCCCACTCGCGGCGGCTGGTCGTGACGCGCGGGGACGTGGCGGGTCTGATGGCGCGCCTCGCCTGCCGGGACGGCGACGTCGTCCTCGACCCGGCGTGCGGGCTCGGCACGCTGCTGCTGTCGGTGCCCGGCGCGCGGGTGGCGCTCGGCCAGGACAGCAACGCCTCCGCCGCCCGGATCACCGCGGTCCGGCTGCTGCTGGCCGGGACACCGGCCGACATCATCCCCGGCGACTCCCTGCGGCGCGACGGCTTTCCCGGCGAGGTCGCCGACGCCGTCGTCTGCAACCCGCCGTTCGGCGATCGCGCGTGGGGGCACGAGGACCTGGCCGGCGATCCGCGCTGGGAGCACGGGCTGCCGCCGCGCGGCGAATCCGAGCTGGCCTGGGCCCAGCACTGCCTCGCCCACGTGCGGCCGGGCGGATGCGCCGCCGTTCTGATGCCGTCGGCGGCGGCGAGCCGGCGCCCAGGCCGCCGCGTCCGCGGCAACCTGCTGCGGTCGGGCGCGCTGCGCGCCGTGATGACGCTGGCGCCCGGCGGCCCCGACCTGTGGCTCCTGCACCGCCCGAAGCCGGGCGAGCGGCCGCCCGCCGCCGTCCTGCTGCTGGACGCCGAGGGCGACCTGGAGCGGGCCGAGTACGAATGGGAACGGCACCCGGACGGCGAGTTCTCCGTGCCGGTCATCGACCTGCTCGACGACGAGGTCGACGTCAGCCCGTCCCGGCACCGTCCCCGGCAGAGCGGCGAGGCGTTCGGCCGCCGCTTCACCGAGGCGCTGGACCGGCTGGCCGCCGCCGCGCCCGCCCCGCCCTCCCTGGAACTGCTGCCCGACCGGCGGCCGCTGCCGTTCACGACGCTGTCCGAACTGGCCAAGGCCGGGGTCGTCGCGATCAGCCACGCGCCCGCGCGGCTGCCGCCCGGTGGCGACGTGCCGGTCCTCACCGCCGGCGACGTGAGCGCCGGAACGGGCCCGTCCGGGACGTCCGCCGCCGGTCCGGGCCTCATCATGCTCGAACCCGGTGACGTCGTCTCCACCACCGCCGGCTCCGCCCGGGTGATCACCGAGCACGGAGCCGCGCTCGGCCCCTACCTCACCCTCTACCGCCCGGACGGGAAGCGGCTCGACGCGCGGTTCCTCGCCGGTTTCCTGACCTTCGCGCACGCCCGCACCGGCACCGGATCGAGCCGCATGGACCTGCGCCGGACCCGCATTCCCCGGCTGTCCCTCGAACGTCAGCGCGCCTACGGCCGAGCATTCCAGGAGCTGGCCTGCCTGACGGAGACCTTGCGCGAAATGTCGTCTCTGGGGGAGACGCTGGTCCGGCTGAGCTTCGACGGGCTCGTGGACGGACACCTCCGTCCGAACCCCTAACCTCCGGAAAGACCCCTCGTCTTCCCGTGACGGCACCCGTTTCGCGGGCCGGACTTCGTACGCGGTACCCGACAAGCCGGGTACTCGTCGAGCCGGGTGTTCGTCGAGCCGGGTGTTCACAAGCACGTCCGGGAACGGCCCCCGCCGTTCCCGGTGTGCCTGCCGAGTTCAACCGCCCTCGTTCAGCGTTCCGCTCGCGGGCGGTCTCGCTGACGGTTCGTCGTCAGTTCGCGGTGTGACCGGGTGCCGTCAGGGCGCCGAACGGGCCCTGGCCCACGTACTTGGCCCACGGGCGGAATTCCGAGCGGTTCCGGGCTGGCCCCGGCTGCGATTGCGCGGCCTGCCCGGTTTCGTACCTGGGCCGCGGTTCGGGCTTCGTCTCGTCCGACGGTGCGTCGCTTCGCGGCCCCTGGGCCGCGGAATCGCCCGGCTCCGGGGCAGGGCCGCCGGGTGGCGCCGCCTGGTCCGCCGGGGTGTGTCCGGGGGCGTTCAGTGGGGGATTGCCGGGTGTATTGGGCTTGTCATCGTTCTTGGGCAGTGTGTCGGTAGGTGGCGGAACCTGGGGGGTCCGCTGCTTATCAGGCGGTTTCTGGTCCGCTCTCTTCTGTGTGCTCATCCGATCGATCTTCTCGACGAGTTCCTTCACCGAAGGCGACCACTTCCTGTACTCGGGCGCACCGGGCCGGACCGCTCCGGCGAACTGTTTCCTGCGCCGCTTGGTGAGCTTGTCGATCCTCACCCTCTCCCCGGTGCGCGGCGCATGGAGATACTTACCGTCACCCACATATATTCCGACATGTCGGCGGCCTCGGAAGAAGATGAGGTCCCCGGGCTTGAGGTCCTTCAGCTTCACCTTCCGATCCACCTTCCGGTACTGCGCGTAGGTGACGCGGGGAAGTTCGACGCCCGCCTTGCGCCACGAGGCCATCGCGAGCCCGGAGCAGTCGTAGCCGCCCGGTCCCTCCGCGCCCCATCGGTACGGCTTTCCGATCTGCTTGCGGGCGAACTTGAGGGCCTTCCTCGCGCCCTCACGCTGGGCCGCCTCACGCGTCCGGTACTTGTCGTACGCCTTCACCTTCTTCAGCGTGGCGGAGTCCAGATGCAGGCTCTTCAGCACGGCGGGATTGAGGTCCGCCAAGGCCTGCGAACTCAGCGGGACCGCCAGCGCGAGCCCGGTCGCCGTCACGGTGACGGCCGTCCGGAGCATCCCCTGTTTTCGGGCGCCCGCCCTGTCGTGGCGGGTATGGCGGGCGAATACTCCGTTTCCGGCGTCCCCCCGTGGGTGGCGTGCATGTGACTGGCGTGCGATGGACATTTCTCTGCTCTCCGTTCCATTGCCGGATGTGCCGCGGGATTTCCGCGAGGCGGTGATCAGCACCCCGCCGAGAGTCCGGGTACCCCGTTGATCGTGCCGGAATTGGGAGAGCCCGCCGATTTTGCATGATCATGGCGTGGAATTAGTGGCGCTCTTTGGTGTCTTTGATCATGTGGCCAGATGAGCCAGCGAGGTGAGCGGAACGGGCAGCCAGGCCGGCCGGTTCTGTGCCTCGTACCGCACCTCGTAGATCGCCTTCTCGAATTCGAAGGCGCGGATGAGCACCGAGTGCGCCGCCGGGTCGGCGCCGCCGGCGGCCGCGTAGCCGCGGCAGAACGCGGCCCTGTTCCGCGCCGCCCAGGCGTGCGCCCGGGTCTCCAGCCGGCCTCCCGGCTCGGGCGGCACCGTGCCGGACTTGGCGATGAGGTACCGGGCCGCGTACTCGAACGAGCGCAGCATCCCGGCGACGTCCCGCAGCGGATGCGCGAGGGCCCGGCGCTCGTGCTGCGTCCGTGCCGGCTCGCCCTCGAAGTCCAGCAGCGTCCAGCCGCTCTCGGTGCGCAGGACCTGCCCGAGGTGGTAGTCGCCGTGCACGCGCTGGACGGGCAGCGGTCCCGCCTGCGCGGCCAGGTCGAGGAACGCCCCCGTGAGCGCCTTCGCGTGCGGGGCCAGGCCGGGCACCGCGCGGCAGGTGCCGGTCAGCTCGGCGTTCATCCGCGCCGCCATCGCGTGCACCTCCGCGGCCGGGAGCGTCGTCACGCCGAACGCGTCCGCGAGCGCCCGGTGCACCTCGGCGGTCGCGGCCCCGAGGCGTTCGGCCTCCGCCGCGAAGTCGCCGCCCGCGGCGCTCGCGTCCAGCTCCGCCCATTCGTCGTCGCCCGCCGGCGGCGTGTGCGCGAACCAGTCCCGGACGCTCGCGATCGCCAGGCTCCAGCCGTCCGCGCCGGTGTGCAGGTAGTCCGACAGCAGGGCGAGTGTGACCGGCTCACCGTTCCCGCCGGCCCGTGCGCCCCGTCCCGGCTCCAGTTCGATCCAGCCGAGGACGGCGGGGACGTGCGTGCAGTCGCCGCGGGTCAGGGCGAGGTTGACCTCCAGGTCGAGGTTGACGCCGGTGCTGAGCCGTCGGAACAGCTTGCAGATGTAGGCGTCGCCGAACAGCAGCGAGGTGTTGCTCTGCTCGGCGGTGATGGGCAGGCTCGTCAGATCCGTCCGGATGCCGGCGCCGGCGGTGTGCCGGAACCGCAGCGGGCCGACGGACGCCTCGGCGGCCAGGTCGTCCAGCAGGATCCGGGTCAGGTCCGGGTCGTGGGCGGCGTCGTACAGGTGCGCCTCCGGGACGTCCGGACCTTCCCGCAGGCCGGGATCACCGGACGTCCCGCCGATCTCGACGTGCAGGAGCCGGTCCGGCAGGTCGCGGCGGACGCCGAGGAGCAGCTGGTAGTGGTCGGTGACGCCGTTCTGGGTGACGTCGAGGATGAGGTGGTGCAGGCCCGGGTCGCC
>NZ_JBICUS010000035.1:0-37042 GCF_043198455.1 Spirillospora sp. NPDC048824 | reverse complement strand
AGAACGAGTACATCGTCTCGAAGAACTACACCCAGCTCTGACCTGGAGCCTGCCCGACCGGTCCGTGCCCGCGGCGACCCCGCGGGCACGACACTTCCTCCGAACGCGAACGTAAGAGCCACCCAAGAGCAAGTACGACCAGGGGATCGCGGTCTACCCCATCACCTGACACCCCACAGGAAGGAAACGGCCGACGTGTCACAAAGGAGGTAGCGCGATATCCGGTCCTCTCGAAGAAGGGCCATCGACTCAGCGGGCGCCGACATCTTGCTCGGCGGGGCACTCGCCCCCGGTCGCAACGAAGCGAAGCACAGCGTGGAAGGGAGCCTGCCATGCGCTACAAGGAGAGCACGGTCCTCGGGACCACAGCGGCGGCCGTGCGACGTTTCTCTGCACGCCGAGGGGTACTGGGAGCGGTCGCATTGGCGGCTGCCTCCGTGTACGCGCTGCTCCCGGTGAACGCCGCGGCGGCGAAGTTCACGTCTTGGACGGTGACGCCAGGTGGACCGGCGAGCCTCGGCGGCCCGATCTCGATCGGCCCCTTCTCCTGCCCGAGCTGGGGACTCTCGGGGTCGTTCATCTCGGGAACCGGCCTGCCCGGCAACGGGCTGCTTACGATCACGTCCGTAAACGGCTCGGGTCCGTGTAGCGATGGGGTGAACTCCGTATCCGTCTCCCCTGGAAACCTCCCCTGGTCGTTCAATGCCGTGAGCTATCAGAGCGGCGTGGCCGTCGGCAACGTCAGCGATGTGAGCCTGTCGCTGCAGTACGGCTTCCTGTGCACCGCGACGGTGACGGGACCGGGGAGCGCGCCGGGAACCATCGATGCCTCCTACAGCAATGGCTTCGGCTCCGCCGCGCTCACGCTTGCCGGTGGCAATATGGAGGTCACGGCCGCGAGCGGTTGCGATCCAACGGTGATCAAGGTCGGTGACCCGATGCCGGTCTATGCGAACCTTCACGTAACTCCTGTCCAGACGATCACGAGCCCCTGACACCCGCTCACAGTTCTGCCGCCACGAATGCTGGAGAGCAGCATGGAGAGTTGTTCAGCGATGGGGCCTGGTTCTACTTCGGTTCGGTCACAGCCGGGGCGCAGTTGGTGTTGCTGGGGACGCTGGCCGCCGGGGTCCGGTTCGTCCATATCGGTGCGCCGGGCGCAGGAGCGGTGCTGATCGGGACGGGACTGGGCGCTCAGGTCTTCGGCGCGTCCACCGATGTGTGGATCGTGCACATCGCGATCGTGCGGCCCGGCGGTTTCCCGATCGATTTCGCGGAGGCCGTCCAGGTCATATGCCATTTCGCGCTGCTGACCACCGCGGTCGGCGGGGCGCTTCTGGCGCTGGCCCTTCACCATCGCTATGACGGACGCCCCGAACTGGCCGGGCCGTCCGGCGCCGAGCCCCGGATGGGGGCCCGCACGGCGTCCGCCGGCGCGGCGGCGACCCTGGTGTTCGTCCCGGCCGCCCACCTGGACACGGTCAAGGGCGGGTTCAGCGTCACCGCATGCTGGCTGCTGCTGGCGGTGGGCCTGGCGGCGGCGGCCCTGGCGGGGCTCCGCGCGGCGGTCGGTACCGTCGTCGCGTCGGCGATCGTCGTAGGGGTCTCCGCCGTCCTTCCGGGGAAGCGCGGGATGCGACCATTTCGATTGATGGCACTTACCGCTGTCGGGGGAGTCGGCCCTGGCTCCCGGGGCCGCGGCTGGGGCATCAGGGGCTTGCAACAACGAAGCCGCATCGAAGATGGCGAGGCTGTCCATGACAATGAGGCAGCGCTGGTGCACGGCGAGTCCTCCTCACCGGGAGTGGTCATTGGCGTGCGAAACGCGTTCGCATTCCATGCGGCAGATCGAAGCGATCCGAACACGCGATGGCCAGGTCGTCAACCAACCGGACACCGCCATCACTCGTTGACAATTGAAGGGCCGGCGTGGTCTTTGATTCTATCAGCCAATAATAATGTACGTCCGTTTCCCGGCAGTGATTTGGTGCGGGAATGACCGGGCGGGTTAGCCTGCGTACGTTGACCGTTCTGCGACTGCCCGGCGAGGGACGGTGACCCGATGCCGGACCACGGAGAAGCTTCCAAACTTCTCCCGTGAAGGCGATACATGCCGTCGACGTCCGGTCACCCCCCAAAGTGTCACGAAATGCGGGTGGGCAGCATGAAGAGTTCCGCAGCGCCTGCGAAGACGGCGTTCGAGCCGAGCCGGCCCTGGGTGATCGGGGCGGTTCTGCTGTGCGCGGTCGGCACGCTCGGGACGGTGGTCGTCGCTGCGTCGCCCGGGCACGAGAGCGGGAGCGACATCGGAAGCGGCATCGGGAGCGAGGTCGGTCGCGCGGCCGGGTTCGCCGACGTGTTCCGCATCCATCCCGGCCTGGTGTCGGTCGAGGCGGCCGCCGTGATCGCGGGGGTGACCGTCGCCGGGATCGCGGCGCTGTGGTGGTCGCCGCGTCGAGCCTGGCCGTGGCTGCTGGTCATGGGCGTCGTGCTGACGATCCCGGGAGAATTCGTGGACCTCATGTCGCCGCCGGAACCTATTCACCCCAGGTGGCCGCAGGAAACGGCCGGGGACAGGGACTGGCTCATCTACGGGTCCGTCACGGCAGGGGCGCAGTTGGCGCTGCTGGGGACGCTGGGCGCGGGGCTCCGGCTCGTCCACATCGGGGCGGCGGGCGTGGGGGCGGTGCTGGTCGGCGCGGGTCTGGGCGCCCAGGTGTTCGGCGCGTCCACCGACGTGCGGATCGTGGAACTGATGCTGCTCCGCCCCGGCGTCTCTGCGTCCGGCGTCCAGAGCCTCCTGCATGACGGGATGCTGCTCGCCGCCGTCGGTGGGGCGCTGCTGGTGATGATGCTGTACCGCCGCTACGACGGGCGGCCCGAGCTGGCGGCGCCGTCGTCGCGTGCCGAGCCCGCGATGGGGCGCGGCACGGCGCTCGTGGGGGCGGTCGCCGCCGCGGTGTTCGTCCCGGCCGCCTTCATCGGCGACGACGAGTTCGACGTGGCCGCCTCCGCACTGCTGCTGGCGGCGGGTCTCGTGGCGGCCCTCATCGCGGGTCGCCGGGCGTTCGCCGGGACGGCTGTCGCGTCGGCGGTCGTCGTCGGGATCTCCGGTCCGACGGATGCGCTGATCCAATCGGCCGAACCCATCGGCATGTGGTTCTGGATCGCGGTCGGAGTGGCGGCAGGGGCGGCCGCCGCGTTCCCGTCCTGGCGGCGCTGGACGGCCGTGGGCGCGTGCGGGCTGTGCGGTGCGGCGCTTGCGGTGACGATGGTGATACGTCCGGACGAGACGACCGTGCTGATGCTCGCCCTCCTCGCCGCCGCCGGCACCGCCGCGATCGGTTCGCTCGGGGTGTGGCTCGCCAGGGACGGGCGGCTGCCCGTCGTGCTGGGGCCGCTGGTGTTCGCGACGGTCACCGGCGGCTGCAGCCTGCTCGCGCACTGGCAGGGACCCGAAAGGCGCGGGACCGGTGACGATCTGTTCCGCGAGCCCGGTCACCTCTGGGTCTACACCGCCCTGCTCCTGGCGGCGGCGGTGGCCTTCGCCGCCCTCGAACGGCTGAGGGCGCGGCCCCGGTCGGACTGAGACCGCGCCCGGAGCCGACGATGTCGCGGCGCGGATCCCAGCCGTCATCGGACTCACCCGGTCACTGCGATGGCCGGCCTCGTTCGCCTTCGCGTACGAGGCCAGTTGCCCGTCAGGTGAAGATCTCGTGGAGCGACTCGGCGGTCACCGCGTGGCGGGCCCAGGCGTGGATCTGTTCGAGGTTTTGGCAGGAGCTGATGCGTTCCCTGACGTCGTCGTCGATGGTGAAGCCGCGCGACTCAAGGACGATGAGGAGCAGCTCGATCTCTCCCTCGACCCTGCCCTTGGCTTCGCCCTCGGCCCGGCCCTCGGCCCGGCCCTCGGCGATGTGCTTGAGGGCGAAGTCGCTCTTCCACTCGTAGACGCCGGCCTGCATGATCTCCTCCAAGCAGTGTCGTGCGGCGGCGGAGAGCTGCGACCGCACGTAGTCATGGTACAGCTCGCCCCTGTCACGGTCCGTGACCTCCAGGGCTTCGGCGAAGGCCGTCAGGATGGCCCTCTGGTCCGGGCCGTCGGCGTGCGCGACGGTACTCAGGATCGCCAGTTCCGGCAGGGACCGGGCCTTCTCCAGGTCGGTGACGGCGGGTGCTTCGGTGAGGTTCAGCACCCAGGGGCGCAGCACCCAGCCTTGATGCCCGCTCTCGATCGGTTCACGGCACCATGCGGTGGTGTTCTCGTCCGGGCACAGCACCAGCAACGTCACCGGGCACTCGCGGCGGGCCCGGAGCGTGGACAGATAGACGGGCCAGCTGAAGCGCTTGCGCCGGTCCGGTTTGAGCTGGACCTCGACGACGATCGCGAGATCCGGGCGCTTGGGGTCACCGAGCAGGACGGTCGAGTCGCATCGGTATTCGGTCGGGTTGCAGTCGGTGAGCGTCTCCGATCCCAGTGATATCTGTTCGTACTCGGGGGGCTTGATTCCGGACACCGCCTGAAGGAGTTCCGGGGCCAGCGCGGGCTGGTTCCGGAACAGGTCGAGCGGTACCTCGTGTTCGACGGAAGGCACGAGGTGGACGCTATCCGTGTTCATGTCACCACGGAGAGCGAAAGTCGTTACGTGGGGCATTGAGGTAGATGTTCGGCGATGTCCCCGTTCGTGGTGCGGGTGGCGTCGGCTCTCCGCCGGTCCTGAACGCCGTGCGGCATGTCCCGGGCGGTAACGATCTGGGTGCGGGCCGGGCGTCGAGTTTATCGTCCGGTGATTGACGTGGACGGCCATTTGCTCGCCAAGTGAGCGTGAGTGTGGTGGGCGGGGCCGTGTTGGCGCAGATTACTCCGTAATGAACGCGTGGATAAGCCCGTACAGACTGTGAAAGTTTCTCAGGAATGGTGCGCGGTGGACGCGGCTGGGTTACGTTTCTTTGCATCGTTCCTCTATCGGCGCGAAGGAGGATGGACGATGACGGGGACCCTCGCTGGGCGAGGGCGTCCGGGGCCGGTCCCGCCACAGGTGATCGCCATTTTGAGTGCCGAGCTGCCGTCCCTCGCCGAAGAGATCATCGGTGAGGTCAGGCGTTCGGTGCCCGAGGACGCGCGGCAGGGCGGGAAGGTGCGGCAGCCGACCATCCGGGCCAGCGTGGAGCAGGTCATGGCCGCGTTCGTCGACCAGGTGACGGGGATGGGCGACACCCACGAGCACCGCGACGAGCTGTGCCGGGAACTCGGGCGCAGCGCGGCGTACGAGGGGCGCAGCCTGGACGCGCTGCAGGCCGCGTACCGGGTCGGGGTCCAGGTCGCGTGGCGGCGGGTCGCCGACGTGGCGCAGCGGCGGCGGCTGCCGTCGGGGGTGATGACGCAGCTCGCCGACGCGCTGTTCTCCTACATCGACGAGCTGGCCTCGCTGTCGGTGCAGGGGTATCTGGAGGCGCGGTCGCGGTCGGCGGACGAGCTGGCGGGGGAGCACCGGCGGCTGCTGCGGATGGCGCTGCGTTCCGGCGCGCCGGGCGGCGCGCTGGCGGAGGCGGCGGAGACCGCGGGCTGGCCGCTGCCGGAGGAGGCGACGCTGGTCGCGCTGCCCGCCGGGGCGCGGTGCGTCCGGGCGGCGCTGGACGAGGACGTCCTCGCCGACCTCGGCGACGCCGAACCCCATCTGCTGGTGCCCGGCCCGTTCGACACGGCGCGCAGGCAGATGCTGGTCAACGCGCTGCCCGAACGCCGGTCCGCGGTGGGGCTGACCGTCCCGCTGGCGGAGGCGGCCCATTCGCTGCGGTGGGCGCGGCGGGCGCTGGCGCTCGTCGAGGCCGGCGTTCTGGAGGACGCCGGTCCGACGATGTGCGAACGGCATCTGCTGGAGCTGTGGCTGCTGTCGGACGAGGCGCTGCTCGACCAGCTCTCGCGGCGCCAATTGGGGGCGCTGACGGGGATGAGCCGGACCCAGCGATCTCGCATGACCGAAACCCTCGGTGCGTGGCTGGAGGCACAGGGAAACGCGGTCGAAACCGCCCGGCGGCTGCGCGTGCATCCGCAGACGGTGCGGTACCGGATGCGGCGCCTCAGCGAGACGTTTGACGAGCAACTGGCCGATCCGGCGTCGCGTTTCGTACTGGACGCGGTGCTCCGGGCGCACCGGTTGCGGCAGGGTGCGGAGGCCGTCAATGCGGTGAGTAAAACCACGCCGGACGGTGCGTACCTGTACTAACAACAGTGAGTGATTTTACTTTTTATTTGCCTTGAGGTGCGGTGTATTCGATCTACCTTCGGTGTGTCTCAGTTCACAGCCTGTCGGGGGCGCACAGGGGTCCCCGCTCAGTGCGCTCTTGGCGTTTCCGTAGTAGAGCCGTTCGTCCGGGACGCCGGGTGCCCCCGCCCGGTCACACGCCAGGACCCGTGACGGCGGCGTTCTCGGAGGTGTCCCGATGACAAGGACGCTCACGCCGGGGGCGGTGCAGCCGCGGCCGAGGCTGCCACGTCGCCTGGCGTTGATGATGCGCCCGGAGCTGCCCACTCTCTCCAAAGAGATCATTCATGAGGTGCGGAGGTCGATCCCCGAATACGGCAGGCCGATGCAGGGTCCGTACGTCGAGGCCCTGCAGATCGGCGTCGAACGGGCCCTGACCGACTTCGTCGAGCAGGTCGCCAACCCCCGCGCGCCGCGCGAACGCTACCGCGAGACCTATCGCAGGCTCGGCAGGTTCGAGTCCCAGGAGGGCCGCACGCTCGACACGCTGCAGGCCGCGTTCCGCATCGGCGCGCAGGTGGCGTGGCGCCGCGTCATGAAGGTCGGCCCTCGCCGGCACCTGTCCAGCGACGTCATGGCGCAGCTCGCCGACGCGCTGTTCGCCTACATCGACGAGCTGGCCGCGCTGGCACTCGAGGGCTACATGGAGGCGCAGCCGGACGGGGAGGTCGAGGCGCACCGGCGGCGACTGCTGGAGCTGCTGCTGCGGCCCCTCGGCTCCCACCGCGTCCTGTCCGACGCCGCCGGACGGGCGCAGTGGCCGATACCGGAGGAGATGATCGCGGTCGCGGCCCCGTCCGGTGCCCCGTACGTCCGGGCGGCCATGGACGATGACGTGCTCGCCGACCTCACCGCGGAAGAGCCGTTCCTGGTGGTACCGGGCGGACTGACCGCCGAGCGGAGACGGGCGCTGCTGCGGGTGCTGCCCGAGGGGCGGCTCGTCGCGGGCCCCAGGGTGCCGGTCGACGGCGTCGCCGACTCGCTGCGCTGGGCGCGGCACGCGCTCAGGCTGGTGGACGCGGGCGTCCTGGGCGACGGCCCGGTGACCGACTGCGACGATCACCTCATCACGCTGTGGCTGCTGTCGGACCAGGCCCTCGTCGACCGGCTCGCGCACCGGCATCTCAGCGAGCTGGCGGAGTTCCCGATCCGGCAGCGCGACCGGCTGATGGACACCCTGCGCGCGTGGCTGGTGAGCCGCGGCACCGCCGCCGAGGTCGCCGAGGAACTGAACATCCACCCGCAGACCGTCCGCTACCGGATGCGGCAGCTCGAAGGCATTCTGGGCGACCGGCTGAACGATCCCGACGGGCGTTTCGCGATCGAGGCCGTGCTGCGCGCGACGTCGCTGCGGCGCCGTGCCGCGGAAGGCGCCGGCGACGGTCGGATGAACTGATCCTTTTCGTCCCGGCGTCCTCCTTCCGGAGGGCGCCGGGACCCGTTCCGGTGGGCAGCAGAAAAGGCTCACTCGTTGATAATCGATGAATGCCGGGACGCCCGTTCATGAGCAGTGGGCTATGACATTGCCAGGCGGCCTTGATTGCCTATTCTCCGCATGCTTCCATCCAATTCAGAGCAATTCGCGGGATGGTGCGACGGGGTGGAGGTGCGATCAGGGTGCGCTCACGTTCGGCGCGTTCGTTCCTGGCGGGACTCGGCGTGATGGCGCTCATCGGCCTGACGGGCGTGCACCCGGTGTACGCGGACACCACCCCCGCACCCACCGCGACCACCACCGCGACGCCGACCGAGACTCCCACGGAGACGCCGACCGAGACTCCTACGGAAACGCCCACCGAGACTCCGACTGAGACACCGACGGAGACGCCGACCGAGACTCCTACGGAAACGCCCACCGAGACTCCGACTGAGACGCCCACGGAGACACCGACGGAGACGCCCACCGGGACACCGACCGAAACCCCCACGGAGACGCCGACGCCGGCCCCGACCGACCCGCCGGGGACCCCGGGCACTCCGAGCAAGCCCAAGACCCCCGTGCTGTCTCTCGGGCTCACGGTGTCGTCGGCCACGATGCGTCCCGGCGGTTCGGTCACCGCGACGGTCGAGGTGTGGTCGGCGCACGCCACCGCGCAGAGCACCGTCCTTCGGATGTCGGCCTCGGACGCCTCGGTGAGCCCGCGGACGCAGAACCTCGGTGCCGTCGGCGGCGGCGGGGCCGCGGCGATCGCGACCGTGCGCGCCCCGTCCGGTGCCGAACCCGGCATCGTCACGGTGAAGGCCGCCGTCTCCGCGGCCAAGGCGAGGAGCGTGTCCCGCAGCTACAAGCTGATCATCACCGACTCCACCGGGGCCCCGCCGCCGGGGGTGAGCCTGGCGAGCCTGCCGCCCGGCGTCCCGCCGCTGACCCCGTCCGACTTCAACCCGCTCAAGGGGATGAAGGGACCGCAGGTGGCGCTGCCCCCGGTCGCCTCACCGCAGATCGCGGCGAGCCCGATGCCGCTGGTGCCCGTCGCCGGCCTGCGCACGATCGAGGACGAGATGTTCACCGTGCAGCGGCTCTCCGCCCTGCAGGCGGGCTTCCTGGCCGCGATGACGGCGGCGGTGACGCTGCTGCTGCTCCGGCTGCGGCTGGCCCGCCGCGCCTACACCGTGCGGATTCCGCTGCCGCGGGCCCAGCGCAGGCGCCTGCTGCACACGGGCAAGCGGCTCACCGCGGCACGCCTGCGCGCGCTTCCACCGCAGCCCGCACGGGTGCGTCCCGTCCGGCTCGTCTGGCTGCCCGTCAGGCCGGCCCGCGCCGCCCGCCTCTGAACGCGCCTTCAGACGCGGGCACCGGTCACTTGCCCGGGGCGAACATGGGGCGGAAGCCCGCGATGAGCTGCCGGATCACCGGACGCTGCTCGGCCGGGGTACGGCCGCGCAGGTCGTGGATCGGGTCGAGGCCGTCGTAGTACGGCGCGAGCGCCAGGAACGGCAGGATCGTCAGGATCAGCGTGGCGAGGACGTCGAGATCGGCGTCCTCGCGGATCGCGCCCTCGGCCTGCCAGAGCTGCAGCGTCGGGTGGACGACCTGCAGGTAGTGCTGGTTGGCGGTGTCGCGGACGACGGAGCGGACGCTGTTGTCGAGCTCGAAGTTCGTCGCGGCGGTGACGCCGCGCTCCAGCGGATGGTCCGACATGTACTCGGTCCAGTCGCACAGGACGTCGAACAGCCACTCGTCGAAGGACTGGTCGAAGTCGATCCGCTCGATGCGGCGCTCCATCTCCTCGCGGATGCGGCGGGACGTCTCGTCGCAGACGAACGCGAAGAACTCCAGCTTGTCGCTGAAGTACTGGAACAGGGAGCCCTTGGCGATGCCGGCCTCGCGCGCGATGGTGTTCAGGCTGCCCGTCGAGTACCCGTTCTCCCCGAACTCGCGCATCGCCACCTCGAGCACCCGCTCGCGCTTGGCGACGTTGAGGCGGAACCAGGTGGACGTTGGCATGGACCCTTCGACTTTCCGTCAGGAACCGGTAACCCGGTGGTCAAGGATAACGGTCCGTCGCGTCCCGTGTGACCCGAAAGGTCACCCGCGCACCGCCCGTCCGCCGGTGCCGGTCCCCCCACCAGGCCGATCGCGGTTCAGTGGGCCAGCCGGATCAGGATGCGGCACACCTCTTCGATGATCTCCGTGGCCTCGGTCTGGCTCTCGGCGGTGGCGATCTCCCGTCCGGCCTCGCCGATCACCGTGGTCAGCACCAGGCTGAGCACCTGCTCGGGCCGGCCCGCCGGGTCGCCGGCGGAACCGCGCAGCAGCTTGGTGTTCTGCGCGATCCAGTGCTGGGCGCGGCTGCGGCGCATCAGCGACGACCCGGACGGTCCCTCGCCGTCGAGGAACAGCCGCGCCGCATCCCGCCGCTCCCAGCACACCAGGAGGTAGGCGCGGGCGCCGGCGATGAACAGCGCGATCGGGTCGGACTCGCCGTCCTTGCGCGCGGCGGACACCGCCTGCGCCGCGGCCCCCTCCTGCTCGCCGCTCAGGTCCTCCCACAGCGCCACGTACAGACCGGCCTTGCCGCCGTAGTGGTGGTAGAGGCTGCCGACGCTGATGCCGGACCGCTCGACGATCTCGGCGATGCCCGCGTCGGCGTAGCCGCGGTCGGCGAAGACCTCCAGCGC
Source organism: Spirillospora sp. NPDC048824 (assembly GCF_043198455.1). NCBI lineage: Bacteria > Bacillati > Actinomycetota > Actinomycetes > Streptosporangiales > Thermomonosporaceae > Spirillospora > Spirillospora sp. NPDC048824. The sequence goes on along the minus strand of NZ_JBICUS010000035.1, from coordinate 26,654 downwards.
CGCGGTCAGCAGGGACTGCCGGGTGGCGTCGGCCCGCGCCCACTGGCGGCCGCCGGTCGCACCCTCGCCGCCGTTGCCGTTGCCGCCCTCGCCCGCACCGTTCGCCTGCCGCGCCTTGCTCGTCCGCATCCCCCCATGGTGCCAGGCCACGCGCTCCCGTACGGGATATAGCGCCTCTGGGGCCCGGACGAGCGGTTCGGAGCGGGCGGCTCAGTACCAGTTGTGCGACTGCCAGAACGACCACGCGCCGCACGGGTCGTCGTAGCGGGCCTTGATGTAGCCGAGCCCCCATGCGATCTGGGTCGGGGAACTGGTGCGCCAGTCGGATCCGGCGCTGGCCATCTTGGTGCCGGGCAGCGACTGCGGGATGCCGTAGGCGCCGCTGGACGGGTTCTCGGCCCGCTCGTTCCAGCCGCTCTCGTGGTTCCACAGCGTCAGCAGGGACGGCCAGCAGCGGTCCCACCCCTTGAGGGCGTTCATCTTCTTGCCGTACGCCTTGTTCTGCTTGGAGCTGGGGTTGGACTTGGCGAGCCGCTCCCGCTCCTGCTGGGCCTTCAGCTTCGCCCGCGCCTTCGCCTCGCGCTTGGCCTTCTCCTTGAGCCGCTTCAGCTCGCGCTGGTGCTGCTCGTAGGCGCGCTTCTTGGCCGCGGCGACCGCGTCGGCCGCGACCGGGTCCATGTCGGACGCGGACGTCAGCTTGGCGAGCATGTCGTTGGTCGACAGCCCGGCGGCGGCCATCTTCGGGGGCTTGGTGCCGTCCTTGACGAACCTGTCGATGTCCACCAGGACGACCGCCGCGCCGATCGCGCCGATCGCGACGATCATGATCGTGACGTTGCTGGTCAGCGCCCGCAGCAGCCGCCGCTTGCCGGTGCCGGGGCTCCTGCGCGTGCCGTGACTCTTTGGCATGGGGGAAGACTGCCTATCGCCCGGGGTCGATGTCCTCGAAGAGGAAGTACGCCGACAGGGTCGCACACGGTTCACCCATCGCGGTGCCCCCGGTGCCGTCCCGCGCCGGGATTCAGCAGCTCCACGTCGCCGGCCGCCAGCCGCGCCGGCTGCAGAGCCTCGAAGATGTCGCGGTGCATCCCCTCGAAGGGCTCCAGCGCCCCGCCGGGCGCCTCCAGCGCCAGGCCGACCTCGTTGACCCGCTCCCGTCCCGCGGCGGTGACTTCGACGAGCGTCGCGCGCCGGTCACGGGGATGCGGGGTGCGGGTGACGAGCCCGGCCGCCTCCAACTGGTCGACGGTGAGCTTCACCGTCGTCGGATGCATCATCAGGACCCGGCCGAGCGTGCTCAGCCGCGCCCGGCCCCGGGTGGACAGGGCCAGGGTGGTCAGCAGGAAGTAGCCGGTCCGGGTGAGGTCCAGCCGTTTCAGCTCGACGTCCAGTGCCTTCGTGAGCAGCTGGTTGAGCCGCCCCACCGCGCAGATCGCCATGAACGGCCAGGGTCCGCCGAGGAGCCCCTGCCCCTCCCAGCGGTCCCGGACGCCCATGACGAGCGGGTCGACACCGTCGTCCATCTCGGGTTTCACGTCCTCTATCGCGCCTCGTCGCGCCTCGGTTCGCACCGGCCGATCGTAGCTTCGGACAAATCAACATGTAAGTACTCGCTTCTTAGACCTTCTTCCAATAGAGTGCCTCAGATCACAGGCGGTACCCGAGTGCTTGCAAGGGCGCGCGGCATCGTGTGTGATCCCGGTCTCGGCCGAGACCACCGTGGCGCGCGCGAACGAGCAAGAACCTGGGCGCCGCCTGTGGGCCGGTCGAAGCCGGTGCATCGGATGAGCGCCGACGTCCGAGAACGAAGGAGGCTGGAATGGCCCTTCCTCAACCCCGTTCCGGGGGCCCGCCCCCCGGGAGTGACCGGCCCCCCTCGGGGGAGGTCGCCGGCTGATGGCCATGAGCCTGACGAAGGCCCCAGACCTGGCACGCAGACGCGTCGGGCGCGCGCTCGACGAGACCGGGCTGCTGTGCGTGACCCTTCTGGAGGGGCTCCGCCGCAGCTGGGACATCCGCCAGTGGTGGGGCGAGTTCATCGAGCAGTGCTGGTTCCTCGCCCGCGTGACGAGCGTCCCGGTGATGCTCATCGCGGTGCCGCTCGGCGCGACCATCTCGCTGCAGGTCGGCGACATCGCCCGGCAGCTCGGCGCGCAGTCGGGCACCGGCGCGCTGCTGACCGCCGCCATGATCCAGCAGGTGGCGCCGCTGGCCGCGGCGCTGCTGGTCTCCGGCGTCGGCGGCTCGGCCATCACCGCCGACATGGGCGCCCGCAACATCCGCGACGAACTCGCGGCCATGGAGGTCATGGGCATCAACCCGATCCACCGCCTGGTCACCCCCAGGCTGTGGGCCGCGAGCATGGTGTCCGGGCTGCTCTGCTCAGTGGTGATCCTGGCGGGCGTCCTGGGCGGCTACTACTTCAACGTCATCCAGCAGGGCGTCAGCCCCGGAGCGTTCTTCGACGGCGCCACCACCCTGCTGCAGTTCTCGGACCTGCTGATCACGCTGTTCAAGGCGTGGGTGTTCGGGTTCATCGCCGCCGCCGTCGCCTGCTACATGGGCATGAACTGCGACTACGGCCCCGTCGGTGTCGGCCGCGCCGTCAACAGGGCGGTCGTCGTCACTTCGATCGTGGTGTTCGCGACGAACTACATCCTCACCATGATCTACCAGGTCCTGTTCCCCCCGAGGTTGTGATGGTCGCCATTTCCCCCGTCCGCAAGCTGGGCCGTGCCGTCAGAGGCCGGACCGCGGGCCTCGCCGCGTCGGCCGATCTGCCGGTCTTCCTCGGCCGGGTCCTCTACCACCTGTTCGTCGACATCATCTTCCGGCGCAAGTACGGCAAGACGCTCGCCAAGCAGGTCAGCGACATCACCGTCGGCGTCGGCGCGCTCGTCATCGGCGGCGGCATGATCTTCGTGATCGCGACGATGTCGCTCGCCACCGGCGCGATGGTCGGCCTCCAGGGCTATCCCGGTCTGGAGCGCATCGGCGCGGAGGCGTTCACCGGGCTGATCGCGAGCTACTCCAACGTCCGCGAGGTCACCCCGATCATCGCGGGCGTCGCGCTGGTCGCGCAGGTCGGCACCGGCTTCACCGCCGAGATCGGCGCGATGCGGATCTCCGAGGAGATCGACGCGCTGGAGGTCATGGGCATCAACTCCCTGGCCTACCTGGTGTGCACCCGGGTCGCCGCCGGCGTCATCGCGCTGGTGCCGCTGTACCTGGTGTCACTGTTCATGGCGTTCTTCGCCACCAGGTTCATCACGATCCAGTATTTCGGTCTTTCGCCCGGCATCTACGACTACTACTTTCACCTCTACCTACCGCCGATCGACGTGTTCTACAGCGTCATCAAGGTCGCTGTGTTCGCCTTCATCATCATGTTCATCCACTGCTACCGCGGCTACTACGCGGCCGGCGGCCCGGTCGGCGTCGGCGTCGCCGCCGGTCGTGCGATCCGGGAGTCGACCATCCTGATGATCCTCATGAACCTGGTCCTGTCGTACATCTTCTGGGGCCACGGCAGCACAGTGAAGTTGACCGGATGAGCGAGGAGACGCTGTCCAGCCGCTCCCGGACGATCTTCGGTCTGGTGGGCGCCGGCGTCATCGCGGCCGCGGCGGCGTTCGTCGCCGTGGGCACGACGCCGTCGCACGAGGGCTCCACCTACTTCAACGCGACGTTCGGGCGAGCGGGCCAGGGCCTCGACCCCGGCAAGTCGGATGTGAAGATCCGCGGCATCGCGGTCGGCACCGTCGACGAACTCACGCTCGACGACTCCGGCCGCGTCAAGGTCCGGTTCCGGGTCGACGAGGGCGTCAAGCTCGCCGACACGACGGCCGCGGCGATCGAGCCGGTCTCGGTGTTCGGCCCGAAGGACCTCGCGCTCAACCTCGGCGCGCACGAGGTGACCGGCCCCTACCTGAAGGACGGCGGGACGATCGCCAAGACGGAGGATCCGGAGGAGCTGTCCGAAACCGCCTGGCCCGCCTACAAGCTCACCAAGGCGATCAACCCGGACGAGGTGGCGACGATCCTGCACACGTTCGGTGCCGGCCTGTCCGGGCAGGGACCGGCGCTGCGCCGGACGATCGACAACGGCGCCACGGTCGTCGACGCGACGTACCGGGACCGGGCGGCGATCAACGCGCTGCTGAACGACATCAACGGCCTGTCCGGAACGCTCGGCCCCCGCGGCGACACGATCGTCCGCATCACCACCGACTTCACCAAGCTGGCGCAGGTCATCAACGAGAAGCCGGACAAGATCGAGCAGCTGCTCACCCAGACGAGCGAACTCGGCGACAAGGTCGGCAACTCCCTGCACGACCACGGCGCCAACCTCGGCAGGATCGTGGACGGCGGCGGTGACGCCCTCGCGGTGGTCAACGACGAGCGCCGCAACCTCCCGGTGCTGATGGACGGCCTGATCGGCTTCTTCGCCCTGCTGTCGCGGATCATCCGCGTCCCCGGCCCCGAGGGCACGGTGATCGCCCAGGCCCGCGCAACGCTGCCGCTGGACCTGTGCCAGATCTTCATCGACGTCTGCTCACCCACGCAGAACAACAACGGGGGGCGGCCATGAGCACGCGGCTGCGCGGCAAGACCGCGCGCGGGCCCGACCACGCGACGCTGCTCAAGTTCGTGGTGTTCGTGGTCCTGACCACGCTCCTCACGTTCTACATCGGCCAGATGATCCTCGGCACGAGCTTCAAGGACCGCTACGCGCTGACGGCCACGTTCGACGACGTCACCGGCCTGCTCGAAGGCGACGACGTGAAGGTCGCCGGAACACCCGTCGGGCGGGTCCAGGGCATCGAGGTCGTCCGGGGCAAGGCCGTCGTCGAGATGGAGGTCGACAAGGGGGTCCGGATCCCGGACGACTCCACCGCCGCGATCCGCTGGCGCAACGTGATGGGCCAGCGGGTGATCTACCTGGAGCCGGGCAGGAGCGGGAAGAAGCTCGGCGACGGCGGCCGCGTCCCGCACACCCGGTCGGTGGTGGACCTCGGCGCCATCGTCAACGCCCTCGGCCCGCTGACCCGCAACCTGGACCCGAACCAGCTCAACAAGATCCTGTTCTCGTTCACCCAGGCGCTTGAGGGCAACGAGCAGAACATCTCGCAGCTGACGAACAACCTGGACGCGCTGCTGCAGACGTTCGCGGTCCGCAAGAAGACCATCGAGGGGATGATCGAGAACTACGAGACGGTGAGCCAGGCGGTCGCGAAGCGGGACCAGCAGATCGCCGCCAGCGTCGACAACCTCCAGTCGCTGACGAAGGTGTTCGCGAACAACCGCACGCTGCTGGAGAACGCGGTCGTGGAGATCTCGGGCGTCACTACCAACCTCAACGCGGTGCTCGGCGGCCAGGACGCGCAGCTCGCCCGCATCATCGGCAACCTCGGCGAGTTCGCCGAGACGTTCCGGCTCAACGTCGACCAGCTGGAGAAGATGGTGCAGCAGCTTCCGCTGACGCTGCGGCAGCTGTTCGCGTCCACGAACGGCGGCCACTACCTGCGCTCGAACGCGCTGTGCCTCAACCTCGTCCAGGGGCCCTGCCCCTTCGAGATGGAGCTGCCGAGGGCGCCAGGGACCGACAAGCCCACCCCGGACGAACTCGCCAAGCTGCGGAAGATGCTGCAGGGGGGTCGCGGCTGATGGCGCTGAAATCCCTGCGGGACGTCAACCACAAGATCGTCGCGATCGTCACCCTTACCGCGCTCGGCGCCGCCTGCGTGTTCGCCTTCGCCGTCGGCCAGCTGCACCTGTTCGACCGCGGCTACTCGATGAGCGGTGAGTTCAGCGACCTGTCCGGCCTGAAGAAGGGCCAGGACGTGCGGGTCGCCGGCGTGAAGGCGGGCCGGATCACCGACGTGCGGCCCGACTTCCGGCGCGGCAAGGTCATCGTCACCTGGCACGTCGACGCCGGAATCGACCTCGGGCCGCAGACCAGGGCCGAGATCCAGACGACGACGCTGCTCGGCGGCCGGTACCTGCGGCTCGCGGGCCCGGTCGCCAAGCCCTACATGGCGGACGTGCCGGAGTCGAAACGGCGGATCCCGCTGTCGCGCACCAGCGTCCCGTTCACCGTCCCGGAAGCCCTGGAGGGCGCGCAGAACATCGTCGGCAAGCTCGACCAGGAGAGCATCGACAAGCTGCTCACCCAGGTCAACAAGATCGAGTCGCCCGGCGCGAAGAAGCTGCACCGCGTCCTGACCAACGTCCAGGAACTGTCGCAGATGCTGAACGACTCCTATCCCCAGATCGAGAAGCTGATCGAGAGCAGCAAGACGATCACCGGGACGCTGGCGAGCAAGGACCAGCAGCTCCGCGAGATCATCGACGCCAGCCAGGTGCTGCTGGACACGCTCGTGAGACGCCGCAACGAGCTGGCCGCGACGATCGGGCAGGGCAACCGGACGGTCCAGACGCTGTCCAACGTGATCTCCCAGAACCAGAAGAAGCTCGACAAGCTGCTGGACAACCTGCACCTGCTCACCACCCGGCTGGCACCGAACATGGACGCGCTGAACACCAACTTCTCGCTGCTCGGGCCGACGTTCGCGCAGGTCGCCAAGCTCAAGGGCAACGGCGCCTGGGTCGAGGGCCTGCTCGTCGGGCTCGGCCCGCTCCAGCCGCCCGGCCCGCACTCCACGCCGCGGCACCCGGGAGGCAACTGATGAGCCGAGCCATCGGACGCACCCCCACACCCTCCGGCGAAAGCAGCACGCCCTCCGGCAAGAGCAGGGGGAGGGGAATCGCCGTCGCGCTCTGCCTCACCCTCACCGCCTCCCTCGGCGGCTGCTCGCTCGCCCCGTCCGGCGGCGAGCGCACCATGGTCGTCTACGTCCCGAAGGCCCGCTCCTTCTACGAGGAGTCCAAGGTCAAGGTGATGGGCGCCGACGTCGGCCTGGTCGACAAGGTCGAGAACCAGGGCGACAAGGTCAAGGTGACGTTCCACCTGGACGGGGACATCCCGCTCCCGAAGGGCGTGCACGCGTCGATCGTCCCGCTGAACCTGATCGGCGAGCGCAACCTCGTCCTGCACCCGGCGTGGAAGCCGGGGCAGCCGAAGGAGACCGCGGACGTGATCCCGATCGAGCGGACCCACGTTCCGGTCGAAGTGGACGACGCGCTCAAGTCCTTCACCAACCTCGCGAACGCGCTCGACCCGACGAAGATGCAGACCGCGCTCGGCACCGCCGCCGGCAACCTCGGCGGCAACGGCAAGCAGTTCAACGCCACCCTCGAACAGAGCGCCCGCCTCGTCGAGAACGTCGCCGGGCAGGACAGGGAGCTGATCCAGGTCGCGCAGAACCTCAGCCGCCTGGCCGGGGTGGTGCGGGGACGCGAGCAGGTCCTCGGCACCCTGATCCGCGACTTCGGTGAGGCGTCCCGGGTGCTCAGCGCCGAACGCGGCGACCTGCAGCAGCTCATCAAGGGCATCCTCGAACTGTCGAAGAACGGCGACAAGCTGCTCCAGAAGTACAAGGGCAAGCTGCCGTACGACCTGGCCGTCCTCACCAGGGCCGCGCTGATGCTCAAGGGCAACGCCAAGCAGGTGGCGCAGCTGGTGAACGCGCTGCCCGCCATCGGTGACGCGCTCATCGGCGGCTACCACGATGACGACAAGTCGCTGCACATCAGGTTCGCCACCGACGCGTTCGTGCGGACGTGGCTGAAGGGCCTGATGGACACCGACGAGGTCGGCTGCCCGCTGCCCCCGCCCAACTCCAACTGTCCCTGGGATAACGGAGGCAACTGATGAGCAGAGTCACCGCGGGAGGGCGGACCTCCGCACCCCCCGCGACAAGCAGGGTGATCCTCATGCTCGTCGCCGCCGTGGCGCTGGCGGTCTCGGGCTGCTCCTACCAGACGGCGGGCGCCCCGAAGGGCGACCTCACCCTGACGGCCACGTTCAGCGACGTGCAGCAGCTCGTCGCGGGGCACAGCGTGAAGATGTCCGACATCACGGTCGGCACCGTCACCAAGGTGGAGCTCGACGGCTACCGGACCAAGGTGACGCTGTCCATCGAGGACGACATCAAGATCCCGGAGGGCACCGGCGCCGAGATCAAGGTGACGTCGCTGCTCGGCGAGAACTACGTGGAACTGCAGATGCCGCCGGGCACGAGCATGAACCGCGGTCCCTTCCTCGCGGACGGCGCGGCGATCGCCCAGACCAGCGTCCAGCCGTCGTTCGAGCAGGTCGTCGGGCAGGCCGGGCCGCTGATCGAGGCGCTGGCCGGCGACGACGTCGCGACGGTCGTCAATGCCGGGGCCACCGCACTGGACGGCAACGGCGAGAAGCTCAACAAGACGATCGCCCAGGCGGGCAGCCTGCTCAAGATGTTCACCCAGCAGCGGCACGAGCTGGGCGAGTCCATCGACCGGTTCGCCCGGCTCGGTGAGTCCCTCGCCAAGGGCGGCGACGCGCTGGACCAGGCGCCCGTCGAGCTCGAACGCACCACCCGGCTGCTGGACGACAACAAGGAAGAGATCATCAAGGCGGTGGACCGGCTCACCCACCTGGCCCGCGAGCTGAACGACAAGGTCCTGGAGCGGCGCATCGGCCGGTTCCGCGCGCTCCTGAGCGACCTCGACCCCGTCCTGCGGGATCTCGGCAACAACCGCAAGCGGCTCACGGAGCTGGTGAACGGCCTGGAGACCTTCTCGCGGAAGCTGCCCCTGGCGAGCTATGACGGCCAGCTGCTGCTCTACCCGATCCTGCGGTTCGTCTGGCCGGACGGGTCGCCGGTCATCCCGGGGGTCGACTACCCGGCCGGGCCGGCGAGCACGAGCAGCACACCGATCCCGAAGGGGCTCGAGAGCGCCCTGCCCGGCATCGAGAAGATCCTGGAGCGGCCTCGATGAGCACACGAATCACGATCAACCTGGCGGTCTTCGCCGCCCTCGCAGTGGTCATGGTGGTGTGGGCGTTCAACAACGTCGTCCGGTTCGACTTCATCGACCGCCCGTACCAGATCACGGTCGAGTTCGAGTCCTCGCCGGGCCTGCACCCGAACTTCGAGGTCGACTATCTCGGCCTGCGGATCGGCAAGATCGATTCGGTGGACCTGGTGAAGGACAAGGTCGTCGTCCGGCTGGACATCGAACGCGGCGTCAAGATCCCGCAGGGGGTCACCGCCGCCGCGGCCCGCAAGTCCGCGGTCGGTGAGCCGGTGGTCGAGCTGACCCCCGCGCCCGGCAAGGCCGGCGCGCCGCCGATGGAGCCGGGCGCGCGGATCCCGGTGTCGCACACCAGCGTCCCGCCGAAGTACGGCGACCTGTTCGGCGCCGTCATCGACAGCCTGAAGGCCATCGACCCCGACGACGCCCGGGTCGTCACGCACGAGCTGGCCGAGGGCTGGTCGGGGCGCGAGGAGTCCCTCCGCCAGATCATCAACGGCGGCGACCAGCTGACCGCCACGTTCGCCGAGAACACCGAGCTGCTGGACGGCCTGACCAACGACCTCGCCAGGATCACCCACGTCCTGAACCAGAACCGCGGGTCGCTCGGCGCCGGGGTCGACAACCTGGCCGCGCTCACCACGGCGCTCAGCCAGGTCCGCGGCGAGCTCGCCGAGCTGCGCGACGACGGGCCCGGCCTGCTCGCCACCGTCAACGACCTGCTGGACAAGACCGGCCCGAACTTCGAGTGCACCGTCGACGTGCTCGGCAACTGGGGGCTGAGGAGCCACAACCCCACGCTCCTGAGCGACCTGCGCGAGACGCTCAGGAAGGCACCGAAACTCGCGGTCGTCCTGGACAACGTCGTCGGGCTCGACGAGGGCGCACCCGTCCTGAACGTGTTCTTCGAGCTCACGCTGAACACCCCGGCGGCGCTGGAGTACAAGTACCCGCTGCCGCAGCCGCAGACGGGCAAGATCCCGAACTGCCCGGACGGCAGGTCCCCGGCGGTGACGGAACAGGAGCCCTACAAGGCCAAGGGGACGGGCGACACGATCCCGACCCACGACCCCGCGATCGACCAGCGGAAGGTCCAGGCGGAGAAGGCCGCGAACAACGAGGACTCTTCTGACGGGCCGCCGATGTGGCTAGTGTACGTTCCCCCGATCATCGCCCTGTTGGTGCTGATCAGGGTCATGATGGGCTCGGTGCCCGTGCTCTCCCGCCTGACCGGCCGTCTGCGCCGGGACAAGGACTGACCCAACCTCTAGGAGTTCCGAAGTGACAGCCAAGACCGGCAAGGACGAGGCCGACGAGGTCGAGGCGGTCCCGGCCGAGGCGGAGACCGAGGAGACCGAGGCCGCGCCGAAGCCGGCGCGGCCGGCCGCCAAGCGCAAGCGGCGGGTGCGGGTGATCGAGGTCATCGACGACGAGGACCTCGACGAAGTCCTGGAGGCCCTCGACGCCGAGGACGCCGCCGAGGCGGAGGAAGAGGCCGAGGAGGAGCCCCCGGCCCGTCCCGCCAAGACGGTGAAGACGGCGAAGACGGCGGTCAAGCCCGCCGCGAAGCCCCGTCCCAGCCGCCTCGAACCGCCGGAGGAGGCGGACGAGGACGCGGAGGAGGCGCCGAGGAAGGCGCCGGCCCGCGCGAGCGCGGGGACCTCGGGGGACGCCGCGTCCCAGCCGATGATCTTCGGTCTCGGCATGACGCAGGCGATCGTGGCCGTCGTCCTCGTCGCGCTGCTGGCGAGCCTGGCCATCTGGCAGTGGCGGAGCGCGAGCGGACTGTCGGCGGAGAAGGACGACCGGGAGGCCGTGAGCAAGGTCGCCGCCTCGTACGGCGACGTCGCGCTCAACTACAACGCGCAGAACTACCAGTCGCAGATGGACAAGGCGCAGAAGCTCATGGGCGGCGACCTCCTGGAGAGCTTCAAGAGCACCACGCTCCCCAGCCTCGGTGAGACGTTCAAGAGCAACCCCGGACTGGCGCTGACGTCCAAGACCAACCAGGTGTTCGTGGGAAGCGTCGACAACAAGTTCGCCACGGCCGTCGTCATGGTGGACATCGACGTCAAGACCAAGGACGGCGCCACCTCGGCCCCCGCCACGCTGCTCCGGCTGGCCCTCGCCAAGATCGACGGCGAGTGGAAGGTGACCAAGCAGTACGCGTCCGGCGCCAACGACCAGAACCAGGGGCAGGGCCCGCTTCCGACCCCGACCGGCGGCGCGTCCACGTCGCCGGCCCCGGACAAGAGCGAGAAGCCGGGCGACTGAGGGTTCCCCGGACGGCACGGGCGCCCCGCACGGAAGGTGTGCGGGGCGCCGCGCGTTGTGCTGATGGAGGAGTCCGGGGGACGGAGGCGCGGCATCATGTCGACCGTGACGAGGCAGGACGGACACGGGACGGACACGGTCGTCCCGGACGGGGTGGTCCACGACTTCGGTGTGCTGCTGGGCGCGGCCGCGGTTCTGGAGCGGATCGCGGGGCGCGAACTGGAGCGCCGCTGCGGTATCCGGCACGCCGTGTTCGAGGTGCTGCTGAAGCTGTCGGGCGCCACCGGCGGCCGCCCGCGGACGATGGGCGATCTGGCCGGTGAGCTGATCCTGACCAGCGGCGGGATGACCCGGATCATCGACCGGATGGAGGAGGCCGGCCTCGTCCGCCGTGAGCCGGCGCCCGGTGACCGCCGCCGCCAGCTGGTGGAGCTGACCGCCGCGGGCCGCGCGAAGCTGGACGAGGCCCTGCGGGTCCACGCCGAGACGCTCCGCGAACACTTCGCCGGCCCGCTGACCGGCGACCAGCGCCGCGTTCTCGTCGACGCCCTGAGAACACTCCGGACCACGGCCCGCGAAGAGCTCGGCACCCTCCACTGATCAGCGGGAGTAGTGCTCCACACCAGCTGCTCGTCGCAACTGGGGGTCGCGCAGGTCGAGGTCGACGACGCGGCGGCTCCCGTTCGCGGAGCCTGTCAGTGATCTCCACGGTCTCCGCCGCGTGTACCGGCGCCTGTTCGCCCGCGCCACCCCGTAATGACCCGTAGTACATGCCGCCCCGGCCCCGGACATACGTATCGATTTTGGCGGTGGTCTCCCGGATGGCGGGCGGGGGTCTCGGTGGGCGATGCTCAGGTCTCCGGCCGAGGGACGCCGAGCGTCACCCGACCGGACGGCCCCGATCACCGGCTCGCCCTCGCGGGGTGGGAGAGCCGGTGGCGGGGAACCGTGCCGGGGCGCCGGGGGCCGCCGACGCCCACGGCCGGGCCGGTGGTCCGGCGCCGCGGGGGCGTGCCGGGGGCGTGGTCCGGGCCACTGGTGACAATTGGCCGTTCCGCTGCGGCGGGTCTCGCCGCAGGCTGGAGACATGACCGGACACCATCCGCAGACCCGCGCCGTCCACCCGCCCGTGATCTCACCGGCGGGCAGCCACCCGCTCGGCATGCCGATCTACCAGGGCCACCTGTTCTCCTTCGACGCCGCCGACGACCTCGCCGCCGCGTTCCAGCGCCCGGACGAGGCGTTCTTCTACGCCCGGATGGGCAATCCGACCGTCCGCTCGCTCGAACAGGCCGTCACCGAACTGGAGGGCGGCGCCGGGGCACTCGCCACCGCGTCCGGCATGGGCGCGATCAACGCCGCGCTGATGGGGCTGCTGCGCAGCGGCGACCACGTCATCGCGCAGACCGCCCTCTACGGCGGCACGTACGCGCTGCTCCAGGGCCTCGCCGAACGGTGGGGCGTCGAGGTCACCTACATTCCCGGCGACGACCCCGCCGAGGTGCGCGACGCGATGCGTCCCACCACCCGGCTCCTTTACCTGGAGACGATCGCCAACCCCACCACGCACGTCACGGACCTGCCCGCGTTCACCGCGGCCGTCCGCGGCACGGACGTGCTGACCGTCGTCGACAACACCTTCGCCCCGCTCCTCTGCAAGCCCATCGGCCACGGCGTCGACGTCGTCGTCCACTCGACGACGAAGTACCTCGGCGGGCACGGCGACGTCATCGGAGGCATCGCCGTCTTCGCCGACCCGGACCTGCACCACCGCGTCTGGGCCCACGCCCTGGAACTCGGGTCCGTCGCCGACCCGTTCGCCGCGTGGCTGACCCTGCGGGGGCTCGCCACCATGCCGATGCGCGTGGCCCGCCAGAGCGCGACCGCGCTGGATCTCGCCGGCCGTCTCGCCGCGCACCCGTCCGTCTCCCGCGTCCACTACCCGGGACTCAGCGACCATCCGCAGCACGAGGTGGCGCGGCGGGTCCTGCCGGACGGAGCCGGCGGCGTCCTCGCCTTCGAACTGGCCGGCGGCCGCGACGCGGGCGGCGCCTTCTCCGAGGCCGTCCGGCTCATCGGCCTCGGCCCGTCACTCGGCGCCGTCATGTCGCTGGTCATGCACCCCGCGAGCACGTCCCACCGGCAGATGGACGCGGAGTCCCTCGCCGCAGCGGGGATCGGCGAGGGAACCGTGCGCCTGTCCGTCGGCCTGGAACACCCCGGCGACCTGTGGGCCGACATCGAGCAGGCCCTGGGCAAGGCCGGTCAGAGGTAGAAGCCGGTCGCGGAGGCGGGGGCGTCCTCGTTCTCGGGGCGCTTCTCGCCCTTGCGGAGCGCGACCAGCTCGGCGAGCGTCGCGCCCTCCGCGCCGATCTCGCCGGGCGCCGCGTCCGTGCCGTCCAGCCACGACACCGCCTCGGCCTGGGTGAGCCGGCCCACCTCGATCTGCGCGAGGCACCGGCCGGGGCGGACGACCGCCGGGTGCAGCATGGCGAGGTCCTCGTTGGTGGTGATGGCGACGAGGACGTCCCGGCCCTGCCCGAGCATCCCGTCGGTCAGGTTGAGCAGCCGCGACAGGCCCTGGCCCGTCGACTGCTTGGCCTCACCGCGGATCAGCTCGTCGCAGTCCTCGAGGATGAGCAGCCGCCAGCGGCGGTTCTCGTCCTCGTCGTCCCCGACCGCCACCTCCATCAGGTAGGCGGGCGTGCCGAACAGCGCCTCCGGGTCGAGCACGCAGTCGGACTGGCACCAGCCGTTCCAGGCGCGGGCGAGGGCGCGCAGCGCCGTGGTCTTGCCGGTGCCGGGCGGGCCGTGCAGGAGCAGCAGCCGCCCCGACACCTCCTCGCGGGTGAGGCTCATCACGTCGTCGAGGGCCTCGGCGACCGGCGCGGTGTAGTTGCGCCGGATGTCGTCCCACAGGTCGGCGGTGATCGCGCGCTCGCTGCGCACCGGGCCGTGCGTGCCCATGTGCCAGAAGCCCATCTCGACGCTGGACTCGTCGGCCTTCGGCGGGTCGGTCGCGTCCTTCACCGACTCTTCGAGGACGGACTCGGCCATCTCCTCGGTGACGGCGGACACCGCGACGTACGCGACGCCGCTCTTCCACCGGTTCGCCAGCAGGGTCCAGCCGTCGCCCTCGGCGAGCACCGACTCCTTGCCCTTCTCATGCGCGACCCGCACGAGCCGGGCGCCGTCCGGACGCAGCGGCGCGTCGGCCCGGACGTGCTCCAGCCGCGTCGAACGCGACCACGGCTGCTCCCCGGACGCGAACGGGCGCAGCGACAGCACGTCCATCACGTCGGCCGGGGAGTTGTTGTCGCTCAGGTTGAAGACTACGGGCAGCGTCGACTCGGGCCCCGGGTCGGTGACGTTCTCCCGGGGGCCGACGAGATGCAAGAACTCCTGGGTCCTCTCCTGCGACATGGTCATGCCATTGATGATCAGGGCAGGCGGCGGACCGCGTCCACCGAATAAGCCGGGCGACGGGCATCGGGCGCCCGCGTCAGGAGCCCTCCTGAGCCTCCCGCGCCTCGCGGGCCGCCTTGCGGGCCTCCGCCTCTTCGAGGTCGAGCTTCTCGGCCTCCTCCGGCGTCGGCGCCGTCCCGCCGAGGTAGGCGGGCTGCCACCACGTCTCGTCCGACTGCGGGACGTCGGGGTACTCGCGCTGCGCCCTCTCCAGCAGCTCCGACATCCGGGCGTGCAGGTCGCGGGTGACCTGCTCGTAGTCGTCGCCGCGCTTGGGGTACATCGGCTCGCCGACCAGGATCGTCACCGGTACGCCCCGTTGCAGCAACCGCCGCTTGCGGCCTTTGGTCCACAGCCGCTGCGGGCCCCAGATCGCGACCGGGACCAGCGGTACCTTGCCCGCGACGGCCATCCGCACCGCGCCGCTCTTGATCTCTTTCACGGTGAACGAGCGGCTGATCGTCGCCTCGGCGAACACCCCGACGATCTCTCCGGACTTCAGCGCCTTCAGCGCCGCCGCGTAGGACGAGGCGCCGGCGTTGCGGTCCACCGGGATGTGGTGCATGCCGCGCATCAGCGGCCCGCCGATCCGGTTGTCGAAGATCTCCTTCTTGGCCATGAACCGCACCAGCCGCTTCGCCGGATGCGCGGCCAGGCCGGCGAAGATGAAGTCGAGATAGCTGACGTGGTTGCTGACGAGCACCGCCCCACCGGTGCTGGGGATCTGGTCCGTTCCCTCCAGACGGATCTTGATCTTCAGGGTCTTGAACACCCCGAGAGCCGTCTTGATCACCGGCGGGTACACGATTTCGGCCATGGGAGCACCGTACTTGAGCAGCTCATGATCAGCGAGTGCGGGCGGGGATCGCGATGGATCACACAACGGGCCCGAACTCTGAGAAGGTGGGGTTGTGACGTGATCCGCTGATGGGTGAAAGGGGATGAGCACCATATGGAACCGTTGGACGCGGCGGCGGACGTGCACGCGCTCATCCGCGACGTGCTCCCCGCCCTGGCGCCCAGCGCCTGGTTCGACTCCGGTACCTCCGAGGTGGTGCTGCCCGTGGGCCGGTCCGAGGCGCGGGCCTCCAGCTGGACGGTACTGGAGCGCTGTGCCCGCGAGCCGCGGTCGGCGTGGCCGCAGGTGGTGGACGAGTGGGTGCGCGAGGTCGGCGACCGCGCGTTCCTCGCGGTCGGTGAGATGGAGCTGTTCGGCGACGTCCGGGAGCTGCTGCGGCTGCGCATAGTGCCCAAGCTCGCGCCCAGCGACCGTGAGGGCCTCGTCGTCGTCCCCGCGGGGGACCATTTCGACGCGATGGTGATGATCGAGCATCCCCGCTACGGCGGCCCGCTCACCAAAGCGCGCGCCGGGCTCCTCGGCCTGCACAAACTCGGCTACGTGATGACGAACACCCACGACCGCGAGCTGGCCGACGTCGCCGTCCGCACCCAGCCGCTGCTGCCGGGCCGCAACGTCCGCGTCGTCACCAAGCCGGGCAGCCGCTACGTGTCGGCGCTGCTCAGCGAGGTCGACCAGTTCCTCCCGGGGCCGAACGAGCACGGCGCCCTCGTCGGCGTCCCGTGCCACAGCACGCTGCTGCTGTACCCGATAACGTCCGCGGCGGTCCGCGAGGTCCTCCCCGTGTTCGCCGACGTCGTCCGGGAGATGCACGCCGACGCCGACGACCCGTGCGCCCCCGGCGTCTACTGGAGCCATGGCGAACGCCGCCTGACCCCCCTCCCCGCGTCCCCCGAGGGCTCCGCCGAGTTCTCGACCCTCCTGCACCGCCTCCCCGAGGACTGAACCTCGGCCCGTCCGTGGGTTAAGGCAGCTTCCAGTCCACCGGGGGTGCGCCCTGCTGCTCCAGGAGCTGGTTGGCTCGGGAGAAGGGGCGGGAGCCGAAGAAGCCGCTGTCGGCGGAGTAGGGGCTCGGGTGCGGGGACTCGACGCACGGGACGCCGCCGAGCATCGGCTTGAGGCTGCGGGCGTCGCGGCCCCACAGGACGGCGACGAGGGGGCCGCCGCGGGCGGCGAGGGCGCGGATGGCCTGCTCGGTGACCTCTTCCCAGCCCTTGTTCCGGTGCGAGCCGGGCTTGCCCGGCATGACGGTCAGCGACCTGTTGAGCAGGCAGACGCCCTGCTCCGTCCACGGGGTGAGGTCGCCGCTGGACGGCTCCGGATGGCCGAGGTCGTCGCAGTACTCGCGGAAGATGTTGACCAGGCTGGCGGGCAGCGGGCGGACGTCGGGGGCGACGGAGAAGCTGAGGCCGACGGGGTGACCGGGCGTCGGGTAGGGGTCCTGGCCGACGATGAGGACGCGCACGCCGTCGAACGGCTGGGTGAACGCCCGCAGGATGTGGTTCCCTGCGGGAAGGTAGCGGCGTCCGGCGGCGACCTCGGCGCGCAGCCAGTCGCCCGCGGCGGCGATCGTGCCGGCGACCGGTTGCAGCGCGGTGGCCCAGCCCGCTTCGACGATCTCCGGGAGTGGTCGTGCCGTCATGGCGCACCACCCTAGTGCGATGATCATGGCATCGTCGGCTTGATCGGGCATGTGAAGTTATCTGACCGCATTAGGCCGGAAGAAAGCAAAATCTTTACAGGCTTTCTTGAAACCGGCAGATGAACCCGGTGAAACGCCCTGTTAAGTGCTGGTTACTTCCTATCGGCCCACGTTGACCTGCACTCCAGAACGGCATAACTCCTTGGAGGTAGGGCAGGCGCACGCAGGACGAGCGGACGGGACGAGAGCATGAGCCAGCTGACCACCGTGGACGCCACCTTCCTCCACGCCGAGACCGGGACCACCCACGCGCACATCGCCGGGCTGGGCATCGTCGACGCGGGGACGTGCCCCGGCGGCCGGCTCACGGTGCCGCTCGTCGCCGAACTGGTCCGCGGCCGCGCGCACCTGGCCGCCCGCCCGCTGCGGCAGCGGCTCGTCCAGGTGCCGCTGGGCCTCGACCACCCCTACTGGGAGGACGACCCGGACTTCGACCCCGAACGGCACATCACCGAGATCGGGCTCCCGTCCCCCGGGACCGACCGGCAGCTCGCCGACATCGTCGGGATGCTCCACGAACAGCCTCTCGACCGCTCCCGCCCGCTCTGGGAGATGGTCCTCATCCAGGGCCTGCACGGCGGCCGGACGGCCGTGTACGTCAAGGTGCACCACGCGGCCGTCGACGGCGTGATGGCGGCCGAGACGCTCGCCGCGCTGCTGGACCTGTCGCCCGAGCCCCGCGACCTGCCCGCCGACGAGTCCGCCCCCGCCCGCGCGCCCGGCACGGCCGGCATGCTCGGCGCCGGGCTGCTGAAGACCGCGCTGCATCCCGTCCGCAGCGCCCTGTCGGTCGCGCGCACGGCCCCGTACCTCGACGAGATCCCCGGCCTCGCGTCCATCCCCGGGGTCGGGCTGATGTCGGCGGCCGTGCAGGGCGCGCTGCGCCGCCCCGGGCTTCCGAGGACGCCGCGCAAGAGCGCCCCGCCGACGCCGTTCAACCGGCCGATCGGCCGCCGCCGCTCCGTCGCCTGCGGTGAGCTTCCTCTGGACGAGATCAAGCAGATCAGGCGGGGACTCGGCGGCAGCGTCAACGACGTCGTCATGGCGCTGTGCGCGACGGCGCTGCGCAAGTGGCTCGACAAGCGCGGCGACCTGCCGGACCGCCCGCTCGTCGCGGCCGTCCCGGTGTCGCTGCGCCGGGGCGGCGCCGCGGCGCAGCCGGGCAACCAGGTCTCGATCATGACGACGACGCTCGCCACGCACGTCCCCGACCCCGCCGACCGGTACACCGCCGTCCGGTGCGACATGGACGTCGCCAAGCGGCGGTTCGTCGGCTCGTCCGGGAGCTGGGTGCGGGAGATGAGCGGCATCCTCCCCACGCCCATCGCCGGCGCCGTCACCCGGTTCGCCCTGCAGGCCGCGCCGGCGATGTCGCTGCGCCCGGTCAACCTGCTCATCTCCAACGTGCCGGGCCCGCAGTTCCCGCTGTACCTGTGCGGCGCGAAGGTGCTCGACTACTACCCGATCTCCGTCATCTCCGACGTCAGCGGCGGCCTGAACATCACCGTCTTCTCCTACGACGGCAAGGTGGACGTCGGCATCGTCGCCTGCCGCGACCTCGTCCCCGACCCGTCGGAGATCGTCGACCACCTGGTGGACGCGCTGGACGAGTTGAAGGGCCTCAGCCGCGAGGCCCTCGACGAGGGCTGAACACACTTCGCCTGGGGGCGGCCCCGAGAACCGTCAGTGTGCACCGAGCGTCCGCCGGTGCCGCCACGCCAGTTCCAGCGCGGCGGCGCCGGCGGGCTGCACGGGCTCCGGAATCGTCCCGCCGAACGGCGCCATCGACACCTCGCCCTCGTCGTTGACCGCGACCAGTCCGCCGAAGAGGTCGCCGAACACGTCGCCGTCGATGACGACGACGGTGAGGAGGTCGAGCGCGAACGTCAGCGGATCGACGCCGAGCCCCAGGAGGTACGCCCGCAGATCCCCCCGCTCGCGGGCCGCGGTCATCGCCCGGTGGAAGGGCCACTCCTCCTGGACGAAACCGTCCCCGTAGTTCTCGTCCATTCCGAGCAGTTCTTCGGCGTACTCGCGGACCATGCACGGCCACAGGCCGGGCGGCTCGTCGCCGAGCGGCTGGAAGACCCCGACCGGCATCACGTGGTGGAGGCCGCCGGCGTGCGCGACCTTCGCCGGGTCCCGCCGGTGCAGGACGTACGACCCGGTGGTCGTGACGGTCACCGTCGTGATCGCCGTCAGGGCCGCCCGGCGGGTCAGGTCGCACGGGTCGCCGACCCGGCCGCGCAGCGGCAGCCCGTCCACCCCGGCCGCCAGTTCGTGCGCGACGGACTCGCCGACGTTCACGCCGTCGAAGTACCGGGCGGGACCGAACCGGAGCACCGGCGGGCGGGCGGCGAGGAGACGGTGGCTCGGGCGGTCCTCGAAGAGCCTGGGCGGCGCGAGCGCCGCCATGGCCTCCGCGTACGTGCGGTGGCCGCCGGGCAGCCCGTCGGACGGGTCGGCGACGGCCGGAGCGGCGGGACGCGCGTCCCACTCCAGCCGGACCGACTCCAGCGGAATCGGCACGGCCGGAATCCACTCCTCGCGGCACAGCAGCGACGTCCCCGCGACGCGCGGCGCGTCCGGATACAGCCCGCCGGCCACCTCCCCGAGCAGACCGCGCGCGGCGTTCAGCGCCGCCCGAACCTCGCGCCACCGCCGCTCATCCCCTCGCACCCCGCCACCGTAAACGTTGACCCGCGGCGCGTCGCCCTTGCGACCGGCTTGGCGGCACGCCGCGGGTGAACGGGGTCCGGGGTCAGGCGGGCAGCTTCTCGGCGATCTCCGCTTCGATGAGTTCGAAGTTGATCATCGCGGCGGCGGTCGCGCCTGCCGCGGCGGCCATGATGACCTGGCCCCTCGGGTTGACGACGTCGCCCGCCGCCCACACGCCGGGAACGCTGGTCCGCCCGGTCGGGTCGGCCTTCACGAAGCCGTCCTCACCGGTCTCGCAGCCGAGATCGGCCAGCGGACCGGCCTTCGCGACGAACGTCGGGGCGACGAACACGGCGTCGCAGCCGAGGACCGAGCCGTCGTGCAACTCGATGCCGGTGACGCGGTCGTTCTCGATGACGACGCGCCGGGCATCGCCTTCCACGACGCGGATGCCGCGCACGTCCAGGCGGGCGGAGTCCTCCCCGTCCGGGGCCTTCCGCGTAAGGAAGGTCACGTCCGGCGACCACTGGCTCAGCAGCGTCACCTGGTGCACGGACTGCGGGGACGAGGCCAGCACGACGAGCCTCTTGTCGCGGACCTCCCATCCATGGCAGTACGGGCACATCTGTACCTCGCGGCCCCACCTCTCCTGAAGGCCGGGGACATCGGGCAGGACGTCGGTCACGCCGGTGGTGACCAGGAGTTGCCGGCCCTTGAGCCGGGTGCCGTCGGCCAGGGTGACGGCGAAGCCCTCGGCGGCGTGCTCGACCCGTCCGTCGATGATCTCGCCGCCGTAGCCGCGCACCTCGGTGCGGCCGGTCTCCCGCAGGAGCGCCGGCGGCATCCCGTCGCGGGTGAGGAACCCGTGCATGTGCTCGGCGGTCGCGTTCCGCGGCTCGCCCGCGTCGACCACGGTGACGCTGCGGCGTGCGCGCGACAACACGAGGGCGGCGCTCAGCCCGGCCGGGCCGCCGCCGATGACCAGTACGTCTCGTTCAGCTGTTTCCGTCATGCCGGGAGGATGCGCGACGGCCCGCCGACTTGACAAATGTCTTTGCCGATCCTGCAATGAGCGCATGGAGACCACGGAAGACGTCCTGGCCGAGGTGGGGCCGAGGCTCAGGAGGCTGCGGCAGGAGAGGAACGTCACGCTGGCCGCGCTCGCCGAGGCGACCGGCATCTCGGTGAGCACGCTGTCGCGGCTGGAGTCGGGCAAGCGGCGGCCGAGCCTTGAGCTGCTGCTCCCGCTCGCGCAGGCCCACCACGTTCCGCTGGACGAGCTGGTCGGCGCCCCGGAGGTCGGCGACCCGCGGATCAGGCCGCGCCCCCGCACGATGCACGACATGACCGTCCTGCCGCTGTCCAGGCGACCCGGTGGCCTGCAGGCGTTCAAAATGATCATCCCGGAGCGGACGCCGCCGCCCGAGCCGAAGACCCACGAGGGCTACGAGTGGCTGTACATCCTGAACGGGCGGCTCCGCCTTCACCTGGCGGGCCGCGAGCTGATCCTGGAGCCGGGGGAGGCCGCCGAGTTCGACACCCGGCTGCCGCACTGGTTCGGCGGCGAGGGCGGGCCGGTCGAGGTGCTCAGCCTGTTCGGGCCGCAGGGGGAGCGGATGCACCTGCGGGCCAGACCCCGGCAGAAGTGACATAAATTGGCTATCCGTGCAGACCGCCCAACCTCCCCTGGATCCCCCGGGTAAACAGAAGGCCGCCCCGATCGCGTGGGCGCTGTGGGGCATCGGCGTCCTCGCCTACGCCGTGGCGGTACTGCACCGGACGTCCTTCGGCGTCGTCGGCCTGGACGCCGTCCACCGCTTCGACGCCTCCGCCGGCATCCTCGCGTCCTTCACCGTCCTGCAGCTCCTCGTCTACGCGAGCATGCAGATCCCCGTCGGGCTCATGCTCGACCGCATCGGCCCGCGCCGGATGGTCGCGGGCGGCGCGCTGCTCATGGCCGCCGGGCAGGCGCTCATGGCCGTCTCCACCGACATCGGCACCGCCGTCGCCGCCCGCGTCATGGTCGGCGCGGGCGACGCCATGACGTTCATCAGCGTCCTCGGCATCGTCGTGACCTGGTTCCCCGGCCGGTACGTCCCGGTCGTCACGCAGTTCACCGGCCAGCTCGGCCAGCTCGGCCAGATTCTCAGCGCGATCCCGCTGGTCGCGCTCCTGCACGGGCCCGGCTGGGGCACCGCGTTCGGATCCGCAGCCGCCCTCGGCGTCCTCATCGCCGTGCTCGCCTTCGCCACCCTCCGGAACGGCCCGGCCCGCGCCGACGTGCCGACCCTGCGCGAGACCGGCGCCAACCTGGCGGGGGCCTGGCGGCACCCCGGCACGCGACTCGGCCTCTGGTCGCACTTCGTCACCCAGTTCTCGTCCAACACGTTCGCGCTGATGTGGGGCTACCCGTACCTGGTGTCGGGGCAGGGGATGAGCCACGCCGCCGCATCCACGCTGCTGACGTTGTTCGTGCTGGTCAACGTCGTGGCCGGGCCGTTCATCGGACGGCTCGTCGCCCGCTACCCGCTGCGCCGGTCATGGCTCGTCCTCGGGATCGTCGGGCTCAACATCGCGGCCTGGGCGGCCGTCCTCGCCTGGCCGCCGCCCGCGCCGACGTGGCTGCTGGTGCTGCTCATCCTGTGCGTCGCGCCCGGTGGGCCCGGCTCGATGATCGGCTTCGACTACGCCCGGACGTTCAACCCGCCCGGACGGCAGGGCACCGCCACCGGCATCGTCAACGTCGGCGGCTTCTTCGCCTCCCTGGTCACGATCCTGCTGATCGGCATCGTCCTGGACGCCCTGTCGCCGGACGGGGAGTTCACGCCCGAGGCGTTCCGGGCCGCGTGGACCGTCCAGATCGGGATCTGGGCGATCGGCATCGCGGGCGTCCTGCGGACCCGCACCCTGGCCCGCCGCCACCTCGGCCTGACCGGCCGCCGGTGATCAGGCGCGCAGCTCCAGCGTGCAGCACTTGGGCCCGCCGCCCGCCTTGCGCAGCTCCGACAGGTCCACCGGGACGGGCTCGTACCCGCGGCCCCGCAGCGTCCCGATCAGCTCCGCCGCCTCCGCGTTGATGACGACGTTGCGCCCGTCGCACACGGCGTTGAGGCCGAGCACCGCCGCGTCGCCCTCACCCGCGAGGATCGCGTCCGGGAACAGCCGCTCCAGCACCGCGCGGCTGCCGGGCGAGAACGCCCCCGGGAAGTAGGCCACGTTCCCGTCCCCGAGCGGGAACAGCGCCGTGTCCAGGTGGTAGAACCGCGGATCGACGAGCCGGAGCGTCACCACGGGCCGCCCGAGGAACTCCTGCGCCTCCTGATGGGCCGCCATGTCCGTCCGGAACCCCGTCCCGGCCAGGATCACGTGATCCAGCGTGAGGAAGTCGCCCTCGCCCTCATTCGTGTGCCGCGCCTCCAGGACGTCGGCGAACCCGTTCTCCTTCAGCCACCCGGCGTAGGCGGGCCCCTCGGCGTGCCGCTCCGGATGCGTGAACCGCGCCCCGTACACCCGTCCGCCGACCACCAGCGCGCCGTTCGCCGCGAACACCATGTCGGGCAGCCCCTCGATCGGCTCGATGAGGCTCACCTCGTGCCCGAGCGCCAGATACGCCGCCCGCAGCGCCTCCCACTGCTCCACGGCCTTCCCGGCGTCGGCGCCGCGCGCCGGGTCCATCCACGGGTTGATCGCGTACGTGACGGCGAAGTGCTCCGGACGGCACATCAGATAGTGCCGCCGCAGCGCGGTCCGCTCAGAAACGGTGCTGCTCGGCTCCATTGCCGGCATGACGCTCATGCGTGTCTCCAGGGGAACGTCCGAAGGGATCGACTCAATCGGAAGCCTAGGAACAAAGTGCCTACGATCCAATGCGCCAATCTTGCTCTGAGCTGGCACTTCGTTGCGTGTTTCCCCTGAAAGAGCGCTATTCATTGCGCGGCTCCGCCCGCACGCCGCCCGGCGTCCGCCAAGGCCCTGCCGACCCAAGGCCCGAGCAGCACCCGCACTCCCTCCGCCGCCCTCACAGGATCGGCGCACGGCCCCAGAAGCACCCCCGCCGACGACCGGAACCACGCCGCCCGGCCACCTCCGGCGTCCGGGACGAGGACCACGGCGACGCTCTCGCCGACCACCGGCACCCGAGCGTCCACGACCCGCAACAGCGGCTGGCCGTCCGTGATGCGCAGCGTGCACGTCCAGCCGTCGTCCGCAAGGACGCTCGCCAACCGCCTCAACCGCGCTTCCGCAGGCCCCGTCACCGAGACGTACTCCTGGACAGGACGCGCTTGAGAACCGGCGCCTCGGACTGTGGTTCGAGCACCTCCAAGACCTGCGTCCACCACACCGTCTTGCCGCCGCCGGCCCCGGGATGCCAGCCCCAGCGGTCCGCGCATCCGGCGACCACGGCCATGCCCCGGTGCCCCTCATCGGTGTCGGACGCCGCCACGAGCCGAGGGAACCCCGGCTCCGGGTCGGTCACGTCCACCCGGAGCCGCCCGTCCATCAACCGGACCCGAACCCACACCACGCCACCGGCCCGCAGCTCGGCCCGCACATGCCGCACGGCGTTGGTGACGACCTCGGACGTCAGCAGCACCGCGACATCGATGTCGGCCTCCGTGACACCCCACCCGGCCAGCGCCTCCCGCACAGCCCGCCGAGCGTCCCCCGGCGCCCGCTCGTCCAACCTCCACACATACGTCCGCGCGCCCTGACGCGCGCGCGTGATGCCGCCCCGCCTCAGCGTGGTGTTCCGGTGTTCGTCCATGGTCGCCCTCTCGTCTTCTCGGACGCGGGACGTGCAGTCCCGCTTTACTCAGTGAAACCGTGCGCACACGGACCGAGAAAGGCGACAATGGAGGCGTTGGAGGGACACAAGTCCGCCCCGCCTCCCCGGTCGAAGGGTGCCCATCCCATGACTGATCAGCCACGTCCCCATTGGGCTGCACGTCTTGAAGCCGAACGCCGTGCCCGCGGATGGGGTCCGTTCAAGGCGGCCCGCCGTCTCTACGCGGCCGCCGGCATCGACCATCCCGACCTGAGCCAGGTCAAGAACCTCTCCCGGCAGATCAACCGCCACGAGAAAGGAGAGGTCTTCCCGGCGGACTGGGGTTCGGCCTACGCCACCGCGTTCGGAATGGAGGAAAAGGACCTCTTCGGGCAGGGATCGACCGATCACCCGATGGGTACCGTAGACCCAAGCCCTATTCCCGACGATGGGGACGACGACGTGAAACGCCGCGCCGCACTCCAACTGCTCGCAGCCCTCGGCGCCGGAACGGCCGTCCCGCCGGGAACCCTGGAACAGATCCTCTCCAGCATCGACCGCGCGACCGGCCAGACCGCCGATCTGGCCGAATGGGAGCGTGCCGTCCATGAGTACGGCCAAAAGATCATGGTCCGGCCGACCGGGGCGCTAATCGGCGATTTGACGGCCGACATCATCGCCGTGGGACAACTGCTCGAACAAGTTCGTGCCCCGCAGGAGCAGGCCGGACTACTCCGCGTCAGCGCGGGACTGTCAGGCCTCTTGGCGATCGAGTTGGGCGATGCCGGTGAAGAACGTTCCGCCCGGATAACGTGGGTCGCCGCCCGCCGCGCCGCCGACGCGTCTGGCGATCGTGACCTGCAAGTATGGACGCGCGGCAGAGCGGCGCAGGACGCGTTCTGGGCGCGACGGCCATGTCAGGTTGTCGACGCTCTGACCGATGAAGCCATTGCCATCGCTGGTGGCGTGCCGTCTGCCGGGTTGGCCCGCGCGCACGTTGCACGCGCATATGTCGCGGCGGACCGGGGTGACAAAGGCCAGGCCCGCGCCTCGCTGGACAACGTCAAGGGCACGCTCGACTACCTGCCGCACCGGACCGAGCAGACAGTCCTGGAATTCCGTGAGAGTCAGATGCGGTGGGCTGAGTCTTATGTGTTCAGCCAGCTGGGTGACAACCAGGTGGACGAGACGCTCGCGCAAGCTACGGCTCTCTACCCGCGAACCGCCCAGGGGCCGATTATGAACCTGAACGTGATGAGAGCGATGGCACTCGTGAAGGCCAGGGAGATCAACGCTGGCCTTCAAAGTGCTGTGGCCACCCTGCATAACCGACCGGAAGCCGTGACCGCCGGTACCAGGCACCTCGCGGGCCAGATGCTCTCCGCGCTCCCCGACCAGGCGCGGGTCCTGCCGACGGCGCGGGAGCTGCGGGCCCTCACGTCCGCCACCTGAGTGACCGTGCGGAGCGCTCGTCAGCAGCCTAGGCGGGGAGCGTGAACGACAGGTTCGCGGCGGAGTGGTGGTGGATTCGCTGGCGGCCGTTGTGGATGCGCATGCGGAAGGACTCGGGGCCGGGACGGTCCGCTTGCCGCCACGCTTCCCAGACGGCCTTAACGGCGTCCCATAGCCGTAGCGGACCGGCTTGCTGGACGCGCCACCCCCCGTCGTCCGGTGCGAGGGTGGCGGCGGAGCCAGATGTGACGTCTGTGACGTGCATGGCATCCCCGGCCGTCACGACTTGCGCGTTGGGGACGGCGAGCTGGGCGAGGAACCGTCCGAAGAAGCCCTCCTCGGTCGCCTCATCGAGGCGTTCCGGGCTATGCCGGACGGGACGGGCCCAGGGCGATTTCAAAGTCGTCGGCGACGGATTGTTGTGACGCTATGTGAGCATGAGTAGTGGGGCTGCGCGGTCGTGGTGCGGCCGATCTTCTGGACGGTTTCGGTGATCTTGGTGATGCCGTTGATGGCCAGGGCGCCGAGGGCGAGGTTGCGCAGGGCGGCGGTGTTGCGGG
>NZ_JBICUS010000034.1:0-40641 GCF_043198455.1 Spirillospora sp. NPDC048824 | reverse complement strand
TAGCACGACTGCCGAGACATCGCGCCACCCTGCACGAACCGGCACACAAGATCACGCAGCCACGCCGACCGAGATCAACTTCTCAAACACGCACTCAGAAGCGATCGCCATGGGCTTCCACCCCTGAGGCCGCCACTGCGCGCGCCATCGCCCGTATGGTCGGCTCCTTGACAAAATCGCGGAATGACAGGTCGATTCCAAAGCGCTCTCTGATCCTTACCAGGATGCGCACTGCCTTGAGCGAGTTCCCGCCTACGTTAAAGAATGACTCGTCGAAGTCGATCGAAGAGTCGCCGAATTCTGCGGCCCAGAGAAGTTGGATGCTCTGTTCCAGCGGGCCGGATCTGCCGGCGGTATGAGATCCCATTTGAGGGGACGGCAGCGAGGTCTTATCGAGTTTGCCGCTCAGGCTCCAGGACAGTCGGTCGACTCGCATCCAATGGGTGGGAACCATGTAGTCGGGCAGCGTCGCGGCAAGTTGCGCACGGAGTGGCCGGCTCCACCCGTCTTCCTCCAAACCCTGTTCCATGACCAAATAGGCCACCAGCTCAGGTTCGTCCTCGCTCGTGGGCTGAGCAACGACCGCGGCGTCCAGAACGCCGGGCAACCTGCTGAGCACCGATTGGGTTTCACCGGGTTCCACTCGGTGTCCACGGATTTTCACCTGCTCGTCGATCCGGCCGAGGTACTCCAAGTCTCCATCGGATCTCCAGCGGACCAAGTCCCCGGTTCGGTAGAACCGCTCTCCCTCCCTCTCGACGAACCTTTCGGCAGTCAGGGAAGGATCTCCAAGATAGCCATCGGCGAGGCAGGCTCCGCCGAGCCAGAGTTCTCCGGCAACGCCTATCGGAGTCAAGTTTTCCGCGTCGTCGGCGACCCGGACCGCGACATTGTCAATCGGCCGGCCAATGGGAATCTTGCGTGCATCCAGGTCTCGGACCCGGTGGGCAGTCACTATGACGGATGCCTCAGTCGGTCCGTACTGGTTGAAGAACCTGACTTCAGGGTGAGCCTGCAGGAAGCGACGAATCGCCGGAGTAATGATCAATTCCTCACCCCCCACGCAGACTTCCTTGAGTGAAGGCGCATGAAATCCGTACTCAGCGAAATACTTCAGCGGCGTATACGCGATATGTATCCGCTCTACCTGATGCAGGTTCATCAGTGCGTTGAGCGCGGCAGGGTCTTCGCGTTCGTCTGCGGCGGGTACGACGAGTGCGGCGCCTGATGCGAGCGTGCCGAAAATTTCTTGCACGCTGACGTCGAAACCGATCGACGTCCATTGCAAGGTACGCAGTGTCGGGCGGCAGGCCAGCTGCCATCGCAGCAGGTTGACCGGGCCCCGGTGAGGAACTTGCACCGCCTTGGGTTGGCCGGAGGAGCCGGATGTGTAGATGCAGTAGGCGAGGTCGTCCCGCTCCACCTCCGCTTCCGGCCTGGTAATCGGTCCATCTTCCTCTACAAGGGTCCGTACGATCCAGCCGCCGGTCGGGACTGACAATTCCGGTTCGGTTAGCACCGTTCTCGCTTTGCTGTCGCCCAGGCAAAACGCGACCCTCTGGTCGGGAAGGGACGGATCGAGGGGAACGTAGGCGGCTCCGGTCTTCAGGACGGCGAGGACGGCGACCACCAACGTGGCACTCGGCCGCAGGAACACCGCCACGGCGTCGCCGGGCCCGATGCCGTCCTCGATCAAGCCGTGCGCCAACCGGTTGGCGGCGTTGTCCAGTTCCGTGTAGGTCAGCGTGCTCGGTCCACTGATGACCGCCACCGCGTCCGGGGTTCGGTCGACCTGTCTCTCGACCAGATGGTGCAAGCAGTCGTAAGACTCCTCGGTAACAGCGCCCTGCCAGGAAGCTATCCTCGCCTGGTCCTCGTCCGTCGGCCCCGTCAGGGAGGAGAGCCGAGCGTTCGGGTCCGAACCGGCACGTTTGATAACCGTTTCCAGGAGCGTGAGGAGCCGCTCGACACTCGGCTCGTCGAACCGGCCCGCGTCATACTCGACCAGACAGCGAAGGCCCCTCTCATGCCGGGCGAAGCACAGGCTGAGTTCGAAAAGAGCACGATCGGTCGGCAGGTCGAGCAGTTTGACGCTTACCTCGGGCGGCGAAAACTCCGGCGCTGACCGCTCCCGTTCATACTCGACCATCACACCGAAGAGCGGATTGACGCCTGCAACTCGCGGGGGGTTGAGCGCACTGACCAGTTCGTCGAACGGCACATCCAGGTGATCCTGGATCCGAGCGATTCTAGTTCTGGTTCTCTTCAGCAACTCGACGAAATCAGGCTCACCGGAGAGGTCCGTCCGCAGAACCACGGTCTCGATGAACATACCGATGCGATCCCGGTTCTCCTCCTGCCGGTTGCTCACTGCCATGCCGAGCATGAAATCATCTTGTGCGCTGATCCTACCCAGCAGCGCTCCGAGCGAGGCCATGAGCACCATAAAGGAAGTAGCATTATGGGCACGAGCGAGATCGTCGACGAGTTCGGCCGTGGCGGTGCCGAACTCGCGGACGAGACTCGCGCCCTTTCCTGTCACGGCGCTCTCAACGTCGGAGGGGAGGGTGAGGACAGGGGCGGCGTCCAGTTCGGTGATCCAGAAGTCCAGATCCGGCTCAGCGGATGATTCTATGTACACATCAGGCCGCAATGGCGGCAGTTCTGCGGATGGATCTCTGTAGTAGGCGGCAAGGTCCCGGCAGAAGATCTGTGTGGAGAACGAGTCGAATACGATATGGTGAGCCACGAGATAGAGAATGTGCCGATCCGGTGCAGTTTTAGCGAGGCGCATAGCGAACAGCGGGCCTTCCGCCAGATCGAACGTGGTTTCAGGATGGTCCGCCCGCAGCCGTGCCAATGCCTCGTCGACCGGCAGTCCAGGGAGTTCGATCAGGGGGCAAAAGATCGGAGCTGGGTCCCTGACCAGCATTTTCAGTTCTCCGCCGACCTCTCGAAACACAGCGTGTAGCGTGCTGTGTCGCGCGACGACCAGGTTCAGGGCCGTGCGCAGCCCTTCGATATCGAGCGGGCCGTCGAAGACAATTCCCTTTGGCTCAAGGTAGTCGCTGCGACCGACACCAGTCTGATCCACCAGCCACAGACGTCGTTGGGCGGTGGACGTCGGAAATTGAGCTAGGCCAGGTGCCGCGGGGATCCGAGTGGATCCAGGTGCCGAAAACGTGCGGGTGTTCCCTGGTGACGCGGGAGTCCAGGCGGTTCCGGGCGCCACCGCAGGCCGAGAGAGCTCCCTCGTCCGAATGGCTCGGTCCCCGAACGGAACCACCCCGCCCTGTAGGTCTCGAAGGGCATTGATCAACGGAAGAGCCGCCACCATACTTTCGGTCGAGATTCCGAAGTCCACGAAGCAGGCGATCTCGTTCGCGCCGGCGGCGACCACGGCATCGGCGATCCGAAGGCATTCCCGGGGTGAACCGATAAGTGCTCGTTCGTCGCAGTAGAGGCGGAAGGCTCGGTCGAGGACGAAATCAAGGTCGCCGGGAGGAGTGTTCTCCAGTTCATCTTCCAGGCCCAGGCTCCGGGAGAGGCCGCTGAGGAGATTCAGTGACGAACGCAAGTAGGTACGGAACGGGCCGGCGGCCCGCGTGCGGGCACGCTCGCCGTCGTCGTCCAAGTATGTGTGCAGCAGCACGACGACGCGTCCCGCGTCCGGGTCCAGGCCGCACTCGGCCCGCGTCCTGCGGTAGAGAGCCACGTTTGCGGCGAGATCGGCGACGCTCTGAGTCATGAGGTTTGTCACCACGCCCAAGTCGTGTCGTGCCGCCCGGCGGTAGCTCTCCGGGTTCCCCACGACGGCGATCGCCATCGGAAGCCGCTCCTGTACCGGCTTCGGAAACAGCCCGACCTCGATCTCCGCCCCGCCGCCGGCCACTGCGCGAACCGTGTCCCCCGACCACAGGCGCCGCACGGTTTCGACCCGCTCATAGGTCAGCTCACGACGGTTCTCATAGTGCTCCGGAGCCAGCACGAAGTCATTTGCATGCCATCCGGATGCCACACACAATCCCACGCGCCCCCGGGACAGGTTGTCCACGACGGCCCATTCCTCAGCAACTCTGATCGGGTTGTGCAAAGGAAGAACAACCGACCCAGCGTTAATCCTTATCCGTGACGTGCGGGCGGCGAATGCCGCAGCGAGGACACTGGGATTCGGAAAGAGCCCTCCAAAGGAGGCGAAATGCCGCTCCGGAAACCACAGCCCATGAAAGCCGTTGCGGTCGGCGAACTCGACCGCCGCCAGCAGGCCCTCATACTCGTCCGTGACCTCCTTGGCCGGGTAGTCCCCAAAAAAGTAGAGACTGTAGTCGCATCCCGACTTCTGGCCGACTTCCACCCGGTTGTGCGCTCCAGCGGCCCGGCCATCAGGGTGCCCGCCGTTCGCCGTCGCTACGGGCGGGGCGCCGCGACTGACCATATCGAGCTGTCGGGACATGAGATCGCTGACCTTGGAGAACATATTCTCGGTGATCCTGAGCTGGGCCGAAAGCAACCCCTCAAGGTCGACCGCAGCGGTGTTCTCGTCTCCCGAGAAGCGCTCGAAAACGGTCCTGGACTCCGCGGGCTCCGGTACCGAAGGCGCAGTGGGCACGGACATCACCGAGCGCGAGTTTCCCGACGTGGCCTTGGATGCGGCTTCCGGCGCGTCCAGCGGCGCGCGGCGCCTGCTCTCAGTGGCTTCAGACAATCGGAGTTCGAGAGTCTCAGCGAGCTTGCGCGGCGTGTCGGCGGTCTCGAACAACATTTGCACGGGAATAGCGACACCATACCTTCTTTCGACCTGGCGGCTCAGTGCCATCAGTGTCAAGGAGTCAGCTCCGAGAGCGGTGAACGCGGTGTCGGCGATTCGACCGTCGGCGGCGACGCCGAGCCTTTCGCCGGTCATGGCGAGCAGGTCCTTAAGAACTTCTTTGTTCCGCTGGGGCTCAACTGTGTGAGCCTCCTCGCCGCCGACCGCGTAATCAGGCATGACGATCCTCTCAAAGGAATATCCGGGAAGTGCGATCCTGCGTGTGCCGGACGCGACGATCTCCGGCTCAACGTCCTGCCCCGCGCGGTAGATCGCCGCAACGGCGTCCAGCATCGCCGCCACCTCTTCGGTCTTCTTCGCCTGGGACGGGATCCACGCGAGGTCTCGCAGAGCTCGACGACCGAGAGCGGCCAGCTCGTCCCGCGCACCGATCTCCACGACGGCATCGATCCCGGACGAACCCAATGTCGCGAGAGCCAGATCGAAACGGACTGGAAGAAGGGCCTGGCGAACAAGGTAGTCGTGCTCGGGTGTCTCTCCTTCCGGCAATTCGCTGCCGTCCGGCCCGCTGATCAGCGGAATTCGCAACGGGAGCATGCCACATTGCGCCGCCGCATCCGCCAGCCGGTCCAGCACCGGGTCCACCATCGGGGAATGGAAGGCACGGTTCACCTCGAGCGATCGCCACGGCACTTCTCGTTCGTCCAGGAGTCGACCGCAAGCCTGAAGTGACTCTGGACCGCCGGCGAGAACGAAGGAATCCGTCCCGTTCTGAGCCGCGATGTACAGACCGCCGTCCCGCGCCGCCCTCTCGACCACTGCGATGTCGGCGCGGACGGCGAGCATTCCACCTTCCGCCATTTCCGTCATCATCAGCCGGCCGCGCAGTGCCGCAAAGCGGATCCCATCCTCAAGGCAGAACGCTCCCGCGGCATGTAGCGCCGCGAGTTCACCGAGACTGTGCCCGAGCACCCGTCCGGGTCGCACTCCCCATGCCTCCCACTGGGCGGTCAGCGCCGCCTGCAGAGCGAACTGAGCGGGCTGTGCCCAGGCGGAATCTCGTACCCCCCCGTTGAGAAGACCGTCCAGCAGCCCATCGCCGAACTCACCGCGATGGATCCGCTCACACTCATCGAGCACCGCTCGAAACTCCGGAAACGTTCCGTAAAGCCCCTGCGCCATGCCGGGACGCGCGGTGCCTTGACCGCTGTAGACGAAAGCGAGTTCACCCCCGGGCCTCGCCATGTCCTCATCGGTGAGGTCCCGCAGCCGCCGGCCGAGTTCACCAGCGGACGTTGCGGCCACGGCAGTGCTGTGCGCGAGCACGGGTCGTACCACCATGCTCGCCGCCACACTCGCGACACGGGTCTCCGGATGCCGGTCAAGCCAATCCGCGACCGTTCGAGCCGACCGGATGACCGCCCCGGGAGTGGAGCCTGACACCCGGACGACGCCTCCGTCCGGCTCCCCGTCCATGGGTCGCTGCTCCGGCGCCTCCTCCACGAGGACGAAAGCATTGGTCCCACCGACGCCGAGTGCGTTCACTCCAGCACGCAGGATCTGCCCGCTGGGCATCGGCCCCGCCTCCCGCACAAATGTGAAAGGGCTGCCGGACAGATCGAGGTCGGGATGCGGAGTCCGCAGGTTGGCGGTTGGCACGAACATGCGATGCCGCAGCATGAGGAGCACTTTGATCAGACCCGCCATGCCCGCACACGCGTCCAAGTGGCCGACGCTGGACTTCACCGAGCCCAGCGCACAAAATCCAGTGGGCCCGCTCTCCGCGAGCAGTGCGTTACTGAGCGCCCCGAACTCCACGGGGTCACCGACCGGAGTTCCCGTGCCGTGCGCCTCCACATATGTGAGATCCGTGCCGCTGATCCCGGCCCTGCGCAAAGCTGCGCGCACCGCTTCCGACTGGCCCCGTGAACTCGGTGCCGTAAATCCGGCCTTGCGCCGGCCATCGTTGTTCACCGCCGTGCCGGTGATCACGCCGATGATCGGGTCACCGTCCTCAAGCGCCGAAGCCAGCGGCTTGAGCAGAACCACAGCGACCCCGTCCGCACCGATCGTCCCGTCGGCGTCCACGTCAAAGGGCCGACACATTCCTGATGCGGAAAGAACCGAATCCGGGTGGTGAACATAGCCTGAGCGCGGTGGGGCCTGGACGGCGGAGGCTCCGGCGAGAGCGAGATCAGCGTCACCGGCAAGCAGGGATTGGACGGCGAGATGGACGGCGACCAATGAGGACGAGCAGGCCGTCTTAATTCCTATGGCCGGGCCGGTTAGCCCGAGCCGATACGAGACTCGGGAAGCGAGAAAATCCGCTTCCGAGCCGAACGTCCAGAGCATGGAATCAGCGAGGTCGAGGTCGCCTCTACGACTCGCCGGCGGCGTCTGGTATTTGAGGAGGTTTGCACCCTCGCCCGCAAAGACCCCGATCCGCAGCCCGTTGTGCGTAGCATATCCGCCCGTCTCCAGAGCCTCGTAGGAGCACTCCAGAAAGAGCCTATGGCCGGGGTGAATGAGGGATGCCTCTTTGGGGCTTATACCGAAGAAATCCGCGTCGAAGAAGTCAGCGTCATGGAGTTTTCCACCGGCAACGGGGCCGTCCGTACCCGAGCGGACGAGATCCCAGAACTCCATGGGGCTTGACGCTCCGGGAAATCGCAACGCCATGCCGATCACCGCTATCGCCCGCTGATCGCCATCTCGGCTAGACCCTTCCTCCGCTTCTTTTCTGTCAGAGACGGAGTGCTCGAATGCCGCGAGTTCGTTGATGGTGGGATACTCGAACAATGCGGACAACGTCAAGTTCGCGCGCCCGAGACGTTGATGGAGGCGGGCGATCATCACGGAGGTCAGGCCGAGTTCATAGAAGGGAACGTCGTCCTTGGGCCGGGTGCCCGTGAGGTTCGCGATCTCGTTGCGCAGCAGGTGCTTGAATGCGTCGCTGTCCATCGGTTCGGCAAGGGACGGGAGCATCCGAACGAGTTCCGAGCGTAGGATCTTGCCTGCCGACGCCCGGGGGAACCGTTCCGCTGGAACGGCGACGACACGGCCGGGGACCAAGCCCGTTTGCCGCATCACTGCCCGGCCGACTTCACGCGCGAGTGCCCGGGTGTCGCTGACACCGTCCGCAGCGGCAAAGAAGAGGATCGGCGACTCCGTGCCCAGCTTGGGATCGGGCACACCGCACGCCGCGACCAAGCCTGGGATCACCCCTTCGACGGACTCCATGACGCGCTCGACTGGATAGGTGGGGTACTTTTCTCCGTTGGCGATGATGACGTCCTTCGTGCGACCTACAGGGAACACGGCCCCGTTCTTCATGAAGGCAAGATCACCGGTGTCGAACCAGGGAAGTCCACCATCGTCGGCCTCTACGAATGCCTCTGTGCCTTCCCCGATATAGCCAGGCGTGACACGAATGGACCGGACCTGCAAATGCCCGACGACATCCTCCGTGAGCAGTCGCCCTTCCGCATCGACCACTCGCAGTTCCGCACCGGGCGCTGGCACCCCAGCCGTGACCAGCCTCGTGCACTCCTCATCTGGGGCCTCAGCCCCGGCGTGAACTATCCTGCCGCTCAGGCTCTCCGTGGTAACACGCACCACGCTGTCCGGTTCCCCGTATCGGCCCCAGGTGATTCCCGTTACCGTCTCCGTCATTCCCCACGATGAGTGCAGATGGCCCGCCGAGAGACCGTGGGGCGCCATCGCCACGACGAAATCATCGAACACTCCGGGTTGAATCATCTCCCCGCCGGAGATGAGGCCCGCGAGGTGGGATAGATTCCAGTCTCGTGGCCCTTCCTGCGCCAGGGCGGTGGACACCATGCGGAAAGCGAAGGCGGGCGCCAAACTGTGTGTGATGCGGTAATCGGACAGAAGGTCAAACCAGTGCAGCGGATCAGCCATGACCTGATTGACCGGTACATGCATATTGTCTGCGCAGGCGAACAGCGGGAGAATGTGAGCTAACAGCAGCGGAGCGCTCGCATCAACCGGCAGCCAGTTGAGGATCGCGTCATCGCGCCCCCATTTCAAGGACGCGAGACTTCCGTGTGCGAAGTCGATCAGCGCCTCGTGCTTCAATGGAATGACCTTCGGCTGACCGGAGCTGCCCGACGACCTGAGCATCAACGCCACATCCGAGTCACCCGCCCGCGAGAATTCGGACCGAATGCGGCCTCGACAGTCGGCGAGTGTCAGCACGGCGGGTAGCGCCGGACCGGCAAGGTCGGCGAATCCAGCCGCTCCGGCCTGGTCTGTCAGGATGCAAGCGCCACTTACAAGAGCGCATACCTCCAACGCCTCACGGAACTGGGCTTCCCGTGGACTGGTATGCCCACTGGCCATGAGCGACAGTGGCACGAACCCGCCGAGCACGCACCCCCAGAACGCCGGAAAGAAGTCCGCCAACTCCAGATCATGAAGCACGATCACTTGGCCGGAGATGAATCCCGCATCGATAAGTCCGCCGGCGATGGCACTACCCTGTGCGAGCAGGTCGGGGTAGGTGATCTTATCCGCCTGCCCGTTCACACCGACGACCGTGGTGCCGTGATCAGGAGCCTGCTCGGCTGCCCGCCTCAGGGCTGCGACGAGTGTGTCAGCTGACGAGGTGGCCCAGGCGCCGGCCGGACCCCGGCTTTCCGCGAGCGTCATGGGATCGGTCCCCTCCTCAGGCAGTACGGCGCCAGTAAACGCCATAGCCGTCGATTTCCACTATCTCGTCGTGGATATTGTTGTCCTCGCGGAAGTCATGGACCGCCTCCTTGCAAACGTCAATCAAATAGTCATCGACAATGACGAATCCGCCAATCGAGAGTTTCGGATACAGATTCACCAGGGCGTCCGTCGTCGACTCGTAGAGGTCACCGTCCAAGCGCAGTAGTGCCAGTCTCCTGATAGGAGTATTCGGGAGTGTGTCTTTGAACCAGCCTGGCAGGAAACGAACCTGGTCATCGAGGAGTCCATAGGCCTCGAAGTTCTGCTTCACGGTGTCGAGCGATACCCCCATGAGGTCATTGAAGGCGTGGGTCGCCAGTTCGACGTCACCCTCGTGCCCATCCACCACTTCCGGCATGCCGGCAAAAGAGTCTGCGCACCAGATCAGGCGATTCGTGATTCCATGGGCGCGAAGCAACGCTCGCATGAAGATACAAGTGCCCCCACGCCAGACACCGGTTTCAATGAAGTCGCCCGGTACGCCGTCTGCCAGAATCCGCTCGACGCAGAACTGTACGTTGTCGAGACGGCGAATACCGATCATGGTGTGCGCACTGCTGGGCCAGTCCAGCCCCGCGAGCCGGTCTATCCGGTCGAACGCGTCCCCGGGCAACCACGGGTTGGGCAGCGGCGGGTCCTCATAGATGACGTTGGTGAGGATCTTCTTCATCAAGTCCAGGTACATCGCAGTCGAGTCAGCCATCAAAAATCGGTCCCTCTTTCAAGGCGGCCGCGGTCACGGGAAATCGGATGCATTGATCACGCAAATGTGGCGGCTGCCATCACCGATCCGGTACATCACGTCATTGGTCAGGAGTATTCTCGCGGCCGGGCTGACGTCGCATACGGGAACATCGAAGGTAGTGTGACCATCACCGATCAAAAGGACTTCGTAACCTAGCGTTATCGCCCTTCGGCAGGTGGTGTCGACACAGAGTTCAGTAAGGCAACCGGTCACGTACAAGCGGGTGATGGAACGCCGCTGAAGCTCGTCATGCAGCGCGGACAGGTGAAAGCTGTCCGTTGATTTCTTGCCGATGACCAGATCGCCGTCCAATGGCTTCAACTTTTCATGTATCTGCCAGCCCCGTGTTCCCGCTTCGGCCGGATGACCAGGCGGTCCGTTAAATTGCGTGTACATGACAGACATTCCTCGGTTTCGCGCCCTGCATCGCAGCGAATCCACGACTTCGATGAATTCATCCCCGCGATACACGCCGACACTTCCTGCGAGGAATCCTTCCTGAACGTCGATGATCAGCAGCGCGGAGCAAGGGGATGCTTCATTCATAGAGCCTTCTAACTGTTTCCATCTGAATTCAGGGGGCCTGGCGAGCTTGCCCCTTTGACAGGTGAAGCCTAGTTACGTGAACGCTTCTACCGGAACGACACCGGAAGGTGCTCGATTCCCCACATGAAGTTCGACCTGAGGCGCTTGACATCGCCCACGATCTCCATCTCGGTTACCTTCTCCGCCAGCACTTCCAGCAGCACCTTGAGTTCGACACGAGCCAGCGGTGCGCCGAGGCAGAAGTGGGGGCCGATCCCGAACGTCAGATGGCGGTTTCCGGTGCGGGACAGGTCGAAGCGGTCGGGGTCGGGGAAGACTGTTTCGTCACGGTTGACTGAGGAATTCCAGATGACGACCGCCTCGCCCGCTCTAACCTGCTGACCGCCTACGCTGACATCCCGCTTGGCCACGCGCATAACGTGCAGGGCGGGGCTGGTATAACGAAGGACCTCGTCTACGGCCGTTTCGATGTCAACCAGACCCTCCTTCAGGCGGCGCCACTCCTCTGGATTCTCGATCAACGCCTTCAGCCCGGCAGCCGAGGCATGCCTGGTCGTCTCGTTGGCACCGGTGAGCAGACCGTCGCAATTGAGGAGGATCTCCTCGTCGGTCAGGGGCCGGCCCTCGAGCTCGCCCTGGATCAGGGCACTGACGACGTCGTCGCCAGGGTTCTGCCGGCGCTGGGCGACCAGGTCGGCGTAGTAGAGAAGGATCTCCCCGTGGGCCTCCGTTTTCGACAGCTCGAAGGCACTGGTTCCCATGGCAGGACATGCGGCTGTCTCCGCCCTCGTTCGCGCTGTTCCCACCGATGCGCCAAATGCCTGGCTCGTCAGCCTGATCATCGTCGAGCCTTCGGACTGCGGGATACTCATGATTTCACAGATGATCGCGGCGGGCAAAATGGCCGCGATCTCGCTCACGAAATCGATGTTGTCCCGAGCGAGTGCTGATTCAATGAGGGGTTCGACGACGCGGCGCATGCTGGCTTCCAACGTCGAGACCACCCTGGGTACGAAGGCCGCGTTCATCAGTTTCCGCAGCCGCGGATGGGTGGGCGGGTCGGTGACGATCAGCATCTTGGAGGCGGCCGCTCGTACCGCTTCCGGATCGGAGTCCACGCGCATGCCGAGTTCAGAGGTGAAGGATTCGGTGTCACGGTAGACCTGGAGGGCGGGCGCGTAGGACATCACGGCCCAGAAGCCGGGTCCCGGCGGATGTTCGTTCCAGAAGACCGGGGACGTGGCCCGCAGGGACGCCCAGGTCGCGACCGGGTCGCCGTGCGCGTACAGGTCCGGATCCGCCACATCGGTGACTGTGTCGGGTTGGGGCACGGTCACGCGTCCATCCCTTCCTTACGCACTGCGAATGCCTCGTAAATATCGGTGCCTTGCAGCAGCTCGTCCTGTTCCACCGCGATCGTGAAGCCATGGTTCTCGAGAAGAGCCGTAAATTGCTTCAACGCACCGTCCTGGTCGTGCACTTCGGCGACCACCTGCTTGACTCTGGGCCAGTCTGAATCGGCAAGGCCCCGCAGGACTTCGAGTTCGCTCTTTTCCACGTCCACTTTGAGCAGGTCGATGGTCGTTACGCGGTGTTCGGCGATGACCTGCGAGAGCGTGCGAATCTCACACTCGATCTCTTCCAGAGTGTGACGTCCTTCGAGCATGTCATCAACGTCTTCCTCCTCGACGCCACTTTTCAGGAGAAAGTTGCGAGTCAGCTCGGCTTCCACGGCCGGGTCTGCATGGAACCCGGACATCACCGTCGCGTCAGGGTAATAAGCGAAGCGGCCTGTGCCGGAGTGGTCGGAAAGACCGCACCGCATGACGCTCGCTCGTATTCCGTGCATATCGACATTCTTTGTCAGCGCCGCGAACGGCACGGGAGCGGGTTCGAAGGCGTGGATGGTCAGGTTCGGGCACTCGGTGTGGAAGAAGAGCGTCGACATGCCGACGTTCGCGCCCACGTCGAACACCGTGTCCCCGGGGGCGAGCTGAATGCCATGCTGCATATAGCAGCGTTCGACGAAAATGTCGCGATACAGCAGGGCGGTCTCGCCCGTACTCACCTGGGTGATGTCAAGACCATTGGGGAGCTTCATGAGCTGCATGAGATTCTCGTCTTCAAGACTGAGGGCTGTCGAGTGCATTACGCAGGCTTAGCGGACGCATATCCGTCCAGTGCTCATCAACGTATGCGGCGCATTCTTCCTCGCTGCCGGTGAAGCCGGCCGGACGCCATCCGTTCGGGGCGGGCCGGTCAGCGGGGAACAGGCCGTACTGCTCCTCGGCGTTGATCAGGACGCTCCAGGCGGCGATGGTAGGGGCGGCGTTCTCGTTCATGTCTGCTCCGCGCGGTGTCGGTGAACCAACGGGTGTCGGGTGAGTCAACGGGTGCCGAGCGCCTCAGCTAGGCGGCGGACGGTGGGGTTCTGGTAGATCATGCGGACGGGTTCGTCGGTGAGGCCGGCCTCATGCATACGCGTGGTGACGCGGATGGCGAGCAGGGAATTGCCGCCGACCATGAAGAAGTTGTCATCGAGGGTGACGGCGGTGCCGAGAACCTCTTGCCATATGCGGGAGATCTGGAAGTGGAGGCTTTCTTCTCCGCTTCCATTTGTTCGCCGGGCCTGAATCCGCCCGGCCTGTACCGGTGCCGGCGAGGGGAGTCGGCTCGGGTCGAGTTTTCCGTTGCCCGTCAACGGCAACTCGTCCAGAACGGTGATGGTGCTGGTGACCATGTAGGCGGGCAGGACTTGCGCAAGGTGGTCTCGCAGGGCGTCCGGGCGGATACCGGCTCCGACGACGTACGCGTCGAGGTGGGCGTCCTGCGCTTCGCCCCGGCGGTTCAGCACGACGGCCGCGGCGCGGACCTCGCGTGCCTCGAGCAGCCGGCTGCGGATCTCGTCGAGCTCGATACGGTAGCCGCGCACCTTGACCTGACCGTCGAGTCTGCCCAGGTGCTCATACGTGCCGTCGTGAAGCAGCCGGCCGCGGTCGCCGCTGCGGTACAGGCGCGCCCCGCGCGTCGCGCCCTGGTCGTCGGGGCGGAAGCGCCGCGCCGTCAGGCCGGGCCGGCGGTGGTACCCCCGAGCGAGGCCAGCACCGCCGACATGAATCTCGCCGGGAACGCCGACGGGCAGCGGCTGCCCCTCCGGCCCCAGGATGTGCAGTGTCCAGCCGGGTAATGGCCTGCCTATGGACCGAGTGCCGGTAAGCGCCTCGTGGCGGGTGAGGGTATGCCAGGTGCAGTGGACGGTCGTCTCGGTGATGCCGTACATGTTCACGACGCGGCACTCGTGTTCCGGGTGGGCATCGAACCAGGGAAGCAGGATGCGGGCGTCCAGTGATTCGCCGCCGAAGACGAGGAGCCGAACTGCCAGCGACAACGCTCCCCTTTCCTCGGTCGAGAGCAGCTGGGCGAACGCCGACGGTGTCTGGTTGAGTACGGTGACACCTTCGCGGTGAAGCAGATTCCTGAATTCCTCTGGCGCACGGGCGACGTCGTCCGGGACGACGACCAGCCGGCCGCCTGTGGTGAGGCACCCCCAGATTTCCCACACCGAGAAATCGAAGGCGTAGGAGTGGAAGAACGTCCACACATCGTCCCCGCCGAAACCGAATTCGTCCCGGGTCGCGGCGAGCAGCGCGGTGACGTTGCGGTGGTCGACGACCACGCCTTTGGGGCGGCCGGTGGAGCCTGAGGTGTAGATGACGTATGCCGGGTCGCCCGAGCGGGAGGATGGCGGTTCCGTCCGGCGATCCGCGCCTCTGCCCGATGAGCGCCCGGGCCGCGGCACCGGCGGGGCGAGAGTCCGGCACTCGGCCGACGCGACCTCGGCATCGTGGGTCACGAGGAGCGATACCCCGGAGTCGGCGATCAGATAGCGCACCCGTTCCCGCGGTGAGGACGGGTCGATTGGGACATAGGCGGCGCCGCATTTGAGGATGCCGAGCAGGGTGGCAATGAGCTCAGCACCGCGCGGCAGGCTCACGCCCACGAAATGACCAGGACCGACGCCATGCGCAAGGAGCGTCTCGCCCACCACCTCGGCCCAGTCGTCGAGCTGTCTGTACGTGAGATGGTCGGCGTCACTGGTAACGGCGATGTCGTGCGGGCGCAGGGCGGCCCGGCATGCGACCAGGGCGTGGATCGTGGCGTCCGTTGTTCGTGGCGGCCGCGGTACCTGGAACCGCCGGCGCTCGGGTGCAGCGGCGATTTCATCGAGCAGAGCGGACATGGCCGTTGAGGCGAACAAATCCGCTCGATAGGTGCAGTTGAGCACCCACCCGTCCGCGGTGTCCTCGATCGCGAACGACAAGGGGGCGGAAGTGGGCCTGGGCAGATGGGAGTGCCAGGTGAACCCGGCCTCGCTCAGGTGCCGTTCGACCGGACCGGGTACGGGCAGCACCAGCTCCGCTGAAGTCGCTTCGTCCCCGCTCAAGCCGGGCGCGCTCCGCTCTTCCCTCGACAAGCCGAGACGGGCTTCGCGAAGAGCCGTGTGCGAATTGGAGCCCGCTTCGGCCGGAAACGGCACCTGGAAGACTTCGTCCGCAGTAGTGAGCGAAGGGTCCAGCGGACCAGGAACCCGGACGGACACTGCGACCGGCTCCCCCGGCGCGCGGCGCGCCAGTGCTCTTCCCAGCACCGAAAGCGCCTTCGCGACGTCGCTCGACGACAATGGCGCACCGGCGGTCTCGAACCGCATGGCGCCGCCCGGAACCGGCGTGGCCCACAAGGGGGTCGAAGGTTCGCCGCCGTCCGGGTCCGCGGCCGAACGTTCGAGCACCGCCGGGGGCGCATCGGGCGTCGCAAGGCGAAGCGCCACGCTGAGCAGGCCGGTCTCGTCCAGCAATGCGGGAGGCGCGGCGATCACCACGTCCTGGGCGCCGTCGGTGTAGTGGAGCGACGTGACCCGTAGCAGGGCTCCGGAACCGTCGGGGAATGGCCGTTCGCCGGTTCGCCGCCGGAGCTTCGCCGCCCGGGTGTCCGTGCTCGCGTACGGGAGACGCTCGGTCCAGGTCGCCGCGACGCGCCGCCCCGGCAGCGTTATGGAGGCAAGGGATCGGCAGATGACGGCCTGATCGATAGGGCGCGTGCATCGCAGGGCCA
Organism: Spirillospora sp. NPDC048824; assembly: GCF_043198455.1. NCBI lineage: Bacteria > Bacillati > Actinomycetota > Actinomycetes > Streptosporangiales > Thermomonosporaceae > Spirillospora > Spirillospora sp. NPDC048824. Next base: position 24,736 of record NZ_JBICUS010000034.1, on the reverse strand, counting down.
GGGCACGGGTACTGGGCGTCACCCGCGGCTCCCGAGAAGTCCGGAGGCGAGCGCGGCCATGGCCTTCAGGACCGGCTCCGGCTCGTCGGCGAGGTACATGTGACCGCCTGGCACGTCCTGAATCACGCACGACGCGGTGGTCCGGTCCGACCAGGCGAGGCAGTCGTCGGCGGTGACCTGGTGGTCGTCCGTCCCGCGCAGTACCGCGATGGGGATGGACAGGGGGCGCGCGTCGGTGAGCCGGTGGGTCTCGTGCAGGTGGACGTCCGCCCGGAGCACGGGCAGCACGATTTCGCGCACGTCCGGGTCGGCAAGGGCCGGATGGATGTAGCCCGCGAGTTGTTCGACGTGGGCGATGAACTCGTCGTCGTCCAGGTCCGACGAGTCGCGGCCGAGGGAGACGCCGGGCGCCGCGGAGCCGCTTGCCATCAGCCACAGCGGCTCCGGCTCGTGGGAAGCGCTCATTTCACGGGCGAGTTCGTAGGCAAGGATCGCGCCGAAGCTGTGGCCGAACAGCGCATAGGGACGGCCGTCGGCGCACTGCTCTCGCAAGGCCGGCACCAGGTCCTCCAGAGCCATCGCGATGCTGTCGTATGGGTCCTCCGGGAAACGCTCCTCACGACCGGTCGGCTGGAGAGGCACGATCTCGATGCCATCGGGCGCCGCGGGCCAGGCGCGATAGAAGGTGGCGCCTGCGCCGGCGAAGGGGAGGCAGAAGACGCGTAGGGCAGGGGCGCCGGTGGGTCTGCCGTCCGGCCTCATACTGGCGTCCGGTCTCATCGGGCCTCCTCCGAAGCGAGGCATTCACGGATGGTGTCCTCGACGTACGCGGCGAGGTCGCGCAGGATCGGGTTCTCGAACACGGCGGTCATGGGAATGGTCAGCTGGGCATGCCGCTTAAGACGGGCCACGAGGCGGATGGCGAGCAAGGAGTGGCCGCCGGATTGGAAGAAGTTGCTCGTGGGAAGCAGGCCCTCGACGCCGAGAACTTCCTCGCTGATGCGGATGAGGAGCTCCTCGGTGGCGGTACGTGGAGCGCCATCGGCCTGATCGGGCCCCGGTATGCGGCTTCCTGCGTCCACCGGCTCCAGCTCGGCCAGCGCGCGACGGTCGACCTTGCCGGACGGGGTGGAAGGCAGAGCTTCGAGCGCCGTGTACGTCGAAGGGCGCATCCACTCTGGCAGATGGTGCTCGGTGTGGGCTCGCAAGTCCTGGACGGTGGCGGCGGGGGTGAGGCGCACATATGCCGCCAGGACGGCCATCCCCTCGAGTTCGCGGAGGACCACGGCGCATTCGAGGAGTTCGGGAAACTCACCGAGCACGGCCTCAACCTCGCCGAGTTCGACTCGGTAGCCGCGTATTTTCACCTGATGGTCGTCGCGGCCGAGGAACTCCAGGCGCCCGTCGGCGGTCCAGCGGCCCCGGTCACCGGTACGGTACATGCGCGCCCCGTCCGCGCCCCAGGGGTCGGGGAGGAACGAGCGTGCCGTCAGCGCCGGCCGGTCAAGGTAGCCGCGGGCGAGCGAGGTGCCGCTGATGTAGAGGTCACCGGGGGTGCCCTGCGGAACGAGTTGCAGGGCGGCGTCGAGCACGCGGACGTGCTGGCCGGGCAGCACTTCTCCTAGGAAAGGAGTGCCGGTGGCATCTATCCGCGCCCAGGTGGTGTCGACTGTGGTCTCAGTCGTGCCGTAGACGTTGACGGCGTCGATGGCGGGGTGCTCCGCGAGCCGGTGCCACAACCGCGCCGGGATCTGCTCGCCGCCGATCCACAGCCGTAGCCGTGCGTGCGCCGGCGTGGCGGCGGCGATCAGGTCGACCATTTGCTCGGCATGCGAGGGTGTCAGGTCGAGATCGGAAAGGGTGTGGTCGGCGACGGCCTTCGCGAACTCCTCGGGTGACCTGCGGATCTCCTCGGGCAGGATGACCACGGTGTCGCCCCGGCAGACCCGCATCCACTGCTGGACGGAGGCGTCGAAGGAGGGGCTGGCGTTCCAGCCGACACGGCTGGTGCCCGGCCTGATCGTGCCCGCCTCCTCGAGACCGGTCAGGAGCCGGGCCAACGAGCCATGAGTGACCTGCACACCCTTGGGTCGGCCGGTGGAACCGGAGGTGTAGATGACGTACGCGGTCTGGTCGGGGTGAGGTGCGGAGAGGGCAGTGGACCGGGCCTGTGACGGCACCCCGTCGACGTGCAGTACGGTCACCGGTTCCCGTATCTCTGCGGGCACTTCGGCTTCTGCCACGATGAGCCGCAATCCGCTGTCACGGACCAGGTAGGCGAGGCGTTCGGTCGGGTACTGCGGGTCGAGGGGCAGAAACGCAGCACCCGCCCGCTGTACGCCGAGGATCGCGGCGAGCAGGTCGGCCGAGCGCGGCAGGAGCAGTCCGACGACGTCGTCCGCGCCAGCCCCCGCCGCGGCCACGGAACGGGCGACGCGCTCGACGCACCGATCGAGTTCGGCGAAGGTGAGAGTACGGTCGCCATCGACGACGGCGGTGGCGTTGGGACGCTCAGCAACGGCGACCTGGAATCGGTCGGGAAGGGCCTGCGCCTCGCTCTGCTTGAGGGCTGCGCCCGCTCCCAATGCTCTTACCACGTCGGACTGTTCGATCGTCAGGGTCGGGAGCGAGGCCATGGAAGCGTCTGGACGCGCCACGACCTCTTCTATGAGGAAGGCGAAACGCGCGGCGAGTGCCTCGATCGTGCTGCGCTCGAAAAGGTCGCTGGCATAGAAGAAGTCGAAGCGCAGACCGCCCTCGGGCCGCACGACGTAGTCGACCGCCATGTCGTAGCGCGTGATGTCGAGCTGGACATCGAGGGATTCGACCGAGACACCGTCGATTGAGAGCGTCGGGGCCTTCTCCATGTTGAACGCGACCTGGACCAGCGGGTTGTAGGCGAGGGTGCGCTCAGGCGCTATCTCCTCGACAAGCCGGTCGAAAGACAGCCCTTGGTGGGCGTACGCGTCGAGAGTGTTCTCACGGGTGGCCGCGATCAGCTCGTGGAACGTACGACGCAAGTCGACCTGGGCTCGGACGGGCAGGAGGTTCATGAAGAAGCCGACGAGTTCTTCGGTCGCCGTGGCCTCACGGTTGGCGACGGGCATGCCGACGATCAGATCGTGCTGCCCGGACCATCGCGCGAGTAGCAGATCAAATGCCGCGAGGAGCACCATGTACGTCGATGCACCGCTGAGCTTGGCCAGGCGCTCGACGGCGGCCGTGGTCTCGGCCGGAAGATCGAAGGCGACCAGTCCTCCCTCGAAAGCCTGAGTGGCGGGGCGCGTCCGGTCGATGGGCAAGCGCAGGACGTGCGGGCAGCCGTCCAGGGTCTCGCGCCAGAACTTCAGCTCATCGGTGTACGCGCCGGCTGCCGCACGCTCCCGTTCCCAAGCGGCAAAGTCCACGAACCGCACTGGCAAATCCGGTAGCCGGGGGGTCTTGCCCGCGATGTGTGCGGCGTAGGCCTCGCCGATCTCCCGGAACACGATTTCCATGGACCAGCCGTCAGTGGCGATGTGGTGGATCACCAGTAGAAAGACGTGCTCGTCCAGGCCTGTTCGCCATAGGCGCGCACGCAGTACGGGCCCGTTGACGAGATCGAAAGGCAGCTCCATGGCCGCTTTCAGCTCGCGGTCGAGCTCCTCATCGCCTCCATTGAGCGGCGTGGCGGTCAGGTCAAGGGAAAACGGGGCGCCTACCACTTGCAGTGGTTCACCTTCGATGGCGGTGAAAGTGGTGCGCAGCGTCTCATGCCGGGCGACAACCGTATCCAGGGCGTCACTGAGCGCGGCCACGTCCAACAGGCCGCTCAAACGCATCGCGTACGGGTAGACGAACTCGAGCCCTCTGCGACCCATATGGTCGGCGAACCAGAGTCGGGCCTGAGAGAAGGAGGCCGGCGCCGGGCCATCGCGTTCGATGCGGATAGGGCTGGAGTGACCGGTCATTTGCTCACTCACGGGATTCTCCTTCGGCGCGGGCAGGCAGGAGGGGGATGTGACGGGGAGCGGCGGCGGGAGCGCGAAGCTCAGTCCGGTGCGGTCGCCCGCCGTAGAACCTCCGCGAAGTCCCGCAGGCCAGAGTTATCGAAGAGGACTCGCGGGCGGAGGTGGACCCCGAACCGCTCACGGCAGCGGTTGAGGACGCGGGTGACCCCTAATGAGTCACCGCCCAGATCAAAGAAGTCGGCGTCGCCGCTGATCTGAGGCCGAGCGAGGACCTTGGCCCAGATTTCGGCGATCTCGGCTTCCCAGGCGTCCGTGAGCCCGAGGCCGGCGGCCTCGCCGTCGCCGGTCGCCCGAAGCTCCGCGAGCGTGGCGTAGTCGATCTTGCCGTGAGGTGTCAGCGGAAAGGCGGGGAGCGCGATCACAGCCCCGGGCACCAGGTGTCCCGGGAGGATCTCGCGCAGCCGGTCATGCACGATGAGCACCGCCGTCTCCGGCGCCGTCACCACGTACGCGACGAGCGGCTGATCCGGACGGGGCTGCACGACCGCCGCGTTGACGACACCGGGAAGAGCGCGCAGTGCCGCCTCGATCTCGCCCGGTTCGACGCGGTGGCCGCGCACCTTCAGCTGGCGGTCCTTGCGGCGTACGTACTCCAATTCGCCCGTCTCGCAACGACGCACCAGGTCGCCGGTCCGGTACATACGTGAGCCGTCGGCGGCGAACGGGTCCGGCAAGAAGCTGGCAGCGGTACGTGATGGCATCCCCCTATAGCCCCGGGTGACACCCGAGCCGGAGATGAACAACTCCCCCACCTCGCCCTGGGGAACGGGCATGAGGCATTCGTCGAGGACGTGGCACCGCACGCCGGGCAGCGGCGCCCCCAGGAGGGGGCGCTCTCCCATCACTTCGGCCACCGTCGAGTCGACGGTGCATTCAGTGGGTCCGTACAAGTTCCAGGCACGTATGCCCGGGGACCGGGCCAGCTCCCGCCACAGTCCGTCCGGCAGCGGTTCGCCACCGACCAACAGGCGCAACGGTTGCCCCGACTCCGCGAGAGAGTCCTTTAGCTGGATGAGGTGAGAAGGCACGGCATCGAGATCGGTCACCTTGTGGCGGCTCAGGTATCTCGCCATCTCTTCAGGGTCGAGACGCGTGTCCTCATCCAGGAGGACGAGTGTGTCACCGCGGCACAACCGCAGCCACTGCTGTACGGAGGCGTCGAACGAGGCGCTGGCGTTCCAGGCCACCCGAGCATGTCCCACGCCCCGCCACACGGTGCGCTCCAGGCCGTGCAGCAGATGGATCAAGTTGCCGTGGGTGACCTCGACTGCCTTGGGGGCCCCAGTCGTTCCGGACGTGAACAGTACATAGGCTACCTCGTGCGCGAGGAGTGGTTCCGGCGGGATCGCGTCTCCGCGCACTGCCCCGGCAACGTCCACCCCCGGGCATCCTTCCGGCCAGACCGGCGCCTCTCCCCCGCTCACCACCGCTGCCGCGCCCGCACGCTGGACCAGTTCGCGCGACCATTTGGCGGGATGCCGCGGGTCCAGCGGCAGGTAGGCACAACCCGCCCTGAGAACTCCGACGAGCGCGACGACGAGATCGAGACCCCGGGCCAGGTGCAGGCCGACGACGGCCTGCCGAGGCAGTCCGCGCGTCACGAGGCTCCCACTCACTCGACCCGACAGATCGTCGAGTTCGGCATAAGAGAGCGAGCCTGAGGGTCCGACAACGGCGACGCGGTCGGGATGGGCCCGGGCGGCAGCGGCGATGCGGTCGGGAATCATGAAACGTAGGAGAATCGGGCCGGGGCAAGGTCGAGCGCGGCGATCCCCTTGGCGAGTTGGTCGTTGAGGGTGGCGAGCCGGACTGTGTCGGGCCGGGCGCCGTCGCGCTCGCGCATCAAGTCCTGGGAGACCTGAAGCAGCGGGACGAGTTGATCCACGCTGAGGCCCTTGCCGTCGAGGTAGGGCAGGGACCAGAAGTCGAAGTCGTACAAGGGCAGCCACACCGATTCGGTCACCCGGTCGAACATGGTGTCGCACCACTGGGCCGCTTCGCGGGAGTTCATGGTGGCATGCGACCAGTCATAGGCGGCGCCCTGGATACCGTACAGCTCCTTGTTCTTGTAAACCGGCGAGCGCGGGTTGCCCCACCAGGGCTGGGCTCTCCAGAAGGTGGGTGCGGTCTCGTTCACGAAGTTGATGGTGTTCTGCATCGTGCGCTCGTTCTCGCCCGGGAAACCCACGATGATCGAGGCGAACGTGGTGATGTCCCGTTCCTTGAGGCGGGCGATGCCGACGCGATACTGGGAGTCCTGGGCCAGCTTATTCATGTTGGCGAGGATGTCCATGTCGCCGGACTCGATGCCGAGGAACACGCCGCGGCAGCCACTGGCCGCCGCAAGGTCGAACGTCTCCTCGTCGCGGGCGTTGGAGCAGCGGAAGTATGAGTACCAGTTGATACCGAGGTTCTCCTCGATCATCATGCGGCACAGTTCCTTGAAGCGTTTGGGCGGCACGTTGAACGTGTCGTCGACGAACACCAAATTGCGTACGCCGAGTTCCGCCAACGCACGCATTTCCTGGCGCACCGTCTCAACGGAAGCCGTGGTCAGGGCGCCGGCGCGGGTCGGGTAGTCGCAGAAGCTGCACTTGAAGGCGCAGGAGCGGGCGGTGCGGGTCTGCGCGGTGGCACCGATCCGCTCGGAACTGAGCGCCGCCCAGTCGATGGCGTAGGCGTCGAGATCATTGGCCTCGGGCTTACGGCGGTTGCTCACCCAGTCTCCGCCTTCGCGGCAGGTGATGAGGTTCGGCACCTCGCCCAGTGAGCCGCGCGACATGACCGCCCGGCACAACAGCCCCAGGGTGTGCTCTCCCTGAGATTCGCGGACATAGCTGTCCGCACCCATGCCATGAAAAAGGTCCTGCACTTCATCGGTAATGCCGTCCAGGCACAAGTTGTCGATGAGCGGGCCACCGACAACGATATGCGCATCCGGGGCATGGCTCCGGACAAAATCGACGATCGGGATCACCGAGAGGATATTGACATAGAACGTGGTCGTGATGGCGACGACAGAAGGGCCGCCGGACAGCATTTCTGCCAGCCTCTCCCGTTCGGCACCGAACAGCGAAACAGCATCGGCACGCACTTCATGGCGGCGCAGGAAGTTGACCAGGTACAGGCTCGCGAGATTGAAGACTTCACCGACGTGGTAGCGGTCGTTTCGTCCGGTGGTCCGATTACGCAGCGTGCTGAGCATATCCATCCACGGCATCGGACGGCCGTCTATGTCCAGATGCTCTTTGCGGAAGATCTGCCACTCGGGGGATTGAAGACCGCTTCGCTCGCACATAAGCCGGTAGTCATTGAAGTCGCCTTCGTTGTAGCCGATGACGACACAGTCGAGGTTCGGCATCTACGACATGCTCCAAATATCGGTGCGGTCAGTGGGATGCGGTGGCTGCGGCCGCGGCCGGCTCCACAGTCGGAGAGCAGTCCGCCAGAAGGACCGGCTCACCCATGGCGACAAGGATCTTCCGGCTACCGCTGAACGTTTCACGTCCGTGGGCGGAGAGGATGTTGTCGACGAGCATCAGATCGCCCGGCTGCCAGCGTTCCCGCCGGCTGGCGGCCGCGTAGGCGGCGTTGATGGCACGAATCTCCTCTTCGCCCAGCGTTGCACCGTCTCCGTGCGCCGTGTCGAAAGGGATGCCGTCTGCGCCGAAGGTCAGTTCCAATACATCGCGAACCTCCTCCTCCAACGACCAACGGCTCCAGAACGCGGCGTGGTTGAACCACACCTCGTCACCGGTGACCGGGTGCGTGACAACCGCGGAGCGGCGCTGCACCGTGCGCAGCCCGTCCTCGCCCGTCCATATGCAGCCGATCAATTGGTTCGCGCAATACGCCTCGACGTCCTCGCGGTTCTCAGTCCCGAACGACGTGGTCCAGGGCAGCCCGGCGGCGCGATAGTAGTTACGCGTCAGCAGCCAGCCTGTCGCGCGGAACTTTTGCACCAGATCTGCGGGGAGGGCTTGCAGTACCTCGCGAACGTCGGCAACGGTGGTGGCGCCGCCCGCGCTGGGGGCGGCGATACAGGCGAAGATGAGCAGCCCGGGGAAATCGAGGGTATAGCTGTTCTCGTTGTGCAGATGAATGGGCTGGGCGGCTGGCAGATCCGTCGAAGAGAAGATATCCGAGCCGTAGTTGCTGCGTGGCGTCGCCTTCTCTTTGTAGGCGGCACGCTCATCGACCAGAACGTCGCGCAAGGCGGCGAAGGCGTCGGCATCGGTGATGGGGAGGCCGCGGATCAGCAGGTGGCCGTGTCGAAGGAGTTGGGCACGGAGCTCCCGTTTGTGCACGGTCAGCCACTCAGTCGCAGCGACTACATCCGGGAGGTCCGGGACGGGGATGATCGGTGGTTTGCCGATGGCCAATTCGATGGGCAAGGTAACCATGTCGTCTGGCATGGTGGGAGCTCCGCTCGTGGTAAGGCGGGGAACCGAAGGGGCACGAAGCGCTTGTCCGTGTTGATCAGGACGGTGTCGATGGGGAAGGCCAGGTGGAATCCGTGGGCCCAGCCAGCTCCGGAGGGCGGCGGTCACCAACGGCATGTGGTCGTGAACGTAGAAATGGCCGCCACTGAGCAGGTGGACTTCATTGGGGCCGGTGCTCAACTCAGGCCAGCGCTCAACGAGTTCAGCGGGTACGGCCACATCACTGCGGCCTCCAAAGGCGAGCAGGGGACAATCGAGAAGACGCCGCATGGGACCGTAGCGGTAGTGATAGGTGACGGCCATGTCGGTACGGCATGCTTCGATCACCATGTCGAGGAGTTCGGGGTGACCGAGGACGTCGTCGGGCAAACCGCCGCGCTCCCTGAGCTGGGCGAGCACGGTCGCGTCATCAAGTTCCCCCGGGTGGCGCCGCCCCGGACGAAGAGTGTGCGGGGCGGCCGCCGCCGACGGGTAGAAGGCCGCCGCGGACCTGCCGAGCAGTTTGAGCCGCCAGCACACCTCGAACCCGAGGTGGGCGCCGAGGCTGTGACCGAAGATGTGCAGCGGACCGTCGATCTCGCGCAGAACCTCGGCCAGCGGTTGCGCGAGCTGCTCAATCCGGGTGGCGGGCGTCTCGCCGTAGCGGGGGCCGCGCCCCGGGTACTGGGCCGCCACGATTCGGACGTCTTCCGGAAACCAGTGTGCCCATTCTCCGTAACCTTGGGCTGAGCCGCCGGCGTGTGGCAGCAGGACGAGCGTCGCGCGGGGGTTCCGAGGCCGGCGGCGCAGATCCCATAACCAGGCGTCACCGCTACGTTCACCGGTCACCGGCCGTTCCCTTCCGCTCTCGCGACAAGCTCGTCGACCCGTTCAGCGAGCGCGTCGAGCCTGCTGTGCAGAAACACATCCCGGACGCGCACCGTGATACCGGGGCCAAGGCGTTCAGAGAGCCGGTTGGCGACGCGGGTGGCCGCCATGGACGTGCCGCCCAGTTTGAAGAAGACGTCATCAGCGCCGAGGGATCTGCAATTGAGAATGTCCTGCCATACCTCGGCGACGAGGTGTTCGGTGGCTGTCGACAGCATCGCATCGCCGGTCCGCGCGGGCTCTGCGGCGCCCGCGCCGTCCGGTCCGCTCGGCGCACGCCCGCACCGCAGCCCGGCCTGCTCGACAAGCGAGCCGAGCGAAGTGTCCGGCCCGTCGGCTGCGAGGCCGATGAAGCGTACGAAGCTCTCCGCGAAAGCCTCGATCGTGGGCCGATCGAAAAGATCGGTGCGGAAATCGAGATAGCCCCGGCTGCCGGCCCCCGCCGTCGTCAGGTAGAGCGTCAAGTCCTCTTGGACGTAATGACGTTCGGGCTCCAGGTGCTCGACAACCAGGTGTGGAAGGCAAAGGGGCGCTGCGAGTTCCTGGTGGGAGGCGACGGTCACCTGCACCAGCGGGTTGTATCCAGCCTCGCGCGGCGTGGCCAAGTGCTCCAGGAGTAGCTCGAAGGGCAGGGTCTCGTGACGATACGCCTCGATGAGCGCGCCGGCCGTCTCCGCAAGGAACTCGGCGAAGGCATCGGCCGGTCGATACGTGCCGCGCAGCGGCAGGACGTTGACGAAGAAGCCGATCAACGACTCGGTCTCAGGCAGGGAGCGGTTGGCCGTGGTGATGCCGATCACCGTGTCTGACTGGCCTGACCATGCCGCCAGCAGGGCCTGAAACGCCGCGCATTGGAAGGTGAAAAGCGTGGTGCCGTACGCGCTCGCGACCTCGGTTGCACGCTCTACGGTGGGTTTCAGGAGATCGAACTCGACGCGGTCACCGGCGCTCGACCTTACATCATTGCGCGGCCTGTCGGTGGGCAAGGTCAACAGAGGCGGGGCGCCGGCGAGCCTCGACCGCCAGTGGGCAAGGGCCTCGGCGTGCGTCTCAGGATGTTGCGCCTGGCCATCCTGCCACACGGCGAAGTCGGCATACTGAAATGGGAGTCGGTCCAGCTCGGCCAGGTCGGAAAGCGCGATGGGATCGGTCACGCCGGGCAGGTCGATTGCCGCACCGTACAGGGCCGCCAGCTCCCGGTGAAAGATTTCCATCGACCAGCCGTCATTGGCGATGTGGTGGAACACCACACATAGAACGTGCCGGTCCGCGGCCAAGCGGAACAGGCGCGCACGCAGCAGCGGTCCCTGCGCCATGTCGAATGGTATGTCAGCGAATGTCCGTATTCGCGCGGAGAGTTCATGACCGTCGTCCGTCTCCTCTACCCGCAGATCGAGTTCGCTCGGAACGCCGACCACCTGGTGGAGGTCACCGTCGCACAGCGCAAAACCTGTGCGCAGTACTTCGTGACGTGCGAGGACTGCGTTCAACCCGGCGTGCAGGGCGTCTATCTCGAGCCGGCCAGCCAAGCCGTACGTGTGTGCCGCTGCCAGGGATCGGTCCTCGACGCCGCCCACTTCCTGGGCAAGCCACATGCCGCGCTGGGCGTGCGAAGCCGGTAAGAAACTATCTCTGTCAGCCTTGACCAGCTCGGGAACACGTGCCCTTACTCCACTGTGAAGCCACAGTTTAAGCACATCTTCGCTGGATGCGCTTGCGCGCTGGCTACTCATGGAACTCCAAGGTCCTTGAGGTGATTGCGGTCGGCCGCCGCTTCAGACTTTGTCAGAGTACGTGAAGTCCATCTTGACAACAAGTAGTTGATCTCGTTCGGGCGTTCGCGTACCATCCAGACGTTCGAGCAACGTGCGCTCCCGGTGGCGACGGAGCGAAGGTACTCTGCTACCGGGTTCCTTAACACTCGTCTCTGGTCATCGCGCAAGCCGTCCCCTCAGCCTTCTTTTGACACCACGCTCAGTTCGTCATGCCTTATCAGCGCAGAGGAGCGGACAATGGACGGTCCCACCATCCACTTCGATGAACACCTCAACGTCGCCATTACGATGGCAGAGCACGCCAGGAGGCATGCCAATCTCAGGGCTGTGTGGGCCCCGGACGGCACTTTCACATTCGCCGAGCTGAGTCGCCGCGCCGAGGAACTGGCCAACCGGCTCGCCTCGTTCGGTGTGAAGCCCGAAACACCTGTCGGCGTGCATCTGGGGCGCAGCCGCCACCTGGTGACGTCGCTGTTTGCGGTATGGCGGGTAGGAGGCGTGTTCGTACCTCTCGACCCCGCACATCCGACTGGTCGTCTCGCTGCCATCGCCCGCGATGCCGGAGTTGGCGTGCTCGTGGCCGAGAGCGACTCCCCGCTCGTTGCCGAGCTAGGCGTTCGCGTCGTGGACCCCCGGACGGATTTCCCTTCGTCGGCCGGCGGGATGCCGCAGCGGCCCGCGGCCCTTCCGGGCTCCCTCGCCTACATCATGTACACGTCCGGGACCACGGGCGAGCCGAAAGGGGTCGGTGTCACGTATGGAAACGTGGCGAACCTCCTGGCCGCCGTCGCCGAATTGGTCCCGGAAGAAGGCATGGAGGGCGTCAACGTGCTGGCGCCAGGGTTCGATGGCTGGCTTTGGTCGACGCTCATCCCCCTGGCCGGCGGGCGGGGGCTCGTACTCGCAGATCCACGTGAGGGCGTCGACGACCTGTTCACGAAATCACTCGGTGTCGTCACCGCGACGCCCTCCCTACTGGCCACGCTCAAGGTTCCGGAACCGGACGCCGGGCCGTCCACCGTCATCGCCGCGGGCGAGGCCTGCCCTCCGGAACTCGCGAAGCACTGGTCGTCCGGACGTCGCTTCCTCAATGCCTATGGCCCGACCGAGACGACCATTTGCGCGACCTGGGCGGACACCACCGTCGATGACGATCCGGTGACCATCGGGCGGCCGGTCGCCAACTACCGCGTCCACGTGCTGGACCCGGCGCTGCGCGAGGTGGCGGATGGAGAATCGGGCGAATTGTTCATCGCGGGGGCGGGTGTGGGCCGCGGCTATCATGGTCGGCCTGGACTGACCGCCAGCCGCTTCCTACCAGAGCCCTCCGGTAATGGTGGCCGAATGTACCGAACCGGAGACCTGGTACGACGCAGGTCGGACGGTTGTCTGGAGTTCATCGGGCGGATCGATCAGCAGCTCAAGATCCGCGGTTTCCGGGTGGAGCCCGCCGAGGTCGTTCGCGCCGCGGAGGCAGTGCCCGGTGTCGATGCGGCGAGCACGTTCACGATTCCCGGGGGGGACGTTCTGATGCTGGGGCTGGCCGTCGTGGGAACGGCCGTATCGGCAGGGGCGGACGAACCACTCGGCGAAGCCGTTCGCGCCCACCTGGCGGCGGTGCTTCCCGACTACATGGTGCCAACGCGCATCGTCTGCGTTGACGCGCTTCCACTCACGCCCGCCGGCAAGGTGGATGAGAGAGCGCTCGTAGAACTGTGCCAGGCGCACGGCGCCCAAGATGACGCGTCGGGCACAGCCCCGGCGACCGACTCCGAGGTTCTCGTCGCCGAAGTGTGGTCGACCGTCCTGGAGCGGCCTGTCAACTCGGTCGAGGCCAACTTCTTCGAACTAGGTGGCCATTCGCTACGGGCCACCAGGGCCATCTCCACGCTGCGGGCAGGGACGGGGCTTCGCCTGACAATGCGGCACCTGTTCGCCCAGCCGACCGTGGCAGCCTTCGCCCGCCAGATCGACCAACTGGCCGAGGCCAAGCGCGCCGCCGGCGCCTGAGCAGCGGGGACGGACTTGGACCACCTCACCCGGCGCCGCCCGACCGGGCCGCGTCCCACAGCGGTCACCGGTTCCGCCCGCCTCATTCAGGGAACGCGCGTCGGCCGATGGCATCTGGATCGCCTGCGGACGCCGCCAATCCGCAGTGTCCATGGCGGTCAGATCCGTGGACGCTACTTCACGTTCCGAGTCCATCCCATGCAGGGGACGGTGCGGCCTGACGCTCTCAACAGGCCGGGTCCGCCGCGCCCGTGTCTCAATCAGCGGAGATCTGCCATCGGTAACATCGAACACCGCGGCGGGAGCCCGACGGCTTCTGCCATTGCCGAGCCGCGTCCCGCCTCCGCGCGCCCCCGGCTGCCGCGCACCTACCTCATTTGGTTGACGAGTGCGCTCGCCTCCTTCATGGGCAACTCGGTGCTCTACTTCGCGCTCGGCTGGTCCGCGACCGCGTACGGGGGCGCTGTGGCGGGCCTTGTGCTCACCGCGATCAACCTGCCGCGCGCGGCCCTGCTGCTCGTGGGCGGGGCGGTCGGCGACCAGCTCGGGGCGCGCCGCGTGATGATTAGCGGTGACGCGGTGATGTTCGTCGCGTCCCTTCTGCTGGCCGCCCTGGCGTACCGCCTGGGAGCCGAACCGTGGCTTTTGATCGCCACGGGTGTCCTGATCGGCATCGTGGACGCCTTCTATCTGCCCGCTTCAGGGTCGATGCCGCGCCGCATCGTCGGCAAGGACGGGCTGCCCCGCGCGCTTGCCCTACGCCAAATCGGGACTCAGGTCGTCACCATGGGCGGAGGGCCGCTGGGTGGTGTCCTTGTCGCGCTCGTAAGCCTCGCCGGGGTCGCGCTCGTCGACGCGGTCACCTTCGCGCTCGTCCTCATCGTGCTCATCGCGATCAAGCCGAGTCAGGACGTACCGGCGAGCGGCTCCAAGCAGCCCGTCCTGCGGCAGATCGCGGACGGCGTGCGCGTTGGATTCGGTGACGCGGTGCTCCGGCCCGGTCTGCTGCTCATTGGCGCGGCGGCTGGGTTCCTGCTGCCCGTCATGCCGCTCCTGCTGCCACTGCTCGCCCGTGACCAGGACTGGGGCGCGGGGGCCACCGGTCTCGTCGTGGGAGCCCAGGGGATCGGGATGGTCGCGATCACGCTCGGCGTCCTGCGGCGTGGCCCCCTCGGCCGGCCCGGGCTTCTGGCGGCTTTCGGCTTGATGACGGCGGGGGCGGGCGTCCTGGCGCTCGCCCTGGTGCCCAGTTCGAACGCGGCGCTCGCCGCGGGTCTGGTGGTCGGGCTCGGCAACGGGCTGTTCTCCTCGCACATCAGCCCGCTGATCATGACGGTGACGCCGGATTCTCATCTGTCCCGGATCCAGGCCCTGCTGACGCTTGTGCAGAGCCTCCCGCTGCTCCTCATGAACAACGTCCTCGGCAATCTCGCGGGTCAGGCGGGCGTCACGGTCACCGTTGCCGTGTGCGCGATCGCAGCGTCCATTACCGGGCTGCTCGCACTGGTCTCAAGGCCGCTCCGTACCACCCGGGTCGGCCTCGATCCAGCGTAGAACGGACCACGACGCATGCCTCAATCCGACCACCCACCGGTTGCCCAACGCGTACCGCTGTCGGCTGGACAGGAGCGCTTATGGGTCCTGGACCAGATGGTGCCCGAAGGCACGTACAACGTTACCGAATGCTTCCGGCTAGTAGGAAAAGTGGACGAATCCGCGCTGTGTCGTGCCGCGGAGGCATTGGTCGCACGGCACGAGGCCCTCCGCACCGGCGTGGACGACGAGACCGGGACGCCCGAGGGGCGGCTCTTCGCGCCGCACATGGTGAATGTCGATGTCATGTCCCAGGTGGCCGCGGACGACGAAGAGTTGCAGAGGCTCCTCACTGCCGCCGCGCTACAGCCATTCGACTTGCGGGACGGGCCATTGCTGCGGGTGGCGCACTTCAGGCAATCACATGCACCAGATGGACACGTCATCCTTCTCGTCCTGCACCACATTTCTGTGGACGGCTGGTCAGGCGCAATTCTCCGACGCGAGTTCTGGACGCTGTATGATGACTTCGCGGCTGGTCGAGCACCCCGGCTTCTCCCGCTGAGTGCCACTTACGCCGAATACGTGACATCGCAGCGAAGATGGCTGGACGGCGACGAGGCCAAAGAACAACTCGCGTACTGGCGCGAGCGTTTGGCCCGACCGCCGGAGCTTCTCTCCTTCGCCGGTGGCGTCGCCGGGACACCGGAACCCCGGCGCACGGACGTCATCACTTTCGCACTGCCCGCCGACGCCGTTCGTGCGGTCCGGGAGGCGGGCCCCACCTTCGGGACCACCGCTTTCGTGGTGCTGCTCGCTGGATTCGCGGCGGCGCTCACCCGGGTCACCGAGGCGGACGAGTTCATCGTCGGCACGCCAGTGACCGACCGGCCGTCAGTCGCCTTGGAAGGTGTCATCGGCTCGTTCGACAACACCGTGTTGCTGCGGATCGCCCCGGCGGAGTCATTCAGCATACGAGAGTTCGTGGAACATGTGCGCACCGTCACCCTGGACGCTTTCTTCAACAAGGAAATCCCTTTTCAGCACGTAGTGCGCGCGCTGGCTCCCGTTCGAGAACGTGGCGGCACGGCACCGCCACTGTGCAACGTGGCATTCTCAGTAGAGGAGACATCCGAGGAGCGGTGGTCAGTGCATGGCGCCCAAGTGATGCCGCATTCCTGGATATTCCGGCCGCCCGCCCGCTTCGACCTGACACTCATGGCAGAACTCGGTGGAGACACGATCACCGGCCACCTATATCTGGATCCCGACTACGTACCGCGTCCCGCAGCCGAACGTCTCGCTCGTGCCACCACTGACGCACTCACGCAACTTAGTGGTCAGCCTGACTCACTGCTGAGGGTCAGAGAGAACGGGGCGTAATCGAATCCACGCCATTCGATACTCGCGTGACCCGGATCATACCTGTGGGGCCCGAAAACCGTCAGTACGGAACATCATCAAAAGGCCCTTCGCCGATCCCTCTGCTGCCGATACCGCTCCAAGGTTGAAACGAAAAGAGATCGATACATGCGCCTGACCGGCAAACGGGTCCTGATCACCGGTGCCGCGCGCGGCATCGGCCGCGCCATCGCCATCGCCTACGCCAGTGAGGGGGCCGACCTTGTGCTCCTCGACGTGGGCGATGATATCAATGGATGCCCCTACCCCTTAGGCACCGCGAGCCAATTGAGTACGACTGCCCACGTCTGCCGGGAGGCTGGGGCGTCTGTGGCCGAATGCCTCGGTGACGTACGTAATAGCGGACATCTACGCGCGGCCACCCGAACGGCGCTCGATCGCTTCGGCGGCATCGACATCCTGATCAACAACGCGGGCATCGCCGCCCCGTCCGGCCGTCCGGCACATGACGTCTCCGACGAAGAATGGGAGCTGATGTTGGACATTAACCTGTCGGGGTCATGGCGTGCCCTGCGCGAAGTAATCCCCACCATGATCACCCAGGGCTCCGGGAGTGTCGTCAACATATCCTCAACCGCAGGAATGGTCGGTTACCGCTACTTCCCCGCATACGTCACCGCGAAGCACGGCCTCATCGGCCTCACTCGCGCCGCGGCTCTGGACTACGCCCCACTCGGTATCCGTGTCAACGCCCTGTGCCCGGGTTCGGTACGAGACGACCCGCTCCTGGAGGGGCGGATGCTGTTCGAAATCGCTCGTTGCCTGGCTGTGCCTACGGTGGACCATGAGCGGACATTCGCTGGGGCCCAACCGACGAACCGCCTGGTCGAGGCGAATGACGTGGCTACGACAGCGGTGTGGCTCGGGAGCGACGACGCGCGGCAGGTGACGGGAGCGGTCATACCGGTGGACGGAGGATTCACAGTCCGTTGATCGACACTCCGGCGGCGACTAATCGATTTTAGCGCGAAGGTTTTCTCGGAAATGATTTTCGATGGCTGGAGAGAATCGTGAATGACGTCACAAAAATAGGTGTCGGAGGATCGCGTGCGTCGGTGGTAAACGCCGCTCATCAAGACGTGTCGGGAGAACGCGCGCTACGCAATCTGAACCGCTGGCGGGAAGGGCACGGCGCTTTCCCCTACGACGCGGTCATTTCCCATTACCAGGCCGTCGGGCGGACGCAGGCCGACTGCAGGCTCGTCGCGGCGTTGCGCGACGCCCACGCGTGGCTTAGCGGCCCCGCCGATCCCTCCGACGCCCCCTGGTGGCTGACGACCTGGCTGCCCAGCACGTTCGACCAGGATGATGGCGACTACAACTCCTACCTGGGCACCGAGCTGCTTGAGGGGGTCGCGGGCGCACGGATCGACACACTCATCATCACGCTGATCGCCGAGCTCCTGGCGACCGAGGCGGCGGCCCTGAGCCACGTCCCCGATCACCGGGCACAACATGGCCGCACTCAGGCCTGCCTGCACGCACTGACGAGATCCGCGCGGCTCGCGCCCGATGCGCCGGAGGTGACCCAGCGCAAGCCTGGCGGGGCGAACGGCGCGGACTTCGTGACGTACTGCCGGGAACAGGCGGGGAGGGCGCTGGCGGCCGTGCCCTCCGCGCACCTGCGCGCGGCCAATCTTGCCATGCTCCCCACCACACGCCTGCATGACGAGCACATGTTCATCCGAAGCATCCAGATCTTCGAAATGCTGTATCGCCAGGTGGTCGGCCATCTCACCCGCGCCACCCGCGCCCTGGAACTGGATGACGCCGAGCTCGCCAAGTCCGAGATCGCCGAGGCGGCGGATCGGCTCGAGTCGACCGCCGCCCTGTATCGCGTGGTGACCACGATGCCGAAGAAGACCTTCGCCGTGATCCGCGAATACACCTCGGGACGCAGTGCCATCCAGTCCAAGGCCTACCGTGAGGTGGAACTACGGAGCGCCACCCGCTTACCCCATCCACACGCCGACAAGCTTCCGGCCCTCGACATCCCCGGCCCCACGCTCCAGGACGCGTTCATCGCAGCGGCCGACCGGGTACCGAGCGAGAGGCTCACCGACGTCGCGGCCCAGCTGGCCAGGATGGACGGGGCCTGGAGGGGGATGAAGCGCACGCACTGGGGGATCACGCTCAAGATCATCGGGGTGACTCCAGGGACCGGTGGGACCGCCGGCGCCGACTATCTCAAGACCACTGTTGACACGCCGCTCTTTCCGGCCCTGACCACGCCGACCCGCGGATGAGCCGGGGAGGGACCGGACCGATGACCGACCCGAACACCGCCGTGCGCAGGATGATCATGGGCTTCATCGTCTCGCAGGCGATCCACGCGGTGTGCGAGATGGAGATCCCCGAACGGTTGGCCGCCGGACCTGCAACGGCGGCGACGCTGGCCGCGGACACCGGCACTGACGCCGACGCGCTACGCCGGTTCCTGCGGGTGCTCGCCGCCGAGGGGCTGTTCACACAGGAATCGGGGGACGCCTTCGCGCTAACTCCGCAGGGTCGGTTGCTATGCGCGGAGGAGCCGGGATCGCTGCGCCACTTCGCCGAACTCATGTCGGGTGAGGCGTACGTGGCCTGGTCACGTGCCGCGCATTCGCTGCGCACGGGTGAGGCGGCCTTCGACGTGGTGTACGGCAGCCCGTATTTCGACTGGCTGGCCGGGCACCCGGAGGCGGCCAGGTCGTTCAACCGAGCCCAGGCCGGGCTGGTGGAGCTGCGCCTCTTGCCGCTGCTCGAGTGGTCGTGGGGCAGCGCCGGCACGGTGGTGGACGTCGGCGGCGGGAACGGCGTGCTCATGTCGGTGCTGCTCGCGGCCCGGCCCGAGCTCCAGGGAGTCGTCTTCGATTTGCCGCACGTTGTGGACAAGGCTTCGCGGACACTGGAGGAGGCGGGCCTCGGCCATCGGGTGTGCTGCGTCGGCGGAGACTTCTTCGCCGGCGTGGCGGAGGGGGGAGATGTCTACGTACTCGCCCAGATCCTGCACGACTGGGCGGACGACGAGGCGGTGGCCATCCTCCAGCGCTGCCGTGAGGCGATGTCCGCGGACGGCGTTTTGCTACTGCTGGAACAGGTCGTGCCCGACGACGGCGGCCCGCATCCGGCGAAGCTGCTTGACCTACACATGCTGGTACTCCTAGGTGGCCGGGAACGCACCGCCGATGAATGGACAAGGTTGCTGGGCCGCGGCGGCTTTGCTCTCACCGCGGCCACACCGGGGCCGCGGTCCACGCTGATCGAAGCACGGCCACTGCACCATGGAGTCACTCCCGGAAGCTGATCCGCCGGCGACCCCAGCAGATCGGCGACGGCCCGGTCCCGTCCGAAGAACCACCGCGCGCCCCGCTCCCGAAACGACGCCAGCCCGGAGTAAGGGCAGGTGCCGGCGGCCGGACCGACCGCGAGCGCGAACAGCGTGCAACCCACACCATCACCGAACCTCCCGGGCAGACGGTGAACGTGTTGGGTGTGGCGGAGGCGTTATGGGCCAAAGGCCCGTTCGCCGCCGAGCGCATCGCCCGCGCCATCCCCGACCGCTATAACAAGAGGGCGGTGCTGGCGGATATCGCTTGGGCCCGTTTCCGACTTGCGTACGCGTCGGTGACCATCGAGTCACGCTAGGGCGGGTCCCGTCCTTGCCGCCGCAAGCGGCCGGTGGGCGTCGGCTCGGCTTCGCCGGAGGTGCACCTGAGATAGGTGAAGGGGTTTGCCTCGGCCCAGCTCTGGCCGGTGATGCGGTAGTGATGTGCGGCTTCGCTGTCGAGGTGGTAGGGGCCTTGGTCACCACCCATTCAACCCACACCATCGGGTTGGTCTCGTCACCGCGTGCATTGTCGTGACGCGCGTATTGGTGTTCCTCGCGGCCCTCGCGAAGTTCCGCTTGCATGACCTGAAGGTGCTCCAGCAGTTCGGCCGCCCGGGCGATTTTGGCGATGATGCCGTCGTCGTACTCGTCCTTCGTCACATCGAGGACGCTAACCACCGAGAGAGCCCGAAACCCTCGGAATTGGAGGATTCGCTCGGACGCGGGCAGCGTGTCGGTGGGGCGTCCTAGCCTGACCTTTGCCGGATAGGCCGGTGTTGAGGGGGGAGGCGTGCCGGAGCAGGCAAAGCGCCATCACGTCGTGTCGAAGTTTTACTTGCGGTACTTCGCCGACGAGCGTGACCGGGTCACAACGGTCATGCTGCCGGGTAACCGCACCTTCACCCAGAACATCGCCAACGCCTCGGTACAGACCAACTTCTACACGGTCATCGACAACGACGGGCACCAGTCCGACCTCGCGGAACAAGCCCTCTCCCAGATCGAGACACTCGCCGCCGCCGCGTAGTGCGAACTCGCCACCGGAGTGTGGCCGCTCGCCGAGGGGCACCGGGTCGCCATGGCCGCATGGTTGGCGCTGCAACTCCTGCGCGGTGACGGGGTGAGGGACTCCATGAGCGAGATCGCAACCCACGCGCTCCTCCTCGAAACGATCAGCGGCGGCCGCCAGCGGGTGCGCGAGGCCCTCGCCGCCGCGGACGAACCGGCCGACGACGACACCGTCGACCGCGAATGGGTCGACCTCTTCAAGAACCCGCTCCGCGCGCGGGTCCACGCGAACCACCACGTGCAGCACCTGGCGCAGTTGCTGCCCCGCGTCACGCAGTCACTTCTAGACCGCTCCTGGGTGCTCACCGTGTTCCAGCGGAAGACCCTCGCGACCAGCGACCATCCCGTGTTCGTCGTCCCGAACGCCGACGCGACCCGGATGGGCTTGGGGACCGGTGTCGAGAACGCGACCGTCCTCCATGCGCCACTGACCCGCCGCCACTCGCTGGCGATGTACCTACCGTCCGCCGTGCCGCCCGAGATATCGCCCCACGGGCGTGACATCCGTGTTGCCGGGGTCGCCGCAGTGGCGCTGTACAGCAACTCGTGCACGGTCAACAGCGCCCGCCGGTTCCTGTTCCACCACCCGAAGGACACGCCCCTGACCGGGTTCGATCTCCCGCACCCCCGCACCCCCGCGACCGTGAGGTCGCCGTGACCGCCCAACTGTGGGGCTGGATCCCGGAGGATGACCGGCAGGTGTTGCTCGATGCCGGGTTCGGGCCCGAGGACCTCGACGCCCTCCTCGAATAGAGAGTGTCTCCAGTTGGCCGACGCCTCCCGTGGCGAACTGTATGGCTGGCGTTCCTCCCAGCGACGGACGTGACGGTGCACGATACCTGGCACACGGCGGGACTGCGACCGAGTGTGTCACACGAGTGGGAGGTCGCCGGGAAGCGCTGGCCGACCCGGTCGTCGCGCTCGCGCTGATCCCGAGGCCATTTCCTTCTCGATCATCGCCGGGGTGGACCCGAGGATCGGCCTGTTCGCCTCGTTCACCATGGCCGTCACGATCGCGATCGTCGGCGGACGGCCCGCGATGATCTCGGCGGCGACCGGCGCGGTCGCCCTGGTCGTGGCGCCCATCGCGCGCGAGCACGGCATCGGCCATCTGGTCGCGACCGTCATCCTCGCCGGGATCTTCCAGATCGTCCTCGGGGCGCTGGGCGTGGGCCCGGCTGATGCGGTTCGTGCCGCGCAGCGTGATGGTCGGGTTCGTCAACGCCCTGGCCATCCTGATCTTCCTGGCCCAGGTCCCCGAACTGAGCGACGTGCCCTGGCCGGTCTACCCGCTCGTCGGCGCCGGGCTGGCGCTGATGATCCTCTTCCCGCGGATCACCAATCTCGTCCCGGCGCCGCTGGTGTCGATCGTCGTCCTCACCGTCATCACCGTCGCCGCGGGAATCGCCGTGCCGACCGTCGGGGACAAGGGCGCGCTGCCGTCGTCGCTGCCCGCCCTGGGCGTCCCGGACGTCCCGCTCACCCTGGGCACCTTCACCCTCATCGCGCCGTATGCGCTGGCGTTCGCGCTGGTCGGGTTGATGGAGTCGCTGATGACGGCCAAGCTCGTCGACGACATCACCGACACCCACTCGGGCAAGACCCGCGAGTCCGTCGGGCAGGGCATCGCCAACATCGTCACCGGGCTGTTCGGCGGCATGGGCGGCTGCGCGATGATCGGCCAGACCATGATCAACGTCCGCGCCGGCGCCCGGACCCGGCTGTCGACCTTCCTGGCCGGTGCGTTCCTGATGACCCTGTGCGTCGCCGTCGGCCCGCTCGTCTCCGACATCCCGATGGCCGCCCTGGTCGCGGTCATGATCCTGGTCTCGGTCGGCACCTTCGACTGGCACTCGGTCCGGCCGTCCACCCTCAAGCGGATGCCGCTCGGCGAGACCCTCGTCATGCTGGTCACCGTCGCCGCGGTGGTCGCCACCCACAACCTGGCCATCGGCGTGGTCGCCGACTCGATCACCGCCCTGGTCATCTTCGCCCGCCGCGTCGCGCACCTGGTCAACGTGTCCGCGGTCACCGACCCCGACGGCGGCCAGGTCGTCTACGCCGTCACCGGCGAACTCACCGCAAACCACTGACCAGGGCCTGGCCGAGTCAGGGATCGCGACAACGCTCCTAACCGGGAGGACGAACGCACCAGGGCAGCGCCCGTCTGGGCACGGCCCCGGTCACTCGGGCTTCCAGTCCGTTCTACGGTTGCTTGCTACGCGTTCGCCGCTGCCGGAATCGGCAGGCCCGCCGCCAGGCCAACCAGTCTCAGGTCCACGACCGGCTGCAACGGCGACGGCTTCCAACCCGTCGCCTCCTGAAACCAGCCGCCCTTGTCACACCGGCCGGGCCGCCACGCGTAATCCTGCACGGGTAGGCGCAACCAGTTGATCCGCTCCCCGGACCCGTCCGTCTTCACCGGCACCGTGTAGAAGGTCAGGAAGTCCTCCCGATCACCGGTGAACGGCGCGCCCTCCAGGTGTCCGGCACCGCCCCCGTCACCAAGCACGAACCAGTGGATCGGGACAACACCAGGCCCGTTCTCGTCATCGGACATGATCTTGTTGCCATACTTTCGCCAGTACAGGCCCCACAACTCGGCCGCCGTCGCGTCCTCAGGGGTGTAGTCGTCGCTGAACGCTTCGTCCTGCACCTCCCAGGTGAGCTGCAGTTGCACACCCTTCCACGCGGTCTCCCCCTCGCGGAGGCGGTAGGCCCAACGGACGTCCTCGGCATAGGGGCCCTTCGCCCCAGTCTGAATATTCATCCCTGAGGTCTATCGCACCTCAGGCTCACCCGCACCCGGATTCGGCACGGACGAGCCGCTCCGCGTGGCGGCCCAGCAACGACATCGTCCAGGCCAAGATCCGCCCCCACTCTGATGCGGGGTCCAGTGCTGACCGGAGTCTTGGCGGCGCTGGGCGATCTCGGTGTCCAGCGCGGCGGCGAACTCGCAGGGCTGCTAAAGCTCCTCGGCAAGCCGGGACGCCTCTAGATACAATTCCGTGCGTTCTAGCGGGTGATCGCGTTGGTCGGTGACCACGGGGTCCTCCAAGATCTGCAGCCAGGGCATGCTGGCCACCGCTGCGGCCCTCCACCAGGTGTCCCTGCTCGGCGAGCACGGCTTGTCGCCGGCCGAAGCCGTCGCCCCAGGGCATGGCCGGGCACAGCACCGGCGTCCTCGTGGCCCGCCGGCGGTATCCCGCCGGAGCCGAGGTCGGCGGCGGTGACGCAGGCCCTGGTGTGGACGATGACGCCCTCCCGCGCGAACACTTCCTCCGCGATGACACCGGACGCGTCGGGATCCTCCTGCGGGAGCAGCCGGGCGGCCGACTCCACGTCGGTGACCTCCACACCGAGGCGTCCGGACGCCTGGGCCAGCTCACACCCGGTCGTCCCGCCCCCGAGGCCGACTAGCGATCGCGGCGCCTCGTCCAGATCGAACACGGTCGCTGGTCAGGTAGGACAAACCGGTCAGCCCGTGCACCGGCGGCACCGCCGGACGCGCGCCGGTGGCGATCACACAAGGACCAGCCCGCAATCCACGCTCGCCGACGTGTAGGAACACCGCCCGTCCGGACACGACGTCGATCCCCTCGCCACGCGGGACCTCGGCAGTGTCGGTGACCGCGATCAGACGGACGGCGTCCCACACGGCCGCCATGACCTCGCCGAACGACGCGCCCCGCCCGGCGTGCTTGATCAGCGTCTTGGACGGAACGCACCCAGTGAACGTGCAGTCCCCGCCGATCGGGCCGTCCGCGATCAGCAGCGCGCGGGCGCCGAGCCCGGCCCCGGTGCGCTCCGGCCAGCCCGGCGGCACCGCCCCGAGTACGACCAGATCATGGTCCCGTTCCGACGACACCTGTCTAGGACGCGACGGCATCAAGCCGTCCGCCACGGCCAGCCTGTTTGACCAGCCGTCCCCAGCGCTCGCTGCGCCCGAACTGGCTGCCGATCGCCTTCCCCGGCGGTAGTTCCCCCGCTGGCGTGCGGTGGGCCACCGCCCACTGCCACGCTCGCCGCTGGATGCCCACATCTCCGGCCCTGTCCAAATGAGACGAGGGTCGCTGTGACCCCGCGCCATCAACCGCATCACACTGTTTGAGCCGCGCTGAAGAGTGCCTGAGGTCCAAGACCTGATCGGTATGAGACTTCTCTGAGGTCTCGGGCCAAGAGGCTGGACTCCTCAGAGTCTCCTCTGAGTGCGTGTTTGAGAAGGATCTTGTTATTGGTATGTGAGGGGGCGTGGGCCTTGGCGGACGGCGGGTTGGCCGCCACGGGCCAGGCGGCGGG
>NZ_JBICUS010000033.1:0-43031 GCF_043198455.1 Spirillospora sp. NPDC048824 | reverse complement strand
AGAGTACGAAGAAAGGTTTCGTGACGACCATGCAGCTGCTAGGCTAATGGCAGTCGGACACGCGAGATAGTCTCCAAAATCGCCGGGGCGTACCAGGTAGCCGACAGCGCTCGCGGAGGCACTGTAGGGACCTGAAGGCATAGGAGGAGTTTCTACCGGACTCAAACCCCGTGTCTAGGCGTGTCCCCCAAGATTGAACCACGTCTGCAACCCAACAGCGCATGCCGCTGAGTGACCCGCCCTGGAGTCTCTGGCTAGCAATACACGTCCACTCATGCCGCAGTCCGCGTGGCTCTGCCGATGGTCGGATGATGGCAACTGCGGGACAGCGGTGCCTGAACCCGTACCTGGATAGCCTCAGTGGTGTGCCTGTTGGTGATCTCCCAGTGCCTCCTGCGTTCGACGCGGTTACCTCCTGGGCCGGCGCGGGGCGGGTAGTGCGTGCCGTCGAATCCGACGTGGCGACCTGGCGGCTTCCCGAGCCGCAGAAGGCGGCTCTGGTCTCCTGTGGCGTACCGCTGATCGATGATCTGGTGGACGCGGTGTCGTTCAACGCGGAGCCGACGATGTACTGGTTGGCGCGCATCGACGACGACGTACTCGACGTGGCCTGGAAGTACGGCGCCGTGCCGGGGCGTGGCAAGGTGCTGCAAGTAGGGTCGTCGGACGGCAGTGCGAGGTTCGTCAACTCGACGATCAACCACTGGCTGTGTTCGCTGCACTTGGTCGGCAATTGGCTGACCGGCTCGACCGTCATCGGCCACTGGGACGAAGATGAACGGGCCGAAGAGGAGGCACTGGCGGAACTCGCCGACCTGTCGGAGCAGATCAGGGCGCTCGACCCGCCCGCCTTCGGGGATGGCGACCACGAGACTCACCTCTGGCCCGCGGTGCTGGACCGATGGCTCTACTGATCGACGTAGGGATCCTCTTCTGCCGCCAGTCGGGTGATCGGGAGCGATCTTGAAGACCTATCTCAGGGCCAGGTGCTGCCCTCCTGCCGTGTCCAGGGTGCTGGTACCGGCTATCCGGTGACGCGGGGACAGCCCGGCGCTGGTGGCGATCAGCGGAGCGTGCCGCCGATTCGGCGAGGACGTGGCGTACCGTTCGTGCTCGGGGTTGTACGGTCGGCCGCCACTAACTTAGTCCAGGGTGAGGACGGAATCTTGTGGAAACTTCTCGTCGCCACCACCGACTGATCGCATGCCCATCCAATGGGGATTTCGCCAAGGTGACCGTTGGCCATAAGAGCAGCGTGGAGCGCTACACGAGTCGGAGCGTGGGTCGGGTGTCGGGCATTCCGAGGAGTTCGCGAACGTGGTTGGGGTGCCAGCAGAGTTCGTGAGCGAGTTTGCGGATGGTGAGGCCGGTCTCTTGTTCGGCGAGCTCGTACGCCTGTCGGAGCATCACTGGCTGCTCTCCGGGATAGTGAGCGACGGGCTCGGGAGCGAATCCTGGTTGGTGTCGGAGTGCGCGGAGGCGTTGGTAGGCGCGGCTGGTGGTGGCGTCTGAGATCAAACCAAGCTCTCTGCATCTGTAGATCAAGGAGTCGACGGAGACGCCCCAGGTGCCGGACAGTGTCGCGAGCTGAGCGAGATCGAGGCGTGAAGGTAGGAGCGGCAGGATGCTCTTGCGGGGGGTGAGGAATTCGGCAGCAAACGCGTCGGCTTCACGTTCCTGCTGCTGGTCACCTCTAGAGGTGGCGTGCAGAACGAGGTGGCCGAGTTCGTGTGCCCCGCTGAATCGGTAGCGGTACACGTCGTCAGTGCGGTTGGTGGTCAAGACGATCAGCGGGCGGGGCAGCCCGGCATTGGCGAACGCGTCCACTTTCGTAGCGACCCTGTTCTCCTGTGGCGCCACGACCACGATGCCGTGACCCTCAAGTTGCCGGGTCAGGTGTCGGACCGGTCCATCGCCGAGACCCCAGATCATTCGGAGTTCTCGGGCGGCTCCTGCGGGGTCGCCGGGCAGATCCGTGCCAGGGTGGACTTCTCCTCCTGCGAAGCCCGGTAGATCGACCAGCGGGAGCTGGACTCGTCGTTCCAGCGCGTGGGTCAGCTCCCAGATCTGCTCAGCGAACACAAGGGCACGGTCGCGTTGCGCTCCCGAAGTGGAGCGCAACGCGCGGAAATGAGCCATGGACAAGTCGACGGGGGCCATGGGGCGTCCTGCAGCGAAGAACTGAACCGGGACATCGAGTGTCTCGGCCAGGCGAGGAAGCACATCAGGTCGGGGCCTGGTGCTGCCGGTCTCGTACTGGCCGACTGCGGCTGGCGAGACCCCGATCCCCTCGGCGACCTGCTTCTTGGTCATGCCAGCCAGCCGACGAGCCTGAGTGAGTCGTGGAGCGTAGAACGCTTCCCACACCGCCTTGGGCGTGATGGCCGTATCGGTCCCTGGGATTGGCGGCTGATCAGTCTTCATCTCTCTCAACGGCGTCGGCTTGATCGTCTTCAGATTCTGTCCTCGGAGGTACCTTGCCATGCCGATCAGCTTCCGAACGAGCCGACATGGTGATTGAAGGTACGTCTCCTGAGGAGAAGCCGTCCTGGTCAGACCCCTGCTGCGCTGCCTCGCTCAAGGTGATGGGCGCAGTGGCCAGCTCGGAGCACTCAGTGATCCAGCGCATGTGCCCCGCCTCATCCAGCAGAGTCGCCTGACCCCACCAGGCCCGTTGGAGACCGGACAGGTTCATGGCGTAGGGGATGAGGACAAGCGAGGGTCGCGGGGCACGCAGAGCGAGCTCGGCGAGCGTCCGGCGCAGCTCAATGCCCGGAACCTCCATGCCCTCGAAGGTGTCCTCCACCCACTGGCCCTGCTGTGGTTCAGTGAGCTTGAAGAGCTCTCGGATGACACGGGAGAGCTTCGGCTTCGGCCACCGGTCGCCGGGCTCGGCGCCCTTCTTGAGGTCGATCTGGTACGGGTACAGGAGCACGTTGTGGACGAGTGCCAGCTCGTAGAAGACGCCGTCCACCGACACCTGCTCAGTGCCTTCGATGTCCAGAGCGACGATCTGCTCGACGAGCCGCTCGAACTGGTTGGTCATCCGGGAACTACCGGCGGTGAACTTCTTGCTGGAGCGGCCTGCCGTATGGCTGTCGCGCATCGCTTCCTGAGTCTCAGCGAGCGCGGCTTCGATCGCTACCCGAATCGCGCTGGCGTCCTCGCCGAACAAGTCTACAGCCCAGGCCGGTTCTGAAGCGTCCACTTTTACTGCCCCTCTTCACTCGGCGCGAGGTCTGAGTGTATCCCAATCGCTTCAGTCGATCACACAAAACTTGCATTATTGCTTCATCGGTGCCGACGTCGGCCTGGCTCGGATATCTGGGTACCTCAGTGCCGCTCGCTGCCGCCGGGGGTATGCGGTCGCCGGCCTCGGGTTCGGCAACGAACCATGAAGACCGTCAGGCCGGGCGAGCGGCCCGAGCAGCTGACCACCGCCGAGCGCGAAGAGCTCAAGCGGGTGCGCAAAGAGAACAGCGAGCTGAAGCGGCCAACGAGATCTTGAAGGCCGCCTCCGCGCTCCGAGGCGTGGAGCAAGCGGAGCCAGGCAAGACGGGGTGGCGCGGTGACGGCCACGCCGAGGGTCCTGCCGTTGTGTCCCCAGGCTTCGGCGGCTCGGCGTGCTCGGGTGCAGTTGAGCCTGGTGGTCGCTGCGGTGAAGGCGGTGCGCACCCGTTCACGGGTGTTGAGGCCACTGCCGCGAGCGCGGCGGCCGCCGGGGTGGAGCCGGGGCCGATGAAGTCGGCCAGGTCGGCGTTGATCGGGTTGGTGAGCGCACCGCCACTCAGGGGTGCTGATGCCCAGACTTCCGCGCCCGCCTCGTCGGCTCGGTGATGGGGCCGACGCCGCGGAGGGCTTGGGCGAGAGCCGCGATCTGGACGAGGTCACCGGGAGCTGGATCTCCCGTTCGGCGAAGCGAGTTCCTGAGCTGTCATCAGCGAGTTGCCTGTCGTGAGCCTTCGCGCCGCCGCCTCGACCACTCGCCGCTCGGCGCCGGACAACCGTTGGGTAAGCCCGGGAGGCCCGGCGCCCCGTGGCCGCTCGGCACCGGGAGCTACGCTCTGCGAGCCAAGGCCAACGAAGACCGTGATCGGTTGCTATTGAGGGGCGCGGGCAGGCATGCCCTTGGCCGAGACATGCGCTGATGGCAGGCGACAGGGCAACCTTGACATCACCTGATTGAAGGACTTGTGCCAACCGGTACCTATGCCGATTACGCGTTTCAGTCACCGGGTCTCACGGCGGAGGCTACTCTCTTGAGTTGCCTCAGCGAGATGAGAAAACGCGCATAGCGCCAGAAACCTCGCAATGATTGCGTGGTTGAGCATGAATCCGGGAGGAAGTGTCCTATGGCGGCTGGTCCATCGCAGGATTCCATGATCAAGATGTCTGACGAGCACCTCGATCAAGTGCTGGCCGATCTGGCGGTGGTCGTTGAGCAGTTCAGAGCTGAGTACCTGGAGGTGGACTCGCTCGCCGAGCGGTTGGACGACGAGGCCGAGCGACGGTTGGAAGAGCGCGTTGCCAACAGGATGGCAGGTACCACTGATATTACGGCCATCCCTCTTCCGCAGGATACGCTCCTTTCGTTGCGGTGCAAACTGGCTCAAGAAAGTTCCCGGCAACATCGCGAGGCGTTCCGTGGCCTCGTCGCCTGGTGGGCAGACGCAGCCATGATCGCTGTTCTGTT
The DNA here is from genome assembly GCF_043198455.1 of Spirillospora sp. NPDC048824. Taxonomy (NCBI): domain Bacteria; kingdom Bacillati; phylum Actinomycetota; class Actinomycetes; order Streptosporangiales; family Thermomonosporaceae; genus Spirillospora; species Spirillospora sp. NPDC048824. The sequence goes on along the minus strand of NZ_JBICUS010000033.1, from coordinate 38,338 downwards.
CACCGCTCATGGCCGGAAGCCTAATGCCGTTCGCGTTGCTGCAGGCGATCCCTATTCGTGGTTGACAGATGAAGATATGAAGCATCTTCCCAAAATCCCTGAGCACGACCGCAATCTTGCCGAGTTGGGGATGGTTCTCGCCGACGGGCCAGCCCTCCCCGGTGATCCGCGTTCTGAGGATTTCGCGGCGAAGACACAGGAGCACATCGAGAGCCTTGGCCTAACGGTCCAGACGGGACCAGGCGGAGAGCCGACACTTGTTGAGGACGGTTTCCCCGAAGCACGCCGACGTCGGCTTTGGGGCCGCGACTGGCAGGAACATCGCATGCCGCTGCTAGTGGAAACCACAGAGCTTACAGAGTTCCTCACGCAGCGCGGGGTTCCAACGGAGACTGTCGATGCGATCTCGAAAGTATCTACCTCCGTCGAAGCAGTGCGCGAGACCAAGATCAGAATTGCCAAGCTGGAGGCCCAGCTTCAAGAGGAGGAACTCAGCGGAGACGCGGAAAAAGCGGCCATGACTGAAATCGATCAGTCGTTGTCTGCGTCAGACGCCACGGCTGATCGCCTTATCGACTACGCGCAGACCCTCACAGCGAGCCTTCCGGCCATACGCGGATCCAGATCCGAACGAGCGTGACTGGGGTGATTGCCGCCGATTTCAGAGCAGCTGCCTATCGGGCAACTTTCCTAAGCGCTTGTTTGGCCAGATGTCGATTGTCAACGCTGTTCCACCAAGGGTGGCCGTTGAGCTCTTCAACCAGCCGTAGGCGCTCCCGTCGGGCAGTCGAGAGTTCAGATTCCTGACGTGCGGTGATCTCTGCGCGGCCATCTGCGATATCGGCGGACCGCGGGAGGGCTCCAGAGATTCGTTCGCACTGCTCATCAGCTAGTTGATAAGCGCCCTGTGCGGCTATGAGATCGCCGGGTATGTAGTATCCATCCATCTCCCGAGTCGTGGTGAATTGCGTCAAGGGCGGCTCAGAGATCCAGTCAGAGGCGTCGATCGGATCGCCGTTGTCACGAGGGCGGGCAAGTTCGACACGGATTCCGGCGTCCTCCCCGTAGTAACACGCGGGGTCGCGCGCCTTCGGGACGGGCGCAGGGCCCTCGCGCCCCAGCGCTTTGCCTTGGCTGGCTCCTGGCGATGCCTCTGGGCGGCCTTGGAGGAACTCTTCTTTGTCCGCGGGGGTGACCCACATGTGCCACCCGCGTCGGCCGTCGGAGCGCTCGAAGTAGAGCGGAACGAGTTCGCCGGCGGCCGTCCGGTAGATCACATCGTCGTAGTACAAGCCAGCGGTTGCTTCCCACACACCATGGCGGCCGCCGCAGCGTCCACGACCCTGGTTCGGGCACGGCTGAGGGTTGCTCCAGTCGCAGGTCATCAGGCGAAGCGTCTTCACGCCGCCGCGCACGGGGAGCGCTTCGCGGCTGCCGATGTCTCTCCAGTTGAAGACGCTCAACCGCGCCCAGGGTGCACGGTCAATGGGGATCGCGTTCTCATCGTTGACCAGCCACAACGGGATCAGCGCGTCCGCGTGGGCGACACGGGTCCGCTTGTCCACCGAGCCGCCGGCGATGGCGGACAGTTGGATCTCGTAGCCGATCTCTTTACCCTTGTCGCCTTTGACGACCACATCGGTGCGCCGGCGGCCATGCCTGGGCCGATCCTCTACATGGGCGGTGAAGCCTTCACGGTCGGCGGTCCTCGCCGTGTACTCCTTGAGAGCCTTATGAAGATCGCTCTCGTTCTTCGTCTTCCTGAGTTCGCCGATGTTGACATGCATCGCGTGCGGACACCCATTGAGCTTCCGGATCGTCATGAACCCGGGACACGCGCGACCACCATGTTCATATGCGTCAACGCAGTACAGCAAGTCAGGCATGTAGTTGCGGTACAGCTCATCGAGGAGACCTGGGCGGTCGGGATGCCCCAGATCGTCTTCGGTGAGGTTGAGCTCGATGCCGTAGCCCCGATGGAAAACGGTATGGGTCACACCTCCACAATAGGTACAACCCCTGACATTTCAATGAGACGCTGCGACGTGGCGTGTGCGCGACGCCCTGTGCGTCAGCACCGGCATGTGGATACCCGACATTGATCACGCCCGATGAAGATCAACTGGGGCCGCGGTGCTGGAGGAAAATGCGCGGGTCAAATGCCGGCGGCTTGACCGGTTCCACCGTGAAACCTCGGTTCGCGATGGTGACGAAGGAGCGGCTTCCTGCCAGCCGGAACCGCAGGACATGGTGAATCCCTTCAGCTGGAGACCTTCGAGTCCACCGGTGACACCGACGCCGATCGTGAGTACAGGCAGTCCGTCCAACGTCGATTCGCCGAGTTGACGGCCACCCGGCGCGCTAAGCAAGGCGAACTCGACCAACTCAACGCCGAAAACCCTCCAGCCGGTGACGACGCCGATCTGCTCGGCTCCATCCCACAGCTGCCGCTCAAACTTTCAGAGCTACCCGAGGAACTGGAGCGACGACTTCTCGACGCCTTCCAGTTGCAGATCCGCTACAACCGGACCCGCCACGAAGCCACGTTCCGTGTGACCGTGCGAGAAGATACGCTGAAGATGCTCACCAGAGCCACAGAGAGCGTCACAGAGCGAGGATCTGAAATGCCGAGGGATCACGACCAACAGCGAGACCGGTCGTTCCCATCTTCTGGGTGCCCCCTGCAGGATTCGAACCTGCGCACACGGCTCCGGAGGCCGTTGCTCTATCCCCTGAGCTAAGGGGGCCCTGCGCCCTCGGGCGGCGCGGTAGAAGGTTACCAGGGTTGGCAGGGTGACGCGCACGTGGGCGTTCGCCGTGCGTGTGGGGTGGGAGTGGGCTAACTTCGAGGCCGTGACCGAGCCACTGGGACGCGTGCTGGTCGTCGATGACGACGAGGTGATCCGCCAGCTCATCGCCGTGAACCTGCAACTGGAGGGGTTCGAGGTGGCGACCGCGGTGGACGGCCAGGACTGCCTGGAGAAGGTGGCGGACGTCAGCCCGGACGTGATCACGCTTGATGTGATGATGCCGCGGCTGGACGGATGGGTCACCGCGATCAGGTTGCGGGAGGATCCCGGGACGGCGCACATCCGGGTCGTGATGATCACCGCCAGGGCGCAGGAGCATGATGTGCGGCGGGGGCATGAGATCGGTGTGGACGCCTACGTGACCAAGCCGTTCGACCCGAACCAGCTGATCCAGACGGTGCGGAAGCTCGCCACTGTGTCCAGATAATGGTCGGATAGTCTCACCAGGGTGACTCCAGGCGATGTCGGTGATGCCCTTGTGCGCGCGGTGCGGGACGCCGTGGCGCAGGGTGAGCTTGATGTTCGGGTGCCTGAGAGTGTGGTCGTTTTCAGCCGGGGTCCCGGAGTTTACGAGAGTCCCGTGGCGCTGAAGCTCGGGGTTGATCCGGGGGTCATCGCGCGCCGTGCCGGGGGTGTCGTGACAGGGCGCGGGTTCGTGCGGGTCGTGGTTCCAGCGGCCGACGTGGTGGAGGCCGTTGCCAGGTTTCGCGGTGGGCCGGTGCCCGAGGGTGGATGGAACGAGTGGCCCCGGACGTTTGAGAATCCGGGGTTTTCGGTGCGTTATGCCTATGCGCGGGCTTGCTGGGTGGGGCGCTGGGCTTCTGAGCTTGGGGTCTGGGCAGAGCGTCCTCGGGATTTCGCGCCTGAGGAGCTTGAGCTTGTGGGGACGTTGGGGGACGTGCCGGGGCGCGCCGCACAGGCGGAGCGGGAACGGGATGCAAGGCCGCTGATGTTTTGTTTGGAGAGAGTGGCCGGGGCGTACCACGACGTCCATGAGCGGTGTCCTGCCGTGCCCAGGGGTGATGAGGAGCCCGGGACGGTGCATGCCGGGCGGGTGGGCTTGGCGGAGGCCGTGAAGGTCGTCCTCGGCAACGGGCTGAACGTTATTGGTGAGACCCCTAGAGAGCGGATATGAGTCGAGTACATCCAGCTGGGCCCCTGCACGCTGACGTTTTGCCGGAGGACCATCCGGTGGGGCCTGCGGACGATCTGAATGCGCTGGAGCCAACGGTCTGGCCGCGCAGCGCCAAGCGGGACGGGGGCGTTCTCACCGTCGGTGGTGTCGACGTCCGGGATCTCGCGCGGGAGTACGGGACGCCTCTTTTCGTCTATGACGAGGAGGACGTGCGGAGCCGGGCCAGGGAGTATGCGGCGGCGTTCCATGACGGGGACGTGCACTACGCGGGCAAGGCGTTTCTGTGTGCGGCCGTGGCGAAGTGGCTGAACGAGGAGGGGCTCGGGCTCGATGTGTGCAGTGGCGGCGAGCTTGCCATTGCATTGGCGGCCGGGTTCCCCACGGAGCGCATCACGTTGCATGGAAGCAACAAGGCGTCCTGGGAGATTGAGAAGGCCCTCGAGGTAGGGGTTGGGCGGATCGTGCTCGATTCGTTCGAGGAGATCGCCCGCGTGGGGTACATCGCCCGGGAGAAGGGCGTCCGGGCCAAGGTGATGGTGCGCGTCACCACGGGTGTTGAGGCGCACACCCATGAGTTCATCGCGACCGCCCATGACGACCAGAAGTTCGGGTTCTCCAGGAATTCCGGGGCCGCCCTTGAGGCCGTGCGCCGGGTGCTGGGGCTGAAGCAACTTGAACTGGTGGGGCTGCACAGCCATATCGGGTCGCAGATCTTCGAGGTGGACGCGTTCGAGGTGGCCGCGCACCGGCTGGCCGGGCTGCTGGTGGCCATCCGGGACGAGCACGGGGTCCAGCTTCCGGAGCTGGACCTCGGCGGCGGGTACGGGATCGCGTACGTGCCGGGGGAGGAGCCCCATGACCCGAAGTCGATCGCGGACGCGTTGCGGGACATTGTGGTGCGCGAGTGCCGGGCGTACGGGCTGACGGTGCCGCGGCTGACGGTGGAGCCGGGGCGGGCGATCGTGGGTCCCGCGGGCGTCACGCTGTACGAGGTCGGGACGGTGAAGGACGTCGAGGGCCTGCGCACGTACGTCTCGGTGGACGGGGGGATGAGCGACAACCTGCGGACGGCCCTGTACGGCGCCGAGTACACCGGGGTGCTGGCCAGCAGGTCGTCTGAGGCACCGCCCATGCTCAGTAGGCTTGTCGGCAAGCACTGCGAAAGCGGCGACATTGTGGTGCGTGACCTGTGGTTCCCCAAAGATCTTGCGGCGGGGGACCTGGTGGCGGTCGCCGCGACCGGTGCGTACTGTCGATCGATGGCCAGTAACTACAACTTCGTCCCGAAGCCGGCCGTGGTGGCGGTGCGGGACGGCAGGTCACGCGTGATCGTCCGCCGGGAGAGCGCGGAGGACCTGTTGCGGCTCGATGCGGAGGTCGAAGCGTGAAACCCGGACTGCGCGTGGCCCTGCTCGGATGCGGGGTGGTCGGCACGGAGGTCGTCCGGCTGCTGAACGAGCAGGCGGACGACCTGGCCGCGCGTGTCGGGACGCCGCTGGAGCTGGCGGGGATCGCGGTGCGGCGGCCCGACCGGGTGCGCGAGGGCATCGGCCGAGAGCTGCTGACGACGGATGCGCAGGGCCTGGTGACGAGGGACGACGTCGACATCGTCATCGAGGTGATCGGCGGTATCGAGCCGGCCAGGACGCTGATGCTGGAGGCGATGAAGGCCGGCAAGTCGGTCATCACGGCGAACAAGGCGCTGCTGGCCGAGGACGGGGCGACGCTGTTCGCGGCGGCGAGGGAGTACGGCGCCGACCTGTACTACGAGGCGTCCGTGGCGGGGGCGATCCCGCTGCTGCGGCCGTTGCGGGAGTCTCTGGTCGGCGACCACGTGCATCGGGTGCTCGGCATCGTGAACGGCACCACGAACTACGTCCTCGACCAGATGGACACGCATGGTGCGGGGTTCAACGAGGCGCTCGAAGAGGCGCAGGCGCTGGGTTACGCGGAGGCCGACCCGACGGCCGATGTGGAGGGTTTCGACGCGGCGGCCAAGGCGGCGATCCTGGCGCAGCTCGCCTTCCACACTCCGGTGACGGCCGCGGACGTTCACCGGGAGGGCATCACCGAGGTGAGCGCCGCGGACGTGGCGGGCGCCCAGGGGATGGACTGCGTCGTCAAGCTTCTCGCCATCTGCGAGCGGGTTCCTTCGGAGGACGGCCGCAACGGCCGTGGCGTGTCGGTTCGCGTGTATCCGGCGATGATTCCGCGGTCGCATCCGCTGGCGAGCGTCCGCGAGGCGTACAACGCGGTGTTCGTGGAGGCGGAGTCGGCCGGTTCGCTGATGTTCTATGGCGCGGGTGCCGGTGGAGCGCCGACGGCGTCGGCGATTCTCGGTGACCTGGTCGCGGTGGCGCGGAACGTCGCCGGCGGTACGCCCGGACCGGTCGAAGTGACGTACGCCAAGCTTCCGGTACTGCCGATGGGCGAGACGGTCACGCGCTACTACATCCAGGTGGACGTGACCGACGAGGCCGGTGTCCTGGCCACGGTCGCCGAGGAGTTCGCCAGGCACGGCGTCTCGATCCAGGCCGTCCGGCAGGTCGGGCTGGGCGAGGAGGCGCAACTCGTCGTCGTGACGCACCGGGCACCGGACGCGGCGTTGTCGGCGACGGTGGCGGGGCTCCGCGGGCTCGACATCGTCCGCGAGGTGGCGAGCGTCATGCGCGTCGAGGGCGAGGAGTGAGCGACCGGTAGAATCCGGTCAACATCGCAGGTCATCCGAGGAGATCGACTTGAATCCGAACGCCCGCGCGTGGCGTGGCCTTATCGAGGAATACCGCGACCGGCTTCCGGTGACGGACGCGACGCCGGTCGTCACGCTGCTGGAGGGCGCTACCCCGCTCCTGCCCGCCGGCCGCCTGTCCCAGCTGACCGGCTGCGAGGTGTTCCTCAAGGTGGAGGGCGCCAACCCGACCGGGTCGTTCAAGGACCGCGGGATGACGCTGGCGATCAGCAAGGCCGCCGAGGACGGCGCCAAGGCGGTGATCTGCGCCTCGACCGGCAACACGTCCGCGTCCGCCGCCGCCTACGCGGTGCGTGCCGGGATGACCTGCGCGGTCCTCGTCCCCAACGGCAAGATCGCGATGGGGAAGCTGGCGCAGGCGCTCGTGCACGGGGCCCGGCTGCTGCAGGTCGACGGCAACTTCGACGACTGTCTCGAACTGGCGCGGAAACTGTCGGTCGACTACCCGGTCGCGCTCGTCAACTCGGTCAACAAGTACCGGCTGCAGGGCCAGAAGACGGCGGCGTTCGAGATCGTCGACGCGCTCGGCGACGCCCCCGACGTCCACTGCCTGCCCGTCGGGAACGCCGGCAACATCTCCGCGTACTGGATGGGGTACAAGGAGTACGCCGCAGACAAGGAGGCGTCCAGGACGCCGCGCATGCTCGGTTTCCAGGCGAGCGGGGCCGCGCCGTTCGTGAAGGGCGAACCCGTCCTGAAGCCGCAGACCATCGCCACCGCGATCAGGATCGGCAACCCCGCGTCCTGGGATCTCGCCATCGCCGCGCGGGACGAGTCCGGCGGCGCCATCGCGTCCGTGACCGACAGGCAGATTCTGGCCGCCTACAGGCTTCTCGCCAGGGAAGAGGGGGTCTTCGTCGAGCCCGCCTCTGCGGCGAGTGTCGCGGGCCTTCTGCAGGCGAGTGAGCAGGGTGGTGTCGAGCCCGGTTCCAAGGTCGTCTGCACGGTGACGGGCAACGGCCTCAAGGACCCCGACTGGGCCATCTCCGGTGCGCCTGCCCCGACCATCATCAAGGTCGATGCGCACTCCGCCGCGTCCGAGCTCGGTCTCACCTGAGGTGGGCTGGACGGAAGGGCCGGTGCTCGTCCGGGCCCCGGCCACCAGCGCCAACCTGGGCCCCGGGTTCGACTCGCTCGGCCTCGCGCTGAGCCTGCACGACGACGTCGAGGTCGAGGTGACCGGCGGTGGGCTGTCCATCGAGGTGGACGGCGAAGGGGCGGAGACCGCCGACCGGGGCGAGCGGCACCTCATCGTCAGGACGCTGCACCGCACCTTCGGCGTGCTGGACGAACTGGCCGGATCCGGTCCCGGCCGGCCGCCGGGGCTCCGGTTGCGATGCCGCAACCGGATCCCGCACAGCCGCGGGCTCGGCTCGTCGTCCGCCGCGACCGTCGCCGGGATCGTCGCCGCCCGCGCGCTGCACCCCGCGGGCAAGCTGCTCGACGACGACGCGGTGCTGCGTCTGGCCACCGAGACCGAGGGGCACCCCGACAACGTCGCGCCGTGCCTCGCCGGCGGTCTGACCATCGCCTGGACGACGCCGGGCGGCCCGCGGCTCGTGCGCCTGGAATCGCAGGTCAAGCAGGTCGTGGCGTTCATTCCCGAGCAGCGGCTGGCGACCGAGCGGGCGCGGGGGCTGCTGCCGGGGACCGTCCCGCACCGCGACGCCGCCGCCAACGCGGGACGCGCCGCGCTGCTCATCGCGGCGCTCACCGGCGGGCTGGACGCCGGCGTCCTGCTGGACGCGACGGAGGACCGGCTGCACCAGGACTACCGCGCTCCCGCGATGCCGGAGTCCGCCGCACTGGTCAGGAGCCTGCGCGCGGCGGGAGTGCCGGCGGTGATTTCCGGGGCGGGTCCTACTGTCCTGGCCTTCACAAGCGCATCACAAGTTGATTCGATGGCTCTCGGAGTGGGTAATGGGTGGCTCAAGCACCCATTGGACGTCGCGACCCGCGGCGCACGCGTCCTGACCGGATGATCGGGGTTCCGGTCCTGATGGCGGCACCGGGGGCGGGGCCCGTCGCGGCCCCCGCCCGGCTCAGGTCCCGGCATGATCCCGCTAGGTAAAATGCGAAGACATCGACCTCTGGGGAATAGCAGTGCGGCCTGGTGATGTTAGGCTGAATGCCGCACCAGATGCCCCGTTCGGGGCAGCGTGCTCGTCAGCCGCGCGTCGCCTGTCCGGCCCTCCGGCCGTATCGGTCCCGCGTACAAGGCTTCCCGACACCGTGACAACCCGTTGTCCGGCATTCCAGCGAAACTTCGGACGTGGCGGTACCGGGAACACGCACGAGCGAACCGTTCCGTCCACCATCTGGCTGCGCCCAGAACACGCAGATCCCGGCCCCACCGTGATCAGCGGAGCCCGTTCCGGCGCCCCCGCCGGGCCGCAACATCGGGTCGACTGGCCGGAAACCGGCCAACGCCCGCGCCCTGGGAAGGACCCTTAGTGAGCGAATCCAGCGAACTCCTTACGGACGCATCAAGCACGGGACCCGCCGACGCCGCACCGGCCGGCGCGGAGTCCGCCACCCCCCGGCGCCGCCGGTCGGGCACCGGCCTGTCGGCCATGGTGCTGCCCGAGCTCAAGGCGCTCGCGTCCAGCCTCGGCATCACCGGTGTGACCGGGATGCGCAAGAGCCAGCTCATTGCCGCCATCCAGGAGAAGCAGGGCGGTCAGCAGCAGGGCTCGGCGGGGGGCGAGCAGGGAGCCGCTGCCTCGGTGAAGTCCGAGCGTCCCCGGCGCAGCCGGACCGCCGCGGCCAAGCACGAGGTGTCCGACGACCAGGTGACGATCGGCGAGGGCGAGCAGGCGCCCGCCGCCAAGCCGGCCGACGCGCAGGCCCCGGCCGCGGCGCAGGCCCCGGCAGACAAGCAGGCGGACGCGCAGGCGGACAGGACCGCCGAGAAGCCGGCCGACAAGCCCGAGAAGCAGGACCGGGCCGAGCGGCAGGGCGGCGGCCGGCAGCGGAACGACAGGCAGGATCGCGGGGGCCTCGAAGGACGCGGCGAGCGCGGTGAGCGGCAGGGCCGCGACCGTGACCAGGGCCGCGAGCAGAACGCCGAGGACGGCGAATCCCAGGGCGGACGCGACGGCGGCAGGGACGGGCGCGAGAACCGCGACGGCGGCCGTGACGGCCGTGAGGGGCGCGAGGGCGGCGGACGCCAGCGGCAGCGCGGCGGCCGGGAGCGCGGCGAGCGGGGCGAGCGGGGCGACCGCGGCGAGCGGGGCGACCAGGGCGGCGGCCGCCAGCGCGGCCAGAACCAGGGCGGCCAGGGCGGCCAGCACGGTCAGGGCGGCCAGGGCGGCCAGCACGACGATGACGACGGCGGCGGCAGGGGCCGGCGCGGGCGCCGGTTCCGCGAGCGCAACCGGGGCCGCGGCCGCGAGCGCTACGAGGAGCCGGTGATCACCGAGGACGACGTCCTGATCCCGGTCGCGGGCATCCTCGACATCCTCGACAACTACGCGTTCGTCCGCACCACCGGTTACCTGCCGGGCCCGAACGACGTGTACGTGTCGCTGGCGCAGGTCCGCAAGAACGGGCTGCGCAAGGGCGACGTCATCACCGGTGCGGTGCGGCAGGCCCGCGAGGGCGAGCGGCGCGAGAAGTTCAACGCGCTGGTGCGCCTCGACACCGTCAACGGGATGGAGCCCGACCAGGCCAAGGGCCGCGTCGACTTCAGCAAGCTGACTCCGCTGTACCCGCAGGAGCGGCTGCGGCTGGAGACCGACGCGGGCATCCTGACGACCCGGATCATCGACCTGGTGTCGCCGATCGGCAAGGGGCAGCGCGGCCTGATCGTGTCGCCGCCCAAGGCCGGCAAGACGATGGTGCTGCAGGCGATCGCCAACGCGATCACCAAGAACAACCCGGAGTGCCACCTGATGGTCGTCCTCGTGGACGAGCGTCCGGAAGAGGTCACCGACATGCAGCGGACGGTGAAGGGCGAGGTCATCCACTCGACCTTCGACCGTCCCGCCGAGGACCACACCACGGTCGCCGAGCTGGCGATCGAGCGCGCCAAGCGGCTCGTCGAGCTGGGCCACGACGTCGTCGTGCTGCTCGACTCGATCACCCGTCTGGGCCGCGCCTACAACCTGGCGGCGCCCGCGTCCGGACGCATCCTGTCCGGTGGTGTCGACTCGACGGCCCTGTACCCGCCCAAGCGGTTCTTCGGCGCCGCGCGCAACATCGAGAACGGCGGCTCGCTGACCATTCTCGCGACCGCGCTGGTGGAGACCGGGTCCCGGATGGACGAGGTCATCTTCGAGGAGTTCAAGGGCACCGGCAACATGGAGCTGAAGCTCAACCGGAGCCTGGCCGACAAGCGGATCTTCCCCGCGGTGGACGTGGACGCGTCCAGCACCCGCAAGGAGGAGATCCTCATGGCTCCGGAGGAGCTGCGGGTCGTGTGGCAGCTGCGCCGGGTGCTGCACGCGCTCGACACGCAGCAGGCGCTGGAGCTCCTCATCGAGAAGATGAAGGAGACCAAGTCCAACGCCGAGTTCCTGCTCCAGGTGCAGAAGACCACGGTCTCCGACGACCGCTGACCGAGAAGCCGCAGACGCCCCCGTCCGGATCGTTCCGGCGGGGGCGTCGGCGTTCCCGGGGCGAGCGCGTCAGTCGTCCTCGACGGCCCCCGTCGTGGCCACGTGCAGCGGGACCCCCGCGGCGCCGTAGCCTGGTCGGGCCGGCGGCCGGTCAGATGGACGACCGCCTTCTCCAGGTGGGTGCGCATCCGCTCCACCGCGTCGTCCATCGACCCCTCGGTGATGGCCGACAAGACCTCACGGTGCTCGCGGCCGAGCGCGGCCGGCGATGCCCACGCCGGCCGCAGCTGGGCGACGCACAGCCGGATCTCTCCGTCCAACGCCTGGTAGAGGCGGCTGAGCCGCTTACTGCCGACCGCCTCGACCAGCGCATTGTGGAACGCGCGGTCCGCCTCCACCACGTCGCTCCGGTGCGCCTCATGCGGCAGCTCCTCCATCTGCCGGGTGGCCTCCTCCGCCGCGGGGATCACCACCATCCGGCCGACAAGGGCCCGCACCGTCTGGCAGAGAGCCGCCGCGCCAGTCGTACTGGAGCCGGTGCAGACGGTCGCTTCCGTCGCCGGTGGACACCGGGTGACCGGCAGCGGAGGCCACGGGCAGTCGCCGGTCCAGCCAGGCGCGGCGTACGCCGGGCGCCCCGGTGATGTTCAGCTGACGCGGGGACGCGGCAACGTGCACGATCCGCCACGCCGGGATGTCGAGCCTGGCCAGCGCCTGGTCGACCAGGCTGGCGGATCCGCAGTCGTGGACATCGCGGCGTGTGAAGACGGCGGCGAACGCGCCGTCGAGGGGACGCAACGCCACGTGGACGAGTTCCGGATCCTCGTCCGAGGCGACCACCAGCCGGAACCCGGCGCGCGCGGCGAGTGCCACGGCGGGCGCCACGTCCGGATGCGGCCGGCAGGTGTGGAGGGCCTCGAAGCGCCGGCGCAGGTGGCAATGCCGACGATCGCCAGCCGATACCGGCCGATGCGGCGATCGGACGCGGTTCCGCCGGGGGTGGGGATAGCCCTACCTCCCATTGGGCGGTGGCCGTCATGTCGCCCGTCCCTCCCGCTCGGCAGGCTTGGACCGTAGGTTGGAACGGGTACGGAGGGACGACGTGGGCGAGCTGAGCAGCAGGGACCCCGGCGGCGGGGGCGCGACCGCGGGCGGCGCCGCCGCGCGGTGGGCGGCGGCGCGATGGGCCGCGGTGATGCAGGTCGGCGGGGACACGGCGGCGACCGTCGCGAACACCCCGTGGACTCCGCTCGCCATGGCGAAGTCGTCGCTGACATGGCGGTCGGCGATCTATCTGGCCGCGAGCATGGCGTTCGGGCTCGCCTGCTTCATCGCGCTGGCCGTGGGGCTGTCGCTGTCCCTCGGCCTGCTGATCATCTGGGTGGGCCTGCCGATGCTGGCGCTGATGATGATCGCGTGGCGGTGCGCCGCGATACTGGAACGGCAGTTCGTCCGCGCGGCGTTCGGCGTGCGCATCCCGAGCCCGTACCGGCGGCTGCCGAAGGGACGCAACCCGCTGGCCAAGCTGAAGGGGATGGCGTCCGACCCCGCGACCTGGAAGGACCTGCTCTACCTCGCCGTCCTGTTCCCCATCACGCTGGTGGAGTTCGTCGTGTCGGTGACGGTGTGGGCCGCGACGGGGATGCTGCTGGCGATGCCGGTCATCGTGGCGTTGGACGGCGGCGCCGAGGTGAGCGTCGGGTTCGTCTCGTACTGGGCCGGCAATCCGCTGGAGGCGCTGCCGTTGTCGGTGGGCGGGCTGGTGTTCCTCGTCCTGGCGATGTACGTGACGCGGACCATGGCGATCGGGCATTCCGCGTGGGCGCGGCTGATGCTCGGCCCGAGCCCCTCGCAGACCGAGAACCTGGAGCTGCGCAAGCGCACGGAGCATCTGCGGGCGAGCCGTGCCCGCGGGGTGGACGCGGCGGAGTTCGAGCGCCGCCGCATCGAGCGCGACCTGCACGACGGCGCCCAGCAGCGGCTGCTGGCGGTGGCGATGGACATCGGGCGCGCCCGCGCCAAGCTCGACGACGACCCGGAGGGCGCGCGGGCGCTGATCGAGCAGGCCCACTCGGGTACCCGGGAGGCGATCTCCGAGCTGCGCGACCTGGCCCGCGGGATCTACCCGGCGATCCTCACCGACCGCGGCCTGGACCCGGCGCTGTCGGGGCTGGCGGGCCGCGCCCCGGTGCCCGTCGAGGTGGACGTCGACCTGCCGGAACGCCCCCCGGCGGCGGTGGAGAGCATCGCCTACTTCATCGTGGCGGAGTCGCTGGCGAACATCGCCAAGTACGCCCGCGCGACCCGCGCGTCCGTCCGCGTCGTCCGCGAGGACCGCTGGGTGGTCGTCGAGGTGATCGACAACGGGATGGGCGGCGCGGTCGCGCGCCCCGACGGCGGTCTGGCGGGGCTGGCCGACCGGGCGGCCACGATCGACGGAATGCTCATCGTGGACAGCCCGGCCGGCGGTCCCACGATCATCCGCGCCGACCTTCCCTGCACCTGGTAGCCCGCGCCGGATGGCCTGCGGTGGCCCGCCACGGCCGCCGCAGGCCCGATAATGGGTGGATGCGGGTAGTGATCGCCGAGGATTCGGTGCTGTTGCGCGAAGGGCTCGTCCGGCTGCTCGGCGACGCCGGGATCGATACGGTGGCGACGGTCGGTGACGGTCCCGGGCTCCTGGGGATCGTCGAAGAGCACGACCCGGACCTCGCGATCGTGGACGTCCGGATGCCCCCGTCGTTCACCGACGAGGGGCTGCGCGCCGCCCTCGCCGTCCGGGAGCGCAGGCCGGGCACGCCGATCCTCGTCCTGTCGCAGTACGTGGAGGAGCGGTACGCGACCGACCTGATCGGCGGCGGTGCCGAGGGCGTCGGCTACCTGCTGAAGGAGCGCGTGTCGGACATCGCCGAGTTCATCGACGCGGTGCGCCGCATCGCCGGCGGCGGGACGGTCATCGACCCCGAGGTGATCGGCCAGCTGCTGGGGCGGCGGCGCATCGGGGACCCGCTGGAGGCGCTGACCCCGCGTGAGCGGGAGGTGCTGGGGCTGATGGCGCAGGGACGGTCGAACGGCGCCATCGCGGCGGACCTCGTCGTCACCGAGGGCGCCGTGGAGAAGCACATCTCCAACATCTTCATGAAGCTGGACCTGCAGCTCGCGCAGGGTGGGCACCGGCGGGTCATGGCCGTCCTCGCCTACCTGGGCCGCGGCGGCTGACCGCCGACCACGGGCCGCCGACCACGGGCCGCTGACCACGGGCCGCTGAGCGCCCGTGACCGGGGACGTTCCGCGCGCGCGTGCGTCCCCGGCGGGATCGGGAATGCCCGGTGACCTCGCCACGTTCAGGTATCTGGCACACTTGGAGCGAGTCGTTCTCATCCGGGGTGTTCCGGCGGCCCGGCACCGCCGACCCAGCCGAGGATGAGGACGGTTCGCGCAACCGCTGCGGTACCGGTTCACGTCTCCTGCATCATTCATGGCCCTGTCGGGCGTGATCGGCCATGTGACCCCGGGGCGCCCGGCGACCGCCAGAAGCGAGGAGAACAATGAAGCCTGACATTCACCCGAACTACGTCGTCACGACCGTGACGTGTACGTGCGGCAACACCTTCGAGACCCGCAGCACCGCCGAGAACGGCGTGATCCACGCGGACGTGTGCTCGAACTGCCACCCGTTCTACACGGGCAAGCAGAAGATCCTCGACACCGGTGGCCGGGTCGCGCGCTTCGAGCAGCGCTTCGGCAAGAAGAAGGCCGACAAGTAGCGCGAGCGCCGCACACAGCGACCAGGGACGGCCCGGGGACACCTCGAAAGGTCCCCGGGCCGTCCGAAGTCGGTTTCCGGAAGCCGCCGTGGCCCCGGGGGCCGGGACGGGCCAGGACACAGCGTGAATCTCGACGATCTGATCAGCGAATACGCGGGCATCGAGGAACGGCTCGCCGACCCGTCCGTCCATGGTGACCAGAACCTGGCCCGCAAGCTGGGCAAGCGCTACGCGGAACTGCGGCCGATCGTCGAGACCCACCGGGACCTGGCGTCGACGGAGGACGACCTCGCCACCGCGCGTGAACTGGCCGGGGAGGACGAGGCGTTCGCCGCCGAGGCCGTCGAGCTGGAGAAGCGCCGGGAGGGGCTGGAGGAGCGGCTGCGGCATCTTCTCGTCCCGCGCGACCCGAACGACGCCAAGGACGTCATCCTCGAGGTGAAGGCGGGCGAAGGCGGTGAGGAGTCCGCGCTGTTCGCCGGTGACCTCCTGCGCATGTACCTGCGGTACGCCGAACGCGTCGGCTGGAAGACCGAGATCATCGACTCCCACCTGTCCGACCTGGGCGGGTACAAGGGCGTGACGGTCGCGGTGAAGGCCAGGGGCGCCCAGGAGGAGGGCGTCTGGACGCGGCTCAAGTTCGAGGGCGGAGTGCACCGCGTGCAGCGCGTCCCCGCGACCGAGTCCCAGGGACGCATCCACACGAGCGCCGTCGGCGTGCTGGTGACGCCCGAGGCCGAGGACGTCGACGTCCAGATCGACCCGAACGACCTGCGCATCGACGTGTACCGCTCGTCCGGCCCCGGCGGGCAGAGCGTGAACACCACCGACTCCGCCGTCCGCATCACGCACCTGCCGTCCGGTGCCGTCGTCTCGTGCCAGAACGAGAAGAGCCAGCTGCAGAACAAGGAGCAGGCGCTGCGCATCCTGCGGTCGCGGCTGCTGGCGATGGCGCAGGAAGAGGCCGACGCGGCCGCCGCGGCCGAGCGCAAGAGCCAGGTCCGGACGGTGGACCGGTCCGAGCGGGTGCGCACCTACAACTATCCGGAGAACCGGATCTCCGACCACCGGGTCGGCTACAAGGCCTACAACCTCGACCAGGTGCTGGACGGCGATCTCCACAACGTCACGCAGGCGCTCGTCGACGCCGAGATGGAACGCCGACTGGCCGAAGCACAAGGATCATGAATCTGCTGCTCGACGAGATCGCCAGGGCGACGGCACGGCTCGCGGACGCGGGCGCGGCGTCCCCGCGCGCCGACGCCGAGGAGCTGGCGGCGGCGGTGCACCGGGTGCGGCGCACGGAGCTGCACGGCGTCCCCGACAGCGCGTTCGACGCCCGGTTCTGGGAGTTCGTCGCGCGCCGTGAGGCGGGGGAGCCGCTGCAGCACATCACCGGGCGTGCGTTCTTCCGCTACCTGGAGCTGAAGGTCGGGCCCGGCGTGTTCGTCCCGCGCCCGGAGACCGAGGTCATGGTCGGCTGGGCACTGGAGACGCTGCGTGACATGGACGTCCGCGACCCCCTCGTCGTCGACCTCGGCACGGGCTCGGCGGCGATCGCGCTGTCGATCGCGCTGGAGGCGCCTCGCGCGCGCGTGCACGCGGTGGAGAAGGACCCGACCGCGTTCGTGCACGCCACCCGCAACATCGAGGAGCTGGACGAGCGGGGCCGCGTCCGGCTGCACCTGGACGACTTCGCCTCCGCGCTCAAGGAGCTGGACGGCACCGTCGACCTCGTCGTCAGCAACCCCCCGTACATTCCGATGAGCGAGTGGGAGTACGTGCCGCGCGACGTCCGCGACCACGATCCCGCCGACGCGCTGTGGGGCGGCGGGGACGACGGCCTGGATGCGATCCGCGTGGTGGAGCGCACCGCCCGCCGGCTGCTGCGTCCCGGCGGCTACGTCGCCGTCGAGCACAGCGACCTGCAGGGCAACGGCGTCTACTGGATCCTCGCGGAGGAGTACGGCTGGCGGGACGTCCGCAACCGCCGCGACCTGACCAACCGGGACCGCTTCGTCACGGCGCGGCTGGCGGCGGAGTGACGCGCCGCGCGGCCGTTATCCTTGGCGGTGCCATACCCGATGAGCGCCGCGAAGACAGGAAGACGGGCGACCGTGAGCCGACGTTATGACTGCGCCGATCCGAAGCAGCGCACCCGCGGGATCGAGGAGGCCGTGGCGGCCGTACGGCGCGGCGAGCTGATCGTCATGCCGACCGACACGGTGTACGGCGTCGCAGCGGACGCGTTCACCGCGCCCGCGGTCACGGCGCTGCTGGACGCCAAGGGGCGCGGGCGGGAGATGCCGCCGCCGGTCCTGGTCGGGTCGGTGCGGGCGGCGACGGCGCTGGTGGAGGACCTCGGCACCTACGGGCAGGACCTCATCGACGAGTTCTGGCCCGGCGCGCTGACGCTGGTGTGCCGCGCGAACCGGAACCTCATGTGGGACCTCGGCGACACCAAGGGGACCGTCGCGGTGCGGATGCCGATGCACGAGCTGGCAGTGGAGCTGCTGAAGGAGACCGGTCCGCTGGCCGTCAGCAGCGCGAACCTCAGCGGGCAGACCCCGGCCCGCACCGCCGACGACGCGGAGAAGATGCTCGGCGACTCGGTCTCGGTGTATCTGGCCGGCGGAGCGACCGGGCACGCCGCCCCGTCGACGATCGTGGATCTGACCGGCGCCGTCCCGCGGCTGTTGCGGGCGGGCGCCGTTCCCGAGGACCGGATCCGCGCGGTGGTCGGCGTACTGCTGACCGACGAGGACGACCCGGACGGCACGGACGAGCCCGGCGAGGTCACGGCGGACGCCGAGCCCGCAGGGGCCGTGCCGGCGTTGGACATGGCCAAGCCTTCCCTGACGAAGGGGGAGGAGCCGGAAGCCCCGGACGCGGCGGCTGAGCCCGCCCCCGAGCCCGTCGCCGAGCCCGCCGGGCCCGCCGACGGGACGGTCTCCGCCGGGGCCGCCGAGGCCGGCGCGGACGTGAAGCCGTCGCTCACCAAAGAGTCGCTCACCGAAGGCGAGGAGCAGGCGTAGAACGGGGACCGCGCCCGGCCGGCCGGCGGCCCATGACTCACGTCACAGCGGGCTCCGGACCCGCCAGTGGCACGTAGCCTGGCGGGTGTATCGACGTCGTTACGCCGACACAGCGGCGGCAACGGTGAAACTATGCCTGACGTGCGTGGCCGTGTCCGTGGTCCCGCGATTGCCGCGGGGACGCTACTGCTGGCCCTCGCCATGCCCGCCCTCGTGCTCCTGCCGCCCGCCCGCGGCGCCGACGGAACCCACGAGACCGGTGGAACCGACGGGACCAGCGGGACCTCTGGGTCGGCCGAACCCGTTCCCGCGGTGTCCGGGGCGGTGCCGCCGCCGGAAACGGGCGCCGGGGAACTCACGGAGAGCATCGCGACCTACGACGTCGTCCTCGCCCTGGGCACCGACGGGGTCCTGCGCGTCCGGGAGACCATCACCTACGACTTCGGCGATACCGGCCGGCACGGCATCGTCCGGCAGGTGCCGTTCCGCCGCGGCGACCGGCTGTACGGGATCCGCGGCATCAGGAGCAGCTCGTCGACGGGCGCCCCGGCCCGGGTCCGGACGATGAAACTGCTGAACGACGTGCAGATCAGCGTCGGCGGCCTGCAGCGCGAGGTCCGCGGACGCCAGGCCTACGTGATCGAGTACGAGGTCGAGGGGGCGTTCACCCCCCGCCCGGACCACGACGTGCTGGTCTGGGACGCGATCGGGACGAGATGGGACGTCCCGATCAGGAACGCGGCCGTCCGGGTGGAGGCGCCGGTCCCGCTGCGGCACGTGACCTGCGCCGCCGGCACCTCCGGCGCGACGACCCGGTGCCTGCGCGACCGCGACGGCCCCTACGCCGTGGACTTCATCCAGCGCACCCTTGCCCCGCACGAGGGGATGAAGGTCCGGGTCCGGCTGCCCAAGCACGCGGTCGCCGTCCAGCCCCCGCGGTACGTCCCGCCGCGCTGGACCGGGGGCTGGCCGGGCACCGCGCTGCTCGTGCTGTCCCTCGGGACGGTGGCGCTGCTGTCCCGTGGTCCGGTCCCGCGCCGCCGGGCCGGCCCTGCCCTGGCCGCGGCCGGGGTGCTGCTGGTCGCCGCCGACGCGGGCGCCGAGGTCGCGGCGCACGGGCTGTGGGCGTTCTCGCTGGGCGACCGGTGCCTCGCCGGTCTCGCGCTGGTGATCGTCGGGGCCGGGGCGATGCTCGTCCACCGGTTCCGGGCCGTGTAAGCGCCGCGAAGAGTCGCCGGGAGGTTTACAGTTGACCGATCGCGATCGTGAACAGATCGTCCTGCTCAGCCGTCTATAAGGTGACGCGGCCCGGAATCCGGGGGCGGTCCCGGGGGCGGGATGTGAGGGATCGCGCGCACGGGGCAGTCCAACGACCAGCGGTGATCGGTGAAGGAGGCGCAGGGGAGTGCGGGAATACCTGCTCGCGATCCTGGTCGCCGCCCTGGTCGCCTACCTGCTGACGCCGCTGGTGCGCAGGTTCGCCGTCTGGTTCGGGGCGCAGGCCGTTCCCCGCGACCGTGACGTGCACGTCATCCCGACGCCCCGGCTGGGCGGTCTCGCGATGTTCGGCGGGATGGTCGCGGCGCTGGTGGTGGCGACCGGGCTGCCGGAGATGCGCAAGGTCCTCGCGGACGGCGACGTCAGCGTCGCCAAGGCGCTGCTGCTGTCGGGCGGGCTGATCGTGCTGATCGGCATCGCGGACGACCGCTGGGAAGTGGACGCGCTCACCAAGTTCGCCGGCCAGGTCGCGGCGGCCGGGATCTTCATCATGCAGGGCATCCAGATCTATGTGATCCCGCTGCCGACGGGCGAGTCGCTGTCGCTGCCGCCCGCCTACGGCGTGCCGCTGACCGTCCTCGTCGTCGTCGCCACGATCAACGCGGTCAACTTCATCGACGGGCTGGACGGGCTGGCCGCCGGCGTCGTCGGGATCGCCGCGCTCGCGCTGTTCTCCTACGCCTACCTGCTGTCGCGGACGAACGGGCTCACCACGCTGACCGCCGCGACACTGATCGCCGCGGTCCTGTTCGGGATGTGCGCGGGCTTCCTGCCGCACAACTTCAGCCCGGCGAAGATCTTCATGGGCGACACCGGCTCGATGCTGATCGGGCTGCTGCTCAGCGCGTCCACGATCATGCTGACCGGCCAGTTCGACCCGGCGATCCTCGCGAACGGGCTGTTCCCGTTCTTCGTCCCCGTGCTGCTGATCCCGGCGGTGGCGGCGGTGCCGTTCATCGACATGCTGCTCGCCGTGTGGAGGCGCACCAACCAGGGCAGGTCGCCGTTCTCGCCGGACAAGCAGCACCTGCATCACCGGCTGCTGGAACTCGGCCACTCCACCCGCCGCGCCGTGCTGATCATGTACTTCTGGGTCGGGTTGCTGGCCTCCGGGCTGGTCGGCCTCGCGCTGTTCGACGCCGCCTGGATCACCCTCGGGATCACGCTGCTGGTGGCGATCGCCGGTGTCCTGCTGATGCTCCGCAAACCGCGGTCGTCCACCCCGCGCGACCCGCTGGCGTCCCCGCCCCGGCCCGGTCGGTCGTCACGCCATGGCGCGGGTGTTCCGTGACCGGCCGTCTTCGCGCTGACGCCTGAAGCACGGGTTCGCCTCGGCTAAAGTCCCTGGTGGAAGCGTTGCGGAGGTGGAGTCACAGGCCCGGACGGGCATTACCTCAAGGGTAATTGTGGACGATCCGGACGCTTGTGATACCTTTCACGAACAGAAAACGACCACCGAACGTGACCAGCCGGAGCCCTCATGCAATCCAATGACGCCAGGATGCTCCGCGGCGCCGCGATCCCGACCGCGGCCGCCGGGGTGGGCGCCGTCGTGATCGGCCTGATGGTCGCCGGCGGCAAGGGCGCCCTCGCGGCGGCGCTGGCCGCCGTCGTGGTGATCGCCTTCTTCTCGATCAGCGCGCTCGTGGTCTCGTGGGCCGGCAAGTACTCCGCGCAGACGATGATGCTCGCCGCGCTCGCGAGCTACATGGTCAAGATCCTCGCGGTGATGCTGCTGGTCACGAGCATGGACGGCGTCACGATCTGGAACACGAAGGTCTTCGGCTGGACGGTCATCGGGCTCGCACTGCTCTGGATCGCCGCCGAGTTCCGAGTCGCGCTGCAGCGGAGGCCCTACATTGACGAACCCGAGAACGCGCTGGACCGGAGTCCGTGATGTCCGCGCCACGGACGCCGGTGACCCCAATGGGCTACTCCAATATGACCACCGCGTGGGTGGCCTGCTATCGTCCGGAGCGCGATGAGCGAGCACAAACGTCGGCCGGAGGACGGCCAACGGGAATTCGCCGATGCCGCCTGGTCCGTACCCAGCTACCTCCTCTCCGGGATGATCATCTGGGGCGGGGTCGGGTGGCTGCTGTCCGAATGGACGGGGCAGACCTGGCTGACCCTGGTCGGCGTGGTCCTGGGCATCGGGCTCGCCATCTACCTGGTCTACGTGAAGTACGGTCGCCACTCCCTCTGAGCGGCCCCGCCGCCGAGGAAGCCTTCGTGAAACATCACCACATTGATGAAGGGAACGCCGCGTGAACGCGCTGACGGTCCTCGCCGCCTCCGGTGAGGGGGAGTTCCAGGCTCCGGGGACGGAGCTGTTCGACTTCCCGCCCCTGTTCGCCGGCGGCCCCGCCTGGCTCACCAAGCCCGCCGTCTTCGCGGTCTTCGGCGCGCTGGTCGTCTGCGTCGTGTTCTGGATGGCGTTCGCCAAGCCGAAGCTGGTGCCGAGGGGCATGCAGAACATCGGCGAGGTCGGCTACATGTTCGTGCGGGACGAGATCGCCCGCCCGTTCCTCGGCCGCAACACCGAGCGGTGGATGCCGCTGCTCATGTCGCTGTTCTTCCTGATCTGGATCTGGAACATCTTCTCGGTCATCCCGATCATCCAGTTCCCGATCGCCTCGCACATCGCGTTCCCCGCCGTCCTGGCGATCTTCGTCTACTGCATCAAGGTGTACCTGGGCATCAAGCACCAGGGCCCGGTGAAGTACTTCACGAACATGATCCCCAAGGGCCTGCCGCTGCCCGTCTACTTCCTGCTGGTGCCGATCGAGTACCTCTCGACCTTCATCATCGCCCCCTTCACCCACGCGGTGCGGCTCTTCGCCAACATGTTCGCCGGGCACATGATCCTGGCGTTCTTCAGCCTCGTCGGATTCTGGTTCCTGTTCGAGAAGCCCACGGCGCTCGGGTTCGGGGTCGGCATCATCGGCGTGCTGGTCACCATCCTGCTGACCGTGTTCGAGCTGCTGATCCAGTTCCTGCAGGCGTTCCTGTTCGCGATGCTCGCCGCCATGTACATCCAGAGCGGCCTGCACGCGGACCACTAAGCCCGGGCCCGCAGTGCCCCGGCACGGGGGCCCCAGCACGACAACCTCGATAAAGCCAGACCGGCGGAGACTCCGCCGGCCGACAGAAAAGGAAATGAACCCATGACGGGAGTCCTCGCCGAAGTCAATGGCAACGTCACCTCGATCGGTTACGGCCTCGCGGCCATCGGCCCGGGCATCGGCATCGGCATCATCTTCGGCCAGGGCGTGAACGCCATCGCCCGTCAGCCGGAGCTCACCGGCGTGATCCGCACCAACATGATGCTGGGCTTCGTTCTGACCGAGGCGCTGGCGCTGATCGGCCTGGTCGCGCCGTTCATCTTCCAGGGCATCTGAGCACGGTCCCAGCTGAGGAAGGGCTGCAGACATGATCGGAGCAGCTTCCGTCCTTGCGGCGGAGGAGAACAACCCTCTCGTCCCGCACGCCTACGAGCTCGTCGTCGGTATCTTCGCGTTCCTCGTCGTGATGATCGTCCTGGGCAAGATCCTCACTCCGCGCCTGCAGAAGACGCTGGAGGAGCGGACCGAGGCGATCGAGGGCGGGCTGGAGCGGGCCGAGCGGGCGCAGAAGGAGGCCCAGCAGGTCCTCGACCAGTACAAGGCGCAGCAGAAGGCGGCCGCGGTCGAGGCGTCCAACGAGCGCCGCAAGGCCGAGGAGCAGGGCGCGCAGATCATCGCCCAGGCCAAGGAACAGGCCCAGGTCGAGGCGCGCCGGATCGTCGACAACGCCAAGGCGCAGATCGAGGCCGAGCGGCTGCAGGCGCTGCAGTCGCTGCGGGCCGAGATCGGTGCCATGTCGGTCGAGCTGGCCGGACGGGTCGTGGGCGAGTCCCTTGAGGACAGCGCGCGGCAGAGCCGGGTCGTCGACCGGTTCCTCGAGGAGCTCGAGGACCGCGCTCGCACGCAGGAGCAGATCACATCATGACCATCACGGGAGCGGTGAGCAGGGCGTCGCTGGCCGAGGCCAAGGAGCGGCTGGAGGCGGTCATCCCGTCCTCCGACCTGGCCGAGCTCGGCGGCGACCTGTTCGCGGTGCTGCACCTGATCGACCGCGAGCACGGCCTGCGGCGGGCGGTCTCCGACCCGTCGCGGGACGGTGCCGACAAGGCGCAGCTCGTCCAGATCCTGCTGGAGGGCAAGGTGTCGCCGGCCGCTCTCGGGCTGGTCGCCGACGTCGTCCGGCTGCGCTGGTCCAAGCCTTCGGAGCTGTCGGACGCGGTGGAGGTCCTCGCGGTCACCGCCGAGGCCGCCCGCGCCGAGGCCGACCGGCGGATCGACGACCTGGAGGACGAGCTGTTCCGGTTCTCCCGGGTCATCGAGGGCGAGTCGGAACTGCGCGGTGCCCTCGCCGGGCCGGGCCTGCCGGCCGAGCGCAAGCTCGGCGTGGTGAAGGCCCTGCTGGACGGCAAGGTCACACCCGCGACGCTGACGCTGGTCACCGAGCTGGTGCTGCGTCCGCGAGGACGTAGCCTGGAAGGCGGGCTGGCCGAGTACGGCAAGCTCGTCGCCCAGCGCCGGCAGCGGCTGGTCGCGCTCGTGCGCACGCCCGCCGAGCTGTCGGAGGCGCAGCGGACCCGGCTCGCCGCGGTCCTCGCCGCCGCCTACGGCCACGAAGTACACCTGAACATCGAACTCGACCCCACGGCGATCGGCGGACTGTCGATCGAGATCGGGGACGAGGTCATCGACGGCACGATCGCCGGACGGCTGGACGACGTCCGCCGGCGGCTCGGCGCCGGCTGACGCCGGCGTGACCGGCCGCCGACCGGCGGAGCCGACCCCAAAGGGAGCAAGAGAGGAATCATGGCGGAGCTGACGATCCGTCCGGACGAGATCCGGACCGCGCTGGAGCGCTTCGTCCAGTCGTACGAGCCTGAGGCCGCCGCGCGCGAAGAGGTCGGCACCGTTGTCGATTCCGGCGACGGCATCGCCCACATCGAGGGCCTTCCCTCCGCGATGGCGAACGAACTCATCGAGTTCGAGGACGGTACCCGTGGCCTGGCTCTGAACCTGGACGTGCGTGAGATCGGCGCCGTTGTCCTGGGTGACTTCAGCAAGATCGAGGAGGGCCAGAAGGCCCGCCGGACCGGCGAGGTCCTCTCGGTCCCCGTCGGCGACGGCTTCCTCGGCCGCGTCGTGGACGCGCTGGGCAACCCGCTGGACGGCAAGGGACCGGTCGAGAGCACCGAGCGCCGCGCGCTCGAACTGCAGGCCCCGACGGTGGTGCAGCGGCAGTCGGTGAGCGAGCCGCTGCAGACCGGCATCAAGGCCATCGACGCGATGACCCCGATCGGCCGCGGCCAGCGGCAGCTGATCATCGGTGACCGGCAGACGGGCAAGACGACCGTCTGCGTGGACACCATCATCAACCAGAAGGAGAACTGGGAGTCCGGCGACGAGAGCAGGCAGGTCCGCTGCATCTACGTCGCGATCGGACAGAAGGGCTCCACGATCGCCAACGTCCGCCGCTCCCTGGAGGAGGCCGGCGCGCTGGAGTACACCACGATCGTGGCGGCTCCCGCGTCCGAGCCGGCGGGCTACAAGTACATCGCCCCCTACACCGGGTCCGCGATCGGGCAGCACTGGATGT
Organism: Spirillospora sp. NPDC048824; assembly: GCF_043198455.1. Classification (NCBI taxonomy): domain Bacteria; kingdom Bacillati; phylum Actinomycetota; class Actinomycetes; order Streptosporangiales; family Thermomonosporaceae; genus Spirillospora; species Spirillospora sp. NPDC048824. The sequence continues at coordinate 13,350 of NZ_JBICUS010000033.1, read as the reverse complement.
ACCAGGGCAAGCACGTCCTGATCATCTTCGACGACCTGTCCAAGCAGGCCGAGGCGTACCGCGCGGTCTCGCTGCTGCTGCGCCGCCCGCCGGGCCGCGAGGCCTACCCCGGTGACGTGTTCTACCTGCACTCGCGTCTGCTGGAGCGCTGCGCGAAGCTGTCGGACGACCTGGGCGCCGGTTCGATGACGGGTCTGCCGATCATCGAGACCAAGGGCAACGACGTGTCGGCGTACATCCCGACGAACGTCATCTCCATCACCGACGGTCAGTGCTTCCTGGAGTCGGACCTGTTCAACCAGGGCGTCCGGCCGGCGATCAACGTCGGCATCTCGGTGTCCCGGGTCGGCGGCGACGCGCAGATCAAGGCGATGAAGACCGTCGCCGGAACGCTGCGCCTGGCGCTGTCGCAGTTCCGTGACCTGGAGGCGTTCGCGGCGTTCGCGTCCGACCTGGACGCCGCCTCGCGTTCGCAGCTGGACCGCGGTGCGCGCCTGGTCGAACTGCTGAAGCAGCCGCAGGGCAGCCCGTTCCCGGTCGAGCAGGAGGTCGTGTCCGTGTGGGCGGGCACCTCCGGCGAGCTGGACGAGGTGCCCGTCGCCGACATCCGCCGCTTCGAGCGCGAGTTCCTCGACTACATGGAGCGGGAGGAGAGCGGCATGCTCACCTCCATCCGGGAGACCGGCAAGCTCTCCGAGGACGGCCTCACCAGCCTCAAGAACGCCATCACGCAGTTCAAGAAGGGCTTCCAGACCAGCGAGGGCGAGATCCTCGTGGACGAGCCCGTCGAGGCGATCGCGGACGAGGACGTCGAGCAGGAGACGATCACCCGCGTCAAGAAGGACTGACGGCAATGGCCGCACAGCTTCGTCAACTCCGGCAGCGGATCAAGTCGGTCAAGTCGACCGCCAAGATCACGCGCGCCCAGGAGATGATCGCCACCTCGCGGATCGTCAAGGCCCAGCAGGCGGTGACGGCGTCCAAGCCGTACGCCGACCAGATCACGCAGGCCCTGACGGCGCTGGTGAGCCATCACGTCGGGATCGACCACCCGCTGCTCCAGGAGCAGCCGGCCGACACCCGCAGCGCGGTCCTGATCGTCACGAGCGATCGCGGGTTCTGCGGCGCCTACAACGCCAACGTGATCCGCGAGGCCGAGTCCCTGATCAAGGCGCTGCGGGACGAGGGCCGCGAGCCCGTCCCGTACGTCGTCGGGAACAAGGGCATCACCTGGTACCGGTTCCGGGACCGGCCGGTCGCGCAGACCTGGCACGGGTTCAGCGACCGGCCGACCTTCGCGAACGCGGAGGAGATCGGCCGGCGGCTGACCGAGGACTTCCTCAAGACCGACGCCGAGGGCGGCGTCGGTGAGATCCACGTGGTCTACACCGAGTTCGTCTCGATGCTGACCCAGACGGTCCGGGTCACCCGGCTGATGCCGCTGGAGATCGAGGAGGCCGAGTCCTCCAAGGTCCCGCCGGCGTACGAGTTCGAGCCGTCCCCGGCGGCCGCGCTCGACCTGATGCTGCCGAACTACATCGAGAGCCGCATCTTCCACATGCTGCTGCAGTCGGCGGCGTCGTTCCAGGCGTCGGTCCGGCGGGCGATGAAGTCGGCGACCGACAATGCCAACGAACTGCTCGGGGTCTACACGCGCCAGATGAACCAGGCGCGGCAGGCCGCGATCACCCAGGAAATCAGCGAGATCGTCGGTGGCGCTGACGCGCTCGCCGAGTCTGGCGGGGAGTGATAATGACTGCTCAGGTAGAGACGGCGACCGCCACCGGGCGCGTCGCACGTGTCATCGGCCCGGTCGTCGACGTGGAGTTCCCCGCCGACGCCATTCCGGAGATCTACAACGCCCTCAACGCGGAGATCGCGCTGGGCGGCGAGGAGAAGACCCTGACGTTCGAGGTCGCCCAGCACCTCGGCGACAACATGGTCAGGGCGATCTCCATGCAGCCGACGGACGGCCTGGTCCGCGGTGCGCCGGTGCGCGACACCGGCAAGTCCATCGCGGTCCCGGTGGGCGACATCACCAAGGGCCACGTGTGGAACGCCCTCGGCGAGGCGCTGGACGTCCCGACCGCGTCCCTGGAGGTTAACGAGCGCTGGGGCATTCACCGGCGCGCTCCGGCCTTCGACCAGCTCGAGTCCAAGACCGAGATGCTGGAGACCGGCATCAAGGTCATCGACCTGCTGTGCCCGTACGTCCAGGGCGGCAAGATCGGCCTGTTCGGCGGCGCGGGTGTGGGCAAGACGGTGCTCATCCAGGAGATGATCCGCCGCGTCGCCCGCAACTTCGGTGGCACCTCGGTGTTCGCCGGCGTCGGTGAGCGCACCCGCGAGGGCAATGACCTCTGGGTGGAGATGGCCGAGGCGGACGTCCTCAAGGACACCGCGATGGTGTTCGGCCAGATGGACGAGCCGCCGGGCACCCGGCTGCGGGTGGCGCTGTCCGCGCTGACGATGGCGGAGTACTTCCGCGACGTGCAGAACCAGGACGTGCTGCTGTTCATCGACAACATCTTCCGGTTCACGCAGGCCGGCTCGGAGGTCTCCACGCTGCTCGGGCGCATGCCGTCCGCGGTGGGGTACCAGCCGACGCTGGCCGACGAGATGGGTGTGCTGCAGGAGCGGATCACCTCGACGCGCGGTAACTCGATCACCTCGATGCAGGCGATCTACGTGCCCGCCGACGACATCACCGACCCGGCGCCGCACACCACGTTCGCGCACCTGGACGCCACCACGACCCTGTCGCGCGGCATCTCCGAGAAGGGCATCTTCCCGGCGGTCGACCCGCTCGACTCCACGTCGCGGATCATGGACCCGCTGATCCTAGGGAACGAGCACTACTCCGTCGCGCAGGAGGTGAAGCGGATCCTGCAGAAGTACAAGGAACTGCAGGACATCATCGCCATCCTCGGTATCGACGAGCTGTCCGAGGAGGACAAGGTCACCGTCCAGCGGGCGCGGCGCATCGAGCGTTTCCTGTCGCACCCGATGTACGTGGCCGAGCAGTTCACCGGCCAGCCCGGCGAGACGGTGCCGAAGGACGAGACGATCGCCTCGTTCAAGGCGATCGCGGAGGGCAAGTACGACCACCTGCCCGAGCAGGCGTTCTTCATGTGCGGTGGCATCGAGGACGTCGAGAAGAAGGCCAAGGAGCTGGAGAAGTAGTCCGCTCCGGCGGGGCCGTCCCTGGCGGGGCGGCCCCGCTCCAGTAGTCGAGGGACGCTCCAGTAGTCGGAGGAACAGACGTGGCAACCCTGAAGGTCGGGCTGGTCTCGCCGGAGCGCGAGATCTGGTCCGGCGAGGCGAAGATGGTGGTCGCCCAGACCATCGAGGGCTCACTCGGTATCCTGCCGGGCCACGCCCCCGTGCTCGGCGTCCTCCTCGACGGCAGCGTGGTGAAGATCGAGCCCGCCGACGGCGGCGAGCCGGTCACCGCGATGGTCGGCAGCGGCTTCTTCTCCATCGCCGCCGACGAGGTGTCGGTGCTGGCCGAGCAGGCCGAGCTGGGCGGCGAGATCGACGTCCAGGAGGCCAGGCGGGCGCTGGAGGACGCGCTCGCGGCCGAGAGCGAGGACGCGACGCCGGAGCGGCGGGCCCGGGCGCGGCTGCGCGCCGCGGGCATCGAAGCCTAGGCGCCGCGCGCGGCGGTTCGGACGGACGGCGGGGGATGTGGGCGAGCACCTGGCACTGGAAGCGGGCGGGGTGCTCGCCGTGCTCATTCTGGTGGCGGCGCTGCTGTACGTCTCCATGAGGGTGCGCCGCCGGCTGTTCGCGCGGGGAGGCGGCACCCTGGAGTGCAGCCTGCGTGAACTTCCCCGGGAGGGCGGAGCCCCGGGAGTGTGGAGGCTCGGCATCGGCCGCTACAGGGGCGACGCCCTGCACTGGCACCGCGTGTTCGAATTCCGCAGCAGGCCCCGGCAGGTGATTCACCGCCGGGGCCTCGTCGTGTCCAACCGCCGCGACCCGGACCCGGAGGAGGCCGAAGGGCTGCTGCCGGACGCGACCGTCATCGAGGTCAGGGACGGCGGCGTGACCCTGGAGCTGGCGATGGGCGCGGCGGCACTGACCGGTTTCCTGGCCTGGCTGGAGGCGGCCCCGCCGGGTCTCCCGGTGAACCTGCGCTCCCCGGAGTGACCGGGCCCGCGATCCGGGGCCGCCCTGCAATTGGGGGCCGCTTCGCAATCGGGGGGTAAGGCGCCGGTATCGAATCGGCGTGGGCGCCGTGCCGTCCTTTGAGGCGGACGGGACGCGGGACCAGGATCGCTCCTGGTCCGCTTCGTCTCCGTCCGCAGGAGTGCACGTGCGCCAGTCCAAGTGGAAGCAGAAACTGCTCACCGGCACCGCCGTGGCGCTGCCCGCCGCCTTTCTGCCGGCGGCCCTCATCCCGTCGGCGCTGCCGGCCGCGGATGCCGCGCCGGCGCGTCCCGACCTGGCGAAGCTGGTCACGTTGAAGGACGTCGAGGCCCACCTGAAGGCGTTCCAGGAGATCGCCGACTACAACGGCGGTCACCGCGCCGCGGGAGGCGCCGGCTACGACGTTTCGGTGAAGTACGTCGTCGGGCGGCTGCGGAAGGCCGGTTTCCGGCCGAAGATCCAGAAGTTCACCTACCCGTACTGGCGGGAGAAGTCCGGCGCGGTCCTCGCCCGGACGGCGCCGTCCAAGAAGTCCTACAAGCGGGGCGACGACTTCGTCGCCCTCGCCTACTCGGGTTCCGGTGACGTGACCGCGCCCGTGATCGCCGTCGATGTCCCGGCCAGGGGCAAGGACGGGACGAGCGGCTGCGAGAAGCGCGACTTCAAGGGCTTCAAGAAGGGGTCGATCGCGCTCGTCCAGCGCGGGACCTGCACGTTCGAGAGCAAGGCCGCCAAGGCCAGGGCCGCGGGCGCGTCCGCCGTCGTGATCTACAACAAGCCGGGGGAGAAGGGGCCGGTGAACGGCACGGTCGGCAAGCCGGCGAAGATCCCGGTCGTCGGCCCCACCCACAAGCTGGGTGCGGCGCTGGTGAAGGACGCGAAGAAGGGCAGGCTGAAGCTGCGCGTGAAGGCCGACACCGTCCACGGGAAGCGGTCGTCGTCCAACGTCATCGCCGACACCGAGCGGGGACGGGCCGACAACGTGGTGCTGCTCGGCGCGCACCTGGACAGCGTCCCGGACGGTCCCGGGATCAACGACAACGGCACCGGCGCCGCCGCGCTCATCGCGATCGCCGCCAAGATCAAGGAACTCGGGAAGGGCGGCCTGCGCAACCGGGTGCGTTTCGCCTGGTGGGGTGCCGAGGAGGAGGGCCTGCGAGGCTCCGCCCACTATGTGGAGTCGTTGTCGGACGAGAAGCGCGACGCCATCGCCCTGAACCTCAACTTCGACATGCTCGGTTCACGCAACGGCACCCGGGGCGTGTACGACGGCGACCACTCCACCGGTGCCGGCACCCGGGCGCCCGCCGGGTCGGGCGCGATCGAGAAGATGTTCCGGGACTACTTCAAGGGCCGCAAGCTGCCGACGACGGAGAGCGAGTTCAACGGCCGGTCCGACTACGGCCCGTTCGTCGAGCACGGTATCCCCGCCGGCGGTATGGACACCGGCGCAGACGGGGTCAAGACCGCCGCGGAGGCCAAGGCGTTCGGCGGCAAGGCCGGCAAGGTGTACGACCCGTGTTATCACGCGAAGTGCGACCGCCTGAAGAACGTGAACCTCAAGCTTCTCGACACCAACGTCGACGGCATCGCGCACGTCACCCAGCACCTGGCCCGCACCACCGTCGCCGTCAACGGCGGGGCCCGGCTGATCCTGTTCCGTGAACCGTCCTACCGGCCGCTCTGGCAGGGCCCCTACCAGCTCCGCTGATCCGCGGGGGTGACGGTGATGCTGCCGTCCCTGGCGCCCAGCTTGATGCGGTGCGACGACCCGGAGTCCTGGTTCACGGCCGGGTCGATCCGCTCGCCGCCGTTGAACGTGGACGCGGTGATCGCGTAGCTCTGGGCGCCCGGGAGCGCGACCTGGATGGAGCCGTTCTCGCTGTTGGCCTGAACGTCCGTGGGAGCCGAGACGAAGCCGAGCCGGACGCCGCCGTCGCGTGTCTTGGCGGTGACGCGGTCGGCCGTCAGGCCCACGGCTTCGATGGAGCCGTTGTGGGTGTCCAGGTCGGCGGCCTTCACGCTGCCGCTCAGGCGGATGCGCCCGTCGCGGGAGCGGGCCGTCAGCCGGTCGGTGGTGAGGCCGGCGGCGGTGATCGAGCCGTTGTCGCTGCGCAGGTCGGCGGTGGCGGCCCGTCCGGAGACGCGGATCGACCCGTCGTTGGAGCTGAGGGACGCCGAGGTCGCGTTCATGTCGCTGACCTCGATCGATCCGTTGTCGCTGTGCAGCTTCACCGTTCCGGCGAGACCGGACGCGACGATCGACCCGTCGCGGCTGTTGATCTCCACGGGGATGTCGCGCGGAACCTGGACGCGGTAGGAGACCCCGCATTTGGTGGCACCCATCGTGGCCCTCGCGCATTTGGCCGACAGCGTGAGCGTGTCGCCCGCGGTGGCGTGTTTGACCTTCGGCTTGTTGTTCTCGTTGGACCAGCGCAGCCGTTCGCTGACCTTGATGGCGCCGGTGTCGGAGGCCGTGACCTGCACCCGGCTCCCGTCCCCCTTGATCTTCAGTGCGGTGATGCCGGCGGGCGCGGTGTAGGAGCGGGTCTCCCCGTGCGTGCCGAAGCTCAGGTTCCCGCAGCCGGCCGCCGCCGTCGCCGCGACCGCCAGCATGGCCGTAGCCGTCAGGATCCTCACGTGGTCTCTCCCCTTGTCGCAGTGCGCCCGTACGAACCAAGCCTGCTTTGGACGGGGCGCCGTCACCAGGAGGTGAGCCGGTCTCCGGAGGGTGGGGTTAGCCCCACCCCGCACCTGTCAGCGTTCCCCGCCGGGCTTCCACAGAACGTCGCCGTGCTCGGCGTTGGCGACACGGCACAGGATGAACAGCAGGTCGGACAGCCGGTTGAGGTACTTGGCCGTCAGCGGGTTCACGCCGCCCTCCGCCGCGTCCGGGTCGCCTTCGGCGGCGGCGCCGTGGGCCTCGACGGCCGCCCAGGCCGTGCGTTCGGCGCGCCGGGAGACCGTCCGGGCCACGTGCAGCAGCGCCGCCCCCGGAGAGCCGCCGGGGAGGATGAAGCTGCGCAGCGTCGGCAGGTTCTCGTTGTGCTCGTCGCAGGCCTCCTCGAGCCGCTCGACGTAGGACGGGTCGACGCGCAGCGGCGGGTACTGCGGGTCGGGGACGACCGGTGCGCACAGGTCGGCGCCCACGTCGAAAAGGTCGTTCTGGACGCGGGTCAGCAGCGTGACGACGTCCTCGGGCAGTGAGCCGAGCGCGATCGCGGTGCCGATCGCGGCGTTGGCCTCCTCGACGTCCGCGTAGGCGGCGAGCCGCGGATCCGTCTTGCGGGTACGGGACGCGTCGCCGAGCGCGGTGGTGCCGTCGTCGCCCGTCCGGGTGTAGATCCGCGAGAGCACGACCGGGTTGTCCCTGTTCTTCGCCATGGCCAGAAGCCTAGCGCCGTCGCACGTAGAAGCCCGTTCGGTAGGGTTTCGGAAAGACTCCCGGAGGCCGCCGTGTACGACTACATCATCGTGGGAGCGGGCAGCGCGGGCTGTGTCCTCGCCGCCCGGCTGACCGAGGACCCCTCGGTGAACGTCCTGCTGCTGGAGGCGGGCCCGCCCGACGACGCTCCCGAGATCCACATCCCCGCCGCAGTGGCGTCGATGATCAAGGGACCGTACGACTGGGACTACGCCACCGTCCCGCAGGAGCACGCCGCCGGACGCAGCGTGTACTGGCCGCGGGGGCGGACGCTGGGCGGCAGCTCGTCCACCAACGCGATGATCTACATCCGCGGCGCCCGGCACGACTACGACACCTGGCGCGACTCGCACGGCTGCGACGGCTGGGGCTATGAGGACCTGCTGCCCTACTTCCTGCGCGCCGAGGACCAGCAGCGCGGCGAGATCCCCTACCACGGCGTCGGCGGTCCCCTGCGCGTGGAGGACCTGCGCTACAAGCACCCGCTGACCCGCGCCTGGGTGCAGTCGGCCAAGGCGTACGGGCTGGCCGCGAACCCCGACTTCAACGGCGCCGACCAGGACGGCGTGGGCTTCTACCAGGTCACCCACAAGCGGGGCCGGCGCTGGTCGACCGCCGCCGGGTACCTGCACCCGATCGAGCACCGCCCGAACCTCACCGTCGTCACCGACGCCCTCGCGACCCGCGTCGTGATCGAGGACGGCCGCGCCACCGGCGTCCGCTATGACGCACGGGGCGAGACGATGCTGGCCCGCGCCGGGGCCGAGGTCATCCTGTCGGGCGGCGCGGTGAACAGCCCGCAGATCCTCATGCTCTCCGGGGTCGGGCCCGCCGGCCACCTGCGCTCCCTCGGCATCGACGTCCTGGTCGACTCCCCGGTCGGGCAGGGGCTCCAGGACCACCCGTTCGTGAACGTCATGTTCGCCACCCCCCGCAGCAAGGCCCTGTGGGAACTGGCGAACGCCCGTTCCCTCGCCCTCTACCAGGCCCTCGGACGCGGCCCGTACGCGTCCAACGTCGCCGAGGCGGGCGGGTTCGTCCGGACGGCCGAGGGGCTGCCCGCACCCGACCTGCAGTACCACGTGCTGCCGACGCCGTTCGTCAACCAGGGGCTCACCGATACGGCCGAGCGGCTCCTGTCGGTCATGGTCACCGCGATCTCCATCGCCGGGCGCGGCTCGCTGACCCTCCGCTCCGCCGACCCCCGCTCCAAGCCGCTGATCGACCCCGCCTACCTCGCGGAGAAGGCCGACCTGGACATCCTGGTCGCCGGTGTCCGGCAGGCCCGCGAGATCGCCGCGTCCGGACCGCTGGCGTCCCTGGTCGGAGGCGAGTGGGCCCCGGGCGAGCAGGTGGAGTCCGACGAGGCCATCACGGACTTCGTCCGCCGCGAGGTCGCGACGCTGTTCCACCCCACGAGCACCTGCGCGATGGGCGCGGGCGATGCGGTCTGCGACCCCGACCTGCGCGTCCGCGGCGTCGAGGGCCTCCGCGTGGTGGACGCGTCCGTCATGCCGGCGGTCCCGCGCGGCAACACCAACGCCCCCACCATCGCGATCGCCGAACGCGCCGCCGACCTCATCCGCGGCCGCACCCCCCTCAAACCCGCCAACGCCCCGACCTAAGCCGCGCCCCGGAGGAGGCGAGGCCGCGCCCGGGATAGGCCGCGCCCGGGGTGGCCATGGTCCCGTCCGCTCGGACGTCGGGCAGTATTTTCCCTTTGTCTGGTTGTGGGGGGATTGAGTGCGGGTTGATGCTGGTGGTAACTCCCTGCCGGGAGGGACCCGGCGGGGCATCGATACCCGGGTACGCGGAACGGGGTGTGCCGCGGCCCGACGGGGGAGGCCTGATGGAGGCCACGGTTCTGGAATCCATGCGGACTACGCTGCGCGGCCCGGTCGTCGGCCCACAGGACTCGGAGTACGTCCGGGCGCGCGCGATCTACAACGCGATGATCGACACATCTCCCGCCGCGATCGTCCCGTGCGCCGACGCCGCGGACGTGGCGGCGGCCATCGGCCTGATCCGCGACGCCGGTGCGGAGGCGGCCGTCCGCGGCGGTGGCCACAGCGGTCCCGGCCTGTGCCTGGTGGAGGGCGGCGTGACCATCGACCTGTCGCCCATGCGCTGGGTGCGGGTCGATCCGGACGCGCGCACGGCCGAGGTCGGCGGCGGAAGCCTCCTGAGCGACCTGGACCACGCCGCCCACGGGTTCGGGCTGGCCACTCCCGCGGGGATCGTCTCGACGACCGGGGTCGGCGGCCTCACGCTCGGCGGCGGCCACGGACATCTCACCCGCAAGTACGGCCTCACCGTGGACAACCTGCTCGCCGCCGACGTCATCCTCGCGGACGGCACCTGGGTCACCGCGTCCGAGTCGCGGAACTCCGACCTGTTCTGGGCGCTTCGAGGCGGAGGCGGGAACTTCGGCGTCGTCACCGAGTTCACCTTCCGGCTCCACCCGGTGCGGACGGTCGGGGTCGGCATCACCGCATGGCCGATCGATGCCACACGTGACGTGCTCCAGTGGTACCGCGACTTCCTGCCACAGGCGCCCGAGGACCTGAGCGGCTTCTTCGCCGTCCTCGTCATCCCTCCCGGACCGCCGTTCCCCGAGGAGATCCACGGCAGGAAGATGTGCGCCGTCGTCTGGTGCTACACCGGCGACCCGGACGAGCTGGACGGCGCCCTCGCGGAGGTGACCGCCCCCGGCCGGCCTGCGTTCCACTTCACCAGCCCGATGCCGTACCCGATGCTCCAGACCATGTTCGACGACCTCATCCCGGCCGGTCTGCAGTGGTACTGGCGGGGCGACTTCTTCGACCGCCTCACCGACGAGGCCATCGACGTCCACCACAAGTACGGTTCGGAGATCCCCACCGACCTGTCCACCATGCACCTGTACCCGATCGACGGCGCGGCCCACCGGGTGGGAAGGGACGACACCGCCTGGAGCTACCGGGACGCGACCTGGTCCGGCGTCTACGCCGGCATCGACCCCGATCCCGCGAACGCGGCGACCATCCGGCAGTGGTGCGTGGACTACTGGGAGGACCTGCACCCGTACTCGATGGGCGGTTCCTACGTGAACTTCCTCGGCGCGGACGAAAGCGAGGACAGGGTCCGGGCCACCTACCGTGACCACTACGAGAGGCTCGCGCAGGTCAAGGCGAAGTACGACCCCGACAACTTCTTCCGGGCGAACCAGAACATCCACCCGGCCGCACACGCTTAACGGCCCGTCCGGTCTGCCTGGTCTGCCTGGTCTTGCTTGGTTGGCCTGGTCTTGCTTGGTTGGCCTGGTCGGCCCGCTCTGACTGGTCGGGCCAGTCTGACTGGTCTGCCCGGCCTGGGGAGGCCGTGGAAAGAGCAACGCCCCCGTCCGTCCGACGGGGGCGCTGTGTGCGTACAGGCCGCGGGCGTCACCGCTTGATCGCCTTCGCGATGCGAACGCGACGCGCCTTCTTCGCCTCGTTCCGCAGCACCCGTACGCGGTCGTTGATGATCACCTTGCTGAACTCCGGCCGGTTCATGTCCTTCTCCTTGTTCCCGCCGGGCCTCTCTTGGCCCGACATGTACAAGGTTCGTCCTAAGACCCCACCCCCCACATTGGGACGACGCCTTATCTACGCCGCCTAGGACGCCTTAGATTCGTGCCGACCCTCCGGAGGAACCTCAGATGGACGCGCAGTCACGCACCCAGGAACTGGCCGACCACCTTGTCGCGTCCGGGCAGGAGGTCGGCCTCCAGATCGCCGCCTACCTGAACGGCGAACTCGTGGTGAACGTGTGCTCTGGCAAGGCGGACACCACCACCGGCCGTCCGGTCGATGAACGAACCCTCTTCACCTGTGGTCCGGGCCCTGGGCCGGTGTCGACCGTCGTCCATACCCTCGCCGAACGTGGACTGCTCGACTACGCCGCCCCGGTTGCCGCCTACTGGCCGGAGTTCGGCGACCACGGTAAGCACGATATGACGATCGCCCACGTTCTCACTCATTCCGCCGGGGTACCGCAGGCACCGCCCGGCATCACACTCGACGACCTCGCCGACTGGGACGGGATGTGCGCGCGGATCGCGGACCTGCGGCCGCTCTGGCGGGCGGGCACCGCGACCGGTTTCCACGCGCTGACCTTCGGTTTCATCCTCGGCGAGGTCGTCCGCCGGGTCACCGGGCGGCCCGTCTCGGCGGTGCTGCGTGACGAGGTCGCAGCCCCGCTCGGCGTTTCCGGCGACCTGTGGTTCGGCATCCCCACCGGTCACCTGCCCCGGGTAGCGCGGTTCGAGGACGCAGACCGATCGGAACCGATGGCGAACTTCCCTGACGGCTCGCTGTACCACCAGGTGGTCCCGCCATGGCTGCAAGAACACGCCGCACTGGCGAACCGGCCAGAACTGCAGACGGCCCCGTCCGGGAGTGGGGCGACGGCCCATGCTCTCGCCCGCATGTACGCCGCCCTCATCGGTGAGGTGGACGGTGTCCGACTCATCGGCCCGGCCAGGACAGGCCGCCTCTCGAGGGCGATCACGACGAAAGAGGACCGGGTGACCTGGGGCCCGGTCCCGAAGGGACTCGGCTACATGGTCGGCATCATGGGCATGGGCAGTGCGAGCGCCTTCGGCTGGACGTCCGGCAGCGGCGGCTTGGCCTTCGCCGACCCCGATCGCGGATTCTCTTTCGCGTACATGCCCAACCTCCTGACCCTCGCACCGCTGGGCCTCGCCGACGAGGTCGCCGACGCGGTCCGGTTGGCACTGGGCCTGGAAACGGGGACGATCCAGGCCGTCCGGAGGAGGCAAGCGGAACGCGCGGTCCGCCGCCTCCGCACCCGTGTGGCCAAGCGAAGAGCAGCCGACGCCAAGCGCCGCCGGTAGGCGGCCAACACCAGGCGCCGCTGGTAAGCGGCTGGCAGCGGACGCCACTGGTGAGGGGTTGGCGGTAGGCGCTGCTGGTAGGCGGCCGGTCGGGGCGCCGCTGGTGAGGGGTTGGTAGTGGGCGTCGTCGGTGAGCAGATGCTGCTGTGAGCGGCCGATGCCAAGCGTTGCCGGTAAGCCGCTGTCTCGTGCGTGGTGATGGGGAAAGGGGTGGACAGGCGGGCCAGCGGTCTGTCAGCATCCGGTTCATGATCTATGAAAGGGGCGTCGCCGCCCTCGTCCGGTGAGCGTCTTCGCGCAGCGGGAAGCTGCCGACATCCGTGCGGAATGGCTCGGGCATCTGCTGTCCACCGAGCCCGCCGACCGTCCGGCGGCCGAGGCCGCCATCTCCGAGCTCTACCGGCTGATCGGGCTCGATCCACCGCGATTCCACTGGGTCGCCTCCCCTGTGTCCGCCCTGGAAACCGTCCCGCCCGGCGTGCGGCTGCGGGCGTCCGAGACCGTGGACCGTTTCGCCGACTGGCCCCAGCCACTGGGTTTCCGCAGGCTGATCAGCGAACTGACCGCGCAGCTCGACGTCTGCGTCCTCCGGGGCTACCGCCCACTGGACCTGATGTTGAGGCAGTTGGTCCGAGCACCGATCGCGGTTTCCGGCAGCAGCACGCTTGCCATGGCGCTTTGGTCGGTTCAGAGGACGGACAGGCGGAGCGACTTCTGGTACGCGGCTCTTTGCGCGTCCTGGTCCGCCCACTATGACGCGGTTCGCCGGACGTCCGGTGTGGTTTTCACGCCCGAACAGAACGTCTGAGGCGCCCCGGATCTTCCGGACAGGTCCCCAACTAGGGTTGGGGAGAACCGGAAGGGAAGGTCGTTGGCACGACAGAGGCGGCATTTCACC
>NZ_JBICUS010000032.1:5627-44337 GCF_043198455.1 Spirillospora sp. NPDC048824 | reverse complement strand
CCGGGCCATCAGCATGCTCCGACACCGAAAACCCGCTCCCGGGGACGCTCGTCACGCCGTTCAGGCAGACGCTTCAGCAGCGTGAAAGATCGAGGGAAGCGAGACTACGCAAAACCGGAGACCTGACCCGCGAGGAACTCGACGGCTTCATCAAGTTGAAAATGGATGTCCACCGCCCCGGGCAGCCGGTCGCCACATTCGAACTGATGGGCCGGATCCCATCCGAGCCGAAGGAAGGCCCGTTCCGGTTCGACTGGTCGGACGTCCCCATGGACGAGCCCTTGGAGCCTCCGCTGCCACCGGGGAGGCCAGTACGGATAGAGAACCGGTTGTACTTCTGAACGTGGGCGACGGCCAACAGATCTACGGCACCTCACCACGGGCGCAGTGACTCAGGGCTCAGCACGGATGTGCAGATGCGCGCCGCCCGGCAGACTGGCTGTGCACCGTCGAACAAGGAGGTCACGATGCTCAACCCGACCGCGTCCCCGGAAGCGGGACCGGCGTCATGACCGGCGTCGACCTGGACGCCCACGCCCGTGGCCTGATGGATGACAACCTGTACGTGATCCTGGGCACCGCCGACGCCGACGGCACCCCGTGGACGTCGCCCGTCTACTTCGCGGCCGCCGACTACGCCGAGATCTTCTGGGTGTCCAGCCCCGACGCGCAGCACTCCCGCAACCTCGCCGTGCGTCCCCGGCTGAGCATGGTGATCTTCGACTCGACGGTGCCGGCCTACCACGGCCGCGCGGTGTACCTGTCCGGCACCGCCGCCGAGCTGACCGGCCGCGACTTGGACCGCGGTATCGAGATCTACCCCGGAGACCCCAGCCGGGGCGGGGGCGTCCTGTCGATCGAGGACGTCACCGCACCGGCGGCGTGGCGCCTGTATCGCGCGACGGTCAGCGAGGCGTTCGTGCTGTGCCCCCGCGAGCCGCGCCAGCCGTGCGCCCTGCACGGCATCGCCTCCGACCATCGCGCACCCGTGATGCCCTGGCGGCATCCGGCCTAGTGCTCGAACGGCGACAGGCGTCGTTCCCGGTGTGCTTCCCTGTGCCGGTGGATTCCGTGACCGCGTGTCGATGGAGTGACTAAGTCCGATCGCACAAGGTGCCACCGGTGCTGTCGCCGAACCGTGCTGCCCCCTCCTCATGGGGCGGTGATCTCGTGGGTGAAGGAGTAGCGGTCGAGTTCCGCCGACAGCGGGCCGTACCCGTCTGCGTCGCCGTCGGTGGGGTGGATGCGGGCGTGGGGGCGGCCGTCGCGCATGCCGACCTCCACGCGTCCGGTCAGTCCCGTCCGGGTGAGTTCGTCGGCGACGAGGCGGCCGACAGCGTCTTGAAGGAGGGCGGGTTTGTAGATCTTGCCGACGGCGGTGGTGGGCAGGGCGTCGACGATGTCCACTGTTTTGGGGGCCGCGGCTGGTTCGGGGGCGTGGGCGCGGGCCCAGGCCAGGAGGTCTTCCTCCGTTGCCTGGGAGCTTCGCGTGAGGACGAGGTAGGCGGCGGGTACCTCGCCCGAGTGCGGATCGGGGGCGCCGATGACGGCGGCGGCGGTGACGTCGGGGTGGGCGAGCAGGGACTCCTCGACCGGGCCGGGGTCGATGTTGTGCCCGCCGCGAATGATGAGGTCTTTGGCCCGGCCGGTGAGGTAGAGGTAGCCGTCGGCGTCGACGCGGCCCAGGTCGCCGGTGAGGAGCCAGCCGTCGAAGATCTTGCCGATGGGGTCGGAGGCGGGTCCGGTGGGGCCGGGGCGCAGGTAACCGGGGAAGACACTGGGGCCCTTGATGGCCAGGACGCCGGTCTGGCCGGGTTCGCAGTCGGCGATGGGGTGGTCGTCGGCATCGACGGTGACGGCCTTGACGTGCTGGTAGGGCAGGCGCAGCCCGACGGTGCCCTCGCGGGGTGCGAAGGCGGGGGTGGCCGCGGTCGCGCAGGTCGCCTCGGTCAGCCCGTATCCCTCGAGCATGGGGACGCCTGTGGCGGCCTCGAAGGTGGTGCGGACCTTCTTGGGCAGGGGGGCGGCACCGACGGCTCCGGCGCGCAGGCTGGACAGGTCGACGCCTTCGGGTACGGCGGAGAGGTTGGCGTAGACGGTGGGCACGCCGGAGAAGCTGCTGATCTTGTAGTGGGCGATGATGTGCCAGAAATCGGCCATGAGGGCCTTGTCGCGGTAACCGAGCGGGCCGAGGGAGACCACCGGCCGTCCGTGCATGAAGGGGCCGAGCCCGGTCACGTGCACGGCGTTGACGTGGAACAGCGGCAGGCCGGCGAGCACGACGGCGTCGTCGAGGTAGGCGCCGGAGCAGCCCAGGGCCCAGGCCATGTAAACCTCCATGGCGTGGGTGTGGGGGGCGATCTTGGGGATGCCGGTCGTGCCGCCGGTGTGGAAGTAGGCGGCCAGGTCGCCCGGGGAGGGACGGTGCGGGCTGTCGAGCCGGTCGCCGCTCTGGGTACGGGTGAGCGCGCCGAAGTCGGTGGCGATGTCGCCGGGGCCGGGAGGGGATCCGACGGCGGCGAGCGCCCGCAAACGGGGCAGCCGGGCTGCGATCCGCTGGGCCTTGGCCCACAGGTCCGGGGCGAGGTCTGGCCCGGGGGCCAGGAGCAGGTGGGCGCCGGTCAGCGTGAGGATCTCCACCAGGTGGTCTTCAGCGAGCATGGGGTTGACCGGGTTGGCGATGCCGACGGCTTGGGCGCCGAGCAGTGCGGCGTAGGTGGCGCCGAGGTTGGGGAGCATCAGGGCGACGACGCCGCCTTCGGGCAGGCCGAGCGACAGGTAGGCGTTGGCCGCCCGGTGCACCTCCTCCAGCAGTCGTCCGAAGGTCCAGGCGGGTGCGTCCCGCCACGCGGCGCCGTTCTCGCCCAGCAGGTGCAGGGCAGGCCGGTCGGCGCGGGTATGGGCGGTGCGGGCGAGTAGCTCGTAGGTGCTGGCGGGCAGGCCGCGGTCGGTGAGCGGCACGGTCTCGATGGCAGGGACGTCCTCGGGGAAGAGGACGAGGGGACGGTCGCCTTGGGTGTGCGGGGCGGGCGTCATGGTGTCTCCTCGAGAGGCGGAAGGGCGGTGATCAAAGAGACGGACTGGGCTGGACGGGGAAGGCGGTGCGGCTGAGGTCGGGCAGCGCGGCGCACAGCTCGCCCAGGTCGCGGCCGGTCCTGGCGACGGTGCCGTCGGGCCGGACCAGGACGGCCGCCGTCCGGCCGCGCCGCAGCCAGCCGTGCAGGTCGGTGCCCGGCTCGGCGGTCACGCAGCAGCCGCCGCGCCGGTCGATGAGGTGCTCCTGCTCCGGGGTCGGCGGCGTGGTGGCGACGATCGTGTACCGGCCTGCGGCGATGTCGTCGAGCCGCAGGGAGTCGGTGAGCGCGGCGTTGGGGCACAGGGTGCCCGCCGGCCCCCTGCGCCATAAGGGGCGTGCCACCAGGGCGGTGCGGCTGAGCGCCGGGGTGCGGCCGTCCAGGACGAAGCGGCTGAAGCCGGGGACGCGGTTCAGGTGCGGTGCGATGACGCGGCGCAGCAGCGTCCCGATCTCACCGCCGCTGGTCATGGCGATGCCCATGGCCTTGGCCATCTGGATCATGATCCGGGCGTGCGGTCTGCGTTCGGCCTCGTAGGTGTCCAGGATGCTTTCGGATAGGGCGCCGTGCAGGACGGCGGCCAGCTTCCACGACAGGTTCACCGCGTCTCGCAGGCCGGCGCCCATGCCCTGGCCGATGAACGGCGGGGTGAGGTGGGCGGCGTCGCCGAGCAGGAAGACGCGGCGGTCCCGCCACCGGTCGGCGATCTGGGCGCGGAAGGTGTACTCGGCGATTCGCACCGGCTCCAGTTCGTCGGCTGCGACGGCGCCGATCCAGGGCGCCAGCAGCGGCAGGAGCTTGTCCGGGTCCTGGTAGTCGGCGGAGGTCTCGCCGGGCAGGAGCTGGAACTCCCACCGGTAGCGGGTTGCGCCGATGCGCATGTAAGTGGCGGCCCTGCGCCGGTCGCACACCTGGTGGACTCCGTCCCACTGGCGTAGGTCGGCGTCGGTGGCAGCGTCGATGACCAGCCACCGCTGCTCGAACCTCAGGTCCCGCATCCTGGCGCCGACCCCGGTGCGGACGAAGCTGTTGGCTCCGTCGCAGCCCAGCACGTACCGGGTGCGGCATGAGGTGTGATCACCGGCGGCCAGGTCGGTGTAGGTGACGGTGACGCCGTCGGCGTCCTGGGAGATGCCGGTGACCTCCCTGTCGCCGCGCAGGGTGATCTGAGGGTAGGCCGCCAGCCGGTCGCGCAGGATGCCTTCCAGCTCGGGCTGGTCGAACATATTGGCCTGGGGGAGGCCATGCCGTCCGGCCGCCGTGCCGCGCCGGAACTCCGCGAGCACGTTCAGGCCGCCGTCCAGGAGCCGCAGCCCCATGGCCGGGCGGGACACCCGGGCGAAGCCGTCGGCCACGCCGAGCCACCCCAGGATCCGGTAGACCTCGTCGTCGAGGTGGACGGCCCGCGGCTGCGGGTAGACGGTCGGCCAGCGTTCCAGGACCAGTACCGGAATTCCGTTCTGCGCGAGGAGGATCGCCGCGGTCAGCCCGGTCGGCCCGGCGCCGATGACCACCACCGGGACCTGGTCGTGCCCACTCGGTCCGTTGTGGCCGGTCATGGCGCGTGCCTGACCACGGTGCGCTGCACACCGAGGTCGATCGCACCATCGTCGGTGGCGATGCTCGCCTCGATGACGTCGCCGTCGCGCAGATAGCGGGGGTTCTTGGCCTGCCGTTCGAAGAAGATCCGCCATTTGACGGCCGCCGGCAGGAGCGATCCGATGACTTCGACCGGCTTGGGCGGGGCGCTGAGCGCGGTGCCGACGGGCGTCCCGGTCAGCAGCAGGTCTCCCGGATCCAGCCGCTGGAATCCCGCCAGCGTCCGCAGCGCCTGTACCGGCTGGTAGATCATGTCGGCGGCGGTCGTGTCCTGGCGGACCTCGTCGTTGACGGTGAGCTTCAGCCTCAGGTCCGCGAGCCGCTTGAGCTCGCCCGCGTCCAGCAGCACCAGCCGGGGCCCGACAGGGGTGAAGGACGGGTAGGACTTGGCCTCGTAGAACTGGGTCTTGGGCAGTTGGAGGTCGCGCGCGGACACGTCGTTGGTGACCACCAGCCCGGCCACCCAGTCGGCGAGGTCGTCGACCTGGCAGCCGACGTGCAGGGTCCGCCCGGCGACCAGGCCGATCTCCACCTCGTAGTCCAGCAGCCGCACATGGGCGGGCTTGACCACGTCGTCGAACGGCCCGCTGATCGAGCCGGAGGACTTGCGGAAGAACGTCAGCGGGACCGACGCCGGGTCCATGCCGGAGTCCTTGGCGTGCGAGGCGAAATTCGTCATCTGCGCCACGACCCGGCACGGGGCCGTCACCGGTGACAGCAGCGCCAGGCTCTCCACCGGGATGGCCGGCCCGCCGGACGCCGCGGCGTCGATCGCGTCGCGGTCGGCCAGCAGCTGCCCGGTCGTGGCCGCCGAGGTGGTGATGCGCACGGCGCCGTCACCGGTCTGGACCCACCAGGCCTCCGCGGTACGCAGCACGGTGACGGTCATGACGACGCCACCTTCAGCAGGCCCCGCAGCCGGTGCAGGCCGAACTCGTTGTCCTCGCCCAGGGTGCGGGTGATCGCCCGCAGTTCGGCCAGGGACGCGCGGCCCGGTTTGATCCCCAGGAAGTCCTTGGTCGCGGGCGGACCCCATTGGGCCAGCCCCGAGGCGGTCATCGCCGCCCAGCCGGGTTCGAGGGTGCAGTCGAACATGTCCCCGTCGGTGTAGTGCTCGACCAGGAACCCGTCGGGATCGCGCCAGTAGTCGAAGATCTGGCTGCCCTGGATGTGCCGGCCGATTCCCCACGAGCGGTCGTAGCCCTGCTCCAGCAGGTATTGGCCGCCCGCCGCCAGGACGTCCAGGTCGCTGACCTCGTAGGCGGAGTGCACGTACCGGTTGGACGGCCCTAGCGTCACGGCCAGCGTGTGGTGGTCGCTGGGCGTGCTGCCCCGGTCGCAGCGGATGAACGCCATGGTCGGGCCCCGATCGCGCTGCCCGGCGTAATAGAGGAAGTCGCTGACGATCAGCCCGAGGTGTTCCAGGTACCAGTCCAGGGTCCGGCGGAACCGGGTGGTCTGGAGCACCACGTGCCCGACCCGCCGCACGGTGGCGGGCACCCGCGGCGGACGCTGGGGGGTGTTGATCCGCGGCGCGTCGTCACCGAAGTTGTGGACCAGCGGCGCCGGGGACGGCAGTGCCACCAGGTCGCGGGTATCGGACACCACCCGGACCCGCAGCCCGCTCGGGTCGGTCAGGTTGACGGCGGACCCGCCCAGGCTCTCGGGCAGCTCGGCCACCGTGGCGTCGGCCGCGTCGGCCAGGCGCGCCAGGTCGGCCTGGTCGGCGGCGCGGAACGCCGGCCCCAGGAAGCGCGACTTCTCCCCTTTGCGGATCAGGACGCACGGGGCGCCCGGTTCGGATCCGCGCAGGTGCACCTCGGTTGCGGTTTTCAACGCCACATTGAACCCGAACGCGCGGGCGAACACCTCCGCCCGGTCCAGATCGGGCTTCTGGAACTCCAGCCACGCCAGCCCGGCGACCTTCACCACCGGCGAGGCGGCCCGTCCCGGATGCTCGCCCGGCAGCGCCTCGAACTCGCTGTGCAACCCAGTGTGCGGATCACTCACTGCGGCTCTCCCCTAATTCTGATGAAAACGTCACTAACGACGTTAGCATCACTTACCGGCCAAGTGACGACTCGATCAGGAGTGAACCGACGCGTAGACTGGCCGGGTCACCAGGGGGAGGGGATGCGATGCCAGAGCGGAACGGCGGTACGGGCAACCGCACCGACAGGCGCAAGGCCCGCACCCGGGCCGCGCTCATCCGCGCCGCCCGGACGCTCATCGCCCAGGAGAACCTGAACGTCCCGATCCTGGAGATCACCCAGGCGGCCGACGTCGGGCTCGGGTCCTTCTACAACCACTTCGACAGCCGCGAGCAGCTGTTCGACGCCGCGATCGAAGAGGCCCTCGACCGCCACGGAGCCCTCCTCGACGCGGTCACCGCCGACCTGGCGGACCCGGCCGAGGTCTTCGCCCAAGCCTTCCGGCTCACCGGCCGTCTGCATCGCCTGCACCCCGAGCTCAGCAAAGTCCTGCTGAACAGTGGCCTCGGCCTGATCTCCTCGGACAAGGGGCTGGCCCCCCGGGCCCACCGCGACATCATCGCCGGAATGCGGACCGGACGCTTCAACGCGATCCGCGACCCCGACCTCGCCCTCACCATCGTCGGCGGCGCCGTCCTGGCCCTCGGCCGCCTCCTGCACGACCATCCCGAACGCGACGCAGCGCAGGCCACCGACCACATCACCGAAGACCTGCTGCGCATGTTCGGCCTGACCGCCGCCGAGGCCACCGAGATCTGCGCCCGCCCCCTCCCGGACTTGTCCCCGCTCCTTCAAGGCGAACAGGCCGCCTGACTACGTGCCGGCTCCTCGAACCGGGCCGTGGCACGATCACGGCGCCCGGTGCCGTCGACGTGAGCACGCTCGCCCCCACTCCTCACCTGGTCAGTCACCTGACGTTGAGCAGGACCTTCCCGAAATTGCGTCCCGCGCCGACGTAGGTGTGCGCGTCGGCTACCCGGTCGATCCGGTGACGCTGATCGATGATGGGGCGAATCTCTCCGCGCTCGACCAAGGGGAGGAGGTCCCGGACCGTTCCGGCAACGATGTCTCGCTTCTGGTCCGCTGGCCGGGCGCGGAGGGTGGAGCCTCGCAAGCTGAGCCGGCGGCGCATCAGGCCGGACAGGTCGATTTGCGCCTGAGAACCTCCCTGAAGGCCGATGACCAGCGCGGTTCCGTCGTTCGCCAATGCGTCCATATTGCGTTGCAGGTAGTTGGCGCCCACGCAGTCCAAGAGCACGTCGACGCCGCGCCCGCCAGTGGCCTGCCGTACTTCGGCTACGAAGTCTTGGCGTCGGTAGTCGATCGCGAGCTCCGCGCCCAGTTCGATGCAGCGGGCGGCCTTCTCCGGGGAGCCGACGGTGACCAGCGGTACGGCGCCGAAGGCCCGGATGACCTGGATGGCGGTGGTGCCGATCCCGGAGCCGCCACCGTGGACGAGTACCGTCTGCCCCGCGCGCAGGCCGGCGTCGCGGATGAGGTTCGAGTAGACCGTGCACAAGGTCTCCGGCAGCGCCCCGGCGTCCGCCAGCGGGATGCTCTTGGGCGCGGGCATGATCTGCTCTGCCGGCACCGCGACGAGTTCGGCGTATGCTCCGCCGGTCACCAGCGCCATCACCGGGTCGCCGACGCCTACGGTCGAGACCCCTGCGCTGACCTCGGCTACGATCCCAGAGCATTCGAGGCCCAGAATGGGGGAAGCGCCGGGCGGTACCGGATATCGGCCTTCCCGCTGCGCCAGATCCGCTCGATTGACCGCGGTGGCGGTGACGCGGACCAGTACCTCGCCGGCGGCCGGCCGCGGGGTCGCGGTCTCACCCCAGCTCATGGTCTCGGGGCCGCCGGTCCCGTCACAGATCACTGCTCTCACTTCATCACCTTTCCCCCACCGCGTTGCCAGCGCGCCCGCGTAGCGGCCGATCGGCGTGCGCGCCGTCGATGACGAACACCTCGTTCATGGTCGTCTCCCGTCCCGTCCGGTTCAGGTGAAGGCGTTGATGCCCGTCAGGGCACGGCCAACGGTGAGCGTGTGGACTTCGACGGTGCCTTCGTAGGTCAGCACCGATTCGAGGTTGCCGGCATGGCGGAGCGGCGAGTACTCGGTGGTGATGCCGGAACCGCCGAGGATGGTGCGGCACGTTCGTGCGATCTTGAGGGCTTCTCGCACGTTGTTGAGCTTGCCGACGCTCACCAGCACGGGCGTCAGCGTCCCGGCGTCCTTGGCGCGGCCCAGGTGCAGAGCGAGCAACTGAGCCTTGATCAGCTCGACGGTCATGTCGGCGAGCTTCTTCTGGGTGAGCTGGTAGCCGGCGATCGGCCTGGTGAACTGCACCCGGCTCAGCGCGTACTCCTGGGCGGTCTCGATACAGTCGCGGGCGGCACCGACGACTCCGTTGACGATCCCGAACCGGGCCTCGTTGAGGGCGCGGAGCGGTCCGGAGAGCCCAAGCGCACCGGGCAGGACCGCATCCGCTGGTAGCCGGACGTCGTCGAAGGACAGTCCCGAGGTGACCGAGGCCCGCATGGAGAGCTTGTTCTTGATCGCGGTGGCGGTGAACCCGCGGGTGCCCTTGGGGACCAGGAAGCCGCGGATCCCCTCGCTGGTCTGCGCCCACACCACGGCGACATCGGCGATCTCTCCGTTGGTGATCCACATTTTCGATCCGTTGAGGATCCAGTCGGTGCCGTTTCGCTTGGCGTGAGTGCGCATGCCGGCGGGGTCGCTGCCGAAGTCGGGCTCGGTGAGCCCGAAGCAGCCGATCGCGCGCCCCGCGGCCATCGCCGGGAGCCACTGCTGCTTCTGCTCCTGTGAGCCGTGTCGGTGGATGCTGTACATGGCCAGGGAGCCCTGGACGGACACGAAGCTGCGGATGCCGCTGTCGGCGGCTTCGAGCTCCATGCAGGCCAGCCCGTAGCTCGTGGCGTTGAGGCCCGGGCAGTCGTAACCGTCCAGGTGCATGCCGAGGAGGCCGAGGTTGCCGAACTCGACGGCGAGGTCACGGGGCAGGACGCCTTCGTCGAACCAGCGTCCGATGTTGGGTTTGAGGTGCTCGTCGGCGAACCGGCGCGTGGTGTCGCGGATCGCGCGTTCCTCGTCACTCAACAGAGCGTCCAGGTCGGCGAGGCTCCCGGCCGGCACAGGGCTGTGGCCGTTGGATGCGTGCAAAGTGATATCTCTTTCTGAAAATGCCACGTGGTGCCGCTGGGCGCGGGACACGTGGATGAAATCGAAGTGCAAGGGCCGACCCACGCTGGTTCCGGCATGGGTCATGGGGCTCAGGTGAGCCTGCGGTGGCCCCAGGCGCTGATGTGGTCGTACTGGGCGACCTCCCAGTCGTCATCGACCTCGACGGCGCCCCACCCGAACTCGTAGTCGAATCCGCCGGGGGTGGTGGCGTAGAAGGAGAACATGCGGTCGTTGGGGTGGCGGCCCAGGCTGCGCGGAATCCGCAGCTTCGCATCCAGCGCCCGGTCGAACGCCAAGCCGACCGCGTCCATCTCATTGGCCTGGATCATGAAGTGCAGGAGGTTCTTGGCGTAAGTGGACCGTTCCGGTCGCCGCACCAAGGCGATGCTGTGGTGGCGGCGGTTACAGTGCAGGAACACCGCCCGTGATTCGCCGTTGGGCGTCTCCTCCGACGAGCCGTCGCTGAGTTCGAACCCCAGGACGTCCAGCCAGAACGTCTGCGCCTCGGTCAGGTCGTCGACCATCAGGACCGCGTGGCCGAGTCCCTGCAGGCCGGTCAGGAAGCCGTTGGGAACGGCCGGGGAGTGGAACGGCACCCGGGACTGGACGGGGGAGGCGGCGACCTCGACCTGGACGCCGCCCGGGGCTGTGAAGCAGATCAGCTCACCGACGTGGCGCCGCTTTCGCAGCGCGGCGCCGGCGTCGGTGACCGTGATCCCGGCGTCCTCGATGCGCTCGCGCAGGTCGGCGAGAACCGCCGGTGTTCTGGCGACCAGCCCGATGACGGCGACGTCGTCGCGCTCGCCGGGCTGGACCTGGAACCGGCTGTACCACTTGTCCATGCGGTAGCACCGTGTGCCGTCGTGCAGCACCGGGCCCGGCATGAAACCGATCGTGTTCCGCATGAACCGGTCCCAATGATCGAGGTCGGTGGCGTCGATCACGAGGTATCCGAGCTGGAGGTCTTCCTTCACCGCTGCTTCCCTTGCTAGGCGGGGTGGTGGGCCAGGTTGCGGCGGATGGCGCCGCGCCGGTGGTCGTGGGTGCGACCGCGAGATGCTCGCGCTTGTCAGCCGTCGTTCTCCTCGACGTCCTGATAGCTCGTCAGGTAGCGGAAGTCCTCCCGTATCGGGGCGAAGACGTCGACGTTGAGCACGACCTCATCGCCGATGGGCTGTGCCGAGTGGGGGACGTCGGCGGGAATCCGCAGGACGCTGCCGGCTTGGAGCACGAACGTCTCGTCCCCGGCGGTCATCTCCAGCGTCCCGGTGAAGACGAAGCTGAGCTGGTCGAACGGGTGCGAGTGCGGCCCGCGGGTCCGGAAGCCCGGCTCGAACCAGTTGACGGTGACGATGCTGTCGTCGCCCCGCACACCCACCCGGGTCAGTCCTTCGCGGACGACGTCGCGCTCCATCTCGGTGAGCCGGTACATCCCCGGCCGTGGGTCGATCGTGCTCATCGGGAAGTGCCTCCGATCCGGCTGCCGTCGATGAAGACCCGCCGCATCACCCGCTCGGCGATGAGCCAGGTTCCGTCCGGCTCCTGCCGGTAGGTGTCCTGGTAGTCGTTCACGATGAAGGGCGTGGTGGGCCCGGGACCCTCGCCGTCGTGGCGGAACAGCAGCGTGGTCATCAAACCGTGGTGCACACCGTCGTCGTCGACGGTGATGCGCACGTTGGTGTGCACGTGGCGTGAGGTCCGGTCGGTGATCTCGGCGCGTTCGAGCGCCCACCGGTCGATCGCCGCGCGTCCCACGAGCGGCTCCCCAAGCCCGATCAGGGAGCCGTCCTCGGTGTAGAGGCTGCCGAGGTCGCGAGGGTCGCCGTGATCGAGCACCCAGGCGTGTCGCGTGATCAGTTCGTTCAGAGCGATCCACGTGGCGGGAGCAACGGGCGTGGCCGGTGGTTTCGGAGCGTGTTCCATGAGACCTCAGTGCCAGCGAGCGAGTAGGGCGTCGGCTACGGCGCGCGCCTGGGAGGCGTCGAACTCGGCCGCGATGACGCGGTCGGGACGCACGAGAAGGAACGTGGTGCGATCAGAGGTGGCGATGGTGCCCTCCAGGTCGCAGTACTCGGCCATCTCGCCGTCCCGGGGAACGCGGTCGGGAGGCAGGACCCGGATCAGAACCGGGTTCAACGCCGTGAACGGCGTCGCCGCCGCAGGGATTCGGTCGTGCCGGTGAGCGCCGACGACCAGCAGGGCCCATCCGCGGCCGATCACGTCGTCGAGTCGGCGACGGCGACCGCGGCCGTCCAGCACGGTCGGCTGGGGAAGGGATCCGCCGACCCGGGCGGAGCCGTTGGGATCGGCGACGAAGCCGCCTTCCAATTTCGCCTGCTTGACCCATTTCATCGAGCCGAGCCACCGCTTGACCGGCGGTGCCACGCCGGCGATGCGGAACAGGACGTCCCTGAGCCATGCGCGGCGCGGATTCGTCGTCATGATCAGCTGCCCCATGCGGTGGGAGAGCCGGACCATCTCGGTGGCGTGCGGGCGGCGCTCTTCGTCGTAGGTGTCGAGCAGCGATTCAGCCGCTTCCCCTCGGACGACGGCGGCGAGCTTCCAAGCCAGGTTCCGCGCGTCGCGCAGGCCGGTGTTGAGGCCTTGCCCGGCGAACGGCGGCATCAGGTGAGCGGCATCCCCGGCCAGGAGGACCCTCCGGTCGCGCCAGCGCTCGGCGACCAGTTGGTGCGCCACGTAGACGGCGCTGCGGCGCACGTCCCGCGGCTCCAGGCACTCGCGGTAGGGCGCGACCAACTGCTGGAGGAACTCGTGCTCGAGCACCTTTTCCTTGTCCTCGCCGGGCAGCAGCATGAACTCATAGCGGCAACGGCCGGCCATGCCCGGAACGATCACCGCTGGACGTGCGGGCACGCAGTGGAACAGCGCCATCCGCTGGTCATGGGAGTCATTGGCCAAGTCGAGAACGATCCAGGGCTCCTGCTGAGAGGAGCCTCGCATCTCGATGCCCAGTTCGGCGCGGATCCTGCTACGGCCGCCGTCGCACCCGACGACATAGGCGGCACGGACGACTCGGGTCCCGCTCGGGCCGCTGACGGTGAGTTCGACGTGGTCGGCGCTCTGGGCGAGACGCTCCACGCGGCTCTCGAACGCGACGGTCACCTTGCTCCGGGCCTCGGCACCCTTCAGCAGCGCCTGCTGGAGCCCGGGCTGGTCGAAGAAGTTCTTCTGCGGGTACCCCAGCGGTGCCAGGCCGGGAGCCGCGACGACCAGCGGCTGCCCATGGACACCGAAGTAGCTGGAGCCGGCGTTCCACACCAGGTCCGGCTCGATCTCCGAGACAAGATCCATGGCCTGGAGCGTGCGCAGGGACTCATCGACGAGGCTGATCGCACGCGGCTCGTCGGCACAGCTCCGCTCCGCCTCCAAGACCAGGACACCGACGTCTTGGTCGGCCAGCAGATTGGCCAACGCCAGGCCGACCGGCCCGGCCCCGACGATGACGACCTCCGGTGGCGAGGCGGGCTCGGTTCCGGGCTGGCCGCCGCTGCCCGATCGTTCGCCAATCGGTCGGCCGCGGGTGTCCCCGGACACGTTCTCCCAGCTCAACGCAACCCCTTCCGTCCGATGGCCGCAAGCGTGTGACGATGATTACAGCAGCCGAGAGTTAATGCAAGAGTCGATTCTTACTTGACTAGTCGTTTCTCTGTGGCGCAGTCTGTGACCGCCGACACGTTCGTGCGGCCTGCGCACCCACATCCGAAGGACCGTCAAGTGAAGCTGCTGACCTACCGTGTGGACGGAGCCGTCCGATTCGGCGCCCTGCACGAGGACGCGATCATCGACGTCTCCACGCGCCTGCCGGAGACTCCGAGCATCCGGGCGGTGCTGGAGGCCGGCGCCCTCGAGCGGGTCGCCGAGGTGGTCGCGGGCGTCGCCGGACCCGACCGGCGGCTGTCCGACGTCGACCTGCTCCCGGTCGTCCCGGACCCCGGGAAGATCATCTGCGCGGGGGTGAACTACCGCGCACATCGTGATGAGACCGGGCGCAGCGAGGCACAGCACCCGACACTGTTCACCCGGTTCGCCGACACGCAGATCGCCGCCGGGGCCGACGCACTGCGCCCCACCGAGAGCGACCGCTTCGACTACGAGGGCGAGCTGGCGGTGGTGATCGGCAAGCGCGGCTCACACATCCCGGAGGCCGAGGCGATGTCGTTCGTCGCCGGCTATTCCTGCTACAACGATTTCACCGTGCGCGACTGGCAGCGGCACAGCTCCCAGTGGATCCCCGGCAAGAACTTCCCCGGAACCGGGGCGTTCGGCCCCTGCCTGATCACCGCGGACGAGATCGATGACGTCGCCTCGCTCAAGCTCGAAACCCGGGTCAACGGTGAGATCCGGCAGTCCGCCTCCGTCGCGGACCTCATCTTCTCGATCCCGTCCCTGATCTCCTATGTCTCCCGCTTTACGCCGCTGTCACCAGGTGACGTGCTGGTGACCGGCACGCCGGGCGGCGTCGGCATGTTCCGCGAGCCCCCGACGTTCCTGGAGCCCGGTGACGTCGTGGAGGTCGAGATCCACGGTGTGGGGCTGCTCCGCAACGTTGTGGCAAGTGCCTGATCATGGACAGGTTCGTCACCATCCTGGTCGCCGGCGCCGCCGTCGGCAGCCTGTACGCCCTGATGGCATTCGGTTACGCACTGGTGTTCAAGGCGTCGCACGGCATCAATCTGGCGGCGGGAGCCCTGGTCGTGCTGGGCGGCTACTGCGCCTACGAGCTCGGCGCCAACGGCCTCGGGTGGTCCTTCGGCCTCGCATCGCTTGCGACCGTCGCGATCACCTGCGCCGGTGGCTGGCTCGCCTACCGTGCGATCGCGCGCCCCCTGCTCGGTGCGTCGCCCGATGCCATCGTGGTCGCCACCATCGGCTTCGACCTGGCGCTGCGCGCTCTGCTGAGCAGCCACGAGAAGTGGACCCTGAACAGCCTTGAAGTCGGCTCCCCCTGGACTGAATCGGTCAAGGTCGCCGGGAACTCGGTCGCGCGTTCGGATCTGTGGATCATCGGCATCGCCGCCGTGATCCTCGCCGTTCTCGGTGCCGCGGTCGCGCGGACCCGCTTCGGGCTGAACATGCGCGCGTGCGCCGAAGATCCGGAGGCGGCTCAGGCCCAGGGCGTCTCCCTGCGCCGCAATCTGGCCGCCGTGTGGATCATCGCCGCCGGACTGGCCGCTGTCGTCGGTGTTCTTGTGGGGACGCACCCGCGCACCCTGGACCAGTCCAATTTCACCTGGGCCCTGCGCGCCCTGCCCGCCGTCGTGCTCGGCGGGATGGACTCATTGACAGGAGCGGTACTGGGAGGGCTGCTCGTCGGTTACGCCGAGGCCATCTCCAGCGCCTGGCAGCCCGAGGTGCTCGGGCAGGGCTACCAACTGGTCGTCCCCTACGTCCTGATGTTCTTGGTACTGCTCGTCCGCCCGCAGGGGCTGCTCGGCCGACGGGAGGTGTCGAGGGTATGAGCACCGATTCGCCCGGCACCGGACATCTCGCCGCTTCGCCATCCAGCGGGCGCACACCGGCCACAACACCGGCCACAACACCGGCCACAACACCGGCCACAGCACCGCGCGCCGGCCTATGGGCGAAGGCGCCGTCCAGCCTGCCGGGCCGCCTGCCGGAAAAGCCCGGGGTGCTGGCCGTCATCCTCGTTGCGATCGCGGTCCACGGGCCCGGCGACCTGATGTCGGTCGCGACGACGGCCGTCGTTTTCGGGATCGCGGCGATCGGACTGACGGTGCTCGCCGGTCCCGCCCGCATCGTGAACCTCGGTGCGTCGTGCTTCATCGGCACGGGGGCGTTCATGACCGCTTACCTCAACAACGTCGCCGAAACGAACTTTCTGATCTCGTTGTCGGCCGCCTGCGCGGTCTGCTTCGTCCTCGGCTGGGCGGTGGCGCCGATCGCCGCCCGGCTCGGCGGGGTCTACATCGCGATCATCACCGTCGGGCTGGCCTTCCTCGGCCAGCACGTGTTCCGCATCGCCACTTCGTGGACCGGAGGCACCTCGGGCGTCCTGCTCACCGACGTGCCCTTCTTCGGCATCAACCTGGCCGGACCGGCGCGAATCGGCGGGCTGGTCGTGGACCGGGCCCTGACCTACTTCGTGCTGTGCTCGATCGTCCTCATGATCACGGTGGTCGCGGCCACGCGACTACTGCGATCCCGTACCGGCAGGGCCCTGCACGTCGTCGGTTCCTCCAGCCTGACCGCTCGCAGTTTCGGTATCGACCCCGCCCGGTACCGGGGCACTGCGCTGGTCTTCTCCGCCGTCCTGTGCGGCTTGGCGGGCGGGCTTTGGGCCGGTCAGCAGTCGTTCGTCTCGTGGGAGCAGTTCGACCTGATGATGTGCGTCGACATGATCGCGGTCGTCGTCCTGGGCGGCCTCGGCTCGGTCTACGGCGCACTCGTCGGCGCAGCGATCCTCTTCACGCTGCCTGAACTGGTGGAAAAGCTCGCGCCTTACCTCCCGCTGGTGACCGACGGCGCCACCGGCGCCGGTCTGTCACCCGAGCAGTTCACCTCAGTCCTGTACGGCGCCGCCCTGATCGTCGTCATGGTCATCGAGCCGCGGGGGCTGGCGGCGCTCGTGACTCGCATCTCCGACCGCTCCCACCACGCGACAACCCGAAAGGAAACGGTCCGATGACACCGAACTCACGCTGGATGAGGCTGCTGGTTGCCTCCACGGGTCTGGTCACCCTCGCGGCCTGCGGCGGGGTCAACTCCGCCGGCAGCTCCTCCTCGAGCACGGACTCCGCGGCTTGCGGCCAGACCACGGGAATCACCGACAAGTCGATCGACCTCGGCATCCTCACCGACCTGTCCGGGCCGGTGGCCGCGGGCGGCGTGCCCTTCTCCCAGGGCGTCCAGGCGTTCTTCGACTACGCCAACCAGAAACTCGGCGGCGTGGACGGCAGGCAGGTGAAACTGGCGGTCAAGG
Organism: Spirillospora sp. NPDC048824; assembly: GCF_043198455.1. Classification (NCBI taxonomy): domain Bacteria; kingdom Bacillati; phylum Actinomycetota; class Actinomycetes; order Streptosporangiales; family Thermomonosporaceae; genus Spirillospora; species Spirillospora sp. NPDC048824. The sequence continues at coordinate 27,507 of NZ_JBICUS010000032.1, read as the reverse complement.
ACCACGCCTACGATCCGCAGAAGGCGGTTCAGGCCTACCGCGAGCTGTCCTCCAAGGTCGCCGGCATCCCGCTGAGCTTCGGTTCGGCGGCCACCAACGCGGTCGCCGCGCAGATCGCGACCGACTGCATGCCCCTGGTGGCCAACAACGCCAGCGAACTCGACCGCAAGGACGGAGTCTTCTACTCCGGCTCCACCTACGAGGACAACACGATCAACGGGATCGACTGGTACATCAACGACGCCGGCCACAAGAACCCGAAGGTCGCGCTCTTCTACCAGGCGGACTCCTATGGCCAGGGCGCCAAGTCCGCGCTGGAGTTCGCCGCGGGCAGGCTCGGCTTCAAGATCGTGACCGCGCAGTCCTACGCCGCTACCGACAAGTCCTTCTCCGGGCAGCTGTCCAGCATCAAGGCCGCCAAGCCCGACGTGGTCATCATGGCGAGCACCGTCGGCGCCACGTTCGGCTTCTTCGGCGAAGCCCAGTCGGCCGGCGCCGACTGGGATTGGCTCGGTCTCCAGCCGACGTTCGCGCCGGCCGTGTTCGGTCTGCCGATCTCGGACGCCTTCCAGAAGAAGGTCACCATCGCCTACGGTGGGCCGGTCACCGCGATCGGAGGCGAGCAGATCGACCTCGCTCGCGAGCAGCTCAAGAAGGACTTCCCCGACTCCGTCGACAACCCGCCGGCGCTGATCGGGTGGACGGCCGCCTACATCTTCTACAACGCGTTGACCAAGGCCGCCAAGGGGGGCCGCCTTAACCGCGGCGGTATCCGTGACGCGCTGGCCTCGCTGGAGGTCCCGTCCAAGGGCCTCGGACCGGACCTGTTGAAGTTCGACCCCGCTTCCAAGACCGCCGGCGTCCCCCACCACGCGGACACGATCGTGACCGTTGACAGGTCGACCAGGGGATTCCTCAAGGTGGTCAAGCCGTGGTTCACCTCCGGGCTCATCGACGACTACTACTCCAGCACCAAGCACTAGCGACCGAGCACGACCAGCACGCCGTCCCGGCCCGGTGCGTCCGCGGCAGGGACGTGCCGAGCAGATCCGTGACACAGATCCACCAGGACAGGAACCGAGCCGTGACAGCCGTGACCATGAACGTCTTGTCGGTGCAAGGCCTCACCGTGCGCTATGGCGCATCGATCCGAGCATTGGAGAATGTCTCGATCAAGGTCGAGGACGGTCAGGCCGTGGCCCTGCTGGGCGCCAACGGCGCCGGCAAGACCACACTGCTGCGTGGTGTGTCCGGCCTACTTCCCCACCACCGCGGCTCCGTCACGAGCGGAACCGTGGAGGTCTTCGGCGAGCCGCTGCCGCAGGGCAACCCCACCGCCGCGGTGGCCGTCGGCCTCACGCAGGTCATGGAAGGACGACGGCTGTTCCAGCGCATGACCGTCGAGGAGAACATCCTGCTCGGGGCGGCCAGCCTGCCGAGGCGGCGTGCGCGAGCCCGAGCAGAGGAGATGTTCGATCAGTTCCGTCTGCTGGCGGAGCGCCGCAACGAGGCCGCCGGCCTGCTGTCCGGCGGACAACAGCAGATCGTGGCGATCGCGCGGGCGCTCGTCAGCTCCCCGAAACTCCTCATCCTCGACGAACCCAGCCTCGGGCTGTCCCCGGTAGCGATCCTCGAAGTGCGCGAGGTCCTCGCCAAACTGGCGGCCGATGGACTGGCGATCATGATCGTCGAGCAGAACATCGAACTCGCACTCCAGCTCGCCGACTACGCCTACATCCTGCAGCGGGGACGCGTCATCTCCGAAGGCACACCCGCGGACCTGGGCGGCTCGGCGAGCATCCGCGATCTCTACCTCGGCAGCTCGCACGACGACATCACCACGTCCCGCGACCTGGCCGCCACCGGCACGTCGCCCGACCGGAAGGCCCTGCCATGGCTGCAATGACCGACACCCCCACTCAGCCGATCCTGCGCATCCGCGGCATCAGCCTGGCCTTCGGTGGCAACCAGGTGCTCAAGGACGTCACGTTCGACGCACCGACCGGCGAGATCCTGGCCTTGATCGGGCCGAACGGCGCGGGCAAGTCCTCCCTGCTCAACGTGCTCACCGGGGTCTACACCCCCGACGAGGGCAAGGTCGAGGTCCACACCGTCTCGGGGGAGTACCGGTCCCTGCTGGAGGTTCCGCAGCATCGGCTCGTCGAGTTCGGCGTCGCACGGACGTTCCAGAATCTCCAACTCGTCCCAGAGCTCACCGCACTCGACAACGTTCTCCTCGGATGCCATCAGCAGATGAAGTCCGGCGTGCTGTCCACGCTCGTCGCCACGCCCCGGTCGCGGCGGGAGGAACGGCATCATCGCCGAGTCTGCATGGAGACGCTCGACTACCTGGGGCTGGGGCCGATGGCCGGTCGTGAGGTGGGGAAACTCCCCTACGGAGTCAATAAGCGCGTGGAGCTCGCCCGGGCGCTCGTCGCCCGGCCGCGTCTGCTCCTGCTGGACGAACCAGCGGCCGGTCTCAACGATGAGGAGACCGAGGAAATGGCTACGGTCATGCGGCTGATCCGTGCCGAGGGCTCGTGCACCCAGGTGCTCGTCGAGCACGACATGAACATGGTCATGTCCACCGCTGACCGGCTGGTGGTCCTCAACTTCGGCCGGCTGCTCACCAACGGCTCACCGGACGAGGTCCGCAACCATCCCGAGGTCATGTCGGCTTATCTGGGAACCGCACTTGACCACTGACACTCGACGACGAACTGCGGGGCGGTCGCGGACGACACATCCGCGACCGCCCCGCAGACGATCGCACACCGTTGCGATCAGGTCCTGGACGCCTCCGCGACCTCGTGGCCGACCTCGAACGCCGCCGCGGTGCACGCCCTCACCTCATCGAGGGACCAGCCGTCGAGGAGCTCGACCAGGCGGAGCGTCTCGCCGACATCGAACACGGCGCGCTCGGTGATGACCCGGTCGACGACGCCCACACCGGTCAGCGGCAGAGTGCATGCGTCGACGATCTTGGAGTGGCCGTTGCGGTCGGTGTGCTCCATCGTGACCACGACGCGGCGGGCTCCGCTGACCAGGTCCATCGCGCCGCCCATGCCCTTGACCAGGCTGCCAGGCACCCACCAGTTCGCGAGGTCGCCCCGGGCGGAGACCTGCATGGCGCCGAGCACGGCGATGTCGATATGGCCGCCGCGGATGAGACTGAACGACAGGGCCGAGTCGAAGAAGCTCGCGCCGGGGACGACCGTGACGGTCTCCTTGCCGGCGTTGATCAGGTCCGGGTCGACCTCGCCACGGGTGGGGTATCTGCCAGTCCCCAGGATGCCGTTCTCGGAGTGGAGCATGACGTTGACGTCGGCCGGCAAGAGCCCGGGAATGAGGGTGGGGATGCCGATGCCGAGATTGACGCACTGTCCATCGCTCAGTTCGCGCACGGCGCGTCGGGCGATGACATCGCGGGGCCGGTCCGCGCGGTAGGGATGCTGCTCAGTGACGCTCATCGAGGACCTCCGTCGTCATCAGCTTGTCGATCCGATCGTTGGCCGGGACCCCGCCGAGCACCCGGGTGACGAACGCGCCGGGAAGGTGCACATCGTCCGGTGCCAGACGTCCCAACGCCACAACGGACTCCGCCTCCGCCACGGTCGTCGTCGCGGCCGTCGCCATCACCGGATTGAAGTTGCGTGCGGTGCCGCGAAAGCGAAGGTTCCCGGCCGCGTCGGCGGAGAAGCAGTGCACAAGAGCCAGATCGCAGTGCAGGGCGTGTTCGAGGACGTATCTTCGCCCGGAGAATTCGCGTTGCTCCCTGGCCTGGGTACGGGAGATCGGCTCGCCGTCACGAAAGCGCAGCGGCAGCCCTCCATCAGCGATCAGTGTCCCCGCACCGGTCGCGGTGTAGAACGCGGGAATTCCCGCACCCGCCGCGCGCAACCGCTCCACCAGTGTCCCCTGCGGGGTGAACTCGATCTCGAGCTCGCCGGCGAGCCACCGGTCGGCCAGGTCCTTGTTCTCTCCCGTGTAGGACATGGTCAGCCGCGCGATGCGGCCCTCCCGGAGCAGTTCGCCCAGCCCCCATCCGTCGCCCACGTTGTTCGTCACGACATGAAGCTCCCGGGCACCTGTGGCCAGAAGCGCATTGATGAGCGTGAGCGGTACGCCGGCGGGCCCGAACCCGCCGACGGCGACGACCGCGCCATCCCTGACCTCGCCGAGAGCCTCCAGCGGCTCGGAAACGATCTTCGACATCCAGGCCTCCGCCAGAATCGACTCTGATAATGATAGACGACTATAGTTGGCAAGGCCAGGAAGAATCGACTCTCGACGTGATTAGTGGACATCGGTGCGAGATTCGATAAGGTCGTGGCATGGCCCGCACGCATACTGCCGAGACCCTGGCGAGTCACGTCTACGACGAGCTCCGCCGCGCCATACTCAACGGCGTGTACGCGCCGGGCGAACGGCTGAAGCCCAGCGAATTGCGATTGACCTACGGGGTCAGCGTGAGCGTCATCCGCGAAGCGCTTTCACGTTTGGCGGAGCAGCGTCTCGTCCGGAGCCGACACAACCAGGGCTTCCACGTCGCCGAGCTCACCGAAGCCGGGTTGCGTGAGCTGACGAACCTTCGCGTGCTCAACGAGGGATACGCGCTGCGCGAGTCCATCGCCCGCGGGGACTTCGCCTGGGAATCACGTGTGCTGGCCGCCCACCATCTGCTGGTCAAGACACCGGCCAGGGCGCCCGACGACCCCGACCACACGACCGAGGAATGGGCGGTGGCCCATCGTGACTTCCACCGCGCCCTGATCTCCGCTTGCGAGATGCCGATGCTGCTGGAGATCTGCGATTCGCTGTTCGATGCGAGCGAGCTGTACCGGCGGCTGTCCGCTCCGCTGACCGAAGGCAGCAAGCGCGACGTGGCCTGCGAGCATCGCGAACTGTGCGAGGCCGCACTCGCGCGGGACGCCGACCTTGCCGTTCAGCGTTTGAGCGAGCACTTCAACCGGACGACCGAACTGCTCATCGGCAGGCTCGTCGTCTCCTGAAACCTGTACCGTCCGTAATTCTGTTGACGCTCTGAGCTGGGGATTTGACGCGGTGGTCGCGGCAGTAAACGCGACCACCGCGGGTGTTGTCCTCTCCGCTGTACCGGTTGGTTTCGGGGGCTTGTTCGTACTACTGGTGATGCTGGTCCGGCCTGATCTGCTCAGGACGTCGAGTTGCTGGGGCTCCGTCACGAGAACCGGGTGCTACACCGTCAGGTCGTAGGTCGCCCGTTCTGGGAGCTTGGCGACCGGCTCTGATTCGCGGCGTCGTCCCCAAGTGGTTCCGCGCCTGAGGCGATGCCGGGGCCGGTCCCGCGCCCGTGATCGGACTCGACCTTCCCGACGGCCGCCAAGACGTGCCACCCGATCCCGTACTCCCTGCCGGCCTTGAGATAGAGGCTCAAAGAGGCGGGTGGGATGTCGCTGACGGACCCGCCGGGAGCGGGCTGGCATGCCCCGGCCCCAGTCCCGCTCCCGAGCCCGGGAAGGACGGCGCCGAGCACGGCGGCCAGGCCGAGCAGCGCGGCCGCTGCCCCGATCACTAGCGGCATCGGTCGGTATCGGACTCGCACCGCCGCGCGGTGCCCCAGAAGGTGACCAGGTCGACGAGGCGATGCCTGCGGCCGGTGGCTCCGGCGAGTTGCCACACCTGGCCTGCTGGGCCGTCGGGTGAGGTGGCGGGCGTGTGGACGGCGGTGGCGACTGGGATCTCGGGTGTGCCGAGGAGGCGGCGGAGGTTGGCTTCGCGCCCCGTCTTCCGGGACGGCACGGACGGGCAGCCGCAAGGGTTCGGTAAGACGTCCGCGCATCCGGCACCAGGCCGGTGGCGGCTGCGCTGGCCCTGCGGAGGTGACGCGTTCCTGCGTAATCACGATTGCGTCCGAGATCGTCGGCACCCAGCACGACGCGGCGGCTGCGGCGATCGGGTCCGCCGAAACGGGATCGTGCGCCGGTCTACGGCGTACCCCCTACGGGGAACCGCGCGCATGGCTGCACCCACAACCCCACCACCCACCGCTGCCAGCTAACCATCCCGTCCCGCTTCACGATCGGATGACTACACGGAGGCATAGCGACACGCACCTACCGCGCTTGCCCCCGCTTTCGAGCCGATCAACGATCGTGCGGAGACGGCTTGTGGGCGTCCACGTCGGTGGGCGACAGGCTCGACAGCACGTGGCCTGCTCGCTCACCGATCGGGTGCCTCTATCGAATCCCGGTCAGTATCCAGCACGGCTCGTAGTTGCGGTCGCCTGCGTGCGGGAATCAGTTTAACAAAACTGCGGACTTGTAATATCACAGATACCTACAAGATTCCATCTTTATGCAATGCCTGCAATGATCAGAACCAAACACCGGCCTCTTCTTGCCCCTGTCCTGTTCAAGGATATCAGTCTCCCTTGCTATGACAACGCACGAGCCGTAAGGATTAATCGCCCACCCCGCAGGTAGGTCAGCGCGCAAGTGGCTGAATGCGCAAGCCCTCGCGAGACTCAATTCACCATGAGAGGTCACATTACGGAAAGAGATGACCTCGTGAAACTTCACGTGCTCAAAATTTGCGAAGCCCCTGAAATGCGAATGATCAAAGTAGGCGTCTCCATGAAACTCGGCACCCTCGAAGGTTGAGTTCATTTCGAAAAGAAGATCTTTAAAGATGGCGGTGTCTCTTAGGGTCAGACTGCGAAAAGATGCGCCCCCCTCGAATGTTGCATTAGTGAAATTAGCCATACCATCCACCTCGGATTTGCTGAAGATGCAGTCATCTTCGAAGGTGGAGCCCGAAAAATCGCAAGAATCAAACTTCGTGCCGACGATCGCGGTATAGCCGTTGAATGTGCAGCCGGAAAAGTCTGCCGAATGGTGGAACTCAAGGCCGCTGATATGGGTGTCTCCTAAAAATTCTGCGTTACGAAAAACCGAAACTCCAACACTCCCGGCCTGCCAATCGAGGTTGATCAACCGGGCCCCGGTCAGATCTATGTCGATATTCCCCCAGGCGCCCCCGTCAACGGGTTCGTTCTTGGCGTCCAGGCCGGTCAATCGACGAGTCAAGACAGCCTGGGCGAACTCCCGAGCTTCAACTACGCCAGCGTCATCTGGAGTGCGAAGGAGTCGGCATACATTGTCGATCACTAGTTGCTGCATGCTGGGATGATCGATTCCGATCTGCTCAAGGATCGCAAGCGAATTACACTGGACTGCCGGCTCGCTGCTGTGAAGGTTTGACGCCAGCTCATCGACATCACGATATGGAGTCGCGACCACCGGTGTGACGGGAGCGGACCGCTTCTGAAGTCTTTCCATATCCGAATCATTCGCCTTCACTGTCCGGGCGTTGCGGCGAATGAAAACGGAGTGCTCAGCATGAACGATCTTGCCTTTGCTGTCTTTCAAGTCCTTGCGAAGATAGTGGATGGGATCGCCTAGCTGGGGTGGGTCCACCACTATGACGAGAATATTCTTGCCATTTATTCTGATGTACTCGGGCGTCCACCTGACCTGCGGTCCAACGTACGGCCCAAGGCTCTGCTCCAACACGTTGTGATCGACTGTAGTGACACCGCGGACGTTCTCCGGTTCGACCCCGATGAGTAGGTAGGCGAAGCCGCCTGCTCGTCGCATGGCCAGGTAGGGATCACGGTTCGCGAAGCCTAGGATCGCCTTGACCAGATGAATGCGCGCCGACGGGCCGCTGAGGTCGTCCAGAGTCTTCTTCCACTCGATCCATATGCTCTCGTCATGTACGTTCGCATCAAGTACCGCCGCAGCCAGATCATGTAGTTGCGAGGGGGTGAAGAAGGGACTGGATGCGTAGATCGAAAGTGCCACGGACCCAGGATAGTGGGTTCCGCCAGGCTTCTCCGAGACAGTCGAAGTCGCGGACTGCGGTAGTGACCCTTCGTGATCGTGCGCCCACGAAACGGCGGGCGCCTCCACAAGTATGGGAGCCCCCACCCGTCTCCAGCGCAACCAGTGCTGTATCCAAGCAGTCGGGCATGACGTCGCTGGCGGTGCGCTCACCGTCCGACCGTCGAACTCGTCGCTGGCTTCGGGAAATACTCACCGGAAACAAGGCCCCTCGCACGGCGGGCCAATTCAGCTAGGTGCTACGCCCTGATCGAGCACCGCTGGCAGTTCCACGCGGCCAAGCATCCCGTCAACACGCTGGCCTGTCACCCTGCCATTGACAGCAGCTCAGACGGCCGCCACGACGTGGGTGATCCGCAGCTCGGGGCGGCTCTCGTCCGCCTGGATCTACCTTCCATTATGGATCTCCTTCGAAGAAGATATAGCACGTCCAAAAACATTCCGAACGCGACCACCACACCTCAAAGAGCACGGATCTGTGGTTCTCTTCGCCAAGCGGATCAGATGAGACTATTTTGATGGATGGGCCCTCTGCCAGAGCTTACGGCGAGGTCGAGGCCAGAGTGCCGAGTGCGGGTGGCTACGAATCGGCCCGGGGTGGGGATGAGCGAGAAGCAAGCTGGGGCGAAGGTGCCCAGACAGGTTGAGCATGTTCGGGCTGCGCTGCTGCGCAACTACGCCGGGCTGATCTATGAGGAGGATCTGCGCGGCTACGACGCAGCTGGCAGGGAGCAGCGCTTCCTATCCCGGGCGCTGTCGGCTGAGGCGCTGCGTATTGCGACCGGCTGCGACCAGGAAGCAGCCGGCCAAGGAGTCATCGACGGAGACCTGGACCAGGGAATCGATGCCGTTGCGGTGGGCGAAGGATCCGCCGAAGTCTGGCTGGTCCAGGCGAAATGGAGCGATGCGGGCACAGCCAAGCTGCCCAAGGGAGATGCGCTGGCGTTCGCGGATGGTGTTCGCTTGATTGACGGCAGGGACTTCGAGCCGTTCAACAAGCGGATGGAACCGTTCTTGCCCCGGCTCGACGCCGTAATGGGGGACGCCCGGCTCCGGATCAACCTCGTCGTGGCTGTCATGGGAGAGCCGGTGCTCTCCGAGGCCACGACAGCAGTCTTGGACCGCCTCCGTCAGGACGCCAACAACAAGGGGCCGCTGCTTCGCCACCGGGTGCTGGGCGTCGCCGACTTCCACCGAAAGTTGCGCCAAGATATCGCCCCCAATCCGGTGAATGTTACAGCTGTCATGCGGAACTGGCTGTATAAGCACACACCGTTCGAGGCATGGCAAGGCACCGTGACGGCCAGGGACATTGCTGCATGGCATGACGAGCACGGGGATGCCCTTTACGAGGAGAACGTGCGCAAGTCACTCGGACTGACCCGCATCAACTCCGGCATCAAAGAGACCCTCCTCGAGGAGCCAGAGAACTTCTGGTACTTCAACAACGGCATCACGGTGCTATGCGACCGTATCGAGGAACGCTATCTCGGCCGCCGCAGGGGGGACGAGCCTGTCGAACTGACCTTGCAGGGCGTCAGCGTCGTCAACGGCGCGCAGACAGTCGCGGCGATCCATGAGGCGTTCGAGATGAACCCGGACGTGGCCGAGGATGCTGAGGTCACCGTCCGCGTGTTCTCCCTGGGGGCGGAACGGGAGAGCTACGCGACCCGGATCACCGAGACCACTAATACGCAGAACGACGTGTCACAGCGGGATTTCATCGCCCTGGACCCCGTGCAGGCCGAGATCCGAGAGGACTTCCTGCTCTCGGGCCTGGGCAAGACCTACACGTACAAGCGCGGTGAGCCGGAGCTCGTAGTCACTTCCCCGGCGCACCAGACGCGTGCGCTTCGCGCTCGGCCACGACCACCGCCGCGAGCACATCGCGGTGCTTGGGCGTAGAAGCAGCGTTGTCACGGTCGAAGGGATGTGATCGGGTATCGGCGTGGACGTCGACCAGTTCTTCAGCTACGGGCCGCGCGCTCCATTCGAAGTCCAACATGTCTTCACTAACCGAGAAGCACAGATCAGGGCGTTTCAAGACCGGTTCGCCCAACTGGTCGAACGGTCCTGGACCGTGGACGAGCTGCTCGACTTCCAGCGGCCCGCGTCCAACCTCATCGCCGTGTGCGGCGAAGGCGGGATCGGCAAGTCCACGCTGGCCCGACATGTTGCGGATCTGGCAGTCTCCGGTGAGCTCGACGGCTTGCCTCGACGTGGCGCGCGCGCCGTGCTGGACTTCGCGGACCCTGCCAGTTCGAGCTTTGAGGCCGTCGTGCTGCGGGTGCGCGCCGCGCTCGCGCCACTTGCGAAGTCGTGGCCCGCGTTCGACGTGGCTCTGGCCCTCTACTGGCAGCGCAAGCATCCAGGCGAATCGCTGACGGCCTTCCTGCAGAAGGACAAGACGGCGGATTCCCTCGGTGTCGCCGACCAGGTCAGCAACGCCGTGGACCAGCTCCTCGGTGGCTTCGGCGCGCTGTCGGTGGCGTACCGGGCCCTGAACCTACTCGGCCGGACCGCTACGCAGAAGGCCCGATTGAAACGGCTGCGGGCGAGTCTGCCCGCGCTCGATCCGATCCTCACCGAGCAGGACCCGGACCGGATGCTGGGATACATGCCGGTGCTGCTGGCCGCCGACCTGGAACGAGCGCGCGACAAGCATCCGTCGCTGGCGCTGTGCGTGCTGGACACACTGGAGAACGTCCAGCGCCTGCCCGCCGAGCGCGGCGGCCTTGAGGACCTGGTGTCGCGGCTGGTGTACCTGATGCCGAACGTGGCGTTCGTCGCAGCCGGACGGCTCGCGCTGCGCTGGCACGACCCGGCCAGGGCTGTCGCGCTGACCTACGGTGGCGAACGCCGCTGGCCGGGCCTGGCCGACGCCGACCAGCTCGGCCTCGACGGGTTCGACCGGGCGTCAGCCGAGGCGTACCTGACGGCACGGCTCACGATTGACGGGACCCCGGCGATCGGGGAGGCGATCAGAGAGCGGATCATCGCGGGATCGGGTGGCTCGCCGCTCTACCTCGATCTGTCCGCCGGGCTGTTCGGACAGTTCCTCGCGCGAGGTGAAGCGCCGGACGCCGGCGCGTTCGGGCTCGGGTTCCCCGAGCTGGTGCTGCGGACGATGCGGGACCTGTCCGCGACCGACCGTGACCTGCTACGGGCCGCGGCGCTTCTGGAGGCGTTCGACGAGGACGTTCTGCACGGGATCCTGCCAGATCTCCGACGTCGGCAGATCGAACGATTCGTGCAACGCCCGTTCGTCCGGCGGGACGAGGCGGTGTGGCCGCCGTATCGGTTGCACGAGAACCTGCGCCGCAGCGTCATCGAATGCGACGCCGACACCGAAGACGGCTGGACACAGGGCGAAAGAACCCGGAACACCGAGCGGGCGATCGACCATCTGGCACGCGCGGCGCTGGCGGTCTGGGACGACGACGCCGACCATCCGCTTCCCTTGGGGGTACGCAGCAGGCGATGCGTAGCGGCGTTCCTGCTCGTCCTGCGCGCGGCGGATGAACACCGACTTGCACCGGAGTCCCTGGGCGATATCGCCTACAGCCTCACAGCGCTCGGGCACTGGCAGGTTCTCGCGTCCCTGCCGGAGCTGCCTGATTCACCCGAGTTGGCCCGGCTGACCGCGGTCGCCCGGCTGGCTGCTCGCGGAGACGTCAACGCCGAGGATCGTTACCGCGCGCTGCGTGACCTGATCGGTGAACCTGACGGCCCGTACGCCGACTACTACCGTCACGAGCTGGCGAGTCGCGCGCACGTCATCGGCCGAGTCGAGGACGCCGCCGAGCACCTGTCCGGCATCGGGCCCACCTCACTGATCGGCGCGAGCGGACGGCTCGGCCTGGCCGACAACGCCCTACGCCGGAGCGATTACAAGTCCGTGGCACGGCTGCTGGAGGGCGTATCGCAGACGGGCCCTGACCAGGTCCGGGCCGCCGACCTACTCGGCCACACCCACCTACAGAACGCCCAGTTCGCCGAAGCAGCCCAGTACTTCGAATCGACCCTCGAAGCCGCCCGCGCAGCCAATGCGCCGCTGTGGGAGGCGCGCGCGCTTCGCCATCTGCTGCTCGCGCTGATGTGGTACGACCCGGACCGAACGCTGTCACTGCTCGGCAGGGCACGTGACCTGAACCGCTCAGCTGGCGAACCGATCGGGCTCGCTCAGTGCGACATGGCCGAGGCGATGGCGCGGGCACTTCGCGGCGAACGTCAAGCGGCCTCCGAACTCCTAGGGAGGGCGGCACGCCTATTCGGTGAACTCGGAGCTACCCGTGAACTGCTGCCCGTCGAGGCGTTGCAAGTTCTGCTCGATGCGTCCGCCGACCGGATGGCGCAGGCCGCGCACACAGCACGGACCCTCGAGGAGGACTGCCTGCCCGTGTGGGCACCGGTAACCCGGGCGTGGGCCGAACTCGACGCCGACTTCAACACCGTCGAGTGGCTGGACGATCCAGGCTCCGCGCGGCATCGCTGGTCGGAAGCACTGACCCGGCTACGGACACCGACCTGCGGTCCCCTGGACACCGGTGATCGTCGCGCATTGATCGATACCGGCCGAGTGCCCGAAGCGCTCATCGAGGCCGCGGTCCGGGGCGCGCTGACCAGCTCGGCATACGACGGCCCACGTGACGTGACCACTGCGCAGGAGACCCTCGGTACCAACGGCGTCGTGCCCGGCGTCCGGACGGTCGTGAAAGTCGGCCGGCGGCTGCACGAACGGCTGGAGACCGTCCGCAACTTCGAGGCACTACGCGCCACAACAGGCATTCGAGGGCCGCGGCTACTGGACGCGGAAGCAGCCGGAGATGCGTGGTGGGCCGTCCTGGAGCGCCTCCCCGGCACGCCTACCGATCACCCGACCCCCGAACGCCAGCGGGAACTAGGTCACCAGCTTCGCCTCTGGCACTCTCAGCCCCCCGGTAACGGTTTGCGCCTGGACGATCCCGGCGCCGTGGGCGTGCTGCTGGGCTGGGCCAGGACCACCGCCCCGGACGCTTACCCGGCCATAGCCGAACATGTCGCCGCCGCCCGCCATGGGCTCCCCATGACCGCCATCCACGGCGACGTCGCGGTCTGCCACAACGCGCTGTTCGACGGCGAGGTCCTCACAGGACTACTCGACCCGGGGGCGACCGAGTCCGGACCACCGATGCTTGACCTCGCCTGGTCCTTGGCCGTCGACATGCCACGCGGCGCAGACCCCGGCCCCCTCATCGAGGGCTACGGCAGCGACGCCGTCGACCAGGACGCCCTGACCGCGCTGCTGCCCCTGATGATGCTGCGCCGCCTCATCGACACCCCAGTCCTAGGGCTCGCCGACAGCGACGGCGCTTGGATTACCCAGTGGCTATGCGACCACCGCCCCGACCTGCTCACGCTGGCCCGATGAGGCCGGCCCGCCGGGCACAGGCGTACGGAATGTAGTTGTCCAGCACGTTCGCAGGCACAGCAAGCCGCTCATGAAGGTCAGCCTCGTCGTCGCGCGCGTAGAAGCGGTTGAGACCATCAAAGAGCGCCAGCCTGTACCCGGCCCCAAGGACGTGCGGCTCCCACTCATGGTGACTCGGCCGGGTCGTCAGCGGAACGGTCGCCTCCACCACGATCACCCGCGGCCGCCACGCCCGTAGGTCGGCCGACCGCAACACCGCGGCCTCGACCCCCTCCACATCGACCTTCAGCAAGTCGAACCCCGGTTCCGCGTGCGGGCTGAGGATCGCCTCCAGGGTGACGACGTCAACGCCCAGTTCCTCATGGCGCCAACCGTCCGCGAGATGGCCTTTCAGGACATCCCTGCGCAGGGTGCTGAGACCGCCGCCGCCAGTCATTCCCGGCCCCGGGACGACCCGGAAGATAGTCGCAGCGCCCGCCTCATCTCCCACGGCAAGCCGCAGGTTCACATCGCCTGGTCGAGCCTGCTGAAGACGCGCGTGGCGCTCGGGCAACGGTTCTACGTTGATCCCTCGCCAGCCCAGATCGTCCACAAGGTTCTTGGTCAGCGAGCCACTGACGGGCTCCCCGGCGCCGACATCCACGAAGAACCCATTCCGGTGGCCAGCGAAGGCGCGTATCAGCACGACGTCCTCCGCGTTACCCGCATACGAGATCAGGTCATAACCGCCCACACACGCCAACCTACGGGCCTCCCGATGGTCCCCATCAAGATCGTCGAAGCACGCTGGAAGCCATCAACGACACGCGGCCTCGGGCGTCTACGTAGGTCATCAGTACGAGAAATCCCAAACCGTCGTGTTCAAGGCCCTGTTCCACATCGCTTCCGCATCACGGGCAAGCTCCTGGTCGCGGCGGCGAGCGGACGCCCAGTTGGACCGCCGCCGCCCAAAGCGCGACGGTCTCGGTGTCGTAGTCCGCTCGGACTTCGGTGACCATCCGCACCGCACGGTTGCGCAGTCCGCCCCCCGTGTCCGGGCTGGCTCGTCCGGTGCATGGCGTTTGGGCTGGTGAGGGTGGCGTGCCCGGCAGGATTCGAACCCGCGACCGGTGGATTAGAAGCGCAGGCCACAAAACCATAACCGGCTACAGGGCCGCCATCGCTTCTACTGACATCGGGCAAGGGGAGACAGACGCGTAGCTGTTGCTGCACTCTGAAGGGTGAGTATCCGAACCATTGGGGGCGGACGTCGCTCGGCTCAGCAGGAAGGCCTAGGCACGGATGTGAAGGGATACGGAAACGCACACCTCGTCTACCGGCTGCTGCTGGCGGTGGACATCCAGGGCTACAGCAAACGCGACACGCGCGAGCAACTGCTCGCTCAGCGGCAGATGTCGGAGGTGCTCGACACCGCGGCCCACGGCATCGGCCTGGACCACGGTGTCTGGGACAAGCAGGTAGGAGGCGATGGGGAGCTGGCCACGCTGCCCGAGGGGGTCGACCCCGCTCCGGTGGCCGGGGACTTCGTCATTGGACTCGCCGCCACGCTGCGCGAGGTCAACGGCACCACAGGGCGGGCCAGCGCACGGTTCCGGCTACGACTTCGCTTGGCGCTGCACCACGGCACGCTGACCACCGGGCCATTCGGCCCTGCCGGCGACGCGCCCATCGTGGTTCAGCGGCTGCTGGACGCCGCGCCGCTGCGCCGCCTGCTGGCCGACGACGCCGACCGTGATCTGGCCTATGTGATCTCGGACTCGCTGTTCGAGGACGTCGTGCAGACCGGGTTCTGCGCGCTGCCCCCCGCGGCGTTCCGAGCCATCAAGGTCACCGCCAAGGGCGCCGTCCTCGGCGGCCACATCCTCACCGGACGCGCCGAGCGGCGCGGTGGCGTGGAGCCGTCGCCCAGAGACGTTCAGGCCATCGACTTTCCCGCACTCGACCAGCGCGCGTTCGACGCGTTCCGACAGTGAGGTGGTTCAGTGCGTCTGGATCCACCAGATCAGCATGGTGACGGCGCCCGAGCCGATCGCCATGGCGGCGCCCCGGACGAAGAAGAAGGCAGCCGTGCGGGCGAGTCGGCGCCGCGTGTTCGTGTGCATGATGTCCTCCCTGGTAGTCGGGCTCTCGCTGTCCGGAGCCGGTGGACATCGTGCGCGAGCTCGCAAGCCGGGATCGAGAGAAAGCGGGACACCAGGACGCATCGGTGGCAGCGTCGCAGATGAGCAGCATGCCCGCATGGCCCGCAGCGGGCAGGGCGGGTAACGGGAGGGCACCGGCGGACATCACCGGAGGACAGCGTGGCCGAGGCGCGGAAGGGGCTCCTGGCTTTCCAGGAGGCGCTGCGTGCGCTGGAGATGCAGGCGGTAGCCGGACGCAAAGTGCAGGGGCTACCGCACTCTCGACGGGAGGCCGCGCGGGAGGCGCGCCAGTTCGCGGCTCAGATGGATGACCGTCGGATCGGTGAGTGGCTACGTCGAGGCAACGGACGCGCACCACGCGACCCCGACCAGGTGTGGGCACTGGTGCAGGTCTGGTCCCGGTGGGCGGCCAAGATTCCGGGGCCACGAGAGCGCCGTTACTGGAACCAACTGGTCGAAGAGGCGCAGGCGCACGTTCCACAAAGACCTGACGGGATCGGTCGCCCGATCTCTGAGTGGGCGGATCCGCACACCTTAGAGGTACATCCAGCGATCGAGAATCCATACGACGGGATGCCGGCCCTGCCCGCCTACGTCCGACGCGGGCACGATGCGGCGCTAGAGCGGTTCGTCCAACGCGCTATAGACGCAAGCGCGATCACCGTCCTGGTCGGAGAGGCTGCAACGGGCAAGACCCGTGCTTGCTGGGAGGCTCTGAGCTGCTTGCCATCGGATTGGCGCTTGTGGCACCCGATCGCCCCTAGCAGGCCTCAGGCGTTACTCAAGGGCATCCCCCTGATCGGGCCACGCACGGTGGTGTGGTTGAACGACATGCAGCATTACCTGTTGACCCCAGGCGAGGACCTCGGCGAGCAGGTCGCGGCGGAACTGCGCGTCCTGCTGCGCGCCCCGGAGCGGGGACCGGTGTTGGTGCTGGGGACGATCTGGCCGCGGTACTGGACCACGCTGACCGGCTACACCTCGCCTCATGAGGACCCGCACGCGCAAGCGCGGGCGCTGCTCACCGGCACCGAACTGCCGATCCCGACCCTCTTCTCTCGGCCGGATCTAGATCGTGCCCGGTTGGTCGCCCAAAGCGATCCGCGCCTGGCCGAGGCGGTGGACCTCGCCGAGGACGGTCACCTTACTCAATACCTGGCGGGGGGACCGGCATTACAGGCGATCTACCGCACCGCATCCCCCCCGGCGCGGGCTCTGATGGACATCGCGATCGACGCACGGCGTCTAGGGCACAGCCCCCTGCTGCCCCGGCCTCTTCTCATCGACGCCGCACCCGGCTACCTGACCCGACCTCAGCGGGAGATGCTAGACCAAAACTGGTTGGATCAGGCGTTCACCTACGTCGCCGACCATCGCCCCTGCCGAGGCGCCCGCGCGCCTCTCACCTCTATCCCCCACACAGCAACCGAAGAGCACCGCACCGCGCACTTCCGGCTCGCCGACTACCTAGAGCAGTATGGCCAGGCCCAGCGCCGTACGTTCACCGCCCCCAAGACTCTCTGGGACGCGCTGTTGACCCACGCACGCGGTTCCGACCTGGTCAGGCTGGGCAGACAGGCGCAACAGCGCGGCCTGTACCAGTACGCGCTGCGCTTCTACGCGGCCGCGTTCGAGAGCGATCCCACCGCTACCGACGCCATGCTCTGGGCAGGGGACCTATACAGCACTGCCGGACGCCTCGAAGAGGCGGTGACTTGCTACCGCTGCGCCGCAGAAGGTGGCGACGTGTACGCATGGACGAAGGCAGCTGAGACGTTACGCACAGCAGGACAGATCAACGAAGCACTCACCTGGTATGAGCGCGCCGCCGCCGACGGCTCTCGGGACGCGTTGACCCAGGCCGCTGACATGCTCCTGGAGGATGGCCGCCACGCCGACGCCAAGGCGTTGCTGCACCGCGCCGCGCGTTCGGGAGTCGCGGAGGCGTCCAGGATTCTAGGCGAGACGATGTTGCGCGATGGGAGGGTCGATGAGGCGGTCCGCCATCTCCAGGAGGCAGCTGAGGCAGGTGACACGATCTCGCTCATTCGGGTGGTCGGGCTCATGCGAGAGGACGGCTCGGCCGGCGAAGCGATCAGATGGCTCCAAGACCGACAACCCGGGGGCCCCGACCATGCGACGGCGATGATCGCAGATCTGCGGTGGCACTCCGGCGATCCGGAAGAAGCGATCAACCTCATCCTGCCCTTGTGCGCCGACAATCCCGTCCGGATGAGGACTGCGGCCAAGTGGCTGGCATCTGCAGCCCGCACGGATGAGGCGATCGATCTCTACGGTCGTGCCGCCGAGCATGACGACATCGGGGCCCTGCGGGAGGCTGTCTCGCTGCTGAGCGACCGCTCCGGCACGGGCGAGGCGATCACATGGCTGCTAGAACGAGCCAGCAACGGAAACCTGGCAGCCCTGGAGCAAGCGGTCGTGCTGGCGTTGCAGGTGCCGCAGACCGACCAGGTGCTGAGTTGGCTTCGTACCCGAGTCGACTCCGGTGACGCCGAGGCGTTGGGGCGACTTGCCCGTGTTCTCCACGGCGCCGGCCGCACACACGAGGCGATCCAGGCATATCAGGACTTCCGTGGCGACGTCGGCACCGCAGGTCTACGGCACCAGGCTGACCTACTCTGGCGAGCAGGCTGGATCGACCAGGCCATCAGCTGCTACAAGGCCGCCGCCGAAAACGGTGACACCCAAGCACTGGGTCGGGGCGCAGAGCTCCTCCGCGATACCGGACGAGCACATGAGGCTATCGAGTGGCTGCGTTCTCGCGTCGCCGCGGGCGATGGCGAGGTGGCCCTGCGGTGGAGTATCGATCTGATGCTACAAACTGACCAGGCCGTCGAAACGATCCACTGGCTTCAGTCCCGAGTGGAAGAGGGCGACTCCGATGCCCTGATCTGGACGGCGAATCTGCTGCGCGACACCGAGCGCGTTGACGAAGCGCTCGCCTACTATCTGCGGGCGGCAGAGGCCGGAGTGACGCCACCCGGCTCCGACGACTCGGGCGCCCTCGCCCTCGCGGCCATGCTCCTCAACAAGACTGGTCGGCGCGATGATGCTGCTCGGATCATCCGATACGGCATAGAACCAGGAGGCGAGGCCGCCCAACCTGCCCCGCTCCGGCCTCAAGATCATCAGGTGCGGACAGCATCTCTCGGGCGACCGACGCGATCATCGACTGAAGCTTAAGTCCGCGTTGTACAGGTCCATTTGACCGAGATCTAAGGGGGACTAACTCCTCCTCGCTCCAGAAGTCCTGTCGTACCGAGGCTATCGGCCAGCCTGCTGTCCCCGCGGAGACAACCCGTTGAGGCGCCCACAGTTGTCGCTAATGCCGATACATATAGGAGAAACGTGATCCCGGAAAGAAGAATGAATCGCAGGTGAAGGCTCTGCATGACCTTCGAGCTAAACAAGCTGGCATGGACGTTGCAATATCGACCGTGTTGATCCGGCGCATGAGGGTTGGGGTGGCTTGACAAATGAATAGGAGATGCCCCTTGATGGGGGTCGGTACGCCGCGTTAGTTCGCCGCTAATAGGAACGCGGGGACGGGGCGGCCGGTCAGGAGGATTCAAGGAATGTCGAGATTCAACCTCGAACCCGCGGCCTCGGTAATGGGCGCGTCGATGTCCTGGCGTCGCGTCTTTCCGGGGCGGACAGATCAGATTCCGCTGGCGCGGCAGTTCGCGATGTTCCTGTTCGCGGAGACCTCGATCGCTTCGGACGTAGGATTCGTGGTGACCGAACTCGCGTCGAACGCCGTGCGTCACACTCGGTCGGGCCAGCACGGGGGGCGGTTCACCGTCGAGCTGGTGCTCGGTGGCCTGGCGTATGTGGGCGTCAGCGACCTTGGCGGCGGCGGATACCCCACGGTGAGGCACGACCCGCTCGACGGTCCGGTCGAGAATGAGGGCGGGCGGGGCCTGCGTGCAGTCTCGCGACTGGCCGCGATGATGGGTGTTCACGGAAGCCCGATCGAGGGCCACACCGTCTGGGCGGACCTGCTCTGCGTCGAGAAGCCGTACGAGGACCCGCCACTGGTCACGCCGGTCAGCCCGGCCGCATAGGGCGGGACCAGCCTGTCCTTACCAGGCTGGTCCCTGCTTCCAGGCTAGGGCCAAGCTCAGGTCCCGTCAGCGCCTTCGTCAGGTGCGGGCGGGACCTTTGCTCGTTCACGAGGCCGGGGTGGGTGAGGCGACCGGGGGCGGGAACGGGGGAGTAACCGGGGGGTTGGCTATGAGCGCCCCCTCCTCGTATCGGCGTCGACGCAGGTCACCGCCTATAACGGGTGGGGCGGCGGTACGCCCGGATATCCCCGAAGGGGAATCTACATAGGGGCGCGGCGGCGACGTCGACATAAATCTTCCTCCGGCTTCCTATATGCAAGTGCCTCCTCTCTATTTCTCACCTACCACTAAGACGGCATATTCGTCGGCGGCATTGGGGGTTGTCTGGAAGGGTGGCGAAAAGGTGCACCCGGTGACGGCCTCCCGAGTCTGCGTCGCCGACGCGCCGAGGTCGGAACGCGCGAGTCCCGGCAATGGCAGATCGAAGGTTGCGGACGCCGACCCAGGTCGGCCTGATCATCAAATTTTTGTTTACTGAGGTAAGCCTCTCCATCCGTTCGGGTGACGAAATTCGTCGGCGCTCCGTGTTGCATTCGTCGCGACGTCGAGAAATGGTCGTGATGGCGGACGAAGCCGGGCGGGAAAGTCCCGCCGAATCGGCCGCCATTCGGGAGGAAGAAACAATGGCGAACACCAACACCACCGCGAACGCTGACACGGCCACCACCGCCCCGGCGGACGGCGCGGCGAACGGACGTCCGGACGGGGCGGCTGGGGCCGTGTGGGACGCGCTGAGCGCCGTGCCGGAAGGTGCGACCGTGACGGCGCTTGCCAAGGCGTCCGGCACCAGCCGCGCGACGGTGACCAAGGCCCTGACGGCGTTCGCGGACGCCGGACACGCCGTCCGGTCGGCCGGTGAGGGCACCGGGCGGGGCCGCACCCCGGACGTGTGGGCCCTGGTCGTTCCCACGGCCACCACCGGGGCCGGTGACGTCGCCCCGGCCACCCCGGCGGGCGACGAGGCCACCGTCACCACGACGGCGCAGGACGCCCCCACCGGAACGGGTGTGATCTCACAGGACACCCTCGCGACCGCCATGCAGATTCTGTCGGACGAGGCGGACCGGCGGGCGGCGGCGGCCGAGTCCCTGCGCAAGGCGCAGGAAGAGGAGGCCGAACGACGCGCACGGGTCGACGCCGACCTGCGCAAGGCCGAGCAGCGCGAAGCCGCGCGCGTGATCCTGACCGACCTACTGAGCACGGTCACCACAACCCTCGCCGCGATCGCGGCGGACGACGACGAGCAGGTCACGCGTGGCATGGAAGACATCACGCGCTACGCCGGTAGCGTCCGCCGCACCAACCGCGCCACCACTGGCACCCGGACCGGAACGGGTCCCCGCGCGCCGCGCACTACCGGCGACCGCGCCGCACCGTCGCCCCTGCGGCCACTCATCACCGCGCACCTGAACGCCTACCCGGAGAAGGAATTCACGCCCGGCGAGATCGCCAAGGTCCTGGACCGCTCGTCCGGGGCCGTCGCCAACGCCCTCGACACCCTCGCCGGACAGGGCGAGGCGGTCCTGACCTGTGAGCGCCCCCGCCGGTTCCGCGCGGCCAGCCCGGCCACCGACGGAGTGGCCACCGGTAGCGGCGAGGGGGACAGCACGAACGCCGCGTGACCCATAGGCGGGGCGGACGGGTAGCAGCCCGTCCGCCCCGTCATGACCCGGGGTCTCACGACCCCACCCACGCAATGAGTTGTCATGACGAAGGAGACGCTACATGTACGGTGACGCGACCGGTACGACCTCGCACGACACAGACCACGACCCCCACGACCAGGTGTTCGTCCTACTCGGGTGGGCATGGGACGTCGCGGTCGCCGCGCGAGCGGCCACCCGCCACCCGGTGAAACGCGCGAACGTGTCAGACATCTGCGCCCTCGGCGCGCTCATCCGCATCGACCACGATCACGCGGAAACGGTGGACCTTTCCCACCCGCTGCTGGCCGTGCCACTTCCCGAGGTACGGGCACCCATCGTGATCGACGGATGGCACCGGATCCACAAGGCCCGCCAGACGGGCGTCACCGAACTGCCCATCATCTTCCTGAACGCCGACGACGAGCGCGCCTGCCGCCTCATGGGCGGCGGCATAGAACGCCGCAGGTAGACGACGGGGGACAGCACACAGCGCCACGCGCGATAAGGGGCCCGGGTAGGCGGAACGCCACCCGGGCCCCGTGCGCGCCGCCGGGCGTGCGGCCCCGTGCGCGCCGCCGGGCGTGCGGCCCCGTGCGCGCCGCCGGGCGTGCGGCCCCGTGCGCGCCGCCGGGCGTGCGGCCCCGTGCGCGCCGCC
>NZ_JBICUS010000032.1:0-5531 GCF_043198455.1 Spirillospora sp. NPDC048824 | reverse complement strand
CGCCGGGCGTGCGGCCCCGGAAAAAAACTTGGATCTCCGGAGATGTGAGATCAATAGGCGAGAATATCAAAAGACCGACCCACCGTCGTGATGGGTCGGTCTTCGAGATAAGTTGAATGATATGGCATCTATATGGCCCGCAGGTTGCTGATCTTGTTTCAGCTCCATTTGCCAGATAGATGTGCCGGGCGGGCAGTCCTTCATCGGGAAGGAGATGCCTCCCGAGCATTATTCGCAGCTGGCTAGTTGAAAGCTGTTAGCTGCTACTGTCGTTATTAGATGGTTCCGTTGTCTCTTTGTCTGCTTTCCAGTGGACAGAGAGCCCGATCACCTTCAGTCCGAATGTCATCTCTGTGATGCCCCGCCGGCGAGCAATCACCACAAAGGCGATCACCCACAAGAGCGCCAAGCCGATAACACCACACGAGATCCACACGGTTGAGTGGCCGACCGCGCCCAAGGCACGCTCGACCATGGATGATCTAGCCCTCCAGACCCTCTCGGCTCATTGATTCCTTTCTGTTGATGTCCTCAGCGGACATTCAGATCAAGCTAATAGACGCATCAACGCAACTTCGAGTTCCAGGCATAACAGAAATGATCTAGATCAACAGGGGATCGCCTGCGCCATAACGGACAAACGACACCAAAGATGCTTGGCGTGCGGCCAGGTGCGGTGGCGCCGCAATGCGCGCCACTTGGTCGGGCCGTATATTACGCGCGATGAGATGGCGATCGCCGCTTGGAAGTACCCGCAGGGGCCAGTTTCTGCCATCACCTGCACACCGAGACGCGTCGACTTAACAGTACTTATCGCGCGCCATCACCGAGCCGCACGAAATGGCTCGCATCCCCGTGCCGTCACACCGGTCAGCGGCGAAGACCTTCAAAGCCGTCACGCCAACCTCATCGATGCGCGCTGTCCCGCGAGGCAGTTGCTCCAAACGGCAGGTCGGGGACCGGACAGGAACGGGTAAGGGCGGGGGCGTCTGCCTGGCAGATGGAGGGGGCCTGGAACCGCCCGATGATTGGCGGCCCCAGGACCCGCATCCCGAGCGCCTCTGCGCAATGGGGCGCGATCTCTACGGCGGTCCAGATCGCCGGGGAACCGGGTCCGCGCCCATGGTGCGCATTTGGGCGGGCAGCCGCTCGTGCCGGTCGGCTTCGGTCGGTTGAGGCTCCACACGCGGGTTCGGCCCGTGCTCTCCCGTTTCGGCCGCCTTCCTAATGAGCGCGGTGTGCTCGTCCAGGATCTCTTCGAGTTCCAGACGCACCCGCCGTTGGCACTCGTCGATCGTCTGGCGGAACATCCCGTGCATGGCCATTGCCTCGTCCCATGCCTTGGCTACGACGCCGAGGGCCGCTGCGATGGCCTCGACGGCGGGACGGCGCTTCATGTCCGCCAACTGCGCCGTTGTGCACTCCTCTACGTAGACCGTCATCAGGCCGACGCGCACGTAAGGGATGCCGTGCTCGAAGAGCCTGTCGGCGAACAGGGTCGAGATCAGTGCGCCCATGGCTGCCGGCTTGGCCGTGTACGCCATTGGCCCACTCGCCGCCATCACGGGTCTCCGATCCTGCGCAGCGCGGCCTTCACCTGCACCAGGGCCTCGGTCGGATTGTCGGCCTCGCACAGCCAGACGCCGCCGCCCCAGCTGAACCACCAGCGGTCACCGTCGCTCGCTCGGCGAAGGCACTCGATCGCGACACCCCGCGAGTCCACATCCCTGGTCACGAGCAGCCGCCGCTCACAGACCATCTCGGGCGAGAGTTTCTGCCCGCGAAGCAGGTTCGCCAGTGCGGCCGCGAATACCGCCCCCTCCGGATCGTCTGTTCCGGCATGGTCCGGGTGCTGGCGGGCTGGCTCTGCTGAGCTCGCCGGCTGATCGTCTTGGATCTCGCTGCCGAGGCGGGTTCTCACGTAGTAGCGCAGGCTCCGCAGGGTGGGCGGAGCATTCGTGCCCAAGGTAGCGACGATCTCCAGTTCCGGCTTGAGGTAGCGCCGCGGCGATCGCTCGGCGTGCTGGGCAACCGAGATGAAGCCTTCTTCCTCCCAGCGCACGAGCACACCGGATCTGAGGCCGGTGACGTTGAACGCCTCGTGGACGGCAATCCACGGGCCGTCGGCGATGCTCATGCCGTTGATCTCGGCGACCTTGCCGACTTGCTTGCGGGGGTAGTCCGGTACCGCCAGAGTCATGCCGCTGTTGCCTTCTCTATCCGGGTTCTGATCTGGTGTGCTGCCGCCTTCGAAGCGTTCGCCGGCCCGATGGCCTCGCCGGTGCGGACGTCGTAGAGCCACCACGCCCCGTCTCGGCAGTAGCGGCAACCGACCGTGACAACTCGTCCGGGCACGCCCAGGGGAATCACGTTGAGGACGACGTATCCCTGAGCATCGGTGAAGACCGTGACGATGCCCTCAATGTGGGCGAACGCCTTGGCCAGACCTGTCAGGAAGGCGACTCGCTCGCGCTGGGGGATCAGCGTGGCGGGGCCGCTCGCCTGGCTCGGCTCCGGGGGCGAAGAGATGTAGCGCGCTTCGGAAGACCGTGCATGCGCTCCCACGGGTTCAGGTCCTGAGGGTGGGGCTGTTGCCGTCCGAGCTGGGGTATCCGTTGATGATCTTCATGTTCGGCCTCTTCGGTGCGTGGGGTGGTTGTTCCTTTCCTGTGGCGAAGCGCGGAACGGGCGCCCTGACCGGCTCGCCGAGATCACGGATTGTCGCGAACTACCTCCGTGCTGACTCTGAGTAGAGCACCATGAAAACCAGGACTGCAAGGTTTCAGAGTGAATCTCCGGGCCGAATTTCCGCAGGTCGGAGACTCATTGCGAATCGTGCGGGGTGATGCTTTCATTTCGAGTGAAAGACCGCCCCGGGATGGAGGTGATGCAGGTGACGGACACCGCGACGGGGTCAACCGTCCCTCGAAGGCAGCTCGGCCGGTACCTGCGCGAGCTTCGGACAAACGCACGCCTAACAGTGCAAGCTGCCGCGAAAGCGCTCGAATGGTCCGAAGCGAAAATGTGGAGGATCGAGACCGGTCAAACGTCCCTACGGTCTCACGACGTCGAGCTCATGTGCCGCGTCTACGGGGCACCGGAGGATCTGAAAGTGGCCCTCATGGGCCTCGCGAAGGAAACCAAGGGAAAGGGCTGGTGGCACGCCTACGGCGACGTTATCCCGGACGGCTTCGACCTGTTCATCGGGCTGGAAGGGGCAGCGGTCAGCCGCGAGGAGTACTCGCCCGAGCTGATCCCGGGCCTGTTCCAGACCCCCGACTACGCCCGTGCGGTCATCAGGAACAACACACGCCTCCACGACGAGGAGATCGACCGTCGGGTGCAGCTGCGTATCCAGCGCCAGACGCTGGTGACCCGTCCGACCGCTCCACCCACGCTCAGAGTCGCCCTGAACGAGGCCGTCGTTCGCCGCACCATCGGCGGGACCTCAGTCATGGCGGCCCAGCTGGACCACCTCGCAGAGCTGAACGAGCGCAGTAATGTCTTCGTCCGTGTCGCGCCCTTCTCGTCAGGCGCGCACCAGGGACTCGAGACCGGGCCGTTCATCCTGATGCGGTTTCCGACCACCGGAGACGGACGCAACCACGAGCCCCCCACGGTGTATGTGCAAGGCTTCACCGGAGCCCTGTACCTAGACAAACCCCAGGAGATCGACCGCTACGCCGAAGCGTTCAAGACCATCTGGGACAACGCCCTGTCGCAGGAGGCCAGCTCGGCGCTGTTCCGGCAGATAGCAAGGGAGATGAACGAACCATGAGTGGTGACTTCGCTGCGGCCAAGTGGCGCAAGAGCAGCCGCAGCAACTCCGAACAGGAGTGCGTGGAGGTCGCAGAGGTGCCGTCCGCCATCGGCATCCGCGACAGCAAGAACCCCGAGGGTGCCCCCCTGATCCTCAACCGCACCACGTTCACTGACCTCCTCAACCACGTGAAAGCCGGCCGTCTAGACCGCTGACAGCCCACGACGCCTCCCTAGCCACGTCAATGCTTGGCCTATCGTGCGCGCGCTGTCAGTTACGGCAGCTGTAGATCGTGACTTCGGGGATGTCGCTGCTGGTCGGCGGGGCAGGCGGGGATGATCACGATCGGGTGGAGTCCCGGACATGCGGGACGGCCGCCCGGATCGTTGTTTTGTGTGACGAAAACAGAAACCCCGACGGCCGTCTGGGGCACGATAGCGCATGCCGATGATGAGCGGCGGGCCGGTTTCCTGGATGCGGTGATGGCCCGGATCGCGGGTTGTTTCCGCAGGTGCGAGCCGCGGCGGCTGGTCCGCGACTTCGTGCTGGGCCTGCTGATGGAGCTGGAGGACCACAACTGCTGGACGCTCGGCGAAGCGCTCGGGCACACCGGCCCGCACCGGCTGCAGCACCTGCTGTCGAGGGCGAAGTGGGACGAGCGCCAGGTCCTGGACGAGACCGCGGTCTGGGCCGCAGAGCACCTGACCGACATCCATGACGGCGGGGACGTCGGCGGGGACGTCGGCGGGGACGTCGGCGGGGACGTCGGCGGGGACGCGGTGTTCATCGTGGACGAGACCGGCGACGCCAAGTCCTCCACCGACTGCGTCGGCGCGGCCCGCCAGTACTCGGGCAGCCTGGGCGGGGTCGCGTTGTGCCAGGTCACGGTGAACCTCACCCTCGCCACCGCGCGGGGCCACACGATCATCGACCGCCGCCTGTACCTGCCCCGCGACTGGGCGGCCGACGAGGAACGCCGCGAACTGGCCGGCGTCCCCGAACAGGTCGAGTTCGCGACCAAGCCGCAACTGGCCGCCACCATGCTCGCCCACGCCCGCCACCGCGGGATCGGCGCCGCCTTCGCGGCCGGGGACGAGGTGTACGGCGGCCGCGATCTGCGCCGCACCGTCCGCGGCCTGGGCATGGGGTATGTGATGGCCGTCAAGCACGACCACACCATCGCCCTCGGCCCGCACACCACCACCGCCCGCAAAGCCGTCCGGCTGATCGGCGACGGCGGATGGCAGCGCATGCGCACCGGAACCGGCACCAAAGGCGTCCGCTCCTACGACTGGGCCATGCTCGCCATCACCCCCGACGACGCCCCCGAAGGCGACCAGGCCGGTGACCAGGCCGGTGACCAGGCCGGTGACCAGGCCGGATGCGCCGTTCTGCTGGTGCGGCGGCACCGCTACACCCGCAAACTGTCCTACTACCGCTGCTACAGCCCGCAGCCCGTCCCGCTCGCCCGCCTGGTGGCCGTCGCCACCGTGCGCTGGAAGATCGAGGAGGACCACCAGCTCGCCAAACAGGCCTGCGGCCTGGACAAAGGCCAGACCACCCGCTGGAGGTCCTGGCATCGCTGGACCTGCCTGGCCCTGCTCGCCTACACCTACCTCGCCGTCACAGCCGCCACCGAACACCATCCCGACGACGCCGACGACTCGGAACTGATCTGAGGCGCCCCGGATCTTCCGGACAGGTCCCCAACTAGGGTTGGGGAGAACCGGAAGGGAAGGTCGTTGGCACGACAGAGGCGGCATTTCACCCA
>NZ_JBICUS010000031.1:0-46895 GCF_043198455.1 Spirillospora sp. NPDC048824 | reverse complement strand
CCGGGCCATCAGCATGCTCCGACACCGAAAACCCGCTCCCGGGGACGCTCGTCACGCCGTTCAGGCAGACGCTTCAGCAGCGTGAAAGATCGAGGCCAGGCCGCGCTACCAGGCGGAACGCTACCGCGCGGCGGACAAGCTCCGCGACAAGGTAGCGCTGATCACAGGCGGCGACTCCGGTATCGGCCGGGCGGTGGCGGTCCTCTACGCGCGCGAGGGCGCCGACGTCGCCATCGTGCACCTGCCCGAGGAGCAGCCGGACGCGGAAGAGACCCGCCGCGCAGTGGAGGCCGAAGGCCGCACATGCCTGCAGCTGTCCGGCGACCTGTCCGACGCGTCGTTCTGCCGCGAAGTCGTCGAGCGGACCGTGCAGGAACTGGGCGGCCTGAACATTCTGGTCAACAACGCCGCCCACCTGAACAGCCAACTGGACCTGTCGCAACTCTCCTTCGAGGACTGGGACCGGTCCTTCAAGGTGAACACCTACGCGTACTTCCATCTCGTGCAAGCCGCCCGTCCGCACCTGAAGGCGGGCGACGCCATCATCGCGACCGCTTCGGAGGAAGCGCTCAAAGGCAGCGACACGATGATCGACTACGCGGCCAGCAAGGCCGCCATGGTCAACTTCACCAAGTCGATCGCCTTCCACCTGGCCAAGGACGGCATCCGCGCGAACGTGGTAGCGCCAGGCCCCACCTGGACCGTCCTCAACATCGCCGACCAGAACATGCCGCAGGACGGCCTCGCCCATCTCGGCAGCGAAGGCCCGATGGGACGCGTAGGGCAACCAGAGGAAATAGCACCGGCGTACGTATACCTGGCCTCAGAGCCGGACTCCAGCTACACCATCGGCGAGATCATCGGCGTCACCGGCGGCTTGACCACCACCCGCTGACCCACCCGGCGACACGGCTGGAGCAAACATCGGGCGGTGAGTGCGCTTGAGCGCACCCTTCCGAGAGGCGCTCAACCGCCTGGGCACCGTCAGGCGTCGGGCGGGAAGAAGTCCCAGACGCGGTGATAGCCGAGCAGACCGACGACTCCCCTCAGGATCGCTCCAACATCGCCGATGGCGACGACAAGGGCGTCCGGTGGCAGGCTCGCGATGTTGAACACCTGCCGAGACCGAGGTCACAGGCACCCAGCGGCTTGGCGTGCCGGTACGCCACGGTGGATCATGAGCAGCGCGCAGATCGGTGGCCGCCTCGGCGGCCCCGCTCCAACGTTGGTGTCGCGGGTGGCGAAGAAGTCGCCGCCCCTCGGCGGGCATCCCTGCCAGGTGATGGCGTCGAACTCGATGGACCGCGCTGGCACGCTCCTTAGAGCTTGCCGTTCTTCTTCACCAGCGCCATGTCGCGGGTGCGCCAGTGGCCCAGGTTGACCTCGAACACGTCGAAACCCGGGTCGATATAGCTCCGATCCTGCGGCACGCCGAGCGCCAGCAACTGCTCGGTCTGGACGAGGCAGCCGCCCTCGCGCTGGTCCGCGCACTGCAGGAGCAGATCTTCGCCGGCGGCATGGCCGCTCAACGTCCGGCCGACCGACGGCAAGCTCGGCTCCGACACCAACAACCCCATACCGGTGCAGCGAAGCTTGGTCCCCTATACGTAGCGGCCCTTGCTGACCTGGCTTCGCCAGGGCAGGTCCAGCCAGTTCAGCAGCGTCCATTCGCGGGTGTGATGATGCACCACGTCGATCGCTGCGACCTGCTCCCAGGGAAGCAGTAGTTCGACGGGGCGCCCAGCCACACGCCCTTGCCGGTGACCGAAAACGCGACTTCGCGCTGCAGTCGGCGGCGTGCTGTGCCGACCGCCTAAGCGTCACCACGCCCAGGCACATCACGCCGAGCGCTGTCGCGACCAATGCGAACTGCTGCGGGCCGATGTCCCGTCCCGGAACACCGCGAGCAGAGCACCGGTACCGAGGGCCGCCAGAACGAGCGCAACCAGGGCGAGAGTGAGCGGCCGCCGCCAGGTGTACGGCACGACATAGGTCTCCTGCTCATCGATCATGCCGGGTGCCGCCTTCACCCAGCTCGCCCTCGCCCGTGACCCGGAAGCTTCGGGCCCGAAAAGGTCTCAGGGCGTGCAGCCTCTCGTGGCGATTGTGATTCTCTTCGCAGTCTGCTGCGGCCGGCAGGGGGTAGCTCTTGGTCGTTGCCGTGGCGGAACCAGAATATGCGGAGGGGTGAGATGGCCGAGGCCGCGCCAGGATCGCAACGTACGCAAGCGGCGTCCCTGGGGCGGGTGGCCCGCTTGAGGCAATGGCTCGGTCGAGCGGCTCGGGGCGGCCATGAGTGGCACACCTTTGCCCTCATCGCCAAGAGCGCGCTCGCGGCCACCGCATCGTGGGCGATCGCCCACGATGTCGTGGCCGCAGAGTCGCCGGCCTTCGCGCCGTTCTCGGCGATACTGATCATGCAGGTCACCGTTTATCAGTCGGTGCTCCAGGCCCTGCGTTACGTCGGTGCGGTCGTCCTGGGAGTGGGGCTTCAGGGCGTTCTGGGCGCTCTCGTGGGCCCGGGCCTGTTCACGTTCGTGCTGGTGGCATTGGCGGCGCTGGCCATCGGACGGTGGCGACCGCTGGGTTCCCAGGGCTCTCAGGTCGCCACAGCCGCCCTCTTCGCCTTTTCCACCTATGTCGCGGCTACCACTGATTCCGAGCGGTGGACCGGGATCGGGCAGATCATTGTCCTCGTCCTCATCGGCTGCGGCATCGGCGTCCTGATGAACCTGATATTTCCGCCCATGCGCTACCGCAGCGCCGAGCACGGCATCCACACCTTGGCGCATTCGCTGTACGGGTTGATCGGCGACATCTACCCGGCACTGCAGGAAGGGAAGCTGGAGCAAGAACGCACCCAGGGCTGGCGGCAGCGCGCCTCACAATTGGGGCCAATCGCGCAACAGGCCCAGTTGTCGGTGTACACCGCTTGGGAGAGCATTCTCTATAACCCGCGCCGTCTGCGTCATCGCCACCGGCGCCGATCCTCTTTTCAGAACTACCAGGCGCTTGTCGACGCCCTCGAACGCGTCTGCGACCAGGTGGCCTCCATGGCCCGCAGCCTCGACCAATGGCACGACGCCGACGGCAGCCGAGGCCAGCTCGACTTTCTCCGCGCCTACGGCGATTTCATGGCATCCCTCGCCCGCATCGCCGAACTGCTCGGCCGGATCGACGAAGACCGTTTGCAGGACCAGGCTCAGGAACTTTCCGAAGCGACCGCTGAAGCCCAGAGGTGCCATGACCGGCTGCGGGAGGACGCGCAGGCCGACTCGGTACCGCTCAGCGACCCCGGCCAGCCGCACGGCATCCTCATGGCAGAAGCGGCCCGGCTGATGGACGAATTCCAATACACCAGCGATGTCCTCAATTACGGCGTCGACGAAGCCCGATCAGGACCCGGAGCCTCTCCGGCAAGCTGCGGCGCCCGGTCCCGCCACCGTGGATCACGGTATTGGCGGTCAGCTCGTTGACTGCCAGTTCGAGGTCCAGGACCCGGTCGGGGTTCAGGCCAGCGCGGGTGGCGTGCTCAACGACCAGCCCGCTGGGGCTGCTGCAGCCGGTCGGCGCCGTAGTCAAGCGTTGCCACGAGCTCCGCGGTGTCGCGCCGGGGCAGGTTACAGACCTCGATCATGCGGTCGGCGGCAGAGCTGTGCTCGTCGGCGAGTCGGGGTCCGCGCCCTGCAGGGCTATCCCTGCGGCGCGCCAGCCAGTTCGCGGCTCGTCCTCTCCATTCTTGTGTTCGGCCACCACGCCTTCTCGGGAGAGTAGCGGCCCGCAGGGAGGCCACTCGAAACAGGTCAACCGCGGACTTTTCCGATGGCATCGCGGACCCGGTCAGCGACGGCCGCCATCGGGCCGACGGTGAGGTTCTTGGCGGGCGACTCCACGCCCTTGTGCGGGTGGGTCGGTGCGACCGCCTCGGCGGCCCGGACGGCCTTGGCCATGCCGCTCATCTGCTCAGGGGTGGCCACGCGCGCGATGCGCGGGAACTCCTCCTTCTCCTCGTGTGAGGCGTGCGCCTCCAGATCCTTGTGGAACTTGGAGAACGTCTCCTCGAAACCGACCGAATCGGGGTCCATCCCCTCCAGCTCGGACAGGACGCCCTTGGCGTCGTGCTCCTCCTCCAGTCGCTTGTCCACGACATGTGCGCCGTCGTCGGTGGAGCGTCGGGCGAACGGATGAACGACCTCCTCCTCGGCGGTCTCATGGATGGCGAGCAGTTCACGCAGCCGGTCGAAGGCGTCCTTGCGGACCTGGCCGCTGTTGTCGTCCACGATCGCTGCGAGGCGGCGGATCTCCCCGTGCTGCGAAATCAGCAGATCCACGACGTTCTCGGTCTGTTCGGTCATGATCGATCTCCTATTCAGGGTTCGAACAGAGCCAATACCCGGAGGTCGGGCTTCAATCACCGGGTGCTCGGGCTGCGCCGAGCAGGGTTAATACATGCTCAATGGGACCCACTGGACCATGTTGAGCACCGGGTACGTCCAGGACACCTGCTGGCGGTTCGAGGAGTACAAGGCGAGATCAACGTTGAGCGACCGCGTCTTCGACGAGCACCGCGACAAGTCGGAGGCACCGTCCGGCCATGCAGTCGGTCGACCTGGGGTAGTGGTCGCCGAACGAACCTACGACCGGCAGGCGGTGCGGGGCCGGGCGTCGAAGCCCAACCGGAAAGGGCTCAGCGTGCGCGGCAGCGGCCGGTCCGCGGACAGCCGCAGACCGACGTCCTGCCTGAGGTCGTAGGCGCGTAGCAACGCGGCGAGGAAGTGGCTTGCCGAGAGCAGCGACAGATTCCGTCCGGGGCACTGTCCGGGGCCCTTGCTGAACGGCACGACAGCCCAGTCGTGCTCCGCCGTGCCGTCCAGCCAGACGCCGGGCCGGAAGGAGTCGGCGTAGGGCAGCGTTTCGTCGTCTCGCTGGAGGAACGGTGTGTGTACGAGGAACCCGGTCCCGGCGGGCAGGGTCTGGCCCGCCCATTGGGTCGGGCGGGTGCTGTCGCGCAGGATCGTCATGGTGGTGGGCCACAGGCGCACCGACTCCCGGACGCACGCCCGCAGGAACGGCAGGTCGGTGTCACCGCCCTCGGCTTCGCGGCTGGCGCGCTCGGCGTGTTCGGGATGGGACGCCAGCAGCGCGAGTATCCGGAAGGCGGCCAGCGCGGCGGACTCGTAAGCGAACAGCCACTGCGGCACCTGGTCGTCGGGTTCGGTGACCTCCGATTTCGGGACGGCGGCCATCAACCCGGCCAGACTGCCAGGATCGGGATCGTCCAGGTAGCGGCGCAACCGCCGGAAGAACTCGATCCGCACGCCGGCACGCCTGGGGTGGGCGAACGCCCAGTTGGAGTTCATCCGCAATGTGGTGAGCAGGTCACTGATCTCGGAGTCGTCGCGGGCGGCGTCCCCGAGGACGACACGCCGCACCATCCGCCACCACGCCATCCGGAAGTCCGCCCAATCCAGGCGCCCGGCGAGCGCGACGGCACCGACCAGCCCGTCCGCCTCCTGGCGAACTTTAAGGGTGAGCGTGTCGGCGTGCCGGTGCACCGGCTGCGATGCGTCCAGCACGTCGTCGTTGAACCGGTGCCGGTCGGCGCGCTCCTCACCGTGCGAGGCCAGCACGCCGTGCGGCTGGAAGTGGACGATGGCGGCGCGCTTCTCCTTCGAGGCGATCGCAAACGGCTCGGGCGAGCCGGTCAGCACCCGCTCGACGTCGCGCGGCGAAAGGATCAGGGCGAACGAGCGTCCAGGTACGGCGAGCCGCAGCGGCCCGGTTCCGTACCGTGCGCGCAACCGTTGCAGCAGGCGCGCCGCACGGCGATCGGCCTGGATCGCCTCGGCCAGCGCCACGAAACGCGGGCGGCGGGCCAGCACACCCCGCGCGAGGGCCGGGACGACCACCGTCCCACCGATCCTCAGCGTGTCGGCGACCGTGGCCCTGGCCGGCGGCGCCTCGGTCGCTCCTGGCTTCACCTGAACAGTCGGCACATCTCCCCCCTTCGCATCAGCCAGGTGCTAACCGCTCACCGCCACGGCAAACAAACCGCCGCGTGACCTCCCGCATACGGACTGGATCCAGCCTCCTCCCGATCGCCAGCGTTCCTCAGCATCGCCATACGTGGACCTGGGATCTCCTCCGAGTCCGCGTCCCGGCAGCCCATCCGGGCGGCGGCACCACGAACCAATAGTTGGCATTCCATGCAGCGCTGAATAGCCACACTCCGGCTGACAGCAGCTAAAAGCGCTCGACTTTCCGGGCCCTCGAGTCGCAACGAACACGCGACCAGAGTGTGCGGTCCCCCTTGATGCCGGGCGTGTTCGAGAACGTGCCTGCCGCCGCAGTCCCGGCGTCATCGCGGGCGTCTCGGGTAGTGACCGCGCATGCGGGTAATGATCATGAACTTGTGGGGGACGCGCGGAGACTGGACGAAGCGGCGGGAGATACTCAAGCTATTTCGGGAGGGGGTCGGGGCCGCTGGACTCTTGGACCGACGTCCATGATGCTCGACAGCGTGGGTGTTTCTGCAGACTCCGAAGGGCTGGCCCGCGCGATGTTCTCGGCCGAGCAGGTCGGGGATGTGCTTGAGGTGGTCGGCTGGTACGACGACGTGCAGGCCGAAGACGTGCACCGTGCCGTACTGACGTTGAGTCAGGGCGACGTGGACGCTCTCCTCAACCTCGTGGTAGCGGCGGTGACCGACTACCGGGATGTGTTGATGTGGGCGAGTCAATCGGAGCCGACACCCGAAGAGCGAGAAGCAGCATGGGCGTGGACGCAGGAGATGGTCCGTGAATACCGGCAAGTCCGGCGTCGGCATCTGGAAGCCGAGTACGGGATCGAGGGCGCCGAGCAGATCGAACGGAGCAACAAGAAGCTGTTCGGCAGACCGTCGCCGGCCGATCACGACCTCGACGCCAACTGACGTCCAGCGGGCGCCGCCTTCGGCACCCGGGGCTCACTGTGGATGACCGGTGGACCCGGGTGATGTGTGGCAGGGTGGAGGTACCGCTTTGAGGCTTTTCGTGTCTGCTGGTCCGGTGGTCCGTCCCAGGGTGTGAGGTGAATCGCAGCCACCCCAAAGGGTCGGCGCAGTTAGGCCGGGCACCCGATGGCTGACGACACGTCCCGGCACGATTTCGGCCCGAACGATCCCGACCGGTGCGTTCTTAACGGTTCGTCCGAGGGTGGGGACGGCGCTGAGGCTCTCGGCGTTCTGGAGGGCGGGGACGGTCCGGCCGGTTATGAGGGGTATCGGCTGTCGGGCGACGCGGTGGCGGAGTTGCAGCAGCTGCTGCTGGCCACCGAGAGCGTCGAAGGGTTCATGCAGGACATCGCGCAGCTGGCCGCCGGGACGATCGGCGTGGGCCTGTCGTGCGGGATCACCATGAAGACCGACGGTCGGCCGACGACGGTGGCGTCCTCGGACGCGCTCGCGGAGAAGGTCGATGAGGTGCAGTACCAGCTGGACCGCGGGCCGTGCCTGTACTC
Source organism: Spirillospora sp. NPDC048824 (assembly GCF_043198455.1). Classification (NCBI taxonomy): domain Bacteria; kingdom Bacillati; phylum Actinomycetota; class Actinomycetes; order Streptosporangiales; family Thermomonosporaceae; genus Spirillospora; species Spirillospora sp. NPDC048824. Next base: position 39,398 of record NZ_JBICUS010000031.1, on the reverse strand, counting down.
GATGCGCAGCGGCGAACAGGTGCTCCTCAAGGATCTGCATCATCCCGACCGGTGGGGCGATTACGCCGCCCATGCGCTGGAACACGGTGTGCGGGCCTCGCTGTCGATGCCGCTGCACCCCGGCGGCGACAGCCAGGGGCGGGGGGCGCTGAACATCTACGCCCCTACCATCGACGCCTTCGGGCCCGAGCAGATCAGTCAAGCCAGCGGGTACGCCCAGATCCTGTCCGGGGCGGTGGCGTTGGCGGTGCGCATCGCCGACCAGGCGGCCCTGACCGCGCACCTGCGCACGGCGTTGACCTCGCGCGCCACCATCGACCAGGCCATCGGCGTCGTCATGGCTCGCCGTCGCTGCCCGCCCGAGCAGGCTTTTGAGATCCTGCGGCAGACGTCGCAGAACAACAACGCCAAACCTCCGCGACGTCGCCGCCCGCCTGGTCGCCGAGACGGCCCGCCGTCCCTCACCCCACCCCGGCGCCCCACGAACCTGAGGTTCCCTCGATAGCGGCGCCGGTGGATATGGCCGTGCTCGTTTGACACCTCGGCCCCACAGTGTGCATTTTGGATCAAGGTCCGCAGTCTCGCGTCGCGGACCCGGGTCCGACAGCGCTGGCCCTCCCTGCATTCCTTGATGCTGCCCGGAGGCCAGCCATGCGCGACCATGTCGCCGAAGCCGTCGAAGTCCACACCGCAGTCCGTCCTGAGCGGGCGACGGTGCTGGTGTTTCCCGACCAAGTCGACATCGCCAACGCCCCGGCGCTCCGCGCCCGGGTGCTTCAACTGCTCAACCAGGGCACGCGCAGCCTGGAGTTGGACCTGACCCAATGCAGTTTCTGCGACTCCAGCGGCGTGGACGTCATCCTGCGCTCCCACCTGCGCGCCACCGCCCTCGGCGCTCACCTGGCGATCCGGCTGCCGCCCACCGGCGTCGTCGCCCGCGTCTGCCAGATCACCGGCGTCACCCGCGCCGTCACCGTCCTCCCGGCCCCCGCACAATGAGCGACACCCACGCCACGAGCACCACCCACACCGCAGCAGCCAATGCCGACACGCCGCCGCCCGAGTCGCCCCCGACCGGGGCCACGCTCCGGACTGGGCGGACTCGGACATGCCATGCCGCCCACAGCGCCACGCCCCCATTGAGCAGGCCCCGGACCAAGGGCATAACGACCTATGCGAGTAGTGCTCGCAGGGGGGCAACACACCGGGCCGGGCCCGCCGCGGGGCCGACGAGGGCGGCGCGGGCGTTGTGGAACCATCCCCGTGCGTGCGGGGCCGACCCGCGCAGTTTCGTGATGATGAGATCGAACCCGTGGACGCAACGGAGCTGGTCCCGACCTGGGCTGATGCTGGTCAGATGATCGCGATCCAGCGGGCCGGATTGTGACCCCCGGTGGCGGAGGTGATCACACTGCTCGTACGCCGTGGGCTCTGTGTGAGCTGCCTACCGGCGACCTCGACGAGACCAGGTACGGCACGACCGTCGCCAAACCGACAATCCCAAGGAGGACGCCGTGGTGATCCCCGAGCGCAGACGTGCGCGTGGTCGACGCCCCAGCCCCGCGTAGCCGGCCGGGCCATGCGAACGGGCATGGGCGGGCAACCGACACCCTGGGCTCAGGCCCTGGCGGCGAGGCGTCATAATCATCCAGGCGAAGATCAGATGGCCCTGGAGCCGGGCGGCGGCGACCGCCGTCCGCACCGGTCTCCAGTCACGTTCGCCACGGAATGCACCAAACATGCTCGCGGTATCGGCATTGATCGCGATGGACTGCGTGCCGATCGGTGAAACGCTGGCGCGCTGCGACGCCGCCTTCGCCGCGCACTGGTGGCACTGGTTCGTCTATGGGCAGACCAGCAGAACCGGCCGCTCAATGCCGAACCCACCGCCCGGGAGTGGACAGGCGTCCCGAGGCGGTTCAGGGCATGGCGGGCAGAAGCGCCTCCCGCAGAGTCACGGGACGATGCTCGGGCTCGCGGCCCTCGGCCAGTTCGTCCAGGCGGTGCAGGAGGATGCCCTCGCGGAGCGCCCACGGGCAGATGTCGAGCCGGTCCAAGCCCAGCACGTCCATGGCGGCCTCGGCGACGATGGCGCCAGCGAGGATCTGGTGCGCACGCGACGCCTTGACCCCGCGTAGCCGGGCCCGGTCGGCGTCGGGCAGTTTCGCCAGCCGCGGAATCCAGCGATGCAGGTCGCGCCGGTCCAAGTGCCGCTCACGGTAGGGGCCGGCTTTCGCCTTGGGGGCACCGCACAGCCGCGCGAGCTGGGTGAACGTCCTGGATGTCGCCACGGCCCGGACCGGCGGCGGACGCTTGGCGATCTCTTGCGCCGCCTCGGCCAGCACGGACCTGACATGCCTGCGCAGTTGCTTGCGGATACGCTTGCGCACTGGCGGGTGCGGCGGCAGGTGATACCGGGTAAGGCGGCCCGCGCCGACCGGCAAGGAGAGGGCGATCTCCGGTTCCCGTCCTCCACCGTAGGCCAGTTCCAGGGAACCGCCGCCGATGTCGGCCAGCAGCAGTGGGCCCGCCGACCACCCGTACCAGCGACGGGCCGCGAGAAACGTCAGCCGTGCCTCCTGCTCGCCGGTGAGAAAGCCGAGGTGGACGCCCGTGGCGGCGTGGACCTCGGCGGCGACTTCGTCGCGGTTGGCGGCGTCTCGCAGCGCGGACGTGGCGAACGGACCATCTCCTCGACGTCGAGGGCGGCCGCCGCGGCCGCCGCCTCCCGCACCGCGCTGATCAGCCGTTCGACGGCGGGCCGGTGGATGATGCCGTGCCGGTCGGTGGCCTCGGCCAGCCGGACCGCGCTCTTGACCGACCGTACGGGGGCAGGCGCCTGCCTGGGGTTGAGGTCGGCGATCCGCAGATGGGCCGAGTTGGAGCCGATGTCGAGAACCCCGAGGCGCAGGCGCGCGTCGTCCATGCGCATGCTTTACCCCCCCTCCGCCCGGTCAGTCCGGCGTCCGTGCGGGGCCGAGGTTTTGCGCAGGTCGGCGGGCTGGGGCCGGCTGCGCGGTGTGCGGAGACCCGGTTCTGGAGGAGCGCGATGAAGGCTGTCCCCTAGCACGGCAAGCGTGTGTGCGACCGCGGCGCGGCGATGCTGCAGGCTGCCCTGGTGTGGGGCCTGGTCGCGTGGCGCTGGAGGATCTGGCGGCGGGGCGGGGAGGCGCCCTGCGTGAACCGACAGGTCTGCGTTTCGGCGGGTTAGAACGCTGCGCGGTACGGCATGCTGGACCAGGTGGTGGACCCGTTCTTGGGGGCGGCCAGCCCCGCGTGGGCGGATGGACGCGGACCTGGGACCTGTGCCGGGGCTGGCCGACCGGCGGGTCTTGACCAGGACATGGTCTAGGGGAGTGGTGAATCCCGGCCGCACGCTGGTGCCTTATCGGTGCAAGGGGGGCCGGGTGGCAGTCTCGGGTCACCCAGCACATGAACGACTCGCCTTTCAGCCCGAACCACCCACCGACCAGCCCTACAGCCGAATTAGTGGCGCTGGGGGACGTCGATGAGGTGCTGGTGGTCGACAGCGGCCGGATTGTGCAGCGGGGGTGCGCGCGCCGGGTTGGTGGCGGTGCCGGGTCCCATACGGGGACCTGTGGGAGACCGAGGCGCTGGTGGCCTGGCCGCGCCGCAGGGTCCCCGGGGCCCGCTTCGCGGACGTCCGCATGGGGGTCGGCCGCGTGGGTAGATGCGGCCGGGATATGCAGGCGTCCAACCCTCGGAAGGGGGCGAGTGATCATGTGCTCGGTGAGCGCGTTCGGCTCTGCGGTGTGCGGTCAGGGGGCTGGCCGGTGGTCGGCCCGGACGGCCGAGGGTAGGTCGTGACGGGCCGGGTGGTGGTGGTGACCGGTGCGAGCGCGGGCGTGGGACGTGCCGTGGCCCGCGGGTTCGGTGCACGCGGTGACCGGGTGGTGCTGCTTGCGCGCGGCGAGGAGGGTCTACAGGCCGCGGCGCGCGACGTCCGGGAGCTCGGAGGGTGGGCGCTGCCGGTGGTGGCGGACGTGTCCGATCCCGGGCAGGTCGAGACGGCGGCCAACCGCGCTGAGGAGGAGTTCGGGCCCATCGAAGTGTGGGTGAACAACGCGTTCTCCACCGCGTTCGGGGAGAGCCAACAGGTGTCGCCGCAGGAGTACCGGCGGGTGATCGAGGTGTGCTATCTGGGTGCGGTGCACGGCACCCGGGCGGCGCTGGACCGGATGGTGCCGCGCGGCACCGGCGCGATCGTGCAGGTGGGGTCGGCGCTGGCGTACCGGTCGGTCCCGCTGCAGTCGGCGTACTGTGCGGCCAAGAGCGCTATCCGGGGGTTCACCGAATCGGTGCGGTGCGAACTGATGCACGACCGAAGCGGTGTGGCGATCACGATGGTGCAGCTGCCCGGGCTGAACACTCCGCAGTTCGACTGGGTGCTGTCGCGGCTGCGCAACCGTGCACAGCCCGTCCCGCCGATCTTCCAGCCGGAGGTGGCCGCGCAGGCGGTCCTGCTGGCCGCGGACCGGCCGCGCCGTAAGGAGTACTGGATCGGCGGGTCGACGGCGGGGACGCTGCTGGGGCAGCGGATCGCGCCGGCGCTGCTGGACCGGTATCTGGCGCGTACGGCGTTCTCCTCGCAGCAGACCGGTGCCCGTGAGGACCCCGGCCGCCGGTCCAACCTGTTCCATCCAGTGGACGACACCGACGACGCGGGTGCGCACGGCCGGTTCGACCGCGGCGCCAAGGCCGGGAGCCTCCTGCTGAAGGCGCGGTCGCTGGTGGCGGGGCGGGGGCCGGGGACGGTACGGCGGCGTGCGGGCCGCGGCGGGCGTCTTCCGGCGGCGGTTCAGCGTGCACTGGCGGGGCGGGACGGCTGAGATCCTGCCGTGCCTCGCCGTTCAGGGGTGTTGGTCCGGTGGGGTGAGGCCGTGCACGGCGCCCGATGGCGTCGGCGATCTGGGACGGGGTTCCGGCGGCGTAGCCGAGGGACGAGCCCGGGCGGGGGCGGATGCGGGCGCTGGCAGTGCCATGACGGTGGATGTGCTTTGACGACCTGTGGCAGTGCGGCGTCCGCCGCGGCTCGGTCGGCGGCCCCTTCCCCAGCGGCACGGGCGTCGAGGGTGACGGTCAGGTGCAGGCCGGCGGCCGAGCAGTAGACGGTCGCGGCGGCATGTGCTCGGCGATCGCGCGGATCATCGCGTCGCGCGCGGTGCTGGCGGTCCAAGAACCGCAGTTGCCGTTCCAGCTCGCCGGTGTGCATCAGGCGGGCCAGGACCAACTGTGGCAGGTCGCGCCGCGGATCGCCTGCCGAGGGCTGGTCGGAGACGGTGGAGCGTTTGCCGGGCTCGGCATCTGTCACGTTGTCCTCAGCCTGCTTCGCGTGGCGGCGGAAAGTCGACGCCGAAGCCGTCCGGAGGTTTCCTTCGCGTACGAGGGCGGAGAGCGGGTGTGAGTGCCGTCCCTCCTTGCTTGAGAGTTGCGGCCCCGCGACGCGACGGCTGACGGGCCGGTAGTGCGAGAAGCGGATCGTCGAAGGGCGGGCCAAAATGCGGGAAGCGTGTGGGCCGGAAATGGCGTCCTCGCTTTGGCCGGGTCGGCTCGGCCGCATGGTCCGGCGAGGAGCGGGAAACGGGTCAACCGTCACTGTGGCGCCACCCACGGTTGAGAGATCATGCGCGGAACCGGCCACCGGTGCTGGGCAGCGTCTCGCTGGATTGATGAGGGGGCCGAGGGAGATTGACCGAGGAGGGCGTGCCTCGTGTGTTGGTGACCGGCTGGCCGAGTTTCCTGCACGGTGAGGCCACAGCGGGCGATGTCCTGGCGATGGAGGCGGTTGGTGGGGCGCTGACCGGCGCCGGGGTGGAGTGCGAACTCGCCTGGAGCCCCGTCTTGCGCCCGGGCGGAGTCGACCTCGACACGGCCGACCCTGGGCGGTATACCGACGTCGTGTTCGTCTGCGGGCCCGCGCACGGCGAGCAGGTCCGCGGCCTGCACCGCCGTTACGCACGGTGCCGCCGCATCGCCGTCGGCGTGTCGGTGATCGACCCGGACGACCCGGCGGTCACCGGGTTCGACGCCGTTCTGGCCCGGGACGCCCCGGCCGCGGGCCCGCGGCCGGACCTGTCCGCGCTGCTGTCGGCCGGGTCCGTGCCGGTAGTGGGCGTGGTGCTGGCACCGGGGCAGCCCGAGTATGGCGAGCGCGGGCGGCACGGCGCAGTCGAGGATGAACTGATGGGGTGGCTCGCCGTGCGGTCGTGCGCCCGGCTGCCGCTGGACACTCGGCTCGACCCGCGCGACTGGCGGCTGTTCACCACGGCGGCGGAGCTGGAGTCGGTGTTCCGCAGGCTCGACCTGGTGGTGACGACGCGGCTGCACGGGCTCGTTCTCGCGCTGAAGAACGGTGTGCCCGCGCTGGTTGTGGACCCCGTTGGTGGTGGCGCCAAGGTCTCCGCGCAGGCGCGGGTGTGGGGATGGCCGGCCGTCGTGACCGTTCCGCGGAACGGCGGCCCGCCGCTGCTGGACCCGGTGGAATTGGACCGGTGGTGGGCCTGGGCGCTGTCCGCCGAGGGGGCCGGACGCGCGTCCGCGGTGCCGCCGGCCGGGACCATGCTCGGCGAGCTGCTGGACGTCCTCGGCGCACGTTGATGGTCCTACACAACGGGGGAGCCGTCGACCGGCGCGGCGCCTAGACGGAACGGCCGCGCCGAGGAGGGAACCTCATCGCGGTCGTTCCGATGAGGGCGGCCGTCAGGCCGGGCGGGCCACCACCAGTTCCCGGGCGAACCACTCGATCGTGGTGCGCAGTCCCTCCTCGACCCCGATGCGAGGACGCCAGTCCAGGACGTCCTCGGCGAGTGTCGTGTCGGGGCGCCGTACGCGGGGGTCGTCCTTCGGCCGGTCCACGAATCGCAACGCAGACGGTGCCCCGGTCAGCTCGATGATCATCCGGGCCAGGTCCGCCATCGAGACTTCGTAGGGGCTGCCGATGTTGACCGGCCCTGGATGGCCTGCGAGGGCGAGGGCGATGATGCCGCGGACGGTGTCGTCGACGTGGCAGATTGAGCGGGTCTGGGTGCCGTCCCCGGTGACGGTGAGGTCTTCTCCGGTCAGTGCCTGCCGCAGGAACGTCGGGATGGCGCGGCCGTCGTCGGGGCGCATCCGTGGGCCATAGGTGTTGAAGATCCGCACGATCGCGGTGTCCAGGCCCCGGGAGTGCCGGAACGCCGACGTCAGCGCCTCGCCGAAGCGTTTGGCCTCGTCGTACACGCTGCGCGGCCCCACGGGATTGACGTTTCCCCAGTACGACTCGGGCTGCGGATGCACGAGGGGGTCCCCGTACACCTCGGAGGTAGAGGCGAGCACGAACCGGGCGCCCTTGGTCTCAGCGAGGTCGAGCGCATTGCGGGTGCCCTGGCTGCCGACCTCCAGAGTCTGGACCGGCAGCCGCAGGTAGTCGATGGGGGACGCCGCCGAGGCGAGATGGAACACGTACCCGACATCGCCCGGGACGTGCGCCGGCTCGGTGAGGTCGCGCTTGATGAACCGGAAGTCGCCCCGCTCGGCCAGATGTGCGATGTTGCGGGACGACCCGGTCAGAAGGTTGTCCATGCACACCACGGAGATCCCGCGGGCCAGCAGTGCCTCGCACAGGTGCGAGCCGAGGAAGCCCGAGCCTCCCGTCACAACGGCGCGTGGATGTCGCATCATCTCTCCTCAGCAGTGTTGTAGAGCGAGCAACCGGGCGGCGGCGGCCCGGACGACCTCGTCCGCGGTGATCTCCAGCAGCCCCGGGTCCCGTGCGGCGCCGTGCGGGTCGCCGTGCCGCCCGGCCCACAGCACCGTGTGCTCGGGCCGGTCCGGCGGCGGGCCCCACCGATCCGGCGGTGTCGGGCCGAACAGGACGACCGACGGCGTGCGGTACGCCGTCGCCAGGTGCGCCACGCCGGTGTCCCCGCACACCACCAGGCACGTGCCGGCGATCAGCGCCGCGAGCTCTGATGGCGAAGTGTGTCCGGACAGGTCGGCGGCGTCGTCGAGCCCGGCCAGGCCGGCAACGCGGCGGGCGAGGCCCGTCTCGCCGGGGCCGCCGGTGACGACGACCCGCTCTCCGGCGTCTCGCAGAGCGGCCGCGACGGTCGCGAACCGCTCTGCGGGCCAGCGACGGGCCGGGTGGGCGGCGCCGGGATGGACGACGACGGCATCGGGCGCCGGGGAGGCCGTCTCCGGGGGCGGCAGGTCCAGGTCGTCGGGGTCGGCGGGAAATCCGTAAGCCTCGACGAGCCCGCACCAGCGCGTCACCTCGTGCGCGCTCGCGTCCCACTCCGGGCCGCCGATCTCCGGGAAGTCGGGATGGGCGAACGCCAGCAGCCGCCCTGGGCTCGTTGTGGCGAGCAGTCGGTGGCTCTGCGGGCCGCGGCCGTGCAGGTTGACGGCAGTATCCACTGGCTCGGGCGATGGCAGCGGCTCGTCCAACCCGGACGTGTCCAGGACGGCGTCGACCGCGCCCGTAGCACGGGCGAGCGGCGCCAGGACGTCCGGCGCCGCCAGGGTGATCCTGGCGTCGGGGGCGCCACGTCGCAGCGCCCGCAACGCGGGGACGGCGGTCAGAAGGTCGCCCAGACCGAGGGCCCGCAGTACCAGTATCCGCCGCACCGGTTCCCCGACCGCCCGTTGCGGCGTCACGGCCACGAGGGCTCCTTGGATGGCGCGACGACCAGTTCCCGCACCTCGCAGCCCGCGGGCTGGGCGAGCGCGAACGCCACGGTCGCGGCGACGTCCTCGGGCCGGTTCAGCTTGGCGTCGGGGCCCGGCCGGTACTGCGGGGCGCGGCCCTCGAAGAACGCGGTGTCCATGCCGCCGGGGATGACCATGGTGACGCCGACCCGCCCGGACAGTTCCGCCGCCAGCGCGCGGGTGAATCCGACGATCCCGAACTTGGACGCGCAGTACGCGGTGGCGTCGGGGAACGCTCGGAGTCCGAGCGTGGACGCGATCGTCACGACGCGTCCCTTCGGCTCGTTCTCCAGGTAGGGGATCGCGGCGCGGACCACCGCAGCGGTGCCCAGCAGGTTGACCTGCACGACCCGCTCCCAATCCTCGGCGGGCACGTCGTTCAGCTGCCCGCAGGCGTCGATTCCGGCGGCGGTGACGACGCCGTGCAAGCCGCCATGAGCGCGGGCCAGCCCGTGCACGGCCCGCTCGGTGCAGTGCCGGTCGGCCAGGTCCGCCTGCATGCAGGGGAAGTCGTCCTTGGGCGGGTGCAGATCCAGGATCAGCGGCTTGCCGCCGTCGTCGGCGACGCGCCGTGCGACGGCCGCGCCGAGCCCGGACGCACCGCCGGTGATGAGCACGTTCATGAGGCATGTCCCTTCGTGGTCGACAGCAGGCGCGTCGTTGAGCGCCCTTCCAGCAGGGGGAGGAGGACGACTTCGCCGCCGTGCGCCCGGACGGTCCCGGCTTCGGGCAGCGGCGTCCCGGCGTAGTCGGAGCCCTTCACCCACACGTCGGGCCGGAGCCGTTCCAGCAGCGGCGCGGGGGTGTCGTCGTCGAAGACGACAGCGGCGTCCACGTCGCTGAGGGCCTCCAGCACCCGGACGCGGTCGGCGGCCGTCGTCACTGGCCGGGACGGCCCCTTGCGGCGCCGCACCGACGCGTCCGAGTTGACGCACACGATCAGGCAGTCACCGAGCCGCCGCGCGTGTTGCAGCATGTTGACGTGGCCCGCGTGCAGCAGGTCGAAGCAGCCGCCGGTCGCCACCACCGTCCCGCCCGCGCGCCGCGTCCGCTCGATCACGTCCCAGGCGTCCTCGCCGCGCTCGGGCACCAGCCGCGCGGTGCCGGTCTCGGCGAGCCGCGCCGTGACGCCCGCCGCCGCGCCTGCCCGGACGAAATCCGAGGCCCGCCGGACGCCCTCGGTGACGGCGCCGGGGAGCGTGCCGCCGTCCGCGAGTGCCTGGAGGGCTCCGGCGGCGAAGCTGTCGCCCGCGCCGCAGGAGTCGCCGCAGGCGGGTTCGGCGGGCACCAGGAACGGCGCCTGCGACCCGTCGCACAGCAGCGCGCCCTCCGAGCCGAGCGTCACCGCCACGCCGTCGAGTCCCCAGGACCGGCCGAGGTGCCGACCGCGGCGGCCCGCCGCCGGCAGCCCGAACCCGGAGATTTCGGCGCCGTCGGCAGCGGCGAGCCGCGCGGCCTCCTCCTCGTTCGGGGTGAGCAGCTGCACCACCCCCGGCACCGGTGGTTCCCCGCGGGGGTGCGGGTCCCACACCACCGGGACGCTCGGCGGCAGATCGGTGAGCCGCGAGCGGACGGCGCGGTGCCGGGTGACGCCCCGGCCGTAGTCGGAGACCAGCACGGCACCCGCGCCGGAGATCGCCTCGGCGACGCGCGGGCCGAGCGGCCCGTCCAGCGCTTCGCCTTCCCCGGTGTCCAGCCGCGCCACCGACTGCCCGCCGGACCGGATCCGCAGCTTGCACGGGGTGCCGCCGTGCAGGTGGAACGCGGCGACATCCAGGTGCCGTTCCAGCATGGCGCGCAGCCGGCGGCCCGGTTCGTCGTCGGCGAGGGCGGTCACCAGGACCACGTCGTGGCCCTCGGCGGCCGCGAGCAGCGCCGCCATCCCGGCGCCGCCCGGACGGGGACGCTCCTCGGCCCGCTCGACGACGGGGACCGGGGCGTCCGCGCACAGGCGGCTGCTGCTGCCGACGATGTCCACGTCCAGCAGGACGTCCCCGATCACCACCAGCGGTCCAGTCATGAGCCCTCCATCCTGGGGCCGGCAAGAGCCGCGCTCATGCCGCGCCCAGCGTCTCGTCCACCACCCCGCACAGCAGGTGGATAGCCGCGAGGTGGATCTCTTGGACGGTCGAGGTCGTCGCGGCGTCGGCGGTGACCGCGTCGTGGCACGCGTCGGTGAGCGGATTGGGTCCCGGCCCCGTCACCGCCCAGGCCGACATGCCGAGCCGCCGCGCGAGCCGCGCCGCCGCGATCACGTTCGGGCTGCGCCCACTGGTGGACAAGCAGATCAGCACGTCGCCACGTCGCCCGTGGGCCTGCACCTGCCGGGAGAACACCTGGACCGGCCCGTAGTCGTTGCCGATGGCGGTGACCGCGGACGTGTCGCCGTGCAGCGGAATCGCCGACAGCGGCCGCCGGTCGCCCTCGAACCGTCCGGTCAGCTCGGCCGTCAGGTGCTGCGCCTCCGCCGCGCTGCCGCCGTTTCCGCAGGTCAGCAGCCGTCCGCCGGAGTCGAGCACGCGGGCCAGACGACGGCCCCACACGGTGATCGTCGGTACGTGCTCGCGGAACGCGAGCGCCGCCTCGGCCAGCGCCTCCAACCTTGCGTCCTGCGCGGTCTTCGTCTGCGTCGTGGTCATGGCTGCTCCTAATGGGCGACAAACACCCGATCGGTGAGGACCAAGCCGGTTGGGCCTACCGCTGGGCTGGAGGGACGGGAAGTGTGCGGAGTCAAGCGGGCACCTCACAGAGTTCGGCGGCCCGCCGGTAGACGGCGGCGGTTTCGGCGGCGATTCGCGCCCACGAGTAGCGGACGCGGGCCCGGTCGGCGCTCGCGATGCCCATCGTGGCGCGGCGCATCGGGTCATCGAGGAGCTCCCGGATCGCCTTGGCGGCGGCGTCCGGGTCGCGTGGCGGGACCAGCAGCCCGGTGTCGCCGTGCACGACGGTGTCCAGATGCCCGCCCACGGCGGCCGCGACGATCGGGACGCCGCACGCCATCGCCTCCAGCGGCACCATCCCGAAAGGCTCGTACCAGGGCAGCGTCAGTACGAGGCTCGCCGACCGCAGCAGCGGCGCGACGTCTGTCCGGGCCACCCGGCCGACGAAGTCGACCCGGTCGGCCACGCCCGCATCGGCGGCGACTCTTCGCAGCCGGCGGATCTCCGGGTCGGCGTCCAGTTCGTCGCGGGGCGGGCCCCCGGCGATGGCCAGCTCGGCTTCCGGGAGGAGTGCTAGCGACCGGATCGCGGTGTCGACCCCCTTGCGTTCGACGAGCCGGGACAGTACGACGAGACGGTGCCGCGAGTCCGCGCCGGCCGCGCCGTCAGGGCCGCCGGGTCCGAACAGCCCAAGGTCCACCCCGCACGGCACCACCGAGACGCGCTCGCCCGAGACGCCCATCGCGGTCAGCTCGCCGACCTCGTCCGAGCACGTCGCGATGATCGCGTCGACGCGGCGGCCGATCGCCCGCTCCAGCCGGACGCGCCCCGCCGGGCTCGTGTCCGTGGCGCCCTGGTGGCGGCGCTTCACGGTGCCCAACGCATGATAGGTCTGCACCACCGGGACAAGCCGCCGCTCCGCTCGGTCGCCGGCCGCGGTGTCCACTGCCCGGAGCGCGGCGAGACCGCTCATCCAAAAGTGCGCGTGCGCGACGTCCGGCGGCTCGGTTCGCCACCGGTCCCGCAGGTACCGGCCGAAGTCGCCCATCCACGGCAGCAGGTCGTCTTTGGGGACGTTCTCGGGCGGCCCCGCGGGGACGTGCTCGACCGTCACATGGGGCGCGAGCCGGACCCGGCGCGGTAGCGCGGGCGCGTCCCGCCGGGTGTAGACGGTGACGCAGTGCCCCTGCCGGCCCAGTTCGGCGGCCAACTCCGCGACGAACACGTTCTGCCCGCCGCCGTCGGCCCCGCCGAGGCCGCCCTTGGCCGCCAGCGGGCTGGCGTGCTCGGAGATCATGGCTATCCTCATCGCGTCACCTCCGTGAGTGTTCGCTGCCAGTCGCGCAGGAACCGCGTGAGCCCGTACCGTTCCACGGCGAAGGTCCGCGCCTCCTTGCCCATCTGGCGGGCGCGTGGCGCGTCGGCGGCGAGGGCCGCGGCCGCGGCGGCCAGCGCGCCGACGCGGGTCGACAGCACCCCCGCCTCCGGCGGCACCGCCTCGACCGCCTCGGTCGTGGCGAGCGCCACCACGGGGAGGCCGAGCATCATCGACTCGATCAGCGCGAGGCCGAGCGAAGTCCACCGGTAGGGGTGGACGTAGACGCGGCGGCGCGCGAGTTCCGCGTGCATCCGCGCCTGCGGGAGGTCCTCGAAGGTCCACAGCGACTCCGGGGGGATGCCGAGCTTTCCGGGCGCGTCCACGACGTTCATCCCGAACAGGTCCAGAGGGACGGCGGCGGCCAGTTCGGGGAGCAGGTCGGCGCCGGTGACGCGCCCCCGGCGCAGCGGATCGTTGATCACCACGGCCGCGCGGGGCATCTCGGCGGTGTACCGGTGACCGGGGTCCACGACGCCGTGCTCGATGACCGTGGTGGGGGCGCGCCCGCAGTTCCAGAACAGGTGGTTGAAGTGGGTGACGTGCACGACCGGGATGTCCGAGCGGTCGTGCAGGAAGTGCCGGCTGTCGGGGACGACCTCCTCGCGGCGGCTCGCGTCGGCCGGCGTGCGGCGGGGGGTGTCGTGTTCGACGTAGACGGCCGGGACGTCGGTCCCCGGCCGCCGCCCGAGCCACTCCTCGGCCAGCCGCAGCTCGTGCGGACGTTGCAGGACGACGACGTCCACGTCCTCGTCGCACAGTCGGTCGTACGGAACCTCCAGGGCGCGGTCCGGCCAGGTGAAGGTGTCCGGGCGGCCACGCCCGTCCGGGCCTCGGCCTGGGACGACCGGAACGATCGTGGTCTGCGGGCCGTGGACGAACGACGTCGCCCACGAGCCGTGCACGTGCCACAGCAGAACCCTCATCGCGCGGGCACCTCCTCCTGCTCCTCCACCTGCACGTCGGCCACGATCTCCACGGCCGCGGCGACCTCGTCGGCGGTGACGTTCGTCAGGCACGGATGCCCCCCGACCGGACACTCGCGGGCGCGGGTGTCCCTGCACGGGGCCTGCTGGTCGCCCAGCAGCGCCATCGGCACTCCGAACGGCGCCCACCGCGCCGCCGAGACCGTCGGCGCGAACAGCGACACCACGGGCGTGCCGACGGCAGCCGCCAGATGCGCGGGCCCGGTGTTGCCCGCCACCACCGCCCGCGCGTCGGCCAGCACCGCCGCGAGCTCCGGCAGCGACGTCCGTCCGCCCAGGTCCAAGCCGTACTCACCGGCGACGTGCGCGGTCAGTTCCTTCTCGTCGCCGTGCCCGGTGACGACGACCCGGTGGCCCGCCGCGTCCAGCAGCCGGACCGCCTCGGCGCAGCGCTCCGGCGGCCACGCCCGCGCCGGCACCGACGTCCCGGGGTGGACGACCACGTAGCCCGGGCCGTCCGTCAGGTGCGCGGTGTCCGGCAGTGGCCGGCGGACCCGCAGCCGCGTGTCGGCGGGAGCCGGGAATCCGGCGTCCTCGGCCAGCGCGAGCATCCGCAGCGGCTCAGGGACGTCGCCGTCGGACCGGTGCCGCAGGTCCAGCAGCGCTCCGGGATAGTCCTCGCTGATCCCTCCGATCCACGGGACGCCCGCCAGCCGCATCAGCAGCGCCAGCGGAAGCGGCGACTGGTGGAACGAGGTCAGGATCAGCGCGCGGTCGAACCCCCGCACCATCCCGACGAGCCGGTCGACGTCGTCGCGGTGGACCGGGTCGGGCTCCGGGTCGATCCAGGGCGCGCACCACTCGAGTACTCGGTCGACGCCGGGCAGCAGGTCGGCGGCGGCACGTCCGCGCGGCCCGCACAGCAGCACCACCTCGTCGGCGCGCTCGGCAACGGCCCGCACGGCAGGCCCGGCGAGCAGCACGTCGCCGATGTTGTCCTGGCGTGCGACGAGGACCCTCATCGGCGCGGCCCCCCGCCAGTCCGACCGCCCAGTACGAGCTCGACGGCGGCGCGCAGTGTCGGCGCCGTCTCCGTCGCTCCGGCGATTTCCCCGGGCAGCGTCCGCGCGGTCGGCACCAGGATGCCGCGGACACCCGCCGCCGCGGCCGCCTCGACGTCCCGCCCGATGTCGCCGATCACCGCGATCTCCGCCGGCAACGCCCCGAGCCGCCGCGCGGCCCGCTCGATCATCCCCGGCGCCGGCTTGCGGCAGCCGCACCCCTCTCCGCCGTCGTGCGGGCAGAACTCCCACACGTCGATGCGTCCGAGCAACTCCTCGACCCGCGCGTTGACTCGGCGAACGTCGCCCTCGGCGATGCGGCCCTTCGCCACGCCCGACTGGTTCGACACGACTCCGATCCGCACGCCGTGGCGGCGCAGCCGGTCCAGCGCCTGCCGCGCCCCCGGCACCGGCTCGACCCGCGCCGGGTCGCCGTTGTAGGGGACGTCCCGGATCAGCGTGTCGTCACGGTCGAACAACACCACCCGGCGACCGGCCCACGGGTGCGCCCGCCCGTGCAGGACGAGCCCGCGAACCCGATGCCGCACCGCGATGGGCGGGATCAAGGCACTGGTCACGGCCATCCGCGCGATCTCCCCGGCCGTTCGCGGCCCCGGACGGATCCGCTCCGCCGCGAACCGGACCGTCAGCCCCGCCCAGGCCGCCCCGCCCGCCACGGCGGCGAACGCGGCGAGGCCGCCCGACGTGGGCGCAGTCCGCATGAGGACGGTCCTGTGCGAGGTCGGCCCGCGCGGAGTGAGGCCGTGCCGGGACACGAATCCGCGTGAGGTTCGAGCCGTCCGGGTGAGAGTGGATTCGCGTGAGGCGGCCAGGCCGCGCGCAGTGGTCGAACCACGGCGGAGGAGCCGATCACGCAGGATGGCCGGACCCGACGGGACTGCGCGGCGGCGGAGGGCGGCAGGGGCCGCGGCCAGGGCCAGCAGGGCGGACGCCGTGATGAGGACGTGCTCGCGGAGGCGGCCCCGGCCCTCGCCGGCGCGGGTACGCCAGGACGGGCCGTGCAGGCGCCGCATCAGGACGTCGTCGGCGTTGCCCGCCTGCGCCCGGACGGACGCCCAGAAACCGGCGGGCCGGACCGGGTGCGTGATCTCGCGGTCGCCCCGGACGAGGACGCTGCCGGTGTCCAGGACCCGCAGGGCCAGATCGGCGTCCTCCCTGTACGCGCGATGGAACCGCTCGTCGAAGCCGCCGGCCTCGGTCAGGGCGCTGCGCCGGTAGGCCATGTCGGCGGTGATCCACTCGGCGGTCTCCAGGCCGGTCGTGTTCCGTTCCCAATCGGTTGGGCGGCGGCCCTCCGGGCGCGGCACGAGGACGCGGCCCTGGGAGCCGGCGACCTCGGGCAGCAGGCCTGCGAGGTCGGCGGCCAGCCGCTCTGGCCAGCAGGGGCCGGGAACGACGTCGTCGTCCAGGAACGCGATCCACTCGGTGGCGGCGGCGCGCCAGCCGGTGTTGCGGGCGGCGGCCGGCCCGCGCCCGCCCGAGCGCAGCACGCGCAGGGCATGCCCGCCCGCCTCCGGGAGCGGGAGCGGCGCGCCGGGGACCGGACGATCGTCCACGACGATGATCTCGTACGGTGCGGGCGCGATCCCGTCGAGGTCGGCGAGGAGCGCGCTCAGCGTGATGCACAGGCTCGTCCGCCCGACAGTGGGAATCACGACGGTGTAGTCCATCAGGCGTGCACCTCCCGGCGCCGCACCACGAACGGGCCGATGGCCAGCAGGTCCACCGGGGCGGATCCGAAGCACTCGAGGGCGTCCCGTGGGTCGTCGACCATCGGACGTCCGGCGGTGTTCAGGCTCGTGTTGATCACGAGGGGTATCCCGGTGCGGCGGTCGAACTCCCGCACCATCCGGGCGACGAGGGGTTCGTCGCCGTCCGCGACCGTCTGGATCCGGGCGGTGCCGTCGACGTGCACGACCGCTGGGATCCGCTGGCGCCACTCCGGGCGCACGCGGTGCACGAACAGCATGTACGGGCTGGGGAGCGGGCCCTCGAAGATCTCCGGCGCCCGGTCGAGGGACACCATCGGCGCGATCGGACGGAACTGCTCGCGGCCCTTCACGTCATTGAGCCGCTCGACGTTCGCGGCGTGTCCCGGGTGCGCCAGGAGGGAGCGGTGCCCAAGCGCGCGCGGGCCGAACTCGGAGCGGCCCTGGAACCACGCGACGACCCGGTCGTGCGCGAGGGCCTCGGCGACCGTCGCGGCCAGGTCCGCGGGACGCTCGTAGGGGATCTTCGCGATGTCGAGGTGGTCCGCGATCTCGTCGTCGTCCCACTCGCGGCCGAGGTCCGCGCCCGGCATCGCCTCGATCTCGTCACCGGACGAGCGCGCCACGTGCAAGGCCGCGCCGAGTGCCGTGCCCGCGTCGCCTGCGGCGGGCTGCACCCAGACGTCGTCGTAGGGCCCGGTCTCGGCGAGGCGGGAATTGGCGACGCAGTTGAGCGCGACACCGCCGGCGAGCATGAGGCGGCCGGACCCGGTGCGGCCACGCAGCCAGACCGCGAGGTCGAGCAGCACCTCTTCGAGCCGCGCCTGGACGCTCGCGGCGAGGTCGGCGTGGTCGCGGGTCCATTCGCCGTCGGGTGTCCGGGCCTTCGCCAGCGCCCCCCAGTCGAACGGCGCGACCGCGAAACCGCCGTCGCCGGTGGCGCCGACGTGCTCGCGCAGTTCGTTCAGGAACCGCGGCTCACCGTAGGAGGCGAGGGCCATCACCTTGTACTCGTCGCTTGAGGGCAGGAAGCCCAGGTGTTCGGTCAGGTCCTCGTACATCAGCCCGAGCGAGTGCGGCAGCCGCTGCGCATGCAGGGTGGTGAGGACACCGTTCGCGTAGGTCCCGGCCAGGTGCGAGTGGGATTCGCCGCGGCCGTCCAGGACGAGCACGTCGCCTACGCCGGGGCGGGGGGCGGCGAGCGCCGCCGACGCCGCGTGCGCCACATGGTGCGGGACGAACCGGACGATCCCCGGGTCGAGCCCGGGCAGCGCGGTGGACAGGAAGTTCGGGGCCCGCCGTGCGTAAAGCGTGCGCAGCCGCTCCCAGTTCACGTCGTGCCCATCGAGCCCGGTTCGACCAGGTGCGGGTCGTAGGAGTAGGCGACGGCGTCCAGCTCGCCGGGCTCTAGCCCGGCCCGGTCCAGGCACGATCGGGCCGCCTTCTCCGGCAGTTCCCATCCGGAGAACGGCACTGGGCGTTTTCCGTGTTTGCGGCGGCTGAGCCGCTCTTCCTCGGTCGCCGCCACGACGCGGCCGTCCGACACCAGCGCGGCGGCCGGGTCGTGGAAGATCGCGTTGATTCCGAGCACACGCATGACAGAGCCCCGTTCGGCGCACGGTCGGTGGGATAGCCGATGCCTGCGTCATAGACATCGGTCAAGGGGCGAAAATCCCCTTTAGGTAATTTCGGACATAGCCGAGAACTGGGACGCTAAACGCGGGCGAGGCAAAAGAGGTCTTCTGAGGAATTGGCTCGTCAGGGACGATCCCGCCTTCCCAGGGGGCGAGTACCCGCGAGCTCGATGGCCTATCTGCCCCGAGCGGGCGCCGTCGCTGCGGCTCGTCGCCGACCGGCCGCGGTAGAGGACATGGCACGGCGAGGCCCGGGTAGGGCGGACGCATGCGCTACACCGTCGTCGTCATCACCCGGAACCGGCGGGCCTCGCTGCTGGCCGTTCTCGGCCGCCTGCGGGCCCTGCCGGAAGGTGCACCCGTCATTGTCGTCGACAACGCCTCCCGCGACGGTACCCCGGACGCGGTCGCGGCCAGGTTCCCGGAGGTGCGGCTGATTCGATCTCGCGAGAATCTCGGTGCTGTCGCGCGCAACCTGGCGGTGGACCACGTCCGTACCCCGTACGTGGTGTTCTGCGACGACGACACCTGGTGGGAACCGGTCGCCCCGGGCCGCGCGGCGGCGCTGCTGGACGCGCACCCGCGGCTGGCCGTGGTCACTGGGCGGATCCTGGTGGAGCCCGGCGGGCGTGAGGACCCGATCGTCGCCGAACTGCGGGACTCACCTGTCCCCGGCCCCGGCTGGCTGCCCGGCCCCGCGCTCGGCTCGTTTCTGGCAGGCGCGTCCATGATCCGCGCTGTGGCGTTCCGCGCGGCCGGCGGGTTCTCGCCCCGCTTGTGGCTGGGCGGCGAGGAGGAGTTACTCAGCGCCGACCTGATGACCCTCGGCTGGTACCTGTGCTATACCGAGGACGTCGTCGTGCACCATGAGCCGTCGCCGCTCCGGGAGGTGCACGTGCGGCGGCGCCACGGCATCCGCAACACGCTGTGGTTTACCTGGCTGCGCCGCCCGCTGCCGGCCGCCGCGCGCCGCACCGCCGGGCTGCTGCGCACGCTGCCCCGCGATCGCGTCACCGCCGCCGCCCTCGCCGAGGCCGTGGCGGGGCTTGGCTGGGTCGTGCGGGAGCGCCGCTCGCTGCCCCGCGACGTCGAAGATCGCCTGCGCACCCTGGAGACCTCCCAGCGGACGTCCATGGCCCGCCGCTACGTGAGCTGATCGGCTCCGGGGAGGAACAGCCAGATGACCGACACCCCCTCTGGATCCGGAAATCACTCCGGATCCGGCACCCGCTCCGAGACCGGCACCGCCCGCTCGGAACGCGTGCGGAGACCCGAGACGTCCGGCGTCACGATCGTCGTCGCGACCCGCGACCGCGCCCCAGAGCTGCGCCGCAGCCTGGTCCGGCACGCCGCCCCGGTGATCGTCGTCGACAACGCGTCCGCCGACGGCACCGCCGCCGTCGCCGCGGCCGCCGACACCCGTGTGTTGCGGCTGCCGGGCAACTTCGGCGCCGCCGCACGCAACGTCGGCGCGATCGAGGCCGGAACCCGCTACGTCGCGTTCGCCGACGACGACTCCTGGTGGGCGCCCGGTGCCCTCGCACGGGCTGTCGAGATCCTCGACGCGCACCCCCGCATGGCGCTCCTCGCCGCCCGCGTGCTGGTCGGCGAGGAGGAACGGCTCGAGCCGGTGTCGGACCAGATGGCCGCCGCGCCCCTCGGCCGTCCGGACGGCCACCCGGGGCCGGCGATCCTTGGCTTCCTGGCCTGCTCGGTCATCGTGCGACGGGACGCATTCTTCGACGTCGGCGGCTTCTCGAATGTCCTGCACTTCGCCGGCGAGGAGGAACTGCTCGCCCTGGATGTGGCCGCCGCGGGTTGGGGCATGGCCTACGTGCCCGAGCTCGTCGTGCACCACCACCCGTCGCGGACGGGCCGCGACCCGGTCGGGCGCCGCCGCCGGGAGATCCGCAACCGGCTCCTCACGATGTGGCTGCGGCGCCCGCTGCCGGTGCTGGCCCGCGCCGTCGCGTCCGCGCTGCGCACCCCGGACGGCCGCGCCGGGCTCGCTGCTGCCGCCCGGGTCCTGCCTCGCGTGCTGCGCGACCGCCGACCCGTTCCGCCCGCGGTCGAGGCCGACCGCGCCCGCCTCGAGGGCTATTGACTCCCGGCGGCCGCGCAGTGCCGGCCTCGCCGGGGCACCTGGATGGCTGCGAAGATCGGTTCAGTCGGTGGACAGGGCTTGGAGCAAGTCACCGACCTGAGGCTCGGGCAACGATCGCGCGACATCGGCCTGCGCGACGATCCCGACGAGACGGCGCCCGTCGATCACCGGGAGACGGCGGACCTTGTGGTCGGTCATGGTCTCCATGATCTCTTGGGCGTTATCGTCGGCGCCGATCGTCACGGCCTCTCCCTGAGCCAGTTCCCCGGCCCTGGTCGCCTCGGCATCCTTACCGACGCCCAGCACCTTCACCACGATGTCGCGGTCGGTGATCATCCCCTTGAGGCGGTCGTCGTTCCCGCAGATCGGCAGTGCGCCCACGTCCAGCTCGGTCATCTTCTTCGCCGCCTCGAGCACAGTGGCGTCCTCACCGATGCAGTCGGCGCCCGGCGTCATGATCTCTCGTGCAGTGGCCATGCTCGTCCTCTCCCAAAGTTGAAGTACCGCAGCCGCTACCCCCAGGAGTGCCTTCCATGCGCGTCCGGAAGGCACCGACACCGCACGTGAGGTACCGCGTCGCCGGACAGCAGATGGGGTCGGCTTGGAAGTCGGACTGCATCTCAACCTCAACGCCTCCGATCCAGTCCGAGCTGCTCGCTGCTGAGCATCCACAGGCCGGCCCTGTATGCCGGCAGCCGCGCCCGCCGCCCCAAGGCCTGGGGTTCCGCTAGGCCCAGCACGTCATCGCTCTGCGCGTCCCCAACGAGAACGACGCGCTCGCTGTCCAGGCCGTCGGCGGGCGCAGGGCAGACCCGAACGACCAGTCGGGACCGTCCTCGAACGCGGCCAGTACTCTAGTGACCGCCGGTACCAACCATTTGCGGCTTTGGGGACGGCACCGATGCTGACCGCGAGAACGGACGCCACAGTTCGTCTTGTTCTAAAGACGGGCGCAGACTGGGTGCTGCGGCTGGCTCGTTGATCACTCCCTGTAGGTGTCAGGAGCGACGAGCTCGTAACAATCAGCCGCGCGGTGGGACGGGTTTGGTGCCCCAATTTGCGTTTCGTCCACAGGACGTCTCCGTCAACATCCATCGCTCGTGAGATGTGTCTCGCGCTGCGTGTCGAGCCGCCCGCCGATTCGCTTCCCCTGTCAGCGGATCACCTGGCGGTTGATGTGGGACTGTGAGAGGAGAGCGGTGATCTTGTCGATCTTGTCGTCCCGCACCGTGAGCCTGACCAGTCGCCGAGCGAGGGTGACGTGACACCGGAGTGATCATCCTCGCCGAAAGGGCTACCACGGAGCTGAGCGTCGCCTTAGCCTTCGGCGAGCAGGCCGCCGCGCAGTTTGTCGAGAGTGGCGCGGAGCAGCCGCGAGACGTGCATCTGGGACAGGCCGATCTGCTCGGCGATCTGCGTCTGCGTCTTGTTGCCGAAGAACCGCAACAGCAGGATCGTCCGCTCCCGCTCGGGAAGGTCGTCGATCAGCGGGGCGAGGGCGTGGCCGTCGATGAAGGCGTCCAGCGCGGGGTCGTCCGATCCGAGGTACTCGCCGACGGTGCCGTTGTCGCCGCTCTGCGAGCCGTCGGCGGGAGCCTCCAGGGACAGCGGGCGGTAGGCGTCGCAGGCGACGATGACCTCGACGGTCTCCTCCTCGGTGATGTCCATGAGCTTCGAGATCTCCCCCGTGGTGGGGGAGCGGCCCTTCTCGCGGGTGAACTCCTGCGTGGTGCGCTGGAGCACCGGGCGCAGTTCCTGGATGCGGCGCGACACGCGGATGCCCCAGGTCTTGTCGCGGAAGTGCCGCTTCACCTCCCCGGTCACCACCGGGTAGGCGTAGGTGACGAACCGGTCGCCGATCCCGGGGTCGAACCGGTTGATGGCCTTGACCAGCCCCAGGTAGGCCACCTGCTGGAGGTCGTCGATGGGTTCGCCGCGGTTGGCGTACCGGCGCGCGACACCGCGGACCAGCGGGGCGTGCATGTCGACGATGCGCGCCCGCAGCCGTTCCCGCCGGGGATCGTCCTGCCCGAGCCCGTTCATCTCCGCCAGCAGGATCTCGGTCTGCCCATCGTCGAGCCGAGTGGAGGATTGCGCCGTCGTCATGCGGGTCGTCTCCTTTGCGGACGAGACCGGCGGGAGGAGGGGAACGATCGCTCGGTGGCGTCCCTACCCGGACATAAAGCGATCACACGGGCGATCTCCGTGCGTGGCCCGGAATCGACGTGGCGCGACGGGGAACAGCCCTTCCATGTCGCTGGATGTGATCACGACACTTGATCAGCTGGCCGAGCTGCTGGAAGGCCGCCCGTGCCTGTTCGTGCGCTGGTCGGCCGATCCGGAGGCCGACCAGTCCCGCCCGCACAGCGCGGACGGCCTGACCGGCGCCGAATTGCCGGGCCTGTCCGCCAATCCGCTCGCCGTGGAGGCGTGGTGGGGCACCCGGTCGCTGGTCCTGTGGGTGGCGCGGCGTCTGCACGATTACTCGCACCTGGAGAGGGCCCGCGCCCAAGGTGCGCGGCCCTGGGTACTTGAGGGCGAGGAGGTGGGCCGTGGGCCCGACAACGAGCCCATCGTGGCCCGTCCCGCCGCCGTCGCTCTGATCGACAAGCAGGTCCTCGACCAGGCCGAGAGGCTGCTGAAGCAAGACGCGAACGCCGAGTGGGGGCCGCTTGGCCGCGAAGGAGGTTGACCAGCGGGACCATCAGGTCGTCGGCCTCAAGAGCGAGGGTTTCGCCGACGCATATAGTCAGGCCGACACCGCCGTGTCCGAACCCGAGACGGTGCCCGGAACGGCAGCAGCCCTGCGCCTACCAGCGAGGCGTCCGCGAAGCGCCGTCCGCCAGCGCCGGTGAATCGGTTCTCGGCGCCGGCGGACGTGGTCGCCCCGCCGAAGGTGATCAGGCGACGGGGCGGCGTTCCCTCAGGGTCCATTGGCTTCCGCTGCATCCTCGTGGAAGCGGTGGAAGTGGATGGTCCGCCACGTCGGTGCTCCAGCGGTGGGAATTGGGACAGTCGCATTCGTAGAAGCCACTTTCCGGTGCACGTTCTCCGGGCTTGAAGCTGTCTCCGATATCAGTCATGCCAGCGCCTCTACCCGCGGCTTCCTCGCCGTAACAAACTCGCCCGGCCGACCGCAGCCGCCGCCGGTTAAGCCCGCCGCCGGTGAGCCGGCCAACCTAACTGCATAGATACGTTGCGCGTCAGCGTCTTGGTGATCGCCTGGCTGACTCCGCCTGGGCCCGTCGTATTCCCGGTCGGGTATCGCCTGAAGCGCTTGCAAGGTGCCCTCTTCGGCGCCGTGCCGCTGCGCGTACTTGACGAGGTCGTCCTTGGACACCGGATAGCCCATCCCCGGCCAGGGACTTCTGCACTTCGATGAACGACGGGTTGTCCGCCATGGCCTCCTCCCCCGAGTAGTGCTTGCGTCCTTGGTGTCGTAACCTCTAGGTCGCCGAACGAATCCGTGTCTTCAGGAGGCGAGTGGGACTCGTTCGCTCGGGTACCAGGCGCCCTGTCAGTCGATCACCGCAAGCCAACGCCCGCCAGGCCACGGGGCGGTACGCGGTGTTCTCCTGGCTCGAGCGCAGACACCAGAGGGAGAGGTCCCATGGGCGACGAGAAGCGCGATGTGGTCGAGGTTCTCAAGCACGATCACCGCGAAGTCGAGGACATGTTCGACGAACTGGCGGCCACGACGGACGCGGACGAGCGGCGGCGAATCATCGATGACGTCACCATCGAACTGGTCCGGCACTCGATCGCCGAGGAAGCCTACCTGTACCCCGCAGTCCGCAAAGTCGTGCCGGACGGCGAACAGATCGCCGACAGGGAGATCTCCGAGCACGCCGAAGTGGAGCGGATTCTCAAGGAACTCGAAAAGGTCGACGCCGCACACCAAAGCTTCAATACGCTGGTCAACCGGCTCATCGAGGATGTATCCGCCCACGTCGAGGATGAGGAGGGCAACCTGTTCCCCAAGCTCGCCGAGCACGCCGACGCCGACCAACTGCTGGAACTGGGTGACAAAGTCCAGTCCGCCAAGCGTGTGGCGCCCACCCGCCCGCACCCCTCGGCGCCCAACAAGCCGCCGCTGAACAAGTTGCTGGCCCCCGGTGCCGGACTTGTCGACCGGGTCCGCGACCGCGTGAGCGGCCGTGGCAGCGACTGACTCCCTGCCATGGCTTCCAGTTCGTGCAGACCCGCCCTGACGCGGAACCGACGTGGCGCCTCCTTCGGGGGTGCGGCGTCCGTACGCACATGCCTGTGCCCGAACCTTCAGGCGTAAGCCTGCCAAGCGCTCCCAGCTCGGTACTGCCGGAAGGGAGCTGGGCGTAAGAGCAGGGGCGGCGGGTATCGCTGAGGGACCTGACCAGGGCCTACCGAGTTGCGGAACCGAGTATGGCCGTTGAGTATCAGGATCTGCTGGAGTCGGTCTCGGAGAAGACCCGGACTCAGGGGTTGCGCGAGCGGCGGCGGAGGCGACCGTGACCGCACTGGCCCGCACGCTTGGCGAACCCGACCGGGACCGCCTCATGGACGCGATACCAGGTCAACTCAAGGGACGTCCTCCAGTCGAAGAGCAGATGCGCAAGGACGACGAGGCGGATTTCGTCCGCGCCGTCTCGCTGCTGGCGCATCGGCCACCTGACGAGGCACGACTTCGGGCGCGGGCGGTCCTCGCCGCGCTGGCCGAACAGGAACCCGACCTGATCGCGGAGCTGGACGTGCCCGAACAGCTCCGCGAGATGTTCGCTCCTCCCGGGGCGGGCGGCGGTGTCACCGGCTCCGCCGGACAGGAGGCGCCGCTTACCCCCGAGGAGGTGGACGCCGCACTGGGTCCCCTCCCGGACTGGTCGGGCGATACCGGCGAGCTCCGGCGTACCCTCGTACTCCCATCCGGCAACCTCGACCGGGTGCTGCGCAGAATCGACCCGCTCCGCGAGGAGATGGGCCGCGGACCCGAAGTGCGCCGCAGCGCCGACGGCATCCAACTGGCCATGCGCACGGTGTCAGCGGATGCCGTCACGGCTCTGGATGTCGAACTCGCCTCCCGGCTGGACGACGCCATCGACGAAGCGGGCGCCCAAATGGGTTCCTGAGCCGGCGGCGTGGGACCGGACACGAGGTGGCGTCGCCGGCGTGACGCATGATCTGGAGAACGCCACGACGGGCCGGACGAACTGAGCTCCCCTGAGCTCCTGGCCAGCGGGACGCTGTTCGCGCACGGCAGCGCAAGCCACCCGGCCGGCATCCTCCAGATCATCGTGGGCCCGCCCGCATGCCTCGAGCGTGACGATGGGGTCAGTACGGAGTACCCGAACCTGCCCTCGATAGCAGCAAGTCGGAGACAGACGAAGCCGATGACCCGCCGCACCTGTCGGACGCACGACCGGACGGTTTCGCAGGCCTGCTGCCAGGCGCTTCGGCGGAGTGAGCGGGCGGGCCGTGCCTGGCGCGTTTCATCCCGATACGCCGCACACGTGAATATTCATGGCATGTGGGTATCGGCTCCTCCAAAGCACATGGCTCGTCGCACGAGGAGTAGGAAATGCCGAAGACCACCGGCAAGGGCAAGGCCAAGAAGGAAGAGTTGCCTGACACCATCAAGCGCTCGGACGCCAAGGCGCAACGTACTTACGCCAAGGCTCACGACTCGGCCGTTAAGGAGTACGGGGAAGGGCAGCGGGCGCACCGCGTCGCCTACGCCGCCCTCAAGCACACCCACGAGAGGGTCGGCGACCATTGGGAGCCGAAGTCCGGTGGCGCGAAGGGGCCGTCCGACAAACAGGCCGAAGGAGGTCGTGAAACCTCGCGCAAGACTGCGGCCGGCGTGGACGCCAACGCCTCGAAGAAGCACCTGTACGATGTCGCCAAGCGGCTGGGCATCTCGGGTCGATCCACCATGAAGAAGGGGGAACTCGTCAAGGCCATCGAGAAGGCCAATAGCCGCAAGACCGCCAATTCCAGGTCGTAAGGAAAGTAACAGCCAACAGCCTTTCGTTGAAGTCTAGACATTCACTGAGGTGATCTCAGCGAATCACCGGGCGTAGCCGTGTTCGAAATGGGTGAGGACGAGTGCGGCTTTGGCGATGTCGGCGATTCTGCTGGGGCTGGCGGTGATGTGCTGCAGGATGCGCCAGCGTTGGGTGAGCAGGGCGAAGCCGCGTTCGGCCAGGCATCGCAGGCCGCTCAGCAGCGCGTTGTAGGTGCGGGCGTCGGCGTCCAGGACCTGGCCGCCGGAGGGGTGCTTGGCCAGGGTGAACACCCCGATGCCCGCGCCCTCGTACCCCAGGTCGGCCAGGGTGGGCAGGTCATCGGCCGCCGCGGCGTACAGCGCGCCCAGCACGTGGGTGCGGGCGGCGGTCAGGTCGTGCACCGAGCCCGGCTCGACGTCGGAAACCCATAGGGGAAGCCCGCAGGGCGCCGACATCGCCTGTATATTGCCGCCGTGGTGGTGCGCCTTTCCCGAATACCAGGCGTCGATCATCTCGCCTTTGACGCTTTGGGTCTGCTGACGGCAGCGGTCGGACCCGATGATGGTGCCGTCCAGTTGCACATGCGGCAATCCGTCGTCTTTGGCCCGCTGCAGCGCGGTGTGCAGGTCGGGGGCCTGGGCGGCGAGCACCTCGATCGCCTCGCCGATGTAGCGGTAGGCCGTCGCCCGCGATATCCGGTGGTCACGGCCGAGGGCGGCGGGGTCGGTGCGGTCCCGGAACCACCGCAGCACCAGCACCGCCTCCCAGAAGCAGGTCAGCGCCCTGCTGCCCTTGGGCGTGCGCCGGTACCGGCGTTCGGCGGCAAGCAGCCCGGACACATGCAGAACCAGTTCCCGCGAGACATCGAGCGTGGCACGATAGCTGATCACGTGGAGCCTTCCGGTAGCGGACGAGATCTTGTGGTGAGACCTCTTCTACCGGGGGCTCCACGCCCTTTCCGGGCGCCGCCTGATCGTCCGCGTGTCCGCCCTCGAAGGCTCGTTCGTGACAGGGAAAGCATTCTTGTCCGGATCAATTTCGCTGAGATCACCTCACTGCTGCAACGCATTTCCCGGTGACGGAAGTCCGGGCCGCGAACAATGCAGACCAACGGTGTCAGCATAAATGTCAGCGACACCTTTGGCGCCTGCTCAAATGTCGCGTAGAGCCCTTATCTATCGAGGGCCCTGATTGGTGACATGGTCTCACCCCCAGGGCCTCGTCGACCACGCCGCATAGAAGGTGGACCGCAGCGAGTTGGATCTCCTGGACGGTGGCGGAGGGCTGCACAGGTGATCGCGTCGTCGCACGCGCTGGCGTGGGCGTTGGGCCCCGGTCCGGGGACGGCCCACGCGGCGATGCCGAGCTGGCGGGCGCGGTGCGTCGCGGCGACCACGATCGGGTTGCGGCCACTGACCGACAGGCGCATCAGCACGTTGCCGGGCCTTCGTGCGCTTGCACCTGCTGCGCGAGCACGTTGACCGGGCCGAAGTCGTTGTCGATCGTGGTCAGTCCGTGCTCGCGCTGGACGCGGCAGGGGCCCCACTATTCGCGGATGCTGTCGGCAGGAAGATCCTTCCGCTCGGGAGGCGCGGCGTAGGAAGGAAGACCTCGCTTCTGCGCGGGTCCGAGACCAGGTCGCCGGTCGGCTTCTCCGCTGGTCAGCCGAGCCTCATTCCATACAGTAGTGATTTCCGCATGGCCTCAGGGGGAAGCGCCGCTGTTGCCAGATCACCGGGCCTCGGGGATCGCTCACTGCGAAGGTGATCCGGCATCCCCGAACCTCCCTCCCTTGAGGAGACGCGACCACGACCAGTCAGTCGTGTTTGCGGCCGGGAAGGTTCTCGTACATCTCCGTGAGCTTCTGCCGGAAGCCGCGCTCGGCGATGCCGACCTTCTGCGGGTCCCGGACGCCGGCCTTGAGGGTCTTCTTGGCCTGTTCCTTCATGATGTGCGGCGGGATCGGCGCGATCTCGTTGTCCACCACGAATTCCAGCACGACAGGCCGATCGCTGGCGAGGGCGTCCTGCCAGGCCTTGGTGACCTTCTTGGGGTCGTCGCAGTAAATGCCCTTCAGGCCGCACAGTTCGGCGTACTTCGCGTACGGGAAGTCCGGGATGGACTGCGATCCCTCGTACTTCGGGTCACCGCCCATCGCCCGCTGCTCCCAAGTGACCTGGTTGAGGTCCTGGTTGTTGAAGACACAGAAGACCAGCGGCGGCGAGCCGCCCATCCGGTCGGCGTACCGCTTCACCGTGAGCATCTCGTTCATGCCGTTCATCTGGAACGCGCCGTCCCCGACGAAGGCGATGACCGGACGGTCCGGGAAGGCGAACCGCGCGGCGATCGCGTACGGGACGCCCGGCCCCATCGTCGCGAGCGTCCCCGACAGCGACGCCTTCATGCCCTCGCGGATCTTGAGGTGCCGGGCCCACCAGTTGGTTCCCGAACCGGAGTCGGCGGTGAGGATGCACTCATCGGGAAGCAGCGGCGACAGTTCATGGGCCACCGCCTGCGGGTTGATCTTCCCGTCGAACGTCTGCCCGGCTCGCTTCTCCAGCACCGTGTCCCAGGTGCGGACGTTCTCCTCGATCTGCTCGCGCCAGGACCGGTCCTGTTTGCGGCGCAGCAGCGGGATCAGCTGCTGGAGGGTCTCCTTGGCGTCGCCGACGACGTGCGCGTCCATCGGGTACCGGATGCCGATCATGCGGCCGTCGATGTCGATCTCGACCCCGCGGCAGCTGCCCTCGTCCGGCAGCCATTCCGCGTAGGGGAAGCTGCTGCCGATCATGAAGAGGGTGTCACAGTTCATGATCATCTCGTCGCTGGCCTTCGAGCCGAGCAGCCCGACGGGGCCGGTGACGAACGGCAGGTCGTCGGGCAGGACCTCGCGGCCGAGCAGCGCCTTGGCGACCCCGGCGCCGAGCAGTTCTGCGGCCTCGACGACCTCCTCGCCGGCTTGGGCCGCGCCCTGCCCGATGAGCATTGCGACCTTCTCGCCCTGGTTGAGGATGTCGGCGGCTTTGCGCAGCTCTTCCTGGTTGGGCAGGACCCGGGGTTGGCTCCAGCCGACGCTGGAGTACACCGAGCCGTGCTCCTTCGGCGGCGACGGCATCGCCTCCGTCTCCTGGACGTCCTCGGGAATGATGATCGTCGCGACGCTCCGGGTGGTCAGCGCCGTCTTGAACGCCCGGTCGATCACATGCCGCATCTGCCCGGGGTGCATGACGATCTGGCAGTACTCGGAAACGTCGGAGAACAGGTCCTCGAGGTTCACTTCCTGCTGGTAGTGGGTGCCCTGCGCGAGTCGCTTCTGCTGCCCGACGATCGCGACGACCGGCTGGTGGTCCAGCTTCGCGTCGTACAGGCCGTTCAGCAGGTGGATCGCACCGGGCCCGGACGTGGCCGCGCAGACGCCGACCTCGCCGGTGAACTTCGCGTGGGCGCAGGCCATGAACGCCGCCATCTCCTCGTGGCGCGTCTGGATGAACTCCGGACGCCCCTTGGCGCGGTCGAAGGCACCCAGCATGCCGTTGATGCCGTCACCCGGATATCCGTAGACGCGCTTGATGCCCCACTCCGTGAGGCGCTGGAGGACGTAGTCGGCTACTTGCTGGGCCATGATCTTCAACTCTCCCGGTGGTCGTCGACTACTCGGTGCCCGTGTCAAACCCCCGGGTCCCCGGGGAGCGGGCGACCAAACCAGCTGGAGGGAGCCCCGCCACCGTTTCAGAGCTTCCACCAGAGGTAGTAAGACGCGCGTCGCCGAGCGAAGGAGGCGTGAATGACCGGGGGGAACGGCATCGGGGACGGGCCGGCCGGAGGCGACGCCGTCCCCGTGGCGGACGTGCGGGTGCACGCGTTCACGGTGCCGACCGACGGTCCGGACGGGGTCGAGGAGGACGGCACGCTGCGCTGGGACTCCACCACGATGGTGCTTGTCGAGGCGGACGCGGGCGGGCGGACCGGCATCGGCTACACCTACGGCGACGTCTCGCTCGCGCCCTTCATCGAGTCGAAGCTCGCGCCAGTCGTCCGGGATCGGGTAGCGTTCGCGCCCGCCGCCGCGTGGCACGCCATGTTCGCGGCGATCCGCAACGCGGGGCGTCCCGGGCCCGGCGCCATGGCCGTGTCGGCGGTGGACGCCGCGCTGTGGGACCTGAAGGCGCGGTTGCTCGGCCTGCCGCTGTACCGGGTGCTGCCGACGTTCCACGACGTGGTCCCCGTCTACGGCAGCGGCGGCTTCACGAACTACCCGCTCGACCGGCTCGCCCGCCAACTGGGCGACTGGGCGGAGCGCGGCATCCCCCGGGTGAAGCTGAAGATCTCCCGTGAACCGGGCCGCGACCCCGAGCGGCTCACGGCCGTCCGGGAGGCGATCGGACCGGGCGCCGAGCTGTTCACCGACGCCAACGGGGCCCTGACCCGCAAGGACGCCCTGTCCTGGGCGCATCGCCTGGCGGGGGAGTGGGACGTGCGGTGGTTCGAGGAGCCGGTGAGCAGCGACGACCTCGCCGGCCTGCGGCTGCTCCGCGACCGGGGCCCGGGAGGGCTGGAGGTCGCGGCCGGCGAGTACGGGTTCGGTCTCGGCGACTTCACCGGGCTGCTGGACGGCGCGGTCGACTGCCTGCAGGCCGACGCGACCCGCTGCGGCGGCGTCACCGGCGTCCTGCAGGTCGCCGGGCTCGCGGCGGCGCACCGCGTGGACCTGTCCGCGCACTGCGCCCCGGCGCTGTCGGCGCACGCGTTCTGCGCCGTCGAGCGGCTCCGCCACTTGGAGTACTTCCACGACCACGTCCGCGTCGAGGACATCGTGTTCGACGGGACGCTCAGCCCGGCGGGCGGCTCGCTGCGCCCGGCCCCGGACCGCCCGGGCATCGGTTTGGAGGTGAGGTGGGCGGACGCCGAGCGGTACCGGGTGTACGGCGCCCGCCGCTCCTGCACGACGTGACCGGCCTGTCCATACAGATGCGATCCGGAGGAGTGCGCGAATGGCGCCGAAGACTCAGCAGGTTCCGGGCAAGAGCGCCCCGTCGATGTCGGGACCGCCGCGAGGCAGGACGACGATCGCCGTCGGGCGCCTGGCGAAGGCCCTCGCCAAGGCCGTCGAGGGCGAGGTGCGCTTCGACGACGGGTCCCGCGCCCTGTACGCCAACGACGCGTCGAACTTCCGCCAGGTGCCGATCGGTGTCGTGATCCCGAAGACGCTCGACGACGTCGTCGCGGTGCACCGGATCTGCCGCGGGTTCGGCGCGCCGATCCTCAACCGCGGCGGCGGGACGAGCCTGTCGGGGGAGACGGTCAACTACGCGGTGGTCATCGACCACTCGAAGTACCTCAATGGGATCGGCGAGGTCGACCCCGAGGCCCGGACCGTCACCTGCGAGACCGGGGTGATCAACGAGGAGCTGAACCGCCACACCGGGAGGTGGAACCTGGTGTTCGGCCCCGACCCCTCCTCCCACTCGCGCTGCGTCATCGGCGGCAACATCGGCAACAATTCGTGCGGTATCCACTCGGTGCAGTCGCAGCTGTACGGGCCGGGGCCGCGCACGTCCGACAACCTGCACGCGATGGAGATCGTCACCTACGGCGGCGACCGCTTCTGGGTGGGGGCGAACGAGGAGGAGCGGCTCGACGAGATCATCGCTGCCGGGGGCCGCAAGGGCGAGATCTACGCGGCGCTGCGCGACCTGCGCGACCGGTACGCCGACGCGATCCGCGCAGGGTACCCGTCGGTCGCGCAGATGCCGCGCCGCGTGTCGGGCTTCAACCTGGACGAGCTGCTCCCGGAGAACGGCTTCAACGTCGCCCGCGCGCTCGCCGGCACCGAGAGCACCTGCGTCACCGTGCTGCAGGCCGTCCTGCTCCTGACGCCCGCGATGCTGCAGCGCACGCTCGTCGTAGTCGAGTACGACGAACTGTCCGACGCCGCCGAGCACTGCGAAGAGATCATCGAGAAGTTCCGGCCGGTCGGTTTGGAGGCTCTCGACCGCCAGCTCATCGATGACCAGCAGCTTCAGCACAAGAACGTCTCCGACATCCGGGAGCTGCCCCGGCGAAGCGGCGGCGCATGGCTGCTGGTCCAGTTCGGTGCCGACACCGAGGAGGAGTCGGTCGGGACGGCCGAGGCGTTCGTCCGCTGGCTGACACGGGAGCGTGAGTACGCACCGGACCGGGTGAAACTAGTCAGGAGCACGCAGGAGGGCGGGCACAGCGGCGAATTGTGGGCGATCCGCGAGGCGGGCCTGGGTGCAACGGCGTTCCCGCCCGGCCAGGACCACTGGCCCGGCTGGGAGGACTCGGCCGTCCCGCCGTCCCGCATCGGCGACTACGTCCGCGCGCTGCGCCGCGTCATGGACCGGCACGGCATCACCGGTGCCATGTACGGGCACTTCGGGCAGGGCTGCATCCACTCCCGGATGAGCTTCGACCTGCGCACCGCCGGGGGACTGGCGACCTACCGGGCCTTCATGACCGACGCCGCCGACCTCGTCGTGTCGTTCGGCGGCTCGCTGTCGGGGGAGCACGGCGACGGGCAGCAGCGCGGCGAACTGCTGGAACGCCAGTACGGCCCCGAGCTGGTGCGGGCGATGCGCGAGTTCAAGCGCATCTGGGACCCGGACGGCAAGATGAGCCCCGGCAAGGTCGTCGATGCGTACCGGATGGACGAGAACCTGCGGCTCGGCACCGACCACAACCCCCCGCGCCCAGAGGTGAAGTTCGCCTACAAAGAGGACGACGGCGACTTCGCCCACGCCACGCTGCGCTGCGTCGGCATCGGTGAATGCCGCGTCCCGCAGGCGACCAACACCATGTGCCCCAGCTACCAGGTGACCCGCGAGGAGAAGCACACCACGCGCGGCCGGGCCCGGCTGCTGTTCGAGATGCTGCAGGGCGAGGCCATAACCGACGGCTGGCAGTCCAAGGAGGTCGCCGAGTCGCTCGACCTCTGTCTGGCCTGCAAGGGCTGCACCAACGACTGCCCGGTCAACGTCGACATTCCGACGTACAAAGCGGAGTTCCTGCACCACCACTACAAGTCGGCGCGACGGTGGCGTCCCCGGTACGCCTACGCATTCGGGTTCATCGACCAGGCCGCCCGGCTGGCGTCTCGGATGCCGGAGATCGCCAACGTCGCGACCCACACGCCGGGCCTGACGCGGCTGGCGAAGTTGGTCGCCGGGATCAACCGGCGCCGCCCCCTGCCCCGTTTCGCACCGATGACGCTTCAGAAGTGGTTCGAAGAGCGCGGCGGCAGCGTCAATCCGCACGGGCGACCGGTCGTGCTGTTCCCCGACACCTTCAACAATTACTTCCACACCAACGTCGGCGTGGCGTGCGTCGAGGCGATCGAGGCCGCCGGCTGGCAGGTCCTCATGCCGGAGAGCCACGTGTGCTGCGGCCGCCCCCTGTACGACTACGGCTTCCTCGACACGGCTGAACGCTACCTGCACAACGTGCTGGATGTGCTACGCCCGCACGTCCGCGCCGGCACGCCCGTGGTCGGGATGGAACCGAGCTGTCTCGCCGTCTTCAAGGACGAGCTGACCAAGCTCCTCCCTCACGACGACGACGCCGCCCGGCTCGCTCGCAACTCCCATCATTTCGCCGAGTTCTTTGACCGCTACGACATCGCACTGCCAAGGCTCCTCGGAGCCGGCAAGGCGCTGCTGTGGGGCCACTGCCACCAGCGCGCGACCGGCGGCATGGACAACGACACCAAGCTCCTGGAACAGATGGGCCTGGACACCGCCCCCCTCAAGGGCGGCTGCTGCGGCCTCGCCGGATCCTGGGGTTTCGAGAATGGCAAGTACGACATCTCGATGGACTGCGGTGAGCAGGCGCTCCTGCCCGCCGTCCGCCACGCCGACCAGACGGCGGCGATCGTGGCCAACGGCTTTTCCTGCAAGACGCAGATCAAGGACGCCGAAACCGGACGCCAAGCTCTCCACATCGCCCAGCTCATCCAACTGGCCCGCAGGCAGGAGGGCCACCCGGTTACCGGACGACCGGAAAACGCCGGACATCCCGGCAAGCCCGCACCGCCGCTCCCGCACCGTGTAACCCGCATCGCAACCACCTTCGGGGCCGCAGCCGGCGCCGCCGTTCTCGGCGCCGCCGCAACCCGCGCGGTGTACCGGAAGCTGCGCCCTCGCCCCACCACCGCATTCCCAGGACAGATCGTCTCCAGTCTCAGAATCGACGTTCCATCCAAAGGGATCAAGATCTCGAAAAAACGCTCCAAACGTCACGGCACCCGCCAACGACGAAAGTGATCATCCCCGCCCTGCACGAGCCGGCCCCTCCTCCCAACTCAGCCCCCGGACGAACCGCCACCGCTCGAACCGCCTAAGGTGCCCCGGCGTAGGACCTGGTGGTCGACTCGGCGCGGCCACGCGCGAACCGCAGACGCCGCAGAAAATGATCAACAGGCGGGACCCGAAGCAGCGTCGGACCCATGCAGAGTCCACGTGCTCGACGGCATAGCGTTTGCCGATTAGTTCCCGAAGAGTAGAACCGTACTGATTGCGCATCCAACGATCGGCACAGATGAAACTCACTTAGCCCTCAGGGTCGAGCATGCGGAGGGAACGTTCGATGAACCCCACATAGATGTCACCACGCCACGCATCGTTGACTACATTCGGCGATACCCAGCCGCAACATCTTCAGGCAGGCGCTCGACTCGCCCGCCCACCAGCAGGGCCACCATGGTCTCGGTCTTGCCCGTCCCCCGTCGGCATGACCACCGTGGCGGGCTGGGGCCGTCTTGACGCCCAGTGCCCCAGAACAGCGTGTACAGCTCCAAGCTGCGCCTCGCGCAAGCCAGCCAGGCCCCGCTGCGAGTCCTCCTGGCGGAACCGGAAGGCTTCATCGAACGAGGCAAGGACGTGAGAGGGATCCACATGTTCGGCAGCGGCATCCGGAGCTACGAGGCGCCACGCTATGTTGCCCTCGACAGCGCAATGCTTGGACCGCCGGGTGGGCAGATCTACTCCCATGATGCCTCACACGCACTAGATGGCCCAAGAAGCCAACCCAAGATCACGCATAGAGTACTTTACCAGCAGCCACCTCTTGTTCCTCGGATGTTTGACCTGATCCTCTTGTGTCGCGTCGCTGATCTTGGAGAAGTTGAAGGCGAGGGCTGCGCGTCGCGTGAGAGGAGTTCGTCCCTCTGAGGGCGGCTATCCGCTGTCGTCGAAGTAAGCACGAGGATGTCGGCCTGTGCGCTCGTCTGTTACCGGGGTCGTGTCAGCCGGGAACGGCGGCACGTGGGGCCAGGAGGCGCTCACGCACTCCGGTTCAGATGTGCGATGACCTTCTCTTCGGAGATGCGCCCTATTGGAGTAACAGAGTCCGGGAGAAGTGTCGCCCGTCCGGGTCGTATTACCAGTGGAATAGCCCGCGTGGTGTCGACGGCCAGCACGCGCGAGCCATGAACAGAGTAGTAAATATCGGGAAATGTTCTTGGGGTCTCTTGAGTGTGAGGAAATGATGGCTCCTTGGGCATGGTCCTAGCGTTTGCTGGATGCGTTCGCTCTCATTGCTGGATATTGAAACCGAAAGGTGTTTCCGGCATGAGGAGATGCGGATCATGGCTGCGAGGCGGCCGAACGCGTCCGGGGAAGCAGGTCGGGACGTGGGCGCGGACTCCCTCCTGGCGTGGGCCGAGCGGTCGGGGAAGCGCCGGGTGGCGCAGCCGCAGAAGGGCGGGTTGCGGTTCGCCTTCTACGGGCGGGTGTCGACCGAGGACCACCAGGATCCGGTGACGTCGCGGGCGCGGCAGCGTGATCAGGCCGCGGCGCTGGTCGGTGGGCATGGGCGGATTGTGGCGGAGTATTTCGATGTCGGGTATAGCCGGGTGTTGCCGTGGGCGCGGCGGCCTGAGGCTGCGGCGTTGCTGGTGGCGATGGCCGATCCGGATCGCGGGTTCGATGCGATCGTGGTGGGGGAGTACGAGCGGGCGTTCTACGGCAACCAGTTCTCTCTGATGGCGCCGCTGTTCGAGCATTACGGTGTGCAACTGTGGATGCCCGAGACCGGCGGCCCCATCGACTTCACCGCCGAAGCGCACGAGCAGTTGATGTTCAACCTCGGTATCCAGTCCAAGCGGGAGATCACCCGGACCAGGATCCGGGTCACCACCGCGATGGCCGCTCAGGCCCGTGAACAGGGCCGGTACCTGGGAGGGCGGCCGCCATACGGGTATCGGCTCGTAGACGCGGGCCCGCACCCGAATCGGGCCCACGCGGCCTGGGGCCGGCGGGCCCGTCGGCTGGAGCCCGACCAGCAGACCGCGCCGATCGTGGAGTGGATCTTCGCGCAGCGGCTGGCCGGGCACAGCATGGCCCGCATCACTCGGGCGCTCAACGACATGCACATTCCCTGCCCGTCCGCGGCCGATCCGCGGCGCAACGCTCATCGGTCCAAACGGGCGTGGAAGCTGACCACGGTGCGGACGATCCTGGCCAATCCGCGCTACACCGGGCGGCAGGTGTGGAACCGGCAGCCGAGCGAGCACGATCTGATCGATCCGTCCAACACCGGGCTGGGGCATCGGCAGGTGCAGCGGTGGAACCTGCCCGACGGCTGGGTCATCTCCGCCCGCTCCGCGCACCCGGCTCTGGTCAGCGAGGCCGACTTCATCGCCGTCCAGGGCATCCAGATCCCGCCCGGCGCCACCGCCCGCCCGGACCGCTGTTACCTGCTGGCGGGGCTGCTGCGGTGCGGGATCTGCGGGCGGCGGCTGGAATCGTGCTGGGCCAACAACCGGTCGGCGTATCGGTGCCGGCACGGCCACACCAGCGCGTCGCGCTCCGATCCGGATCGGCCCAAGAACCTCTACGTCCGCGAGGACCACATCCTGCCCCACCTGCCGACGCTGCACGTTCTCCTGACCGGACCGTCAGCCACCGCACCGGACGGCGTGTCCCCTGACCCCAGGGAGATCATCGACCACCTGCGCACCTGCAAGATCACTCTCACCTACGAGCCCGAGACCCGCACCTTGCGGGCCGCCACTCCGAAGGAGGTGAGGGTCACCATCGACCACCGACGCTGACACCGCGGCGCCGGGTGGCGTCGCATACTCCGCCTTGGCATACGGATTGCGGCTCGTGTGCTCACGGCATTCACAGCCGGAAGGAGGTGATCAAACAGCGAAAGGCCGACCCTCTCGGGCGTAAACCAAACACCGAGAGGCACTCCAGGATGCCTGGAAACGCCTGGTTATGTACAAATAGTGTGTCCGAGACCATAATTCTACCACTCGGCCATGTCCCTCTCAATGTAAACGCCCTGGTCGACGAGGGGGAGGGCTGAGCGGCCATGGCGAAGACCGAGCCTTCTCCCGCAGATCGAGTGATCCGGTGGGCCTCCACACTCAGCGTCATCGTGCTGGCTGGGATCGCCGCGGTGATCAGCTATAAACACATGTACGAGCTTGTGCTTCGCTACGGCGAGACGTCCTGGACGGCGGCGTAGCTGCCGGTCAGTGTGGACGGGATGATCGTGGTGGCCTCGATGTCGCTGCTGGTCGACTCCCGCCAAGGCCGCCGCAGCGGTCTGCTGCCATGGACGCTGCTGGTACTGGGCAGCGCCGCCAGCCTGGCCGCCAACGTCGCGGTCGCCGAGCCTTCGGTGGTCGGTCGGCTGATCGCGGCGTGGCCTAGCTGTGCGCTGATCGGGGCGTATGAGCTCCTGATGCGCCAAGTACGGCACGGTTCGCAGCCAAGGCTCGCGAACGCTTCATACGAAGCTGTGAAGAGGCTCGATGGTTCAGATGGGTCTCATACGCGCCCTCATATGAGCCTGATCAGGAGGGACGTGGCTTCTTACGAAGCTCCTACGACTTGGGATAACCCGTCGAACGGCTCCTACGACGTTCAGACGAACCGCGCTCAGACCGACAGTGTGGAGGAGGAGCTCATACAGAATGCAGATGAGGCCCAAGCAGGTGATGGCGGGGGAGTGGGTCGGGCTCGTCCGCGGCGCGGCCGACCGGCATCGGGGCTGCAACGCCAGGCATGGCAATGGGCCCTCGCCCACCGCACCCCGGCCGGGGATCTTCCCTCAGGGAAGGCCATTGCGGAGCGGTTCGGACGCCGCGAACGGTGGGGACGCCTGGTCAAACAGGCCGGAGCAGCCGGACGTCTGGACCCCGCCACCACATAGCTGAGTCCGGTCGACTCGCATCTCGTTGTCGGGATTCGAGGTCTCGGCTCGCAGAACACTCACACATGCCGATGACCGGTTGTTCCTCTACATACGGCTCGTCCCTGTTAGCGCTGGACAGTCGTTGTCCTCCCGACCTGCCGACGATCGTCGCTGACTCTGACACTCTTACCGCCGCTGCTCGCTCGTTAGCTGCTCAAGCCAGCAGACTTAGAACCGCTACTCCACCCTCGGCCACCACTCTCTGCGCCCGATTAAGACAGCCAGGTGAGTGGGATGAGTTTCGTGCCGTCGCGCCAGTTGTGGACGACTGATTCGCGGAACCAGGTATCGGGGAGGTTTGCGTGGTCGCAGACGATGATCTGGAAGTCGGGTGCGAGTTCGGCGACGACGTCGTGCAGGAGCTTGAACATGCGTAGTACCGCCCCGCGGTCGGTGTCGTCTTCAGGAATGCCGCTTTGCAGGGACACCTCCGAGGGGTAGTGGGCCTGGGTGGGCTGGTCGAGGATCAGGAAGCGAGGGACGGGCCTGTCCTGGTGGGTGAAGTAGCGGTGAAGAGCCAGGTGGGTCGCCAAGTGGTAGCCGATCCAGTTGGCGGCGCTTCCGATCCGCTCCAGGCGGATGGGGCCGCGTTCGGTGTCGGTGACCACAGTGAGGCGCGCGAGGTCCAGGCGGACGCTGCCCTGGCTGTGTTCGAGCTCCAACCGGTCGGCGTAGGCGGTCATGTCCTTGCCGACGAGCAGGAGTCGTGAGGTCAGTTGCTCGCGGGCGTCGTCGCCGCTCAGCTCTGTCTCCAGCGCCGCCACCGTCGCTGCGGCGCCGGCTGCCGCGTCCCGCAGGCGCTGAAGTTCGGTCTCGTCGGTGGAGCCGACACGCGACAGGATCGCGTCGATCCTTCCGCGGGTGAAATCCCGTCCGTCGGCGTCGGTGAGCTCGTTGATTCGCACTGCGGTAGGTGTCAAGTCAAATGAGACAGGGGTCAGTGATCGTTAGGCAGCGTCTTCCCCCTGGTCAACGCCGGTCTGGACGACGATGTCCTTGTCG
>NZ_JBICUS010000030.1:0-55929 GCF_043198455.1 Spirillospora sp. NPDC048824 | reverse complement strand
AGGATGCTCCGGCGCTGGTCAACATGTACGGGATCACCGAGACCACCGTGCACGTCTCGTATGTGGCCCTCGACCGCGCCTTGGCGGCGGCCGCGCCGGGCAGCGTGATCGGCGTCGGCATCCCGGATCTGCGCGTCTACGTCCTGGACGGTCGTCTGCAGCCCGTACCGCCGGGTGTGGCGGGGGAGTTGTACGTCGCGGGCGCGGGGCTGGCGCGCGGTTACCTCAACCGTCCGGGCCTGTCCGCCGAGCGGTTCGTCGCCGACCCGCACGGCAGGCCCGGTACCCGCATGTACCGGACCGGCGACGTCGGCCGCTGGCGCCGCGACGGGACGCTCGAATACCTGGGACGCGCCGACCAGCAGGTGCAGCTGCGCGGGTTCCGGATCGAGCTGGGCGAGATCCAGGCGGTCCTGACCCGGCACGAGGCCGTCCGGGACGCCGCGGTGGTCGTCCGGGACGACCGCCTGGTCGCCTATGTGGCCGGGAGCGGTGTCGATGCGTCGGAGCTGCGCCGGTTCGCCGGTCAGGACCTGCCCGACTACATGGTTCCGGCGGCCGTGGTCGAGTTGGACGCTCTGCCGCTGACGGTCAACGGCAAGCTGGACCGCAAGGCTCTGCCCGCGCCGGACTTCGCGGCCAAGGTGTCCTCCCGCGCGCCCCGCACGTCCGAAGAGGAGGTCCTCGCGGGCCTGTTCGCCGAGGTCCTCGGCCTGGAACGGGTCGGGGCCGGCGACGGGTTCTTCGACCTGGGCGGCGACTCCATCATCGCGATCCAGCTCGTCTCCCGCGCCCGCCAGTCCGGCCTGGTCATCACACCGC
Organism: Spirillospora sp. NPDC048824; assembly: GCF_043198455.1. Classification (NCBI taxonomy): domain Bacteria; kingdom Bacillati; phylum Actinomycetota; class Actinomycetes; order Streptosporangiales; family Thermomonosporaceae; genus Spirillospora; species Spirillospora sp. NPDC048824. The sequence continues at coordinate 55,107 of NZ_JBICUS010000030.1, read as the reverse complement.
GCGAGGTGTTCCAGCACCAGACCGTCGAGGAACTGGCCGCGACCGCGCGTCCGGTGGGCGAAGGCGAACGGGTCGACGCCGAGGCCCCCGGCGCCGGCATCGGCCAGGTCCCCGCCACGCCGATCATGCGCTGGTTCCAGGACCTGAACGGCCCGGTCGGCGGCTACAGCCAGCGGATGCTGCTCCAGGTCCCGCCGGACCTGGGCGTGGAGAGGCTCACCGCCGCGCTGCAGACCGTCCTGGACCACCACGACATGCTCCGGCTCCGCATGCACGCCGACGCCGACGCCGACGGCTCGCAGGCCGCGGACAACAGAGGCACCGAGTTCGAGGTCGCCGAACCCGGCACGGTCGACGCGGCGGCGCTCGTCCGCCGCGTGGACGTCGCCGGCCTGGACACCGGCGGGCTCCGCGCCGTCCTCGCCGCCGAGGCCGAGGCCGCCCGCCGCCGCCTCGACCCGGCCGCCGGGACGATGGCGCAGCTCGTCTGGTTCGACGCCGGCCCCGCCGAATCCGGTCGTCTGCTGCTCACCCTCCACCACCTCGCCGTGGACGGCGTGTCATGGCGGATCATCCTGCCCGACCTGGTCGCCGCGTGGGGCGGGGGAGACCTCGACCCCGTCCCGACGTCGTTCCGCCGCTGGGCGCAGCGCCTCGCCGCCGAGGCGTCCGACCCGGCCCGCACGGCGGAGCTGCCGCTGTGGGACGACATCCTCGCCACCCCCGACCCGGTCCTCGGGCCCCGCCCGCTCGACCCCGCGGCCGACACGTTCGGGACGGCGCGGCACCGCACGCTCGACCTGCCCGCCGACGTCACCGCGCCGCTCCTCGCCGACGTCCCGGCCGCCTTCCACGGGCGGGTCAACGACGTGCTGCTCACCGGCCTCGCCCTGGCCGTCGCCGAATGGCGGCGCGAACGCGGCACCTGCGACGAGACGGCCGTCCTCATCGACCTCGAAGGGCATGGCCGCGAGGAGATCGTCCCCGGCGTGGACCTGTCGCGCACCGCCGGCTGGTTCACCTCGATCTACCCGGTGCGGCTCGACGCCGGATGGGTCGAGCCCGCCGACGTCCGCGAGGGCGGCCAGGCCGTCGGGACGGCGCTGAAGCGGGTCAAGGAGCAGCTCCGCGAGATCCCCGACAACGGCATCGGGTACGGCCTCCTGCGCTACCTCGACCCCGCGGCGGGCGCGCGCCTCACCGGGCATCCGCAGATCGCGTTCAACTACCTCGGCCGGTCCGCCGCGCCCGAGGCCACCGACTGGGGTCCGGCGGGACAGGCCGACGGCGACGCCCTCGGCACCGGGCAGGACGACGCGCTCGGCCTCGTCCACGCCATCGAGGTCAACGCGCACACCCGCGACCTGCCGGACGGCCCCGAGCTGTCCGCGACGTGGACGTGGGCGGGCGGACTGTTCGACGAGGCCGCGATCGCGGACCTCGCCGAGCGCTGGTACGCGGCGCTGCGCGGCCTGGTCGCGCACGTCGTGGACGGCGCGTCCGACGGGCCCGTCGGCGGGTTCACCCCGTCCGACCTGTCGCTGGTGGACGTCAGCCAGGACGAGATCGACGAGCTCGCCGCCGAGCTCGACGGCGAATGGGAGCTGGATTGAGCAAGTCGCAGCTTGAGGACATCCTCCCGCTGTCCCCGTTGCAGCAGGGGCTCTTCTTCCACGCGCTGTACGACTCGGGGCCTGTGGAGCGGCGAGCGGCGGAGCGAGGAACGAGTGGGCAGGCGAGCGCGACCAGAGGGGACGTGTACACCGCGCAGATCGTGTTCGACCTGCGCGGCCCCCTCGACGCGGACGCCCTGAAGGCCGCCGCCGCGACGCTCCTGCGGCGGCACGCCAACCTGCGGGCCGGTTTCCGGCAGCGCAAGGAGGGGTCACCGGTCCAGGTCGTGCACCGCGAGGTCCGCCTCCCGTGGGACGACGCCGACCTGTCCGCCCTGCCGGAGGCCGAACGCGAGGCGAAGGCGCGGGAGCTGGTCGACGCCGAACGCGCCCGGCCGTTCGACATGACGAAACCGCCGCTGCTGCGCTTCCTGCTGATCAGGCTCGCGGACGGCCTGCACCGCATGGTGTTCACCAACCACCACATCCTGCTGGACGGCTGGTCCACGCCCGTCCTGCAAACGGAACTGTTCGCGCTCTACCTGGCCGGGGGCGACGACGCCGGGATGCCGCGCGTCACCCCGTACAAGAACTACCTGGCGTGGCTCGCCGCCCAGGACCGCGCCGCCGCCGAGGACGCCTGGCGCCGCTCCCTCGACGGCGTCCACGAACCCACCCTCGTGGCGCCGGGCGCACCCGAGCCCGGCGCGGACACGCCCGGACGGGTCCGGACCCGCCTCACCGAGGCCCTCACCTCGGCGCTCAGCGCGCGCGCCCGCGCCCAGGGCGTCACCCTCAACACCGTCCTGCAACTCGCGTGGGGCACGCTGCTCGGCCGCCTCACCGGCTCGACCGATGTCGTGTTCGGCGCCGCCGTGTCCGGCCGTCCACCGGAACTCCCCGGCGTCGAGCAGATGATCGGCCTGTTCATCAACACGCTGCCGATCCGCGTCCGCGTCCGGCCCGCCGACACCGTCGCCGATGCGCTGATCCGCCTCCAGGACGAGCAGGCCGCGCTGATGCCGCACCACCACCTCGGCCTGGCCGACATCCAGCGCCTCAACGGCACCGGCACCCTCTTCGACACGATGACCGTGCTGGAGAACTACCCGTTCGACCCGGACGCCGCCGGCGCCGACCTCGGCGGCCTGTCCCTCCACGACGTGGACGGATACGACGCGTCCCACTACCCGCTGACCTTCGCCGCCGTCCCCGGCCGCGGCCTGTCCCTGCGCATCGACCACCGCGCCGACCTGTTCACCGAGGACGACGCGCAACGCCTGATGCGCCGCTTCATCCGCATCCTGGAGGCCGTCGCCCACCGCCCCGACCTGCCGCTGGGCCGCATCGACGTCCTGGACGACGACGAACGCGAACACGTCCTGGAGACCTGGCAGGGACCGGCGACGGACCGGACCCCGGGCACCGTCACGGGCCGCTTCGCGGAGCAGCTGGCCCGCACGCCCGCCGCCCCGGCCGTCCGCGCCGGAGGGGAGACCGTCACCTACGCCGAACTGGACGCGCGGGCGAACCGGCTGGCGCACCGCCTCATCGGGCTCGGGGTCGCGGCGGACACGCCGGTCGCCGTCCTCCTCGAACGGTCCGCCGACGTCGCCGTGGTGTCGCTCGCGATCCTCAAGGCGGGCGGCGCGTACGCGCCGATCCACCACGGCTACCCGCCGGAGCGGATGGCGTGGGCGGTCGCCGAGGTCGGTGCGCCCGTCCTGGTCGTCGACGCCGCCATGCGCGACCGCGTCGCCGGCCTCGACACGCCGGCGCGGATCCTCGTCGTGGACGACGACCCCGAGACGGCCGCACTGCCCGGCACCGACCCGGGCGTGCGGTGCCATCCCGACCATCTCGCCTGCGTGCTGTTCACGTCCGGCTCGACGGGCGTGCCCAAGGGCGTCATGCTCCGCCACCGCGACGCCGTCGACCTCGCCACCGACGGCCGGCTCAGGGGCGGGGCGCACGACCGGGTGCTCGTCCACTCGCCGCACGCGTTCGACGCGTCCATCTACGAGCTGTGGACGCCGCTGCTGCACGGCGGCACGGCCGTGTTCGCGCCTCCCGGGCATCTGAACGGCGAGGCCCTCGAAACGGTCATCGCCGAGGAGGACCTCACCGGCCTCTTCATCACCACGACCCTGTTCAACCTCGTCGCGGACGAGCGCCCGCAGGCGTTCGCGCGGCTCCGCGAGGTGCTGACCGGCGGGGAGGCCGGATCACCGGCCGCGATGCGCAAGGTCCTCGCCGCGTGCCCCGACACCGAGGTCGGCCACGTGTACGGCCCCACCGAGGCCACCACGTACACGACGTACTCGGCGCAGCGCGCCCCGCTCGCCGACCCGTCCGAGACGACCCCGGGGCTGGGCCGCCCCTTCGACGACATGCGCGTGTACGTGCTGGACGAGGGGCTGCGTCCCGTCCCGCCCGGCGTGGTCGGCGAGGCCTACATCGCGGGCGCGGGCCTCGGCCGCGGCTACCTGCGGCGGCCCTCCCTGACCGGCGAACGCTACGTCGCCGACCCGTTCGGCGCACCCGGCGGCCGCATGTACCGCACCGGCGACCTCGTCCGGTGGCGGGCGGACGGCGCCCTCGAATACGTCGACCGCGTCGACTTCCAGGTCAAGGTCCGCGGCTTCCGGATCGAGCTGGGCGAGATCGAGGCCGCCGTCGCCGCCCACCCGGCCGTCGCGAACGTCGCCGTCATCGCCCGCGAGGACACCCCCGGCGTCAAGGCCCTCGTCGCCTACGTCATCGCGGAAACCCCGCCCTGCAGGGGGGACGACCCCGCTGAACCCGCCGGTGGGGGACGCGGTGTGGACGGCCTGCGCGAGTTCGTCGCCGCCCGGGTGCCCGAGTACATGGTGCCCGCCGCGTTCGTCCGGCTCGACACGTTCCCGATCGGCCCGACCGGCAAGCTCGACCGGCGCGCCCTGCCCGCCCCCGACTACGGCGAGGCCGCCGCCGGACGCGAACCCCGCACACCCGAGGAGGAGCGGCTCTGCGCCATCGTCGCCGACGTCCTCGGCCTCGACCGCGTCGGCGCCGACGTCAGCTTCTTCGACCTCGGCGGCGACAGCATCGCCGCGCTGAAGCTCGTCACGCGGGCCCGGCGGGCGGACTTCGAGCTGACCCCCCGCGACGTGTTCACCCACCAGACGGTCGAGGCCCTCACGCGGGCCGGCGGGCCCGAGGACCGGCTCGGGTTCGAGATGCTGCTGCCCATCCGGACGTCCGGGACCCGCCCGCCGGTCTTCTTCGTCCACCCGGCGGGCGGCCTGTCGTGGAGCTACCTGCAGTTCCAGCGGCACCTCGCCCCCGACCAGCCGATGTACGGGCTCCAGGCCGCCGGTTTCACGCGGCCGGAGCTGCCCGGCACCGTCGGGGAGGCGGCCGAGGACTATCTGGAGCAGATCCGCGCCGTCCAGCCGTCCGGCCCCTACAACCTCGCGGGCTGGTCGCTCGGCGGGCTCATCGCCTACGAGATGGCCGTCCGGCTCCAGGCCGCCGGAGAACGGGTCGGGCTGCTCACCCTCATCGACGCGTACCACACCCAGGACCTCGAATCGGAGCGGCGCGAGATCCTCCCCGAGCTTCTGGAGAGCATCGGCATCGACGCCGGCATGATCGCCGCCGACGGCAACCCCGACATGGAGCAGATCATGGCGGTACTCGCCGCACGCGACGACGCCCTCGCGACCCTCGGCGAGGACGACCTGGTCAACGTCTACCGCAACTACGAGAACGGCCTCCGGCAGGCCGAGGAGTACCGGCCCGGACGGTTCCGCGGCGACATCGTCTTCTTCACCGCGCTCCAGGGCCGCACCGGCGACTCGCCCACCGCACGGTCGAACTGGGGCCCCCTCGTCGAGGGCGAGATCGAGGACTACCCCGTCGACGTCGACCACCATCTGCTCATGGAGCCGGGCCCGGCCGCCGAGATGGGCGCCGTCCTTGCCGCCAAGCTCGACAAACTACAGAGCACGCAGTGAAAGGGAACCAGAGATGACCAACCCCTTCGAGGACCCCGACGCCACCTACGTCGTCCTCGTCAACGACGAGGGGCAGCATTCGCTGTGGCCGTCGTTCGCCGAGGTCCCCGCCGGCTGGACGGTGGCCAAGGACGAGGACACCCGGCAGGCGTGCCTGGACTACATCAACGACAACTGGACCGACATGCGCCCCAAGAGCCTCATCGAGGCCATGGGTGAATGACGGCGGCCCGCCGGCGTTCCGCGGGGACGCGATCGCGGTCCCGGCGGTCACCGAGTGGACGATGGAGATGCTCGACGCGGCGGACCTGCGTCCCGCGCCGCTGCCGGGCGTCGAGATGACGTTCACGCTCGCCGGGCGGCCGTCGCCCGAGGTCAACCGCGCCATGTACGCGGCCGTCGGCGCCCGCGTCTGCTGGACGGACCGGTTCCCGTGGACGCACGCCGACTGGCGGGCGTGGGTGGAGCGGCCCGAGCTGTCCACCTGGATCGCCATGGCCGAGGGCACCATCGCGGGCTTCTTCGAGATCGAGGCGCAGCCGGGCGGGGACACCGAGATCCACCTCGTCGGCCTCACGCACGCGTTCGTGGGCCGCGGCTACGGCGGCTACCTCGTCGAGCAGTGCACCCGCCGCGCCTGGCAGCGCGGCGAGCTGTGGGCCCTCGACGGCGGCCCCGCCACCCGGGTGTGGCTGCGCACCAGCAGCCTCGACCACCCGAACGCGATCGCGAACTACCGGCGCCGGGGCTTTAAGGTGGCCGCGGAGACCACCGCGCCCAAGCTCGTCCCGGACCCGCGGGCCGCGCCGTGGCCGCTGCCGCACGATCCGCGCGTGGCCTCCCGCCGCCACGAGCAGGAGGAGTTGATCACTTGACCTGGTTCCGCTGCACCGAGAACCGTCCGTGGGCGTCGATGCGGCTGTTCTGCCTGCCGCACGCGGGCGGGTCGGCGGTGTTCTACCGGCCGTGGGCCAAGGAGATCAGCCCGGCCGTCGAGGTGCACGCCGTCCAGTACCCGGGCCGCGCCGACCGGATGGCCGACGCGATGGTCACCGACGCCCACCAGCTCGCCCGCCTCATCGCCGGTGCGATGGCGCCGCTGATGGACCGCCCCGCCGCCCTGTTCGGGCACAGCATGGGAGCCGTCCTGGCCTACGAGGTGGCGCGGCTGCTGCAGGAGCGCGGCAGCGCCCCGGTGCACGTGTTCGCCTCCGGCGCCCGCCCGCCGCACGACCGCGGCGACGACCGCGTCGCCGACAGGGACGACGACGGCGTGGTCGCCGAGATGGTGAACCTCGGCGGCAGCGACGCCGAGGCCCTGCAGGACCCCGAGCTGCGCGAACTCGTCCTGCCGTACGTGCGCAACGACTTCCGGATGATCGAGGACTACGCCCACCGGCCCGGCACGCGGCTGACCGTCCCGATCACCGCGATCATCGGGGACGCCGACACGCACGTGTCCGAGGAGCAGGCCGCGGGCTGGGCGCGGGTCACCGACGGGCGCTTCGCGCTCAGGACCCTGCCGGGCGGGCACTTCTACCTGACGGACCGGCAGCCGGACGTCATCGCGGAGATCCTCCGCACCCTCGAGGTCCCCGCCGTCCCCTGACCCGGACGGCGGCGGGCCGCCCCGCGGGAGCGATGGTCCGGGGCGGCCCGCCTCTGTCGGGTGTCGGTCAGTAGACGCTCAGGCCGTAGCGGTTGAGCACCTCGCTGACGGGCTGGAAGAACGTCGTCCCGCCCCAGCTGCAGTTGCCGCTGCCGCCGGAGGTCAGGCCGAGCGCCGTGTTGGGAGCGAACAGGGCGCCGCCGCTGTCGCCGGGCTCGGCGCACACGGTGGTGCGGATCAGGCCGGACACCGACCCCTGGGAGTAGTTGACGGTCTGGTTGAGGGCGGTGACCCGGCCGTTGTGCAGGCCGGTGGTGCTGCCGCTGCGGTACACGGTCTGCCCGACCGTGGCGTTCCCGGAGCGGGTGATGTCGTGGGTGCCGCTGTACAGGCTGACGGCGCCGCGCGTGTCGGTGGGCGTCGAGCTGTACTGCACGACCCCGTAGTCGTTGCCGGGGAAGCTGCTGGCCACGACCCGGCCCAGCGTCCGCCCCGACCTGTCGGTCCAGGTCGAGCTGATGTTGGTGCAGTGCCCGGCCGTGACGAAGTAGTACGTGCTGCCACTCCGTACGTTGAAGCCGAGCGAGCAGCGGGAGCCGCCGGCGTAGATGGCCTCGCCGCCGAGGGTGAACTTCTGGAACTTCCCGGCGACGCGCTCGGTGCGGACGGCGGCGCCGTGCTCGGCGGCGGCGGCCTGCACCTTCTTGAGAGCGGCGCCCTTGACGGTGCTGTCCATCGTGAGCAGCACCTGGTTGGTGTCCGCGTCGATGGCCCAGGCGGTGCCCGGGATCGTGGCGTCGCGCTTGAGTGCGGCCATGACCCGGTTCAGGTCGGCGCCGCTGCGCGCCACGGTCTTCGGGACGGCGCCGGCGGCGCGCACCGCCTGTGCGGCCTTGGCGTCGGTCACGGTCACGACCAGCTTGCCGCCCTTGAGGTAGGAGCCGGCGGTCTGGGAGCCGAGCTGGTGCGCGAGCGACGACGCGACCGCGCCGTGGTCGACGGGGGCGGCGGGTGCCGCCGGGCTTGCGAACGCGGCGGGTGCGGTGGCGAGGGTGGCCGCCACCACTGCAGCGGTCGCCGTGGTGACGGCGACGGCGCCGACGCGCCTGTTTCGGATCTTCACTTGTGCCTCCACGGGGGGATGGGCGCACCCGAGTGGCGCGCCGGAGGTCACCGACATGGTGTAAGAACCGTCAATGCGGGCGTAAGACGCAGAAGGTGACTAATTCGGGACGAGGTGGTTGGCACCCTGACAGTGGTCCCGTGGTCAGACCATGAAACGCCTTCATGTTGTGGATCAATCGCCCGCGATCCGGCAGGTGCTAGTAGACGTCGACCCCGTACACCGAGAGCACCTCGGTCACGGGCTGGAAGAACGTGACGCCTCCGGACGAGCAGTTGCCGCTGCCTCCGGACGTCAGCCCGAGCGCGATGGACCCGGCGAACAGCGGGCCGCCGCTGTCGCCCGGCTCGGCGCACACGGTGGTGCGGATCAGGCCGCTGACGCTGCCCTGCTGGTAGTTCACCGTCTGGTTGAGCGCGGTGACCTGCCCGCTGTGGACGCCGGTGGTGCTGCCGCTGCGGGTCACGGTCTGCCCGACGGTGGGGTTCCCGGCGTCGGTGATGTCCTGGAAGCCGCCGGGGCCTCTGACGCCGCCCCGCGTGTCCTCCGGGGTGGAGGTGTACCGGACGATGCCGTAGTCGTTGCCGGGGAAACTGCTGCCGGTGTTGCCGCCGAGCGTCGTCCCCGACCCGTCGGTCCAGGTCGTGCCCGCCGCGGTGCAGTGCCCCGCCGTCAGGAAGTAGTAGTCGGTTCCGTCCGTGACGTTGAAGCCCAGCGAGCAGCGGGAGCCGCCGGAGTAGATGGGGTCGCCTCCGATGACGTACGGACGGAATTTCCCGGCGACGCGCTCGGTGCGGACGGCCGCTCCCTGTTCGGCGGCCGCGGCCTTCACCTTCTTCAGCCCGGCGCCCTTGACGCTCCCGTCCATGGTCAGGACCACCTGGTTGGCGGCCGGGTCGACGGCCCAGGCGGTCCCCGGGACGGTGGCGTCGCGCTTGAGCGCGGACATGACCCGCTTCAGGTCGGCGCCGCTGCGGGTGACGGTCTTCGGGACGGCGCCGGCGGCGCGCACGGCCTGCGCCGCCTTGGCGTCGGTGACCGTGACCACCAGCCTGCTCGTGGCCCGGTCGAGATAGGCGCCGGCGGTGCGGGAGCCGAGCTGCCCCGCCAGCTTCACGGCCACTCTGCCCGTGTCGGACGTGGTGGCGAGGGGCGCGCCGGCCGCGTCGAGCGACGCGTTCGCGGCGGGAGCGGCGGCCAGAGCGGCCGCCAGCAGCCCGGACGCGGCCATGGTCGCGGCGGCGGTACCGCGGATGCGCGTGGGACGGATTTTCACTGTGCCTCCAGGGGGGATTGGGCGCGCCCGGATTGGCGCGCCGGAGGTCACCGGACATGCTGGAAGAAACCTGAACGCGGACGTAAGGCAATAAAGTGACCAATCGGGCAGCCACGGATTGTCACACTGGGTACGGATTCCGTGGTCGTCCCTCGATGGACGGCGCGTCCAATGGGCCTCCCCGGCAGGCGAAGCGCGACGTACAGTCAAGGCGACGGGGGGCCGGACGTAAGCTGCGGATCCCCCGCCCCCGGTTCCCCCGCATGGGAGTGCCCATGGGTGTCGAGATCCGGGTGGAAGGGCTCAGGAAGTCGTTCGGGCGGCAGGTCATCTGGGAGGACGTGTCCCTCACCATTCCGGCGGGCGAGATCTCCGCCCTGCTGGGGCCGTCCGGAACCGGGAAGTCGGTGTTCCTCAAGAACCTCGTCGGGCTGCTGCGTCCCGACCGGGGCCACGTGTACGTGGGCGGCGGCGACGTCCCGCGGCTGCGCGAGAGCGACCTCTACGAGCTGCGCCGCCACTTCGGGGTGCTGTTCCAGGACGGCGCCCTGTTCGGCTCCATGAACCTCTACGACAACATCGCCTTCCCGCTGCGCGAGCACACCAGGAAGGGCGAGTCGGAGATCCGGCGCATCGTGCTGGAGAAGATGGAGATGGTCGGCCTGTCCGGCTCGGAGAGCAAGCTGCCGGGTGAGATCTCCGGCGGGATGAAGAAGCGCGCCGGACTGGCCCGCGCCCTCGTCCTCGACCCGGAGATCATCCTGGCGGACGAGCCCGACTCCGGCCTCGACCCCGTCCGCACCGCCTACCTCAACCAGCTGTTCGTCGACCTGAACACCCAGCTCGGCGCGACGTTCCTGATCGTCACGCACGACATCGGCACCGCCCGCGTCCTGCCGGACAACCTCGGCCTGCTGTTCCGCCGGGGCCTGGTGATGTTCGGGCCGCGGGAGATGGTGCTGTCCAGCACGCACCCCGCGGTGAACCAGTTCTTCAACGCGCGCCGGCAGGGGCCGATCGGGATGGCGGAGGAGAAGGACCTCGCCGAGGTCGCGAGCGAGTCCGCGCCGCAGGCGATGCCCGCGCCGATCCCGCCGCAGCTCATGCCGAGCGGCGGCGGCCTGCGCCCCTCGATGCGACGCCCCGGGGCGTGGCTCGCCGAGCACCGGGTGACCCCGCCGCCGGGCTCGTTCATCGACGACGAGGGCCGCAACTGGCTCACCGACTGGGACTCGCTGGCCGCACAGCGCCAGTGGCGCCCGTAGGCCTCAGATCTCGGTCCTCAGGACGACCGGGCCGAGGAGTCCGGAGGTGCGCTGGCCGGGGAAGACGAAATGGGTGGGGCTGGTCTCGTCGAGGTGGGGGGCCAGGGTGCCGTAGACGACGATCTCGATCTCGTTGGGGCCGGCGCGCAGGGCCGAGCCGAGGTCGAAGGTGTACGGGGCGCAGATCCGCACGCCCGCCGCGTGCCCGTTCACCGTCACCTCGGCGGTGCCGCGGACGCGGCCGAGATCGAGCTCGCCGCCCCCGGGAGCGGCCGCCAGGTCCAGGACGCGCCGGTAGCGGACGCCGCCGCTGTAACCGGCCAGGCCCGCGTCCTCCCAGTCGCCCAGCCCGATCGTGCCCGCGCCGACGGCGAAGGCGACCGGCCCCGCCAGCGCCGCGCCCTCCCGGTACCCGGGCCGGGTCCGCAGCCGCAGCTCGGCGGTCCCGGCCGGCCGTGCGCGGCCGGGGAGTTCGAGGTCGACGGTGCCGGCGCCGTCGTGCGCTGCGCCGAGCGAAACGCCTTCGAGAAGGACGCCGTCGAGCAGGATGCCGGTGACCTCGCCCCGTGCGGTGAACCGCATCCGGGTCGCGCCCGGCGGCACCGCGAAGCGCAGCCGCTCGGTCCTGGGCAGGGCGCCGGGGTCGGCGAAGGACGCGGGCAGGACGGTGCCGTCGCTCACGTCGTCCTCCAGCCAGTGCGCGCAGGGCAGGGGGTGCGGGCGGCGCCGCAGGTGGAGGGCGGCGGGATCGCCGCTCTGCGCCCGCCTGGGCGCGACGGGCACCGCGACGCCGTCCCGGGCGGCGTGCCAGCCGGTGCCGGACACGAGCGGGCCGTCCACCAGGACCGCCGCCGGGGCCTCGCCTTCGGTGAGGACGAGGGTGAGCGGCGCGCCGGGCGCGTCCGGCAGGTCGTAGCGGCCGACGCGGGGGGCCTCGTGCTCGGCGTAGGGATCGAAGCCGCCCTGCCGGCCGATCTCCACCCCGTCGACCAGGACCCGGCACGGGGACGCCGACGCGACCTGGAGGCGGGACGGGCCGGGGACGCGCGGCAGTTCGGCGGTGAAGGCGACCCGCCCACCCGGGCGCACGGTTCCCCCGGCGGTGATCCACTCGGGTCGGACGCAGCGGGCGGGCTCGGTCACGACGGACAGGTGGCCGCGCAGCCGCACGTCCTCACCGGGCACCAGGCGGATCTCCAGCGTGTGCTCGCCGGGCGCGAGCGCCGCGCCGCCCACCGCCAGGTAGCCGCGGTCGTCGAGCGGGGCCTCGGCCCCGTCCACCAGGAGCGTCTTCGCGGCGGGGAAGCCGAGCACCGGGAACCCGCCCGGAGCCGGCACGGTCACGCGGGTGCGCAGGGTGATCCGCTCGCCCGCCGCGACCTCGCCGAAGTCGAGGAACTCCTCGGGGACGTGCCCCTTGGGCCCGAGCGCCGCCCGGTGGACCGGGTCCTTGCGGATGCCCCGGCTGTCGGAGTAGACGACCGGCCGCCACCCGCCCCCGGCGCCGGACCACAGCCCGTGGGGGCCGAACGTCGCGTAGGCCGGCGTCCAGCCGGCGGACGGGTCGTCCTCCACCCGGTGCGAGAGCCGCCAGCGCTCCAACGCCGCCATGGCGCCGGCCGGACGGGCGAAATCCGCCCACGTGTTGTCGAGCGTCGGCACCGGCTCCATGTCCCAGGTGGAGCCCAGGTCCAGCTCGGCGGCGGGACGCCGCGGCGGGGCCGCCTCGTCCCGCGGCGGGGCCGCCTCGTCCCGCGGCGGGCGAGCCGTGCCCGGGAACACCAGCAGCGCGGCGGGGCCGTCGTCGAACGGCACGACGACCTCCGCCCCCGACGGTCCGGACGTGACGGGCAGCTCCCGCGGCGGGCCGCCGAACGGGCTCACCAGGTAGGCCGGGCCCGTCACGTCCTTCACGCGGATCCGCATGTCGCGGTGGTAGCGGCCGGGATCGAAGTCGTAGGTCACGTCCAGCCAGCCCAGGTCGATGCCGCGCTCGTCCGGGCGGCCGACCGACACGCGGCTGGCCATGGACTCCGCCGCCGTCACGAACACCACCGTCGCGCCGTCGACCTCGCGGACCAGCGCGGGGACCGGCGCCTCGACCCGCCGGGAGCCGTCCAGCAGGGGGCCGAGCGCGCCGGTGTCCGGGACGGTCTCCAGCAGCGGCGCCAGCCTGGCCACGGCCTCGCCGGCGGCCGGGTCGCCGACGCCGAGCCGGGGCGGCGGGCCGACGGCGACGACCCGGCCGCCGCCCTCGACCAGTGCGGCCAGCCGCCTGGCGGTGTCCCCTTCGAGGACGGTGCAGGCGGGCAGCAGCACCGTGCCGTACGACTCGTCCGCGACGTTCAGCCGCCCGTCCGCCACCGTGGCCCGCCGGACGGAGTCGTCGTCGATGACGTCGGCGTCGACGCGGAACCGGTCGAGGGCGCCGGGCACCATCTGGAACCACGCCATGTCGCCGACCAGCGCCCGGTAGGTGTCCTGGGCGAGCGCGGCGGACGCGTCGGCGCCGTCGAGCCGGGTGCCCGCCTGGGCGGTCGACGTCGGGAACAGCACGGCCGTGTCGCAGACATGGCGGCCCAGCGACAGGGCCGCGCACAGCCGCGTCACCGCGTCGGCGAAGACCCGGTGGTGCGCCCAGTAGGGCTGCCGCCAGTCGGTCGAGGGCGGCGCCCACTCCCACCAGCCCGCCCTGGTCGTGTAGTAGGCCGCGTGCGGGTTGTAGAGGGTCGCGCCTGAGCGCAGCCATGGCAGCAGCCAGTCGAACGTCTCCTCCAGCGTGCCGCCCCACCCGCTGGAGTGGAACGCCTCGATCCACACGCGGTCCCGGCCGTACAGGTGGGCCAGGGACGAGTGGATCCGGGCGTCGCCGTGGTGGTCCGAGCCCGGCGCGCCGAACCAGCGGTGGGTGCGGGCGTAGTCGGCGTACAGCCGCACCCCGTCCACCGGGTGCCCGGCGCGGGCCGGGTCCTGCTGGTCGCAGCCGTGCAGCAGCCCGTGCCGCTCGTGCCATCCGGCCAGCGGCCGGAAGAACGCCTCCTCGGCCAGCTCCGCCCGGGTGAGGTGGTAGTCGCGCCGGACCTCGCCCGCCGCGTCGCCGCCGTCCTGCCACAGGGACGGCAGGTGCGGGGCCAGGTCGTAGCCGCGGCGGGCGGCGAACTCTTCGGCGAACCCCTCCGTCCAGGTCGGCAGCGCGGGCAGCTCGTCCTGGAAGGAACCGACGATCACGTTGCCGAGGCGGTGACCGAGGCGCCGCTCGAACTCCCCGTGGACGCGGTCGAGCAGCGCCGCGCACGCCCGCGCCGACAGGTAGTCGAAGCCGCGCGCCGACGTGCCGCCGCCCGGCTCCAGCCACCGCCCGGCGAACTCGGGGACGTCGCGCACCAGCCGCGCCTGGAGGTCGGCGCCGGAGAATCCGAGCTGGTCGTAGAACCACAGCGACACGCCGAGCCGGGCGGCGTCCTCGCACACCCCGTCGAGCAGTTCCCACCAGGCGTCGGTGAAGAACGCGGGCTCGTCGGCGTCGGCGCCGAACATCGGGCCGGACGGCGCGAGGTTCAGGATCACCAGGTTGTACACGCCGCCCTCGGCGAAGCGTTCGAGCTGGTCGCGCAGCCGCCGCCGGTCCAGCCGCTCGCCGCTCCACCACCAGATGGGCGCGGGGGAGTACGCGCGGGGCGGCGCGTCCAGCACCGCCCGGAGCCGGTCCGGGATCATCCCTTGAGTCCGCTCGCGAAGCCCTTGATCACATACCGCTGCAGGACCAGGAACACGATCAGGATCGGCAGTGAGGCCAGCACCAGCCCGGCGAACACGAGCCCGTTGTCCGAGACGTACTGGCCGACGAAGGAGAAGATCCGCACCGGCACCGTCTCCCGGGCCGAGCCCCCCAGATACAGCAGGGGAGTGAAGAAGTCGTTCCAGATGAACACCGCGTTGAGGATCAGCACGGTGCCGGTGACGGGCCGCAGCAGCGGGAACACCACCCGGGTGAACGCCTGGAAGTGGCCGGCGCCGTCGATCAGCGCGGCGTGCGCGTAGTCGCCCGGCAGCGCCCGGATGAACCCCGTGTAGAGGAAGATCGTGAAGGGCAGCTGGATCCCGCTGTAGAAGACGATCATGCCCGGGTAGGTGCCGAGCAGCCCCGCCCCGTCCACCATCTTGAACAGCGGGATCATCCCGAGCTGGAACGGCAGCACGATGCCCAGCAGGAACAGCACGTACAGCCCGTAGCCCAGCCGGGACGCGCGGCGCGACAGGAAGTAGGCGGCGAACGAGCCGATCGCGATCAGCACCAGCAGGCTCACCACCGTGATGACCGTGCTGTTCAGCAGCGCCGGGCCGAGTTCCGCGCGCGTCCAGGCGGCGGAGTAGTTGTCCAGCGCCGGGCTCGACGGCGGCGCCAGCGGCGACTCGGCGACCTGCCGCTGGTCCTTGAGCGACAGCGTGACCAGCGCGTACACGGGGAACAGGAAGGCGACGGCGGCGGCGACCATCACCATCTCCAGCCCGAACGTCCGCAGCCCGTACCGCATGTTCATCCGCTCACCTCTCGGCTCCGCAGGTAGTGGATCTGGACCATCGACACCGCCGCGACGAACAACGCCAGCACCAGCGCGATCGCGGTGCTGTAGCCGAAGTTGCCGAAGACGAACGCCTGCTTGTAGAGCACCGTGGACAGCGTCTCGCTCGCGTGTCCCGGACCGCCGCTGGTCGCGGCGTAGACCTGGTCGAACAGCTTGAGCCCGCCGATGGTCGACAGCATCATGTTGATGGTGACCGCGGGCGCCAGCATCGGCCACGTCACGTTCCGGAACCGCTGGAACCGGCCCGCGCCGTCGATCATCGCGGCCTCGTGCAGCTCGGCGGGCACCCCCTCCAGCCCGGCCAGGAAGATCACCATCGAGTACCCGGCGAACTGCCAGATCACCATGCCCGCGACCGACCACAGGGCCAGCGACGGGTCGCCCAGCCAGTCCTGCCGCAGGGAGCCCAGCCCGACCGCGCCGAGGATGCCGTTGAGCCCGGCGCCGGGCGCCGGGTTGTAGATGTACTTCCATAGGAACGCCACCATCACCGGGCTGACCACGGCCGGGGCGAAGAACACGACCCGCAGCACGGTCCGCGACTTGATCCTGGCGTGCACGCCGAGCGCCAGCAGCAGCCCGATCCCGTTCTGGACGAACACGATCGCCACGGTCAGCAGCAGCGTGTTGACCAGCGAGCCGCGGGCGGCCTCGTCGCGGAACAGCTCCGTGAAGTTGCCCAGGCCGATGAAGCTCCGCTCGCCCAGGCCGTTCCAGTCGGTGAAGGCGTACACGATGCCGCTGAGGCTCGGGTACAGCACCACCAGGGCGTAGACGGCCAGGGCGGGCGCCGCGAACCACCACGGCGGCGACAGGAAGCGGGCGCCCCGCCGCCGGCGGCGGCCCGCGGCGTCCGGCCGGACGGGCCGCTTCACCGGGGCGGGGCTGGTGGTCGAGGTCACGTTCAGTTCTTCCGGTAGGTCTCGTCGAGCTTCTTCAGTGCGGCGTCCACCGTCGTCTTGCCGCCGAGGAGTTCCTGCACCGCCGCGAAGTGGGCGGGCTGGATCTCGGCGTTCGGCCACGCCTGGTCCATGAACGGCACCGCCTTGTTGCCGTCGATGAACGGCAGGAACGACTCGAGCACCGGGTCGACCTTGGAGCCGGCGTCGCGGGTCAGCGGCACGCAGGCGATGGCCTCGGCCCAGCGGTTCATGTTCTTCTGCTCGCCGAGGAACTCGATGAACGCCTTGGCCTCGTCCAGGTGCTTGCCGCGTGCGCTGACGCCGAGGCCGACGCTCACACCCGCCGGGATCCACACCTGGTTCGCGTCGTCGGAGCCGGGCACCGGGAACATGCCCAGCGCGTCGGCGCTCGCGGCGGACTTGCGGAAGTCGGGCAGCACCGCCGACACCTGGATCGCCATCGCGGCCTTGCCGGTGGCGACCATCGAGGTCTGCTGCTCGAACGTCGTGCCGTTGGGGTTGTCGTTGAGGTACCCGCGCTCCTGGAGTTCCAGGTACATCTCCAGCGCGTCGGCCCAGCCCGAGCCGGCGAAGCTCGCCGAGCCCGCCTTCATCCGCTCGTCGAAATCGGGCGTCTTCGCGTAGACCGTGGACGGGACGAGGGCGTAGGTGATCAGCTGGGTGACCCACGGGGTCTGGGCGCCCAGCGCGATCGGCACCGTGCCCTTCTTCTTGATCTTCTCGCAGACCTCCAGGAACCCGGACCAGGTCGTGGGCGGCTCGACGCCGGCCTCCTCGAAGACCTTCTTGTTGTAGATGGCGCCGATGACGCTGGACCCGGCGGAGTAGATGAAGGTCTTGCCGCCGTTCTGGAACGCGGGCTTCAACCCGGCGGGGATCCGCTTGGTCCAGGACTGGCCGCTCAGGTCGGCCAGCAGGCCGGCATCGGAGACCTGCTTCATGCTCATCGCCGAGCCGTCGCCCGGGAACACCACGTGCACGTCGGGGGCGTTGCCCGCGCCGAGCTGGGTGCGCACCGAGGTCTGCACCTGGTCGGTGGGCGCGAAGGAGGCGCTGAACTTGGTCTTGGTGTACTCCTTGAGCAGCAGGTCGAGCGGCTTCTGCTGGTCGGCGACACCGACCAGCCGCAGCGTCCCGCCGCCCGAACCGGACGTCCCGCCACAGGCCGCCAGTGCGCCCATGGCGGCGACGCCCCCGGTCAGCCCCAGGAAGCCGCGGCGGCTGAGCCCTGTCGACGATGTCATGAGTCCTCCTCGAAACGCGGCTTCGGCGCCGCGGTGATCATTCGCGACCGGGGCCGCCATGGGTGCTGCGGCCGGGGGCCGCCGCGAGTTGTGCGGCCGGGGCCGCGGGTGTGCCGTCCACCGTCAGGGGACGGCGGCCGATGGATCTTCCGCGGTGAAGCGGTAGTCCCCCGAGGTCACCCGGCACAGGAGCGCGCCGGGTTCGGTGCCGATGATCTGGATCCCCGCGGCGGCCGCCACCGGGACCCCGCTCTCGTGCACGCCGCCGGGATCGCCGGTGGGCACGTGCACGATCGCGGTGGCCCCCGGTGGCACGCTCACGTCCAGCCGCAGTTCGCCGTCCGCCCGTGCCCACCCGGTCCGGACGGTGCCGCGCACCGACTCGTAGGCGGCGCGCGCCCACGTCAGCGCGCCGGGCCGGGGGCGGATCCGCAGCTCGCGGTAGCCGGCGGAGCCGGGTGCCTGGCTCAGCCCGGCGACGCCCTCGTAGAGCCATTCGCCGATCGAGCCGAGCGCGTAGTGGTTGAAGGAGTTCATCGCCGCGGCCTGGAAGCCGCGCTCTTCGGTGTAGCCGTCCCAGCGCTCCCAGATCGTGGTCGCGCCGTGCCGCAGCGGGTACAGCCAGGACGGCGGGCCGGTCCTGCGCAGCAGCGCGTGCGCCAGGTCGGGCCGCCCGCAGGCGTCCAGCACCGGGGCGACGAGGCCGACGCCGAGGAATCCGGTGGTGATGCCGGGGCCGGCCGCTTCGACCAGCTCGGCCAGGCGGCCGGCCGCGTGCGGCGCCAGGTCGTCCGGCAGCAGGTCGAACGCCAGGGCCAGCAGGTAGGCGGTCTGCGTGTCGCCGGAGATCCGGCCGCAGGGCGTGACGAAGCGTTCGGCGAAGGTCTTGCGGACGTGCCCGGCGAGGGTGCCGTACCGCCGCGCGGCGGTGTCCCGGCCGAGAATCTCGGCGGCGCGGGCGGTCAGGTCGGCGCTGCGGGCGAAGTAGGCGGTGGCGACGACCTCGCGCGGCGTCGGCTCCGGGGCGAGCCAGTCGGCGAAGTGCGGGCCGACGCGGTGCCGCCACACCAGGTCCGGGTTGTGCCGGTGGACGTGGTCGACCCAGGCGCACATCGCGTCGATGTTGCGTTCCAGGAAGCGCTCGTCCCCGTACACGCGGTACAGGTGCCAGGGCACCAGGACCCCGGCGTCGCCCCAGCCGGGCGCGCCCTCGTCGGCGACGCCGGTCAGCCTCGGCGCCACGTTCGTGAAGGCGCCGCCGGGCGACTGGGCGCCGCGCACCTCCCGCAGCCAGCCCTCGAAGAAGGCCGCGACGTCGGCGTTGAGGCAGGCGGTGGGGAGGAACACCTGCGCGTCGGCGAGCCAGCCGAGCCGCTCGTCGCGCTGCGGGCAGTCGGTGGGGACGCTGACGAAGTTGGAGCGCTGCCCCCAGCGGATGCCCCGGTACAGGCGCTCGACGTCCGGGTCGGAGCAGGCGAAGTCACCCGTCCAGGGGGTGTCGTTGTGCAGGACGACGCCGGTGATGTCGGCGGCGTCCAGTGCGGTGAGGCCGGTGACCTCGGCGTAGCGGAACCCGTGGTAGGTGAAGCGCGGCTCGAACACGACGTCGGGATCGCCGCCCGCGATGAGCACGTCCGTCGCGTCGGCGGTGCGCAGGTTGTCGGTGTAGAGCGCGCCGTCGTCGTCGAGGGCCTCGGCGTGCCGGATCACCACGCGGTCGCCCGGGGTGAGGCCGCGGGCGGTGATGCGGACGCGTCCGGCGAAGTTCTGGCCGAAGTCCACCAGGTGCCGGCCGCCGCCGGTGCGGGTGACGGTGCGGGCGGGCAG
Source organism: Spirillospora sp. NPDC048824 (assembly GCF_043198455.1). NCBI lineage: Bacteria > Bacillati > Actinomycetota > Actinomycetes > Streptosporangiales > Thermomonosporaceae > Spirillospora > Spirillospora sp. NPDC048824. The sequence goes on along the minus strand of NZ_JBICUS010000030.1, from coordinate 35,643 downwards.
TTCCCCGACGGCGCGGACCGGCGGCGCCGCGGAGGCGGTGAGCAGGTCGTGATCGGTGCCGGTGACCTGCGCGGAACGCCAGCCGTCCGCCTCGGCGAACGCGGGGCGGTCCCAGCCCGGGGTCTCGCGGCGCAGGTCGTGGCACTCGCCCTTCAGCAGGTCGGCGTACCGGACGGGGGAGCGGCGGGTCCACCAGGTCCCGTCGGTGGCGATGACCTCGTGGCGGCCGTCGGCGTGGTCGAGGTGCAGTTCGGCCAGCAGTTGCGGGAACGCTCCATAGTGGGCGCCGAGGCGGCGCGGGTCGAAGCCCACGTAGCCGCTCCACCAGCCGTCGGCGAGGGTGGCGGCGAGGACGTTGCGGCCCGCGCCGACGAGCGCGGTCACGTCGAGGACCTGGTAGTCGATGCGGTCGCGGTAGTCGGTCCAGCCCGGCGCGAGCTCGGCGTCGCCGGCCCGGTGGCCGTTCAGCCGCATCTCGTAGAGCCCTCGGGCGGTGACGTAGAGGCGCGCGCGGACGGGCGCGGCGGGGGTCTCGAACGTGCGCCGGAGCCGGACGGCGGGCTGGAGTCCGTGGTCGGCGAGGGCGAGCTCCCCCTCTTCGGGCGCGTCCACCACGTCGAGGTCACCGGTGTCGTGGGTGATCCAGGAGGCCCGCCAGGCCGGCGGGCGGAGCATCCCCGTCTCGAACCAGGAGCGCGCCGCGGCGGTCGCGCCGTCCTCGGCGGTGACGGCGATCTCCCAGCGGTAGCGCGTGCGAGGGCTCAGCGGCGCGCCCGCGTAGCGGACGGACACCGCGGCCGGGTCGCTCACCTCGCCGGTGTCCCAGACCGGTGCTCCGGATTCGGGCGAACCGGCGCCGGCTCCGGGGGCGGGGACGGTCCACACCCGCACGCGGTGGCGGGCGGGCGCGTCGCCCCGGCGGGGGGAGGAGAGCCGCCACGACAGCAGCGGGGCGTGCTCGTCGACGCCCAGCGGCTCGGCCAGGTGCTCGCAGCGAAGGCCGTAGGGCACCAGTGCCGCGGTGGGAGTGCCGGTCATGAGCCCGCCTCCGATCGCTCGCATCATCATGCGGTTAGTTAACACTTCTGAATGTGAGATTGAGGGTAGAGATATCGAGATCTAGTGTCAATATGCCGCACAGATCATGTTACGGCGTGACCTGCCGCGTATCGCGTCGATCCCTGCTCTGGCCGTATCCGGGGACCAGCCGCCTCGTCTGCAACGGTCACGGTACCTGCGACCGGGCAAAGCCGTCGAAAGTGGGCTCCGGGGGCCGGCAGAGCCGTTCCCCAGGGGCCTGTGGCGGGGCGGGAGGTCATGGATGCGATAACAACATGATCGAGCGTTATGAAGTCGTGCGCCAGCGTGCACGGGCGGTCTCCACCCGCGCCAGGTAGGCGCGGTGCTCCCCGTCGTGGAACGCGGCCCGGGCCGGGTCCGGGTCGCGGACGGAGGCGGGACGGGTCCACGCCGCCGCGTCCAGCCCGTGGCCCCCGGCGAGCACCGCGCCCCGCGCCCCCGCCTCCTCCGCCGCGACCCGCAGCGGCCGGCCCAGCACATCGGCGAACAGCTGCAGCCAGCGGTCGCTGCGGGTTCCGCCGCCCGCCACCGACAGCGCGCCGCGCAACCCGGCGGCGGCCAGGCAGTGCCGCGCCGCGTAGGCGATGCCCTCGCAGGTCGCCCGCACCAGGTCCGCGGTGGTGGTCTCCAGGCTCACCCCGGTGATCTCGGCCCGCGCCGCCGGTTCGACGAACGGCGCCCGTTCCCCCGAGGGCGAGAAGAACGGCAGCACCCGCACCCCGCGCGCACCCGGAGGCGAGGCCGCCAGCAGGTCGTCCAGGTCGCGATGGGACGCGCCCACCCTCGCCAGCACCCATTCCAGCGCCGCCGTGCCGACCATCGCGGGCATGCCGCGCAGCCACCGGTCCGGCCGCCCGGTGGCGAAGCAGAACCCGGTCGGCTCACCGTCCAGCGCGGGTTCGTCCACCACGGCCAGGCAGGCCAGCGTCGTGCCGATGATCAGCAGTCCGTCGCCGGTCCCGGTCACCCCCGCCCCGAGGGCGCAGGCGGGCACGTCGAAAGGGCCGGCGGTGACCCGCGTGCCGGCCGGAAGCGGCCCCCCGGCGAGCATCCCGCCCCGCGGCAGCGGCTCCGCGACCGGTGCCAGCAGATCCGCCCGGTGCGACAGGCCGCAGGCCGCCAGGGAAGCGGCGTCGTAGGTGCGCGTCCGGGGATCCAGGAACGGCACCGAGGCGTCGCTCGCGTCGGTCGCGCGCACCCCGGTGAGGCGCTGGAACACCACGTCCTTGCAGTAGGCCGCGGTGGCGGCGGCGTCGAGCGCGGCGGGCTCGTGCCGGTCCAGCCACGCCAGCAGCGGGGCCGGGCAGCCGGGGAACATGGCGTTCCCGGTGCGCGCGAAGACCTCCGCCGCGACGCCGCCCTCCGTCCACTCCGTGACGATCGCGGCGGACCTGCCGTCCATCCAGGAGATCGCGGGACGGACCGGCCGGGCCCGCCCGTCCACCAGCCACACGCCGTCGCCCTGGCCCGTCACGCCGACGGCGTCCGGGGCGGCGAAGCGGGCGCGCCGCGCGGCCAGCGCGCCGAGCACCTCCCCGGCGGCCGACACGACCTCGTCGGTGTCCTGCTCGACCCGGGCGTCCCCGCGCACGGTCCGGGCGGGACGCGACTCGACCGCCAGGGTCCGGCCGTCCTCGTCGAACGCCGCGGCCTTCACCACGGACGTTCCCACGTCGATTCCGACGTACATGGCGAGCTTCCTTGTCTGTTCCTGGCGGGCCGGTGGATCAGGCCGGGTTGAGGCAGTGCGCCAGGGGCTCGCCCCGGTGCAGCCGCCCGACCTCGGCGGCGACGATGCGGGCCGCCTTCTCGGCCACGGCGCGGCTCGCGCCGCCCAGATGGGGGGTCATCACCACGCCGGGCATGCCGAACAGGCGCGAGTCCGCGGGCGGCGGCTCCACGGCGAAGGTGTCCAGGCCCGCGCCGAGCAGATGACCCGAATCCAGCGCGTCGCACAGCGCGTCCTCGTCCAGCAGCGGGCCCCGGGCGCAGTTGACCAGCACCGAGCCGGGCGGCATCAGGGCCAGCTCCCGGGCGCCGATCATGGCCCGGTTGTCGGGGGTGAGCCGGGCGTGCAGGGAGACGACGCGGGAGCGGCGCAGCAGGTCGTCCAGGCTCGCGGCGCCGCCGCCGCCGGGCAGGTACGGGTCGTAGACCTGGACGTCGGCGCCGAAGCCCGCGAGGATCCGGGCGACCCGGCTCCCGACGGCCCCGCCGCCGACCAGCCCGACGGGCGTTCCCTCAAGCTCGAGGCCGGTGGCGTCGTAGGTGTAGTACCGCCCGCCCCACTCGCCCCGCCCGGCCAGCGCGGCGTGGGTCTCGGGGATGCGGCGCAGCACGGCGAGCATCAGCCCGACGGTGTACTCGGCGGTCGCGGTCGCGTTGCGTCCCGGTGCGTAGCAGACGCGCACGCCGCGTTCGGTGGCCGCCGCCACGTCGACGTTGACGGGGCCGCCCCGCGCGACCGCCACGAGCCGCAGGCCGGACGCGCTGTCCAGGATCTTCGCGGTGACGGGGGCCATCTGGGTCACGCACGCCTCGACGCCGTCCAGCGCGTCGATCATGGTGTCCTCGTCGCCGGACGCCTCGTCGACCTCGGCCACCGGGCCGAACGGCACGACCGGCCAGGGCAGCTCCAGGCGGCGGACGTCGCCCGCGCCGCCGAGCTCGGCGTCCAGCGCGCCGGCCAGCAGCTCCGGCAGGACGAAGCGGTCTCCCGCGGCCAGCACTCTCATCGGGTCTCTCTCGTCGGGTCGTTGACGGCGGGCACGCGGCCCCGGGCTCAGGTGACGGCCACCTCGTAGGCGACCTTGTGCTCGTCCAGCTCCCGCAGCACCTCGGCGTCCGCGCCGTCGTCGACGATGAGGCGGTCGAACGCCGACAGCGGCGCCACCCGGTGCAGCGCGACGCGGCCGAGCTTGGAGTGGTCCACGAGCAGGACGTTGCGCGCGGCGGCGTCGAGCATGGCCCGCTTGACCGACACGATGTGCTGCTCCTGGTGGTAGGCGTACCCGCCGGAGACGGCGGAGGTCGACACGAAGCACAGGTCGACGTGGAGCGCCGTGATCGCGTCCACGCAGGAGACCCCCAGGAAGGAGTCGTGCAGCGCGTCGTACTCCCCGCCGAGCGCCATCAGCCGGATGCCGCGCTCGCGGGCCAGCAGGTTCGTGGTCTCCAGGAAGTTGGTGATCACGGTCAGCGGGGTGACGCCGGCCAGCCTGCGGGCCAGCGCCAGGGTGGTCGTGGAGTCGTCGAGCATCACCGCCATGCCGGGTTCGACCAGCTCGGCGGCCTTCGCCGCGATGGCGTCCTTGGCGGGCCGCATCGACTTCATGCGGTAGGCGACGTTGCTCTCGAACACGCCGGACGGCTGCGCGGTGACGCCGCCCCGGTACTTGCGGACGATGCCCTGCCGTTCGAGGTCGTCCAGGTCGCGATGGATCGTCATGAGGCTGACGCCGAAGCGCTCGGCCAGGTCCCCGGCGGTGACCGACCCTACGGACAGCACATGGTCGGCGATGGCCTGGCGCCTTGCGTCAGGTCCGCGCCTGCCGCTCATCTCCTTGGTCATGCTGCGATCCTCTCGTGGCCGCTCGCCGGCGGAGGGGTGATCGGCCACCCGAACTGCGATACTGGGATTCGTGATGTTAACAACCATCACCCCAGCGCCATCGAGCTTGTAACACCGGGACGTCCCACGTCAACCCCGTCCCGTCGTCTCCGGGGGGTCGTCGAGACGGTAACAAGTGATTGATATGATGCCCTGGCATTATAAGTTCACATCTTTAAGCGATAAAACTAGGGAGTCCTATCGTGCAAGCTGGCTCGTCCGGGCCTCTGTGGGTCGGCGTGGACGTCGGGACGCAGGGGGTGCGGACGCTCGCCGTCACCGCCGACGGCCGGGTGGCCGGCCGCGGATCCGCCCCGCTGACCGGGCGGCGCGACGGCGTGCGGCACGAGCAGCGGCCCGGCGACTGGTGGGAGGCCGTCACCCTGGCCACCCGGGAGGCGCTGCGGGACTCGGCGCCGGAGGCGGTGCGCGGCCTGGCGGTGTGCGCCACCTCGGGGACCGTCCTGCTCACCGACCCGGACGGGCGTCCGCTGACCGGCGGCATCATGTACGACGACGCGCGGGCGTCCGCCGAGGCGCGGCTGGCGCAGTCGGCCGGGGCGCCGCTGTGGGACCGGCTCGGGCACCGCATCCAGCCCTCCTGGGCGCTGGCCAAGGTGCTGTGGCTGGCCCGCGACCGGCCCGGCGTCCTGTCCCGCGCGCGGATCGCCCACCAGGCCGACCTGGTCACCGGTCGGCTGGTGGGGGAGCCGGTGGCGACCGACTCCAGCCACGCGCTCAAGACGGGCTACGACCTCCTCGGTGAGCGGTGGCCGCGCGATCTGCACGACCGGCTCGGGCTGCCCGCCACGCTCTTCCCCGAGGTCGTACGGCCCGGCACGGTCCTCGGCGAGGTCGGGGCCGAGGCCGCCGGGCAGACCGGGCTGAAGGCCGGCACACCGGTGATCGCGGGGATGACCGACGGGTGCGCCGCCCAGCTCGGCTCCGGCACGCTGCGGCCGGGCCGGTGGAACTCGGTGCTCGGCACGACCCTGGTGCTCAAGGGGGTGACGGCCTCGCCCGTCCGCGACCCGGCCGGGGTGATGTACAGCCACCGCGCACCGGACGGGGCCTGGCTGCCCGGCGGCGCGTCCAGCGTGGGCGCGGGCGTCTTCGCGGGCGTCGCGGACCTGGAGCGGCTGGACGGACTGGCCGCGCGCCACGAACCGGCCGGCGCGGTCGCCTACCCGCTGGTCTCGCCCGGCGAGCGCTTCCCCTTCCTCGCGCCCCAGGCCGAGGGCTTCATGCTCGGCACGCCCCGCGGCGAGGGCGACCGGCACGCCGCCCTGCTCCAGGGCGTCGCCCTGGTCGAGCGGCTGGCGCTGGCCTACGTGCGGCGGCTCGGAGCCGCCGTCGAGGGACCCGTGACCTTCACCGGCGGTGCGGTGCGCAGCGACTACTGGACCCGGCTCCGCGCGGACGTCCTGGGCCGCCCGGCCCGGATCCCCGAGCACGCCGACGCCGCGCTGGGCATGGCGGTCCTCGCGGCCTACGGCACGATGCCGGGCCGCTCGCCGGCCGGCGTGGCCGAGTCGATGGTGCGCATCCGCACGGTCGTGGAGCCCCGCCCCGGCATGACGGAGCGTTTCGACGCCCCCTTCGGGCAACTCGTGGACGAACTGGAAAAGCGCGGCTGGCTGCCCGCCGAGGTGGCCGCCTACGCACGAGAGCACGGGTAGGACAGCATGGTCAGGAGCGCCTTGAACACCATCCTCTACGTCGTCCGGCACGGCCAGACCGAGTGGCACGCGGAGAACCGGTACGCGGGCGTCAGCGACGTCGCGCTCACCGGCACCGGACGCGAGCAGGCCGAACGGCTCGGCCGGTGGGCGGCGGAGACGGGGGCGGAGGCGGTGTGGGCCTCTCCGCTGAGCCGGTCGAGGGCGACGGCGGCCCCGGCGGCGTCCGCGCTCGGGCTCCCCATCACGATCGACGGCGACCTGATGGAGGTGGACTTCGGCTCCGCCGAGGGCCGCACCCGCGCGGAGCTGCCGCCCGCGGACGTGGACGCCTTCCTGGCCGACCCGGTGACGGGGGTGTTCCCGGGGGCCGAGGATCCCCGCAAGGCCGTCGAACGCGGCATGACGGCGCTGCGGCGCATCGCCTCCCGCCACCGGGGCGAGCGCGCCCTGGTCGTCACCCACAACACGCTGCTGCGGCTGACCCTGTGCGGGCTGCTGGGCATCGCGCCGTCGTCCTATCGCACGGTCTTCCCGCAGGTCCGCAACTGCGCCGTCACCGAGCTGCGGATGACCGGACGCTCCACCGCCCTGATCTCCTACAACGTCCCGGTGCCCTGATCCGCCCGGCGGAGGGGAAAGGGCCACGGAATAAAGGACCAATCGTCACATTCGTCCCAACAGTCCTATGTTGAGTAGTGACGGCGCGACGGTGCGGGCGGGAGAATGGTCCGGTGACGCTCCTTTTGGCCCGGTCTGACCTTGAGTCCCTCCTCGACCCGGCGGAGTGCCTCGACGCGCTGCGCCGCGGCTTCACGGCCGCGGAGGGCGAGGCGGTCGCGCGCCGGGTGGTCGGCAGGCTCCCCGGCCAGGGCACCGCGACGGCGCTGCTGCCGGGCGTGATCGAGGAACTCCCCGCCTACACGGTGAAGGTCAACGCCAAGTTCCCCGGCAGCCGCCCCGCGCTGCGCGGCGTCGTCTGCCTGCACGACCTCGGCACCGGGGAACTGCTGGCGCAGCTGGACTCGGCGACCGTGACCGCGTGGCGCACCGGGCTGGCCGCCGCGCTCGGCACGCACGCCCTGGCCCGTCCGGACGCCGGGGCCGTGGCGGTCATCGGCGCCGGGGCGCAGGCCGAGCTGGTCATGCGGGGGCTGTCGGAGCTGCGCGAGGTGCACGCCCTCACCGTCTGCGACCTGGACGCCGGCCGCGCCGCCGGTTTCGCCGAACGGCACGGCGCACGGCTCGGGCTCACCGCCACCGTCGAGGCGGACCCGCGCGACGCCGTCCGGGACGCCGGGATCGTCGTCATGGCGACCTGGGCGCGCCGCCCGATCCTGTGCGCCGCCGACGTGACCCGCGGAACGCACATCACCTCGCTCGGCGCCGACGAGCCCGGCAAGGCCGAACTGGCCCCCGACCTGATCGAGGGCGCCCGCGTCGTCGTCGACGACGTCCCCCTCGCCGTCGAGATGGGCGTGCTGGCCGGGGCCGGGCTCGACGTCAAACACGCCGCCGGGACGCTCCGCGACCTGCTGCGCGGCCAGGTGCCGGGACGGGTGAAGGGCGGCGAGGTCACCGTGTACGCGCCGGTCGGTCTGCCCTGGCAGGACCTCGCGGTGAGCTGGACCGCCTACGAGGCGGCCCGCGGCACCCGCGCCGGGACCCGGTTCGACTTCCTCGCCTGACCCGGAGGCCGCGCATATTGAAACACGTTCTACCTCCTGCGTAGGCTGTGCGGCACTACTGGACGGCCCGGAGGTGACCGCGGTGATCCTTGATCGGTTCCGCATCGAAGGCAGGGTCGCGGTGGTGACCGGCGCCGGCCGCGGCATCGGCGCCGCGACCGCCGTCGCGCTCGCGCAGGCCGGCGCCGACGTGCTCATCTCCGCCCGGACGGAGGAGCAGCTCGGCAAGGTCGCGGCCGAGATCGAGGCGGCCGGGCGGCGGGCGCTGATCGTCCCGTCCGACCTCAGCGATCCGGACGCGGCGGCGGACCTGGCCGCCCGCGCGGCCGACGGCCTCGGCCGCCTCGACATCGTGGTGAACAACATGGGCGGCGCGATGCCGGCCCCGTTCATGGCGACCAAGCCGCGCCATCTTGAGAACGCGTTCCAGTTCAATGTGAGCACCGCGCACGCGCTGACCCGCGCCGCCGTCCCGCACCTGCTGGAGTCGGGCGCGGGCAGCGTCGTCAACATCTCCTCCGTGATGGGGCGGATCGCCGGCCGCGGCTACCTCGCCTACGGCAGCGCCAAGGCCGCTCTCGCCCACTACACCCGGCTCGCCGCGTTCGACCTGGCGCCGCGCGTCCGCGTCAACGCCATCTCCGTCGGCTCCATCGCCACGTCCGCGCTCGACATCGTCATGACCAGCGACGAGCTGCGCACCGAGATGGAGCGCAAGACGCCGCTGCACCGCGTCGGCGCCCCCGAGGACGTCGCCGCCGCCGCCCTGTACCTCGCCTCACCCGCCTCCGCCTACACGACCGGCGCCCTCCTGCGCGTGGACGGCGGCATCGAGACCCCGAACCTCGACCTGGGCCTGGAGGATCTGTGACCTACCGCGTCGTCCAGTGGAGCACCGGCAACGTCGGCCGGCACGCCATCGCGGGCATCGACGCCCGGCCCGACCTCGAACTCACCGGGGTCTGGGTGTCCAACCCGGCCAAGGTCGGCAAGGACGCCGGGGAACTCGCGGGCCTCGGCCGCGACCTCGGCGTCACCGCCACCGGCGACGAGGAGGCGCTGCTCGCGTCGCGGCCCGACTGCGTCGTCTACACCTCCATGGCGGACGTGCGGCTGATGGAGGCGATCGACGACCTGTGCCGCATCCTGCGCGCGGGCGTCAACGTCGTGTCCAGCAGCCCGGTGTTCCTGCAGTTCCCGGACGGCGTCGTCCCGTCCGAGATGTCCGATCCCGTGCGGGAGGCGGCCGCCGAGGGCGGAGCGTCGATCTTCGTCAACGGCATCGACCCCGGCTTCGCCAACGACGTGCTCCCCCTCGCCGTCACCGGCATCAGCGAGCGCATCGACCAGGTCCGCTGCATGGAGATCCTGAACTACGCCACCTACGACCAGGGCACGGTCCTGTTCGACATCATGGGCTTCGGCCGGTCCCTGGACGAGACGCCCATGCTGCTGCAGCCCGGCGTCCTCACGATGGCGTGGGGCAGCGTCGTCCGGCAGATCGCCTCGGGTCTCGGCGTGGAACTGGACGAGATCACCGAGTGGCACACCCGGCTCCCGGCCCCCGGCACCATCGCCGTCTCCGCAGGGACGGTCGAGAAGGGCACGCAGGCGGCGCTGCGGTTCGAGGTGCGGGGGATGCGCGGCGGCGAGGCCGTCGTCGTCCTGGAGCACGTCACCCGGCTCCGCGACGACCTCGCCCCCGACTGGCCGCAGCCCGCAGGCCACGGCTGCTACCGCGTGGAGGTCCACGGCGAACCGAACTACACCGTGGACCTCCGGCTCCTCGGCACCGACGGCGACCACAACACCGCCGGGCTGAAGGCCACCGCGATGCGCCTGGTCAACGCCGTGCCCGCCGTCGTCCAGGCGCCGTCCGGACTGCTCACCGCCCTCGACCTGCCGCTCATCCCGGGACGCGGCCTGCTCTAGAGCCCGATCGCGTCCAGTAGCGGGACGAGCCGCTCCTCCTCGTGATCCAGGTGGGCGTGGAGGGTTCCGGTGAGCCGTTCGACCTCGGCGAGCAGGGACGCGGGGTCTCCGGCGTCGAGGACGCGGCGCAGTTCGTCCAGTAGCTCCTGAATCTTCTCGTGGTCGTTTTTCAGCTCGTCCAGCGTCGGCCCCAGATCCGGATGGTGACGCTCCAGGAGCGGGAAGATCTGCTGGTCCTCGCCCATGTGGTGGTTGCCGAGGCCCTGGCACAGCGTCAGGCAGTTGACCCGCAGTTGCGCGCCCAGGCCGGCGCCCGACGCGGTGACCTCCTTGCGGATCAGCTCCAGCTCCCTGCGGAACGCGCCGTGCACCGCGACGAGCATCGCGCCGAGCGACTTCGGCCCGCCGGGCGGCCCGGCCGCGACCGGGACCAGCGCGACGACGGGCAGCGTCCGTCCCGACCTGGTCTCGTACTCGGCCCACCCCGGGTCGGCCTCGGCGGCGCGGGCGAAGGCGGCGTCACGTTCGCCGCCCTCCAGGACGACGGCGTCCGCCTCGTAGGTGAAGGCGTCGCTTTCGACCGTGACGCGCGGGTTCGCCACCAGGTTGCGGAACCAGGCCGGGTGCTTCGGCGACCCGCCGGCCGATGCGATGACCAGGACGCGGTGGGCGCCGTCCGGCAGGTACCCGAGCGGCGTCGTGTGCCGGGCACCCGACCGCGCCCCGGTGGTGGTCAGCAGGAGCAGCCGGCCGTCCTCGAACACGCCGCCGACGCGGCCGCCGTTCGCGCGGAACTCCTCGATGACCTGCCTGTTGAAATCCATATGTCTCCTGAACTGTTTTCGGGCATGGCGAATAAGCCACGGAAACGGTGCGCGACCGTGGCTGAAGAATGGCGGGGAAGGGCAGGCCGAAGACGGTGTCCGCCGCCCAGGGCAGCCCGATGACGTCGCGTGATGCACGCGAAAAAAGAAAGATGAAGAAGAGAGGGGCGAGGATGGGAGTGGCGGGCCTCGCGCCCGCGCCGGCCTCACTCGGAGGCCGGGTACCTCACTCGCTCATGGCCCATGGCCGACCCGGCAGTCACGGAATAAAAGATTACCCGCGCCGGCAATTCAATGCAAGATCAGATTCCTTCGCGGTGCGCGGCGGCGGCCGCCTGGGTACGGCTCGTGACGTTCAGCTTGGCGAGGATGTTGGAGACGTGGACGCTCGCCGTCTTCGGCGAGATGAACAGCGCGGCCGCGATGTCCCGGTTGTTGCGCCCCTCCGCGACCAGCTTCAGCACCTCCCGCTCCCGCCCGGTGAGGGCGCCGAACGGGCCGGACGGGGCGGACGCGCCGGCCGGGGGGCGCGCGGCGCCGAGCCGGGCGCGGGCGCCGAGGTCGCGGAGGGCGGCCAGCAGCGGCGCGGCGCCGAGCCGTTCGGCGCCGCGGACCGCGGACCGCCACTGCTCGGCGGCGCCGTCGCGGTCTCCGTTCTCGGCGAGGGCCTCGGCCAGCCGCCACCGCGACCGCGCCACCTCGTACACGAACCCGCCGTCCGGGTCGCCGTAGGTGAACAGGCCGGCCGCCTTCCGCCACAGGTCCACGTCGTGGACGCCGTCCACGCGGCGCCGCTCCGCCTCCGCGCGGGCCAGCCACGCGTGCCCTTCGAGCCCGATCCAGGCGCGCGGCCGCCCGCTGTCGGTGAAGGCGACGGCCCGCCTCGCCCGCGACAGCAGGTCGTCGCCGGCCTCGGCCGCCTCCCGGACGGCGCCGTCGTCGCCGGCGGCCCGCGCCCGCGCGGCGATCTCCGCCTGCGCCCACAGCCCCGTCGCGGCGATCCGGATGACGCTGACCGTGTCGCCGTAGGAGGTGCCGATGATGCTCGCGACGTGCTCGCTCGCGGCCCGGGGGTCGCCCCGCCACAGGGCCTGCTCGGCGGCGAGGCCACGGGCGAGGTAGTTGAGGAAGAGGTCCTGGCCCCACAGCGGGGTGATCCAGCGCAGCCGCTCGTCGGCGGCGGGCCCGCCCCGCGCGACCTCGACGAACAGGGCGTACGCGGAGATCTGCGCCTCGTACGGCCGGACGACCTGGACCGCGAAGTCCTCGGCGAGCCGGTCGGCCTCCGCCCAGTCCCCCGTCGTGTAGTGCATCAGGTACCGCAGGGACCGCATGATGATCCCGAAGGTGCTCCATCCGAGACCGTGCTCCAGGGCGAACTTCACGCCGTCGTCGGCGGCGCGCGCCGCGCCCGCGAGGTCGCCGCGGTCGAACTTCGTCCGGGCGTAGTGCCAGGCGGCGCGCATCGTCACCATCGGGTTCTCGCCGCCCGCGGCGGCCAGGTCGCGGGCCCGCGCGAACACCTCCGCGACACCCGAGTCGGCCTCTTCCGCCTCCCGGTGCACGCCGAGCGTCACCAGCAGGCTCGCCTCGGCCCCGGCGGCCCCGGCGGCGCGGGCGGCCTCGGCGGCCCGTTCGGCCAGCCCGGGCAGCTCGCCGTCGCCGTCCCGGTAGAGCAGCATCCGCGCGTAGGTGGCGAGGGCGTCGGCGCGCTCGATCGTCGGCGGGTCGGCGGGCAGCATCGCGACCGCCTCCCGCGCCATGGCGACCGCCTGGTCGATGTCGTCGATGTCGCCCAGGTACGACGCGAGGACCTCGCGGATCCGGCAGCCGAGCGGCGCGTCCGCCGGGTCGACCTCGTCCAGCAGCCGCCGCAGCCGGTGCACGGCGCGCCGGAGCTCACCGGCCTGCGCGGACTGCTGGGCGGCGAGCAGCGTCAGCCGCACCCGGTCGGTGCCGGCGGCGCCCTCGGCGTCCGGCACCGCGTCCCACAGCTCCAGCGCCCGCTCGTAATGCCCGGACGCCTCGGCGGGCGCGCCGAGCCGCCCGGCCTCACGTCCCGCCCGGACGGACGCGGTGAACGCGGCGGGCAGGTCGTGCGCGGCGAGGCTGTGGTGGGCCAGCTCCGCCGCCGACCCGCGCGTCCCGTCCGGGAGACCGGCGAGCAGCCGCGCGAACGCGGCGTGCAGGCGGGTCCTCTCGCCCGGCAGAAGGTCCGCGTAGACGGCCTCGCTCAGCAGCGCGTGCCGGAACGTGTACCCGGCCCCGGCGGGCACGAGCAGCTGCTGGGAGACGACCTCGCGCAGTGCCCCGCCGACCGCCGCCTCGTCCAGCCCGGACACGCGGCGCACCAGCTCGTCGTCGATGCGGCGCCCGGCCACCGCCGCGACGCGGACGACCCGCTCCGCGGCGTCCGAGAGCCGCTCCACCCGCGACAGCAGCAGGTCGGCGAGCCCGGACGGCAGCTCCGCCGGCTGCGCGCCGGCCCCGTCGAGCCCGGCCCCGTCGAGCCCGGCGCCGTCGAGCCCGGCGGCGTACAGTTCGCCGGCATAGAACGGGTTGCCCTCCGAGCGCCGGTGCACCCGCTCGACGACCTCCGCGGTCACCGGCGCGGACCCGCGTGACAGCTCGGCGAGGTACTCGGCGGTCTCACCGGGCCCGAACGGGCGGACCTCGACGCCGGTCACGTTCGGCAGCCGCAGCAGCTCCGCCACCACCGGCCGCAGCGGATGCCGCCGGTGCAGGTCGTCCGAACGGTAGGTGCCGACGAGGCAGACCCGCTCCCGCTGGAGCACCCGGCTGAGGAACGTTAGCAGATGCCGGGTCGAACGGTCGGCCCAGTGCAGGTCCTCCAGGACGAGCAGGACGGTCCGGTCCGCCGCCAGCTCGCCGAGCAGCCCGAGCACGGCCCCGAAGAGCTGCTGCTGGCCCAGCTCGGACGCCGCGCCGGGGCCGCCGTCGCCGTCCGGCAGCAGCCGTCCGAGGACGGGCCGGGCGCCGATCGCGGCGCGGACCTCGTCCGCTTCGGGGATACCGGCGTGCGCGGCCGTCCACAGCGCGTCCGTGAGCGGCAGGTACGGCATGCTCTCGCCGAGTTCGGCGCACTGCCCGACGAGGACGGCGCAGCCCCGGTCGCGTGCCGCGCGGGTGAGCGCGGACACCAGGTGCGTCTTGCCGGCGCCCGCGTCGCCGCTGACGAGGACGACGCCGGCGGCGCCGCCGGCGGCCCGCTCCAGCGCCGCGGTCAGCTCCGCGAACTCGGCCGCCCTGCCGATCAGCCTGCTCGTCGGCGCCTTGCCGTTCCCTTCGGTCATCGCGCCCAGTATCCCACCCGATCGGACATGAACGGGCCCCGGATCCAGCGCGGATCCGGGGCCCGTGGCTGGCGGACGGTCAGCCGACCAGGGCGGGGGTCCTGTCGGTCTCGCGCACCGCCGCGTCCTCGTCCGCGGACTCGGCCGCGGGCTCGGGGACGGGCTCGGGCTCGGGAACGGGCAGCACCTTCTGGTAGGCGCGGAGCGTCTCCGCGGCGATCCGCTCCAGCGAGTACCGGGAGCGGGCGCGGTCGGCGGCGGCGATCGAGTAGCCGTGCAGCGTGGTCTCCTCGGCCAGCAGGTGCCGGATGGCGCGGCCGATCACGACCGGCCGTCCCGCGGGGACGTGCAGGCCGGTGATGCGGTCGAGCACCTCGTCGGCGTTGCCGCCCGCGGGGGTCGTCACGACGGGTACGCCGCAGGCCATGGCCTCCAGCGGCGTCGACGGGCACGGGTCGTGCGGGGTCAGGCACAGGGCGAGGGAGGCGGTCCGCAGCAGTTTCGGCAGCGCCTTGCGCGGCAGCCGGCCCAGGAAGATCACCCGGTCGGCGACGTGCAGTTCCTTGGCGAGCAGCGTCAGCCGGTGCACGACCTGGTCGTGGTCCAGGTCCTCGCGGGCCGGGCCGCCCGCGACGGTCAGCTCGGCGTGCGGGACGTGCACCAGCGCGTGCAGCGCGGTCTCGACGTCCCCGGCCTCCAGGTCGTCGCAGACCATCACGAGCCGGCGCCGGTCGCCGCGGGGCATCGCGGGGCCGATCTGCGCGAACTGGTCACCGTCGACGCCGTAGGGGACGACGGCGACGGCGGGGCGGGGGACGCCCATCCGCACGACCGCGTCCGCCTCCTCGCTGTGCCCGGCCAGCACGATGTCGGCGTCCCGGCCGATGGCCTTCTCCAGACGGTCCCGATGGGGGTGCACGGGGTTCCCGGCGCGCCGCTCGGCGGCGGCGACCCCGTGGTAGCTCTGCGCGAACGGGATGCCCAGCTCGCGGGCGACGGCGCAGGCGGCGAGCCCGCCGATCCAGCCGTGCGCGTGCACGATGTCGGGACGTCCGTTGCCCGTCCAGCGGCGGCGCAACTCGTCGGCGAAGTCACGGACGTGCTTCAGCGTGTCCTCATCGGACAGCGGGCGGGCCGGCCCGGCGTCGATGTGGACGAGCGCTGCACCGGGCGCCAGCCGCACCCGGTTGCGGGCGGCGGGGTCCTGGCGCCGCGTGTAGACCGTGACCTGGTTCGGCTCCCCGTCATTGGCCAGCGGGCGGGTGAGCGAACGGGCGAGGTCCCGTACATGGACGGACTGCAGGTGTTCGCCGTCGAGGTCGGAGGCGGACACGAGAGCAATGTTAAGCGTGCGGTGCATGACGGATCCTCCGGGACATCACAGGGGAAGCACGGAGGTATCTGCGTCGTAGACACCTGCTCGGACAGTTTCATATCCGTCCGCACTCCCCGTCAAACGTCGCGAATGGGATCTCCGGTTCGTTTGGACCCGGTAAACCGCCTTCAACCTGGTTGAATACTGGACCAGATGGACGACGAAACATTTCGGTGAGCGGCCTGCGGCCCGGCACGTGGACGTCCCGGCGGCATCACCGCCCACCACCGCCCTGGCCGCCCACCATCCGGACGGCTAGGTTCGACCCATGAACGTCGGTGACGTCGTTGACGACTTCGAACTGCCCGACGAGACGGGCGAGCCGCGCACGCTGACCGGTCTGCTGGAGAAGGGCCCGGTGGTCCTGTTCTTCTACCCGGCGGCGATGACCCCCGGCTGCACCGCCGAGGCCTGCCATTTCCGGGACGTGGTGGCCGAACTCGCCGAGGCCGGCGCCCACCCGGTCGGCGTCAGCGCCGACCCGGTCGCCAAGCAGAAGGAGTTCGCCGACAAGCACTCCTTCGGCTACCCCCTCCTGTCGGACCCGGACGGCGACGTCCGCGCCCGCTTCGGCGTCAAACGCGGCATCGCCCTCCTGCCCACCAGACGCCAGACCTTCGTGATCGACACCGACCGCCGGATCCTGGCGGTCGTCAAGAGCGAGATCCGCATGAACACCCACGCCGACCGCGCCCTGGACGCCCTGCGGGCCCGCTAGCCGTACTCGGGCGCCGCGGGTCAGCGGACGACGCGGACGACGGGGAGGTTGATGGCCGAGGGGTGGGCGGGGGAGTGGAGGATCTCCTGGTCCGCGGTGAGCATTTCGGTGGCGGTGCCGATGGGGGCTCCGGTGCCGGGGTTGCGGGCGACGCGGGGGTAGGCGCCGCTCGCGACCTGGACGCGGACGCGGTGGCCGCGGCGGAAGCGGTGACCGGCCGGCCATAGTTCGACGGCGACGTGTCTCACGCCGTCGGCGTCCGGTTCCGGGGTGCCGGGGACGAGGCGGCGCATGCCCTCGCACAGGTTCAGCGACTCGCCGTCCGCAGTGACGTCGCACAGCCGCACCACGAAGTCGGTGTGCTCGCGGTTCGAGCGGATGTACAGGTCGGCGGTGACCGGGCCGATGATCTCCAGGTCGTCGTCGAGGACGGCGGAGGTGTAGGTCAGCACGTCCCGGCGGCGCTCCAGGCGTTTCTGGTCGGTGGACGGGCGGGTCTCGCCGAGCAGGGTGGGGCCGCCGAGGAACGGCGTCGGGTGGTTCGGGTCGTAGCGGTAGGCGTCGGGTTCCGAGTCGGGCGGGTCCTCGGGGGACAGGGCGCCGGCGGGCCGCAGGTGCCAGCGTTCCTCGCGCATCCCGGGGACGGGCCAGTCGGGGAACTCGCGCCATTCGCCCGCGCCGGTGATGTACAGCCGGACGGGCTGGTCCCGCAGCCCGGACGGGTCGTCCAGCAGGTGGGCGCGGAACCACGCGACCGACTCGCCGACCGACCCGCGCATCATCCGCTGGTCGGCGTGGAACCACGGGCCGATCGTCAGGTAGGGGCGCCGCCCGGCGGCGCGGAGCGCGGCGTAGTCCTTCATCTGCCACGGCAGGAAGATGTCGTACCAGCCGCCGGTCATGTTCACCGGCGCCGTCACCCGCGAGACGGTGGGGCTGAAGTCGCGCTTGTCCCAGAACTGGGTGTCGGGGCCGTTGACGAGGAGTTCCTGGAAGAACCGCTGCTGCCCGCCCGTCGCGAGCCGGTCGAGTTCGGCGATCGGGCGTCCCGAGAGGGTGGCGCGGCGGGCGCGGCGCGGCGACATGATGCCGGTCGTGATGCCCGACAGGGAGCTCTTCATCCGCGCGGTGAGGTCCACCCAGATGAGCGCCGACTCCAGCGCGAACGTCCCGCCGACGTTCACCGCGTCCCGGAAGGTCGAGGCGGTGACCTGCATCGACAGTGCCCGGAGTTCCGGGCCCGCCTCGGCGGCGACGGCCCACTGGACGTAGCCGAGGTAGCTCGGCCCGTGCATGGCGAACGTCCCGCCGAACCACGGCTGTGACTTCAGCCACTCGATGGTGGCGAGTCCGTCCTCCCGCTCGTCCAGCGCCTCGAACACGCCGCCGGACCCGAACCCGCCGCGGACGCTCTGCACCACCGCCTGGAACCCGTGCGACGCGAACGCCTGCCCGCACATGAGCCCGAACGGCCCGCGCCGCCCGTAGGGGGAGCGGACGAGCACGGTGGGCGCCCGCTCCACGTCGACGGGCGCGTACCGGTCGGCGAGCAGCGTCACCCCGTCGGCCGCGGGGACCGGGAGGTCCCGCTCGACCGTGACCTGGTGGGGGCCGTTCCGCAGTCCCAGCGCCGTGACCCCGAGCCGGCGCATCATTCCCACGCCTACCACTTGATCGATCGTAATCGCCCCGTCGGTCGCGTCAGCCCCCGGAGTCCGTGATGTGCCTCGCACGCTCCGGGTCTTCTATACGATCGAGGGCGCACAAGACGGCGGAAACGGGATCTGACGGGCGGGCGGCGAGGCCGCCCGCGCGAAGGGGGAGATGCACGCGCCATGGGTGATGTGAGCTGGGAGCGGGTCATCGCCGCCGGGATCGTGCTGGCGTCCGCTCTGGCGATCGCGGTGGTCCTGCGGTTGCTGACGGCCCGGCTGTTCAAGCGGGCGGGCGACACCCGGTGGGCCTGGGACGACCTGGGCGCCCGGCTGATCAAGGACCTGGTGGTGCCCGTCTCGGTCCTGCTCGGCCTGTGGATCTCGGCGAAGGTGCTGCAGCTGCCGCGCGGCACGCTCGACGCCACGGCCAAGGTGCTCACCGCCGCGACGATCCTGGTGGTCACGCTGGCGCTGGCCCGGCTGATCGCGGCGTCGGTCGCCTCCGTCGCGATGGCCCGGCAGGGCGTCGCCGGAAATGTGACGATCTTCGCCAACATCACGCGGGTGATCGTGCTCGGCCTCGGCATCCTGGTGATGCTGGGGAGCCTCGGTGTGTCGATCACGCCGCTGCTCGGCGCCGCGGGCATCGGCGGCCTGGCGGTCGCGCTGGCGCTGCAGGACACCCTCTCGAACCTGTTCGCGGGCGTGCACGTCCTGGCGGCCAAGACCATCGAGCCCGGCGACTACATCAAGCTGGCCACGGGCCAGGAGGGGTACGTCGTCGACATCAACTGGCGCAACACCTCCATCCGGACGCTGTCGGACAACATCGAAGTCATTCCGAACATGCGGTTCTCCGACACGATCCTCACCAACTTCCACCGCCCCGCGCAGGACATGTCGATCCTGGTGGACGCGAAGGTGAACTACGAGGCCGATCTGGACGAGATCGAGGCGCTCTGCATCGAGGTCGGCCAGGACGTGATGAAGGAGGTGCAGGGCGGCGTGGCCGACAGCGACATCTTCGTGCGGTTCAAGAACTTCGACGATGGCGCCGTCGGTTTCCACGTGATCCTGCGGTCGTCGGAGTTCGGCGACCAGTTCCGCATCAAGCACGAGTACCTCAAGCGGCTGCACAGGGCGATCCGTGAGCGGGGCATCGCGCCGCCCTACTGGCACCACCGCGTGGCCCTCGAGGAGATCTCGGCCCGCCACGACGGGGCGGGCCGCAACGGCGAACCGGCCCGCCGCGGCGAACCGGCGGTCTGACCCCGGTCCGGCCCCGGCGGCGCGGCGGGGTACGGCCGTCAGGCGGGCGGGGGGACGTCCTCGTCGAACCAGGCGAGGAACTCGGTGCGGCCGAACATCCGCGCGGTGTCGACGGCGGACGGGGATCCCGCCCGCGGGTCGGCGCCCGCGTCCAGCAGGGCCCGCACCACCTCCGACTCCTTCTTGAACACCGCCCCGGTGAGCGGCCGCTGGCCCCGGTCGTTGGCGCGCTCCGGGTCGGCGCCGCGGGCCGCGAGGGCCCGGACGGTGCCGGGGTGGCCGTGGTGGGCGGCGACCATGAGCAGCGTGTCGCCCTTGTCGTCGGACAGGTTCGGCGGCACCCCCGCGTCGACGTGGCCGGCGAGCTCCGCCGTCTCGCCGCCGCGCGCCATCTCGAACAGGCGGGTCGCGAACTCTTTTCTCTCCGGGTCGGCGTCGGTCATGAGCGGAACCCCGCTTCCGGCGGTGAGCAGCCCGCCGAGGCTGTCCTCCCCGTACTGCAGGTTCTTCTCCAGGGCGACGAGCGCCCCATCCTGGAGGAAAGTGCGGAACCGTACGTCGTCGGCCAGCGCCCTCATGATCAGCAGTCCGCGGCCCTGTTCCGCCCCGGGATCGGGTCGCGGAATCCGCTCGGCGTCGAAGCCCGTCCCCGAGTCGATCACTTTGATCATGCAGTGGCGGTCCTGGATGATGGCCCGCACCGTGTAGTCGGCCCCGTGCTCGGCGTGCCTGATCACGTTGGTGCACGCCTCGGTCAGCATCACCTCGATGTCGCTGCGGATCTGGTCCTCCACCCCGAGGGCGGTCAGGGCCGCGTCCAGCAGCCTCCTCGTCGCCGGGACGCTCGCCGCGTCACGGGGGAGCAGGAGGTCGAGGCTGATCTCCACGTCGTCTCCGTCCACGTTCCGTCCAGGTGAAGCGTGCCCTTTCGGGCACTCTCAAACATCGGCGACGGATGTCCGGTGCCCCCGGGGATGCGCGGGGACCCTCCTGCCACTACATTGGTTGTGTAAAACTAAGTTGTACGCAATCAAAAGGAGGAACGGGTGGACGTTCACTACACCGCCGTCGCCACCGCCAACGGGCGCGACGGCAAGGCCGTCAGCTCCGACGGCCGTCTCGACCTGGCCCTCGCCGTCCCCACCGAGATGGGAGGTGGCGGCGGCGCCGGCACCAACCCCGAGCAGCTGTTCGCCGCCGGGTACGCCGCCTGCTTCGCCAGCGCCCTCGGCGCCGTCGCCCGCACGACCAAGCAGGACGTCCGGGACGTCTCCGTCACCGCCGAGGTCGGCATCGGCGGTGACGTCGAGAACGGGTTCGGCCTCACCGTCGTGCTGCGGATCGAGCTGCCCGACGACCTGGAGAACGGACGCGACCTGGTGGAACGCGCCCACCAGGTCTGCCCGTACTCGAACGCCACGCGGGGCAACGTCCCGGTCGAGCTCGTCTACGAGTAGCCGGCCGGCGGGCGGCTCAGCCCGCGGCGGCGGCCGCGTTCTGCTGGCGGATCACCTTGCGGACCGCCGTCGCCGCCGGTCCCGTCCGGGCCGTCAGCTCCTCGATCCGCCGCCTGTGTCGCCGCCGGTCCGCCCCCGGCAGGACGGTCTTCAGCCCGCCCGCCGCCGCCAGCGCGACCGCCGCCGCGTCGTAGCTGTTCACGTGGGCCACCGGACGCCCCCGCAGCGCCGACGACGCCCCGCCCCACAGCGACTTCACCACGCGGGGATCCTTGACGGTGACCTCCTGGCCCGGGAACAGGCCCAGCCTCCGGCGGGGCCGCACGCGGATCCACCCGTCGCGGACCAGCTCGTCCCGTACCTTCACCACCATGGCCTTGCCGTCCTTGTGCACCCAGTGCTGCCACGACCTGGGCCGCGACCCGGCGATCTGCGCCAGGACCCCGTACGGATCCTCGCCCGGCGTGCCCGGGACGGGCTTGCGCCGCTCCTCGCCGAGCCGCCCGTCGAGGTACAGCTCGGTGAGGGCGGCCGCCCGCAGCACGTAGCCGAGCTGCGGGCCGCCCTTGCTCATCCTGTGCTTCTTCAGGTCGTACGCCAGCAGATACATCCGTGCCGGCAGCGATTCCGGAACACTGACCATGACTAGTCCTCGCCCCCGCCGGGCGGCGGGTCTTCCTCGTCCTCGGCGGCACCGCGGGGGCGGCCGCGCCCGCGCATCGCGCGGGCCGACCCGGGCATCCGGCCCGCGTCGGCGAGCGCCCGCCTCAGCAGGAACTCGATCTGGGCGTTGGTGCTGCGCAGCTCGTCCCCGGCCCACCGGGCCAGCGCCTCGTGCACCGCCGGGTCGAGCCGCAGCAGGATCTTCTTGCGCTCAGTCACTGGTAAGGGGGTCACTGGTAGAGGCTGCCGGTGTTCACCACCGGCTGGGCGTCGCGGTCGGCGCACAGCACGACCAGCAGGTTGCTGACCATCGTGGCCTTGCGCTCCTCGTCCAGCTCGATCACGTTCTGATCGTCGAGCCGCTCCAGCGCGAGCTGCACCATGCCGACCGCGCCCTCCACGATCCGCTGCCGCGCAGCGACGACCGCGCCGGCCTGCTGGCGGCGCAGCATCGCCTGCGCGATCTCCGGGGCGTACGCCAGCCCGGTGATCCGCGACTCGATGATCTCCACCCCGGCGGACGCGACCCGCTCGGCCAGCTCGGCCGACAGCTGCGCGGTGATCTCGTCGGCGTTGTCGCGCAGCGAGGTCCGGTCGGCGTCGTCGTAGGGGAAGCTGCCCGCGATGTGCCGGACGGCCGCCTCGGTCTGGAACGCCACGAACTCCACGAAGTCGTCGACCTCGAACACGGCCCGCGCGGTGTCGGCGACCTGCCACACCACCACGGCCGAGATCTCGATCGGGTTGCCGTCCAGGTCGTTGACCTTGGCCAGCCCCGTCTCGTGGTTGCGGATCCGCGTCGACACGCGCTCCCGGGTCGTCAGCGGGTTCACCCACCGCAGCCCGTCGGTGCGGACCGTCCCCTTGTACCGTCCGAGCAGCAGCAGGACCCGGGCCTCGTTGGGGGCCACGGGCGTCAGGCCGGCGGCGGCGACCAGGCCGGCCACCGCGAGCAGCGATCCCGCCGCGATGCCCGCCGCCAGGGCGGCGGTCCCGCCCACCGCGACTCCGGCGAGCACCGCGGCCGCGCCCACCAGCACCAGGACGACGGCGAGCCCCAGCATCGCCCACCCGCCGCGGTCCCGGGCCGCCCGCTCGGTGATCTTCGGGCGCGGCATGTCCACCTTCGTCGCCTCGTCGGCCATGTTCGGTTCTCCTCGTCTAGCGTTATCACCAACCTAGCAAAGTGATATCAGTTTATCCACATCGGGACATGTCAGGCGACCGTGACCAGATCGGGCTCCTCGGCCTCGGGGCTCACCGTGGGGACGTCGCGGAGCGTGATGAGCGCGAACACCGCGACCAGCGCGGCGAACACCGCGCTGCACAGCAGGGCGGCGTGCATGCCGTCCACGAGGGCCTCCCGCGCGGCGGCTCGTCCCCGATTGTCCCGCATCCCTGAACTACGGTGGTGCCACCGAACTTGGAGGACCGCCATGAGCGAGACCCGGATCGTCACCGACTTCCTCTCCGCCCTCGAAGACCTCGACATCGACCGTGCCCTCACCTACGCCGCGCCCGAGATGGTCTACCAGAACGTCCCGCTCCCGCCGGCTCGCGGCCTGCCCGCCGTCGAGAAGACGCTCCGCGCCATGTCCCGCTACGGCACCGGCTTCGAAGCCCGCGTCCACAACATCGCCTCCAACGGCCCCGTGGTCCTGACCGAGCGCACCGACGTCCTGGAAGCCGGCGCCTGGCGTGCCGAGTTCTGGGTGTGCGGCACCTTCAAGGTGCTCGACGACCGCATCACCCTCTGGCGCGACTACTTCGACTGGACCACGTTCATGGCCGCGTCCGTGAAGGGCCTGGGCGGCGTCGTCCTGTCGGCCCTGTCACCCCGTCCCAAGGCGACCTGACCGGCCGGCCCGGGTCTTCGGGCCACGCCCGCCCGCGCGCCGAGTCGTTCATAATGGCCGCGGCGTCGCCGGCCGGCGGCCCTTTTCCCCTCGGGGGAACGCTCGCGCTTCCGCGCGGACGCTCAGCCCTAATCGCCCGTTGTCCGGCGGCTTCCCCCGAAGCCGTCTGGGCTTGCGAAAGGGACGGCAAAATCGAGCGTGATTCCCCGGGCTTTACGCTTCCGGCACCGGCGGCATTACCTGGCCGGTCCAAGATGATCGAGGAATTGCCCGGCCGCGAAAGGCGGCGGGCGGTCCCGAGTCGGAGCAAAGAAACGGGGGAAAAGGGATGAGGCGGACTCTTGTGGTCTCGCTCGGCACGGTCGTCGCGTTCGCGGCGCTCGTGCCGGCCGGCCAGGCGTCGGCGGACGCCCGGATTCACGTGGTGAAGCCGGGGCATTCGATCCAGAAGGCCGTCAACAAGGCCAAGCGCGGTGACATCATCCAGCTCAAGGCGGGCCGCTATGACGGGGGTGTCCTCGTCCGCAAGCCGCTGACGATCCGCGGCGTGGGCAACAAGACCGTCCTGCGGCCCGGCCGCAGGGACCACTGCGCGAAGGTCGAGCAGCCCGGAATGGGAATCTGCGTGGTCGGCCGCGCCGGGCACCCGGTCAGGAACGTGACGGTCAAGAAGCTCAGCGTCTGGAAGTTCAAGGAGACCGGCGTGCTCGGACTCCACACCGACAAGCTGACGGTGGAGTACGTCCTGGCCAAGAAGAACGGCGAGTACGGCATCGCGGAGTTCAACTCCACCCGCGGCCGTTTCGTGCACAACTGGGTTGAGCACTCCGGTGAACACGCGGGCCTCTATGTCGGGGACATCGCCGACGCGCACGGGACCGTGGTCGCCGAGAACCACGCCTCCGGCAACGCGCTGGGCCTGCTCATCCGGCACGCCCGCCACGTCAAGGTCTGGGGCAACGACTTCGTCCGGAACTGCACCGGAATCGCGCTGGTCGACGACGGCCAGAAGGGCGGGCAGGGCAACAACGCGATCTGGAAGAACAACGTCTCGAAGAACAACCGCGACTGCAAGGCGTACGGCCCGGTCCCCGCGCTCAACGGCACCGGCATCCTGCTCTTCGGCGGCGACCACAACACGATCGCGAAGAACAAGGTCAAGCGGAACCGGGGCGACCTGCGCTACTCCGGCGGCATCGTCCTCCAGCGCGGCGTCCCGCCGAAGAGGCGGCCCGCCGAGCACAACCTGATCAAGGCCAACCACGTCCGCGGCAACGCGCCGTACGACCTGGTCGACAAGAGCGGCAGCAGGACCAACCGCTTCGATCACAACCGCTGCAAGACCTCCAAACCACGCGGCCTCTGCTGACCGCCGAATCACCCAGGGAGGCCGCGCCGGGAACTCCACCCGGCGCGGCCTCCCGCCGAAGAGCCCCGGAACCGAAGAGCCCCGGCTCCGAACCGCCCCCGCACGGCCCTGTTTGCGCCATGATGGGCACCCGCCGAACCGGGGAGGGGCATGGCGTCAGCACCGGCCGCACCAACCGCACCCACCGCATCCACCGCACGCGACCGACACCCCGAGCGCTGGCTCGCCGCCTGCGCCCTCGTCTACGGCCTCACCCATCACCTCGGCTTCGGCCTCGCCGGGCTCGGCACCATCGGCGACACCCGCTGGGCCGACTGGATCGACATCCTCGTCCCCTACGCCGTCCTGCTCACCGCCGCGGCCGCCCTCCACACCGGGCGGGCCGACCGCCGCAGCTGGGCCGTCTACCTCGTCGGCGCCATCACCTACGTCGAAGGACACGGCATCCACCTCGCCGCCAACTCCGTCGGCAACGACACCCCCGGCATCGCCGTCGTCCACCTGTGGGACGAAGTCGTCGGCCACTACCTCTGGTACGCGGGAACCGCCGTGGTCGTCGCCGCACTGGCCCGCACCCTCGCGGCACGCCCCGCCCCGCCTGCGCACCTCGCGCTCGTCCCCGCCCTGGCGGTCGCCCTCACCTGGACCACCAACTCCCTCGAAGGCGGCACAGCCGTCATGGGCCTCATCGTCGCCGCCGTCTTCACCGCCTGGGGCCTGCGCACCCGGCACCACCTCGGCCGCGTCCTCATCCCCGCCTTCGCGCCCGCGCTGATCGCCCTGGCCGCGTACGGCATCTGGCGCCGCGGCTTCCCCCAGCCCACCGATCTCGGCTGGCTCTGACCAACGCCGCCCCCACGCGCCGGCTCCCGCCCCGGATAGGGGACGAGGGCCGCCCGGACTGCCCGACGTTTTCGCTCCGGACGACGTCGGGCGGGGCGTCCTCGCAGATGACGAACAACTCGTCGGCGAAGATCTCGATCCGCCGGCCGGGTGGACCGGGCATCACCACCCGCGTGAAGACCGACTCGGGCTTCGTCTGCCCCCGCAGCGGCTGCCGGATCGCATCGTCCGGCATACTCGGCTGACGTTCGCGAAGCCTTGACGGGTGCCTGCGGAACCTGGTCGATGACGTCGACCTGCCGAAGGGGGAGCATGTCCACTTTCGTCCCCGCCATCGTCTGCGGCGGGATCCTGCTGGCCCTGGGCTATGTGCTGGTACGCGACTGGTGGCGTCTGACCCGGCGGGGCACGCCGGCGACCGGCCTCGTCGTCGAGTACCGGAGGCGGGGCCCGACGGACGTCACCCCGCGGAAGATCACGGCCGTCTTCCAGTTCACGACCGCGGAAGGCCGTTCCGTCGAGGCCGTCAGCTTCTCGCGCATCCCGGGACTGCCGCGCCCGGGGCAGGAGGTCCCCGTCTTCTACGACCCGGCCGCCCCCGCGGAGAAGGCCGACCTGGCCAAGGTCCTCCGCTTCAAGGTCGCCGCCGGTTCGGCGGTGTCCGTGCTCGGGACGGCCATGCTGATCGCGGCCCTGCTCAGCGCCTTCGGCTTCTGACTCCGCGAACCGGGGTGAGCACCACGGTTATGAACGGCCGCGGAGCCCGGTGAGCCGGGCCGGTCAGGGCCTGCGTCCCGCGGAGATGACGCTCCCGAACTCCTCGCGAATCGCCGCCCAGTACTCCAGATCCTCCCGATCGGCCTTCCATCCCTTCCGTCTCCGCGGAACGTCGCCGCCCGGCGCCGCCATCGCCGCCCGCGCCGCGTCTCCGGCCGCCCCGCAGCGCGGGTGGCCATGGCCGGCGGATCAACACCTGATGTTCAGCGTTCTAGACTTCGCGGATGACCAGCGAGCCTCTCAGCATCACGGTTCTGGGCTCCGCCACGCCGTACCCGAGCGCGGACAACCCTTGTTCCGGCTACCTGGTGACCGGCGCGGGCACCCGGGTGTGGGTGGACGCGGGCACCGGGACGCTGGCCGAGCTGCAACGCCACGTCCGGCTGGACGAGCTGGACGCGATCTGGATCTCGCACCTGCACGCCGATCACAGCGCGGACCTCCTCACCGCCTACTACGGCGCGCTCTACGCCGACATCCGGCTCGCCGCCCCGATTCCCCTGTACGGCCCTCCGGGCATCGCCGACCGGCTCGCGCACTTCCTCACCAACACCTCGACCCGCAGCCCGGTCGAATCCGCCTTCGACATCGAGGAACTGCACGACGGGCATCAAGTGCGGGCCGGCGCGCTCACGCTGACCAGCCGGGCGGTGTCACACGGCATCCCGGCCTTCGGCCTGCGCGTCGAGGCCGCGGGCCGCTCGCTGGTGTACTCCGGGGACACGGGCCCCTGCCCCGCGCTGACGAGCATGGCCGAGGGATGCGACGTGCTGCTGTGCGAGGCGGACAGCGCGCACGCCTCGGACGCCGAAGTGCAGGTCCACCACACGCCGGAGGACGCCGGCGACACCGCCCGCGCGGCCCGGGCGGGACGGCTGATCGTCACACACGTCGGGCGCTCCCTCACGCCCCGGCAGGCAGTGGCCGCCGCCTCGACCCGCTTCGAGGGCCCCATCGACTACGCCGCCCCAGGTGCCGGCTTCCCGGTCGGCTGAGCATCGTCCGTTAGGCTTTTCCGGAAAGCGCGGTTCGCCCGGCGGACGGGAGCTCCTCATGGATCGACCGAGTGCGATCGACCGCAGGACGCTCGCCCGTCACATCGCCGGAGACGTCGACCGGGTGGCGCCGCTGCTCGCGCGGCTGCTGGTGATCCGCGCGATCTGGAACATCCGCCACCGGCGCGGCGACCATTCTCTCTGGGTGGCGCAGGACATGGCCGCCGACTGCCGGGAGGAACTCCGGGCGGCGGGGACGACCACACGGAACCTGGCCCGCGCCCTGGTCCCCGACCACGACGTCGACCACGACCTCACCACCGCGATCACCGGAGCCGACCGGCTGAGCACGGCCATCAGAAGCGAAAGGGACGCATACGCGGACTACCACCTGGCCACCGACCCCGACAGCCTCGACAAGCAGCGGGCCGCTGAGATGGGGAGGCGGTGGCAGGAGAAGCAGGACCACGCCGGCGAGGCCCTACGCGGGCTGCCCGGCGACCTGGGCAGGGGCGAGGCCGGATCGCTGCTGCTGGATCGGGCCCTCGACCGTGTCTTCGAACGGGGCCCATACTACCAGGCCCGCCACTACCTGTTCAGCCGGGAGCCCGAACGCGCCTGGCGCCGCCGGGTCGCCGGCGTCCTGCACGACGAGGCGAGCACCGCGATGGTCCGCGGCAGCCGGGCGGCCACCGGCGACCTCGCCGCCGACCTCCGCCACGGGTGCCGGGCGCTCGGCGACACGGCCCCGAGCGCATGGGCGGGCCAGGCCGCGGGACGCCTCGAACACATCGCCATCCCGGTGTTCACCGGGACGAAGCCGCTCACGCCCGACAAGGTCACCGCGATCCGGCTGCTGGCGCTGTGCCTGACCTGCGAACTGGAGACCGATCGGCCTTCCGCGGCAGGCGACCCGTTCCGCGTCGTCGTCGCCGGGATCACCTCGATGGAACGGGATACCGTCTGACCGTTCCCGCCCGGACCACTGGGTCAGGGCACGTCCCGTAGGTCTGCCGTCCTACCGTGTCGGGTGACACGCGTCCCTCACCGCCGCTGCCGGCGGCGTTTCAGGGTCCGCTCGTAGTCCTGGAAGCGCGCCTTGGCGATCCTTGACCGGTCGAGGCTGCGCAGCACCAGGCCCTCCGGCCGACGGCCCGCCGTCTCGTCCAGGCCTGCCCGGGACTCAGAGAGGTGGGCGGTCAGGAAGGCCGACATGCCCTCCACGTCCTTCGGCAGTTCCCCGCCGCTGACGACGCTCAGGTACGGCACCGGCGGAATGTCCAAGCCCTCCGCCAGGCTCCGCAGGGCATCCACATCGAGGAATTCCTGCCCGCCGCCGTCACGCCACGAGGAAATGCGGCTGCGCTCCCAGCCCAGGACGTCCATATCGGCCGAGGTGAGGTCGAACAGCCGATACCCCACGGCGCCTTTCGCGCTGTACTGCTTGGCCTGGCCGCCGATCTTGCCGCCGTAGACCTCCAGGTACAGCGTGACGATCGGCCGGTGGAAATCGGAGTGGTGGCTTTGCGCAAGGCGCTCCGCCAGCGGCCTGAGCGCCTCCACGATGCCCAGGGCCGGGTTTCCGACGCGGTCACCCCGGGCGTACAGCAGTTCCTCGCGGGAGCCGATGAAGTAGTCGGCCGAGCCGGGGAGCAGGACGATCCGGCCGTTCGTGCCGTCGATCTTCTCCGTCAGATACGCCATGCCGTCGAAGCCGTCGAAGGTCGTCAGCTCCTCGGTCAGTGCCCCACGCTCCCCGAGGGCATGGTAGGTGAGGATCGAGGGATACTTCGTCGCCGAGTTCAGCGCGTCGATCTTGCTCATGTCGAACATCTCGCTATTCTCGGGCATGCTCATGTCGAGCGGCGAGCAGTTTTTGGAGCACGGTTTTTGGAGCACGGTGCGGCCACTGGAATGCCGCCCACAACAAACGTGGCAATGCGGGAGGAGCAATGGTGATGAACGATCCGCTGGCGGCCGGAGTGAAGTTGCTCGAGCGTTGGCTGCCCGGTGTCCGGGTGTCTCTCGTCCACGGCGAGGCGCCGCGCGCGCTCGACGTGGACTGGGAGGAGCAGCCGCCGTCACTGGCGCAGGTGGCCCAGTACGCAGGATTCGCCGGCCGGGCGGAACGCCGTCCGGTGGCCGTCCAACGGTTCGAGATCGAGGACGCGGACGAGATGTTCGGCGCCCACCGCGCTGCGGCGGGATTCCCGGACGCGGGCGCGGAGCAGGCCCTGGCATTCCTGGTTCCCGTTCTGGAGGCCGCCGCCGGTCCGCTGGACCGCCGGACACGGGCGGTCGCCGCGTTCGTGGCCGGGATGCTGGTCGAGGACAACGAGGACCTGCTGCGGATACAGGTCGCAGCCGAGCCCGGCGGCTCGCCGCTGGAAGACGAGGTTCACCTGATGGTGCGAACCTGGAGAGGCGACACCGGCCGCCTGTCCGTGGCACCCGCTGGGGCGACGCCTCCTGATCAGGGCGACGCGGAATCGCGCATCGCGTGCCTCACTACGTTGCTCAGTGAGTTGCTCTACATCAACAACAACAACCAGGTCACGTTCGAGGTGACCTTCATGGCGCATGACCTGCCGGTCTCCGTCGATCTCGATGCCGCTGACGCCGCGCTGCGAGCCGCGCCGCCACCGGGCATCGGCTGGGACTTCGCCGAAACTCCCGAGGAGGAGGACGACGACGGCCTTCTCTTGCGATGGTCCCTTGACGAACTGGAGGCCGCCCTGGCCGATTCTGAGCGCGCGTTGATCGAGCTCGCTTGGGGAACGGGGATGGGTGCGGGTGGCTCACCCTCGATGGAGGATCCCGGTGACCATTTCGTCCACTGGCTGCTGAAGGATCTGCTCAACACCATCCGGGCCGAGGTCACCGGCACCCCCGACGGTCCACCACGGCTCGCCTATGGCAAAGGGCTTCCGCTGGAGCTCACCGGCGACGGGGCTTGCCTGGTTCTGGTCGGACCGGACAGGATCGCGGTCATCGATATCGATGATGGCTGCTGACACGAGGCTGCTTACACGAGGCTGCTTACACGGAGCGCGCTCCGGGCCATTACAGATCACGACTTACCACTGGAGTACTGGACGCCGTCGGCAGGCACGAGGAGGGAGAAGAGCCGCACCGCCACCCTCCCATGGGGCAGAGGCGCCGGACTGTCCGCGACCACGGCCTCACCACCGGGCCACGGCTCGCCGTCCAGGAGCACCTCATTGGTCTGCAGCCGGCCGTCGTGGTAGGCGGTGAACAGGCGCAGCCCGTGCACCCTCCGGGTGAGCGGAACCGAGCGCAGCTCGTCCAGCAGCCGGTCGAGCAGCGGCCCGGCGGACGGCACCGCCCGGTCGGTGAACATGGTGAGCTGAGCACCCAGGACCAGCTCGAACGCGCCGCCGGGGTGTTCGT
This sequence comes from Spirillospora sp. NPDC048824, assembly GCF_043198455.1. Classification (NCBI taxonomy): domain Bacteria; kingdom Bacillati; phylum Actinomycetota; class Actinomycetes; order Streptosporangiales; family Thermomonosporaceae; genus Spirillospora; species Spirillospora sp. NPDC048824. The sequence goes on along the minus strand of NZ_JBICUS010000030.1, from coordinate 5,128 downwards.
ATCGCTCCCGCACCACCTGGTCGGAAGCGGCACCGGGACGCAGCAGGCCGTCGACGATCGGATGCAGGGAGCCGCGCTCGAACTTGCGGAGCGCCCCGCCGATCGCCTCGCGCCAGGTGGTGCCGTGCCCGGCGAAGCTCTCCACCAGCCATGGCGTGGCCAGCGCCGGGTGCGACACGGCGAAGTCGACCTGGGCCATCACCATGCCCGCCGGAGCGGGGTGGACGAACAACTTCGCATCGGCCTTCGCCTCGCCGTCGAGCAGCACGTGGTGCCCCCGCAGGAGGCCCTCGAACACGGCCCGCGGCGAGGGGACGCCGCCGTCGCCCGGCTCGACCGGCTCCAGGTCCCGGGCCAGCGCGGTCTCGCCGAGCTCCAGATCCGACAGCTCCGACCCGGCGGACAGCGCATTGTTGATCGCCTTGATCTCGCTGCTGCGCAGCGCCACCCGTTCGATCTCGCCGCGGCCCGCCTGCTGGGCGCGTGCCAGCGCGGCCACGAACACCGCCTCGGCCGGCAGGCTCACTCGTCCCCCCGGAGCCACCACCGCGTCCGGGAACGCGACGTCCGGCAGCAGCCGCCGCGTGAACGCCATCGGCAGGAAGATCAGCAGCCTCTCGGCCAGCCACGGCTCGACCCCGGCCCCGGTGAGCCGGCCCCACACCTCGTCGTCACCCGGCGGCTCGGCGCCGGCGCAGAACGCGGCGATGCCCACCTCGACGGCGGCGTCGAACACCATTGATTCGGTCACGTGTCTCGGTCACTTCCTGTTGTCAGCCCGGGGCCCGGGGTCGGGGACGAGCCGCGCGGCGAGCCGCTGCCCGGTCGGTGAGAGCGGCGGGAACATCCAGGGCGGTCACGGCATCGAGCTCGCCGAACCTCCGGCGATCCCTCTTCGACCCGTAAACCTGGGATCTGGTTCCGATCATGACCGATGTGATGTGACCAGCGCAATCGCCGGGACGACCATGGGGGACGACTCCAGAGCACGGGATGCGGTTCGGCGCCGTGTTCTTGCGGGCTTCGACACACCGGGCATTCTCCGACTATCGTGATTCACCGAGCCTGCAGAAGAATGATCGGACGAATTTGCTCTCCTCCCGCACAGCATTGATTATTCGCGAGCTGACGGAATGCGGCAGGGCCGGCGGCCCCCATCCGCCTTGTGGTCCTACCCGGCAAGTGTTCGGCTGCGGCTCGGGTTTCTGCGGGTCGACCTCTCGGCTCTGACGGCGAAGGAAGGTACCGCGCATGCCCGACGACGATTTCGATCACACCCTGAAAGACGTGATCCGCCACAGTGGAATCGTCCTCAAGGTGGGTGTCGCGGCGATCGTCGTCGTCCTCATCCTCAGCATCATGTACGTGTTCGGCTGGGGTTTCTTCTCCAGCGCCACGGCGCCGTGGCGCGGCGCGGCCGAGCAGCGGGAACGGATCGAGGGAAGCGGGGACTACCGGATCGCCGCGTACGACCATTTCTTTGACCTCTGTGCCCAGGTTCAGTCCGACGAGGCGTCGATAAGGAACCTGCGGCGCGAGCTGAAATCGGAACCGAAGCCCACCGATCAGCGCGTTCTGCAGATCAACGCGTCGATCACGGCGTTGCAGAACAACCGCGCCGAGAACATCAACCAGTACAACGCGGATGCCGCGAAGAAGCACACCGAAGGGCGGTTCCGGAGTTCGGGGCTGCCGTACCGGCTCAGTCTGAGCACCGAGGAGACATCATGCACGTCGAGTTCACCATCACCCGCTCGGACCTGAGGCGTTTCCTGGTCCTGCTGGCCATGGCGGGCGTGGCCCTGATCACCCTTGCCGGTTGCACCGAGGACGCCGGCGATGAGGAGCAGGATCGGACCCTGGGCGGGTACACGCGGCTCGTGGCGCAACAGCCGAGCAAGACCATGAACTACTCACCGACCCGGAACACGGCCAACTTCTGGATCGAAACCTGGAACAAGCCCGGCAAACTGAGCTACGTCTACCTGCAGAACGGCGACGGCGACCTGCTCGGCTACTACGTGTTCAAGGGACTCCCGGTGCCCTACTGCGTCAGCCTCACACCCCCGGAGCAGGTCAGCGGCACAAGTGACGCCGGTGTCGTGCGCAAGGCACCGGCCGTCGACGGCGTGTACTACGGACAGGGCGACTGCGACCGCTACTTCGGCATCGACGCGACGACCAACTCCTACGTCGAGTACACGGCCGGGCTGGGAATCAACGTGCTGCTCTACGACCAGCCACTGACCAACCGCCCGAACGTGGAGCCCCTCGGCCACACCCGCATCGACAAGGACGGCAAGCCGGTCGGCAACTAGCCGGCCGCCGCGTCGCCGCCCCCGCCCTCACCTCCAGCGCTCCCAGCGCCCCATCCGCGACGTGATCGCGTGATCATCCCTCGACGGGACGCCGTCCGGTGACCACGAGGAGGATGTCCTTGGACGTCATCTCCACGACGGTGGATCCCTCGCCGACGACCGCGTCGGAGTCGGTGGCGGCCAGTCTCCTCCCGCCGAGGTCGACCCCGAAGTACTTCAGCTGCCGGGGCCTGGTCGACGCCAGGACCAGCGCGAGCCGCTCGGCCGGTGCCGGGGGAAGGCCGAGCGGCTCGGTGAAGTCGAGGCCGTGGATGACGTCGTGGCTGAGGGCGCCCGCCTGCCCGCCGCCGGGTGGCTGCCAGGGGTGGTCGATGTTGCGCCGGAGGAGGTCGAGCAGATCGCTCTCGCTCGTCGCCTGCGCCGCCGACCGGGCATCCCGGTCGGCATACCGGTTGAACGAGAACCCGGCCCGGACCAGACCCGCCATCACCCCGATCGCCCTGGTCCGGAACGGCATCGTCATGTGGGCGACCACCTCACGGGTCCGCCAGCCGTCGCACAGGGACGGCGTGTTCCACTGCTCCGGCGTGAGGTCACCGAGCAGGCCGGCGAGCCGCTCCCGCTCTGCCCGGGTTTCGCTGGTCAGGTGGGCCGAGGTCGTTTCCATCGAGCTGGTCCTTTCGCGTCGTCAGGGTGTTCACCGACTTGTACGACGCGTCGGGCGAGAACTCATCGGTCACGCGGTGACGTGCTCCGCACCTCGGAGGGACTCCGGGAGGCCGAACTCGGCGAATCGGTGCTGGGTACCGAGGAACGTCACCATCCGGCTGATCCGCTCGTCCCGTATGTCGACCGAAACGAGAGCGAACGGGCGCAGGACGCCGTCGTCGCCGGGCCGGTACTGCCCGAACCCCGAGGCGCCGTTGATGCGGCATGGGACCAGTCGGGCGCCCGCGCAGGAGTCGCTGGCCCCGGCGAGCGCAGCGATCTTCTGTGCGCCCACCAGCCGCCACTGGAACGGCGGCATCGAAGCCACCGCGTCCTCGCGCATCACCGCGGTCAGCCCGGCGATGTCGTGGGCCTCGAAGGCGGTCACGTACCGGCGCAGCAGATCACGCTGCCCGGCGTCCTCGGGGTCGTAGAGGTCGAAGGGGTCGGGCCGGTCGGCCTCCAATGATGCCCGTGCGCGCTGCAGCGCGCTGTTCACCGCGGGCACCGTGGTCCCGAGGATCTCGGCGGTCTCCTGGGCGGTGAACACCAGGACGTCCCGCAGCACCAGGACGGCCCGCTGACGAGGAGCGAGGTGCTGAAGCGCCGCGATGAACGCCAGCCGCACCGACTCCCGTCCCACGACCACGTCACCGGCGTCCCGGCGCTCCAGCAGACGCGAGTCGGGCATCGGCTCCACCCACACCTCTGCCGGAAGCGGCGCACCGAGGTCCGGGCCCTGGTCGGCCGCCGACCCCACGTCCATGACCAGGGCCCGCCGCTTCGCCGCCCGGAGCATGTCGATGCAGACATTGGTGGCGATCCGATGGACCCATGTGCTCAGCCGTGCTCTGCCCGGGTCGTACCGGTCCAGCCTGGACGACGCCCGGATCAGGGTCTCCTGAACCGCGTCGTCCGTGTCGGCGGCGGAGCCGAGGAGCCGGTAGCAGAAGCCGGTCAGCGGGACGCGCAGAGCCTCCAGGTCCTCGATCGCCACCTCACCTGCCCGCACGAGCCACCTCCGTCAGCCGGCCGTCATGTCCACACCCCGAAGACTAGTTCCCGGTGACCGGGCAGATCAGCGGCACAACTGAGCCGGTTTCGCGCGCAAGGCACCGGCGTACACGTGCACCGAGCCCGCGAACCCGTGGCCGTAGGGGCCCAGCGGGCCGACGCGCACCTCCACGGCCTTTCCCACGTCCCCGCGTCCATCAGTGTGTCCCATCAACAGAAAGCCACCACAGGAAAGGTGGAACGTAGTGGTGGATTTGCAGACCTAATACTCCAGCCTCACTTCGTGGGGGGGCTGCGTGGTGGCGTGAACGTTTCACGCTGTATGTGATACCGACCGCCGATCTCGTCGGGCCGCTCGTGTGAGGGTGACTGAGCACGCTGCCAGGGCGAGGCCGCTGGCCGGCCCGGCCAGCTGGACGGACCGGTTCGGCGGGGTGATGATCTCTGACATGTCTGCTCCGGCGGTTACGACGACGGTTCGGAACAGGCCGTAGGCGAAGAGTGAGCCTGATCCCGTCCAAGTGGCTGCCACCGTCAGCCAGACCGGGATCGGGAGCCGCTGGGCGAGTCTGGGGAACGCCAGGGACAAGCCGCCCAGCGCGGCCAGAATGGCGGCTGCCGCCTCGCTGGCTGAGCCGGTACGGCCTGCGAGGACGCGCCCCTCTTCGTATCGGCCGAAGCCTCCGCCGTCGCCGATCGCCCACCTGACGCCGACGGCGGCGACGGCCAGCGCGGCAAGTGCGGCCATGAGAGCAACGCTTCTCTGCGCGACTGACGGCTCTACCTGAATGCTTGCGCCCAGAACGCGGCTCCAGCGTTCCCGCGCGTATAGCGCGAAGGCGGTCAGCAGGAACACGCCCTGAGCGGCCAGGCTGAAGGCGACCAGTGCCCATGCCCATGGCTCGACCAGCCCGCCTTCGAAGCTCATCGAGTCTCCCGAGGTCACCAGCCAGCCGGCAGCAGAGACGGTCACGATTGGGACGGTCGGTGCCACCCGCGTTCCGCAGTTCGTAGACACACGGCTGTGATCGCCGGCGAGTCGCCGCTGGTCAGCGCTGTGCGGCGCTGGTTTCCAGGGCTGGCAGGCT
>NZ_JBICUS010000029.1:0-56836 GCF_043198455.1 Spirillospora sp. NPDC048824 | reverse complement strand
CCGCTTAGTGCGTGAAACCACACTCACCCGAACACGTATCCACAGGTCAACAGGCTCAAGGTCTGACGACATCCAAGCGAGTGAGCCAAGTCAGGTGACCAGCGCGCCCATCATCGCCAGGCCGCGTCCGCCCTCGCTCAACAGGTCCGCCGACGCCGCGACCGGCAGCACGTCGCAGGAGTCGAAGACCTCCACGACCGTCCCCTTGTCGGCCTGAACGACCCGCACGGTCGCCGTCGCGCTTTCGGTGTGCCGCAGGACGTTCGTCAGCAGCTCCGACACCACGACCTTCGCCAGGTAGGTGTCCTGGTCCAGCCGTGCGAGCACCTCCTCTACCCAGTCCCTCACCACCTTGATCGACTCGGCCTGCACCGGGACGACGATCTCCGCGGGGCCCTGCATGAACGATCACCTCCGATTTCTCGTGACTCCCCGCACAGAATCCACTCCAGGGCGTAATGTGACCACGAAAGAACAACAACTCACGCACACCGGTCCCAGGTGGTGTGAGCCGGTTTCTAGGGGGTGTTCCAGTTGGCTGCACGCAGACCGACGCCTCAGACCATCGCCTTCGGCCAGGAAGTGGCCAGGCTTCGCGACGAGGCCGCCCTATCGCGCCTTGACCTCGCCGAACGCGCTGCCGTGAGCCGCAGCTACATAGCCCAGGTGGAGAACGGAACGACCCGCTGCAGGAGGGACTTCGCAGTAAGGCTGGACGAAGCCCTCGGCTCCGGCACCACGCTGACCGACGTGTGGGACGACATCCTCAAGTCCTCCGCCCACCCGAAGTTCTTCACCGACTACTCGGTGGCCGAGTCGTCCGCGGAGCTGCTGCGAATGTACGCAGAGACATTCGTCGTCGGACTACTGCAAACGGAAGAGTACGCCCGGGTCCTACTGCCCACGCGGCAGGCACTCGAAGGCCGTCTCAAGCGACAGCAGATCTTGGAGCGCGAGGCACCACCCAGAATCGTGGTGGTCCTGGCGGAAGTCACCCTGACGCGGCAGGTCGGTACCCCTGAAGTGATGTATCGCCAATGCGAGCACCTGCTTGAGGCATCGATGTGGGATCACGTGACCCTCCAGATCGCTCCGACGGCGTACTACCGGGGCGTCTCGGGAACCTTCAGCATCGCCACCCAGCCGACCGGCGAGGAACTGCTCTATCAGGAGATGTCGACCGGAGGCGTCACATCTCAGGAAGCGAGCGATATCTTGCACTGCGTCGGCGCGTTCGCAGAGATGCAGGCGCGATGTCTCAGCGTCAGCGACTCCCGCGACTTCATTCGAAAGGCGATGAACCAGTGGACGATGTGACATGGCGCAAGTCACGGCGGAGCAACGACCAGGGCGGCGAGTGCGTGGAGGTTGCCGTACTGGCCGAGGTTGTGGGCGTGCGGGACTCCAAGGACCCGGACGGGCCGAAGCTCCTCCTCGCCCCCGGTTCATTTCGCGCGCTCTTGACCGACTTGAAGCGGCAGTAGTCTTCCGACCCCCCGCAGAGCTCCGGCCGGGTCGCCGGAGCTCTGCGACGCGAATGGGCGGTGCACTGCGGGCGAGTGCCTGAGACCCCGGGTTCCCATGGGGGGTCAGAGTTTGACGGGGTCTGGGGCGGCCGGTCGGTCCTGGCTCTCGTTCGCCGCCGGGCGGCCCGGGATCAGCGCGAGGGCCAGCAGGCCCGCCACCAGCGCGATTCCCGCGGCGGTCAGCATGCCGATCCGGTAGCCCTCGGTGAGCGCGGCGGCCATGACGTGCTCACCGCCCTCGATGACATGGGTCGTACGGGCGGTGGCGATCGCGACGACGACCGCCAGGCCGAGTGAGCCGCCGAACTGCTGGGCGGTGTTGAACAGGCCGGACGCGAGGCCGGACTGCTCCGGGCGGGTGCCCGACGTCGCCCCGACGGTGGTGGTGACGAACGCTAGGCCGCCGCCGACACCGATCACGATGGACGGGCCGAGGACGTCCACCAGGAAGCTCCCGTCGACCGACATGCGGGACAACCAGGCCAGCCCGGCGGCGGTCACCACCAGCCCGGCCGCCATCGCGGCCCTGACACCGATGCGGGTGATGAGGGCGGACGCCGCCCCGGCGGTCACCGCGATCGTCAGCGCGAGCGGCAGCGCGGCCAGCCCGGCCTTGACCGGGCCGTAGTCCAGCACCTGCTGCATGTAGAACGTCATGTAGAAGAACATCGGGAACATCGCCATGGTGCTCAGCAGGGCGACGATGTTGGCGCCGCGCAGCCCCCGCAGGCGGAAGATCTGCAGCGGGACGAGCGGGTGCGCGGCACGCGCCTCGATGACGAAGAAGAGCGCGATCAGCAGCAGCGACAGCGCTCCCAGGCCGAGGGTCTGGGCGGAGTCCCAGCCGGCGTTGTTGGCGTCGACGAGCGTGTAGACGAGCAACGCCAGCCCGCCGGTGGCCGTCACCGCGCCGGCCAGGTCGAAGCCGCGGGCGCCGGGGTCCTTCGCCTCGGGCAGCAGCAGGGGCGACAGCGCGATCGCCAGGATGCCGATCGGCACGTTGACGTACAGCGTGGACTCCCAGCCGAGCCATTCGGTCAGGCCACCGCCGAGGATCGACCCGGCCGCGCCGCCCGCCCCGGCCACCGCGCCGACGACGCCCATGGCCCTGTAGCGCTCGGGCCCCGCCGGGAACAGGGTCATGATCAGCGACAGTGCGGCCGGGGCGACGATCGCGGCGCCGACGCCCTGGACGGCGCGGGCCGCGACCAGCATCTCCGCGTTCACCGACAGCGCCCCGACGAGGGAGGTCGCGGCGAACAGGGTCATGCCGGCCATGAACATGAGGCGCCGGCCGGCCAGGTCGGCGGCCCGCCCGCCGAGGAGCAGCAGGCCGCCGAACGTCAGCGTGTAGGCGTTGGCGACCCAGGAGAGGTCCTCGGGCGCGAACTCCAGGTCCGTCCCGATGGACGGCAGGGCGACGCCGACGATGGACGCGTCGAGCACGAGCACGAACTGGGTGGCGGCGAGGAGTGCGAGCGCGAGCCCTCGACGCCGGGATGCCTGTGTCATCTTCTGCCTAACTGGGATCCGGTGAGTCGCCGCTATGACGGGCAGCGGCGGACAGAAGTGACGCTAAGGGAAAACTCGATCTCGTCAGCTTTCCGTCAAACGCGCACGTCAAGACCCGGAATGTCAGGCGGTACGGGATGTCAGGCGGGGGCTCTCCGGGCGTCGGCCGCTCCCGGTGTGAGGTAGGCCACCGGGCGGGCGCACCTTCTAGGAGCCCGCCGCGCGGATGTACGCGCCGGCCTGCGCGATCGCGGCGGCCGCTTCGGGCAGGAACGACCAGTCGTCCGCCCCTTCGAATCCGGCAATGTCCTCCTCTGCCATCGCTCGGCCCCCTGACCCTCACGACCGGTCCCGGGCCGGGAAGGCCTCGGCCCGCGGACGAGAGGCGCGCTGGGCGCTGGACGGGCCGCTGGTAGGATCTCGGGCGGTGCGTGGGCGGTCGGAGTGATGTAGCCAGGATCCCCGCCCCCGGCGTGAAGCGGCCGACATCCATCGCCGTTCGCCCGCAGGTCCACAGTTAGGTTCCCGTGTTGCTCTCCCCGTTCGCCGACCGTCTTCCGAGGGTCGGGGCCGCCGTGGCGGTGCTCAGGGGCCACTGGTTGTTCTCGGTGGTGCTGCTTGCGGGTGTCGTGCTCCGGGTGATCGTGATGCTGGGGTTCCGGGGGACGCTGTGGTTCAACGACAGCTACGACTTCCTGGCGATCGCGAACGACCCGTTCCCGCATCCGCTGCGCCCGTCCGGATACGGGATCTTCCTGTGGACGTTGAAGCCGTTCCACAGCCTGGCGCTGGTGACGGCGCTGCATCACGCGGCGATCGTCGGGGTGGCGGTGGTCGGCTACCGGATGCTCGTCCGCGACTTCGAGGTGCGGCGGACGTGGGCGGCGCTGGCGGTCACGCCGGTCCTGCTCGACTCCTTCCAGATCGAGCTTGAGCATCTGCTGCTGTCGGACACCCTGTTCACCGTCCTGGTGTTCGGGGCGATGCTGGCGCTGGCGAAGCCGGGCGCGACGGGGTGGCGGCGGGCGGCGCTGGTGGGGGCGCTGCTGGGGCTCGCGGCCGTCACGCGGACGGTGGGGGCGCCGCTGTTCCTGATCGTGGTGCTGTACCTGCTGGTCCGGCGGACGAGATGGCCTGCGTATGTGGCGCTCGCCGCGACGTTCGCGCTGCCGGCCGGCGCGTATGCGATGTGGTTCCAGCAGGAGCACGGCCGGTTCGCGATGACCGGCACGGACGGCATCTTCCTGTGGGGCCGCACGGCGGCGTTCGCGGACTGCGACGCGTTCACGCCGCCCCCGGATCTGGCGCGGCTGTGCCCGTACGGCGAGAAGGGCGACCGGCCCGCCTCGTCCCACCAGATCTGGAAGGAGAACTCGCCGGTCGGGTGGTCCAACGGTGAGGCGTTCGACGAGAAGACCAACCAGGATGCTCAGCGGTTCGCGCTGTGGGCGATCCGGAACCAGCCGGGCGACTATCTGGAGGTCGTGTCGTACGACTTCTTCGTCCGGACGTTCTCGTGGAACCGGAGCCGGTATCCGACGGTCGGCACCGAGGCCAGGTACCACTTCCCGACACGGCCCACCGCGCGGAAACCGGGGCTGCCCGTGCTCGGCGGCGCCGACCGGCGGTCGGTCGTGCACGAGTACTCGCACGGCACGGGACGCCTCCACATCGTGGAGCCGTACGCCGGGGTGATGCGCGGCTACCAGGAGCGTGCCCGTGTGCCCGGTACGGTGCTCGGGATCGTCCTGCTGGTCGGTGCGGCGGGGATCGTGTGGCGGCGGGCGCGCGCGCGGACCGCCCTGTTCTGGGTTTCCGGGGTGACACTGCTCGCCGTTCCGCCGGTCACGGTGGACTTCGACTACCGCTACATGCTGCCCGCCATGCCGTTCGCGTGCTTCGCCGCGGCGCTGGCGTGGGGCCGCCGCCGCGTCCCGGCCGACCCGTCCCGAGGGGCCGGCGAGGGAACGCCGGATGAGAGAGAGCCCGAGGCGCAGCCCAGCCGGGCCTGAGTTCGTCCTCTGATCAAGATGAGTAGGAACGCGGATGCCGCCGTGCCCGGTTCGTCTCGATCATGGACGTATGCGCCGACTCGCGATCGTTCTGGTCTCCGCCCTGCTGGCCGCCGGCTGCGGCGGGGTTCCGGGTGCCGGGACGGCCGAGGACCGGGCCGCCGATGACGCGCGGAAAGCCGCCGTGAAGATCTCCGAAAGGCTCTACAGCTCCCGGGTCCGGCCCGCGCAGGACGTGGCGCACCGTGCGGCGGACCTCCGGGGCGTCGAGGTCATGCGGGTGGCCGGCGCAACGACCGGCGAGGGGGACGGGGTGCGCGTGGTCGTCCGGGTCTCCGGCACCGCGGCGGCGCAGTGGCCGGACGCCCACGGGCCCGTCACCGTGAAGCGCTGCTTCGAGTTGCGGTTCGCGGCGGGCGCCGAATGGCACGAGGACGAGCCGCGCGGCGTGCGGTGCCCGGCGGGCGAGCCGCTCACCTTCGAGCCGTGGCCGCGGACGCCGGACATCCCCGCCGAGCGACTGGAGAAGGCGCTGCCCCGCGTTCCGGCCGGGGGAAGGGCGGACGAGGGGAAGGTCCGTGCGGCGGTCGCGTCCCTGCGGCTCGATCCGGCCGTACGCCGCGAGTTCACGACGGACGGCGACGTCGTAGGGGTGGTGTTGTCGGTCAAGCCGCACCTGTCGGACGCGCTCGACTGCGTCCTCGCCCGTGTCGCTCCCGGACGCACGAGTGTGTGGTCACCGCCGCGGATCCAGCGGATGCCCGGCGAGGGCGGCTGCGATGCCGGCAACGCCGTCCATCCGATGCCGCCGCCGCACTGACGCGTCCTGCCATGGTCTCGCCGCGTCACGGTGTGCCGAGGCGTGCGGCGGCGACCTTCTTCGGGACGACCATGCGCCACGCCTCCAGCACCAGTTCGCGCATCTCGGGCTCGTCGAGCGCCGCCGTCCAGGCGTGGACCCAGTTGAAACGCATGTCGGATTCGCGCGGGAGGTGGAACTTCGCGGGCTCCGACTCGATCAGTGCGGCGCGTTCCTCTTTGGGGAACGCGAAGCCCATCACGGCCTCGTCCTGCGAGAATGCGACGTAGACGATGGAGCCGACGCGGAACTTCACCTGGTCCCTGATCAGGTGCTCGGACGTGCGCGGAAGCGTCCGCGTGAGCGCCCGCACCTGCTCGACCGTGATCACGGTGTCCTCCTGTGGCCGTGTGATCTCCAGCAAAGCATCCCGAAACGCATGATCTTGATAGGTTTTCGTGGCGAAGGGGGCGGCCTTGAACGAACTGGTGCGCTGGCAGACCGAGAACGGGACCGTGGTCGTGGAGACCGACGACCGGGAACCGGGGTTCCAGTCGGTGTCCCGCGCGGGCGACATGATGCATGACGCGGCCGGCCGGTTCGAGGACGCGTTCCAGAGCGTCCGGGACGCGGCGGAGTCGGCGCTCGCGGCGCTGCGCGGCGGCGCCCTCGACCCCGACGCGGTCGAGCTGGAGTTCGGCGTGAAGCTCAACGCGGCGGCCGGGGCCGTCATCGCGAAGACCTCCGTCGAGGGGCATCTCAAGGTCAAGATGACCTGGGGGCGGCCACTGGCGGCGCCGCCGGAGGAACCGGAGGGGGCGTAGCCGCATCGTGGACGACTGGCAGTGGCGCGCCTGGGTCGGCCACCCGGCGGGCGGCAAGCTCGGAGCCGCGTTCCTCGTCACCGAGACGCGGCTGCTGACGTGCGCGCACACCGTCCACGGGCTTGCGGAGGCGCGGGTCGGGTTCCCCGGGCTGCTGGAGGATCTGCCCGCCACGGTCGTCCGGTGCGGCGACTGGCGGCGGGCGGGTGACATCGGCGATGTCGCGGTGCTCGAACTGCATGAGCCCGTCCCGTACGGCGCGGCTCCGCTCGCCGATCCGGGGAGCCTGCGCGAACGCACGCTGGGAGGACGGACGTTCAGCGTCACCGGGTTCCCCCGGCGTCCCGACCGGAACGAGCGGCACGCGGCCGTGACGACGTCCCCGCATCGCGGGATGCGGCGCGAATGGTGGGAGCTGAAGACGGCGCCGGGCGACTGGCTGGAGGAGGGCTACAGCGGGTCGGCCGTGTACGACGCGGCCACGGGCGAGGTCATCGGCATGGTGACGAACGCCGAACTCCGGCACGGTGACCGCGCGGACCTCGGCTGGATGCTCCCCATCTCCCACATCCGGACGTACTGGGAGGAGCTGGACGATCTGCTGCCGCTGCGGTGGACGACCCCGGCGGCGCGGCGCGACCTGCGGGAACTCCTGGACGGGGTGCGTTTCACCGATCCGCTCGCCGCCGATCTGGAACGCGTCGTCGGGCGGGCGGCACTCGGCGGGTTCGGGTCCGCGTGGGGTTCGGTCCGGTACGTCGCGGAGGGCTGGCCGGAGGAGCGGCTCGCCGGGTACCTCGCGGCGCTCGGACGGCATCTGCCCGAGCCTCGGCGGCGGCTGCTCGCGGCCTGGTCCGCGCGGCACCTGCCGGGCGCCGCCCCCGCCGCCGCACCGCGTTCCGGGCCCGCGTCGGTGATCGTCCGGCTGGAGCGGGTGACGTTCGACAACGCCTTCGACGTCACCGTGCACACCTGGATCGACGGTGCCGAAGGGCCGTCGCAGAAGACCGAGCGCGTCACCGAGCGGCGGGTCCGGGCGGTGGTGGAGGCGGGCGTGGCCGGGCTGGCGCCCGCGCTGTTCGGCCGCGACTGGATGATCGAGTTCGCGGTGCCGGAGAGCTGGCTCGGCAAGCCGTTCGAGCAGTGGTACGTCGACCCCCGCAACAAGATCCCGATGCGCCGGTACCCGGTGGTCGTCCGGGACGTGGAGCGGCTCCGTCCCGACTCGATCCGCCGCGACCAGGCCCACCACCGGTGGCGGCTGCTGAACGAGCGCGGACGCAGCGACCCGCGCCCGATCGCCTGCGACGCGCCGCGCAAGGGCAGCGACTTCCAGGACTGGCTGGAGGCCCACGTCGACTTCTGCGTGCTCGTCTACGGGTCGCGTCCGGTGAAGAGCTGGCTGACGGCCGCGCTCAACAACGGCATCCCCGTCATGCTGTGGACGCGGACCCCGTGCGACGCCCCCGCCCACGGCGACTGCCGCGGGCACCGCGTCCTCGACGAGCTGACCGCCGCCGTCGGCGACAGGCATCCGGGTGAGCTTCCGCAGGTCGCGCTCGCCCTCCGCAAGGAGGCGCTCGTCGCCCCCAAGAACACGCCGCACTGCGGACGTGACCTGACGCTGCTGTGGGACGATCCGTCCCGGCTGCCCGACCCCCCGCTCGCCATGGAGGTATAGGTGCCCGACTGGCTGCTCTACACAGGGAGCCGACTCCCGCACGACGGCATCGACAGGCTCCCGCCCCCGCCGCCCTGGCGCGCGTTCGACGGCGAGCCCGTGCGGCCCGTCCCGGACGGCGGTTCAGGCAACGCGCACCAGGCGACCACGTACCGTCCGTCGGACGATGCCGTGCAGCAGGTCAACGCCGCCTTGTATCTGCGTCGTCCCCTGCTGGTGACGGGGCCGCCGGGCACCGGGAAATCCACCTTGGCCTATGCGGTGGCCCATGAACTGGGGCTCGGACCCGTCCTGCACTGGCCCATCACCAGCCGGACGACCCTGCGCGACGGCCTCTACCAGTACGACCCGCTGACCCGCCTCTACGCCGCCGGGCGGGACGACGCTCCGAGGGACGACGACATCGGCCGCTACATCCGGCTCGGCCCGCTGGGGACCGCGCTGCTCCCCTATGGCCGTCCCCGCGTCCTGCTCGTGGACGAGATCGACAAAAGCGACATCGATCTGCCCAACGACCTTCTCACCATCTTCGAGAAGGGCGAGTACGAGATCCCGGAGCTGAGCCGCCGCGCCGACCCGACCGCCGAGGTCATGACCGCCGACGGACCGTCCTCCAGCCCCCACCCACCGCCATCCAAAGGACGAGCTCCGCTCGACGGACCGTCCTCCAGCCCCCACCCACCGCCATCCAAAGGACGAGCTCCGCTCGACCGGCCCGGCGCCCGCGTCACCGTCACCGCCGGGACCGTCCGCTGCCACGCGTTCCCCCTGGTCGTGATGACCAGCAACGGCGAACGCGAGTTCCCGCCCGCGTTCCTGCGGCGCTGCGTCACCGTCGAGCTGCGGCAGCCCTCGGGGGACGCCGAACTGTCCGCGATCGTCCGCGAGCACCTGGGGCCGCTCGCCGACCAGAGCGACGACCTCGTCCGCCGCTTCCTCGAACGCTCCACGGCCGGCACCCTCGCCACCGACCAGCTCCTCAACGCCGTCTACCTGTGCCGCCACGCCGACACCGAGGACCGCCGGGCCCTCGCCGACCGCATCATGCCGTACCTGACCGGACCCATCGATGACGATTGACCGGTTCCGGGACGTCCTGGAGGCGGCCGGGCCGCCGCCGGACGCCCGGGAACTGAGCGAGATGCTGTGGCTCGCCTGCCACATCTCTCCTCCCGGGCAGGACGCGCCTCCCGACCCGCCGGTTCCGCCTCCGCAGATCTCCGAAGAACCCGCGAACACCCCCGGCCTGGCGGTTCCGCCCGCCCGGACGCCTCCGCCCCCGCCGCCGCTTCCACCCGAACCGGTCACCGCACTGCATCCCCGCCCCGCCGCCGGGGACGAGCCCGCCGGCGAAGCCGAAGAGGTCCTCGTGCCCACGGCGCCGATGCTGGCCGACCCTCTCGGCGTGCAGCGGGCGCTGCGGCCGCTGAAGCGCCGCGTCCCGTCCAGGCACCGCGCCGAACTGGACGAGGAGGCCACCGCCGCCCGCATCGCCGACACCCGCATGTGGACGCCCGTCCTCGTGCCGTCCCCCGAACGCTGGCTCAGCCTCAGCCTGGTCGTCGACACCGGCCCGACCATGCGGCTCTGGCGTCCCCTCGCCCGCGAGCTGGCGGAGACGCTCCTGCGCCAGGGCGCCTTCCAGAACGTCCACGTCAGCTACCTCGGCACCACGGGGGGCATCACCTCCACCCCGGACGCCCCACTCCAAGACCCCGGCACGCTCCTGGACGGGTCCGGCCGCCAGGCCGTGCTCATCCTCAGCGACTGCTCCGGCCCGCACTGGTGGGACGGACGCGCCGGCCAGGCCGTCCGCCGCTGGGCGCGGTCCCGGCCGGCCGCGATCCTCCAGCCCCTCGCCGAGCGCCTCTGGCGGCGCACCGCCGCACCGGCCTCGCCGGGCTTCGCCGCCCTGCCCCGCCCCGGCGCCCCGAACAGCGACCTGCGCTTCACCCCGTACGACGGCGGCGCGGCGCCCGGCGTGCCCGTCCCGGTCCTGGAGGTGGCGCCCCGCTGGTTCGGCGCATGGGCCCGGCTGGTCGCCGGCTCGGACCCGCAACCGGCCGCCATCACGAGCCTGCCGTCCCGCCCCTCCGGGCCGGCCCCGCTGCACCGCGAACGCGAACTGCCGATCGCCGAACGCGTCAGCCGGTTCCTCGCCACGGCCTCCCCGGACGCCGCCGAACTCGCCGCCCACGTCGCCGTGTCCGTCCCGTCCCTGCCCGTGATGCGCCTCATCCAGCACCGGATACTCGGCGGCTCAGGGCCCGGGCAGCTCGCCGAAGTGCTGCTGAGCGGCCTCCTGCGTCCCGCCGGGGGCGCGCGCTACGAGTTCGTCCCCGGCGCCCGCGACGCCCTCCTCGACACCCTCCCGCGACCCGAGGCGCTGCACACCCGCCACGTCCTCGAAGCCGTCTCCGCCGAGATCGAACGCCGCGCCGGCACGTCCGCCGAGATCTTCCGCGCCCTCGTGCCCGCCGAGGGCGGCCCGGTCATCCTCACCGCCGACACCGACCACTTCGCCGTCGTCACCCCCGAAACCCGCTCCCACCTCGCCGCGACCCCGCCGGCGCCCCCCGCGGCCCCGGAACTGCTGGACATCCAGGACGCCCCGGTCGGCGAACTGATCGGCGAGGACTGGGATCGCCCGCCTCACCCCACTCCCATCGGCGTGGACGAGAACGCGGACACCGTGTGGCTCGACATCCTGCGCAGCGGCCGGTTCGGGCCGCACGGCATGATCACCGGCCCGCGACGCGACCGCGACGCGCTACTGCGGACGATCGTGTTCGGCCTCGCCATCAGGCACTCCCCGAACGTCGTCACCTTCGCGTTCGCCGACTTCTCCGGGGGTGCGTCCTTCGTCGGCCTGGGGAACCTCCCCCATGTCGCGACCGCCGTCCACACCACATCGGCGGAGTCACCGGTGATCAGCCGGCTTCCGGACGTCCTCGAAACCGAACGCAGGCGCCGCGAAGCCGTCCTCCGAGAGGCCGGGACCCCGAGGTGGGACGACTATCAGGCGGCCATCGCCGAGGGACGGCCACTCGATCCGCTGCCCGCCCTGATCGTGATCGTCGACAACACGGGTCCGCTCCTGGAGGCCCGCCCCGACCTGATCGAACGGTTCATGGCCCTCTGCGAAGAGCGCCCGGCCCAGGGGATCCGGTTCGTCTTCTGCTCACCGGAAGAGGTGGCCTTCCTCACCGACCTCGTGGCCTGGCAGATAGAAATCCCCGGTGGAACGGGCTCCGCGTCGCTCCAGGTCTATGGCGAGAGCAGTCATCCGACCTTCCGCCCCGCGCACATATCGCTCGACGTCAGCGACCCCATCGTGGAGGCGATGCGCGAGAGCGTGCCGCGAACGCGCCGACTCCCATGGCCGGACGAAGCGGAACCGTCCCCGGCACCCGACGCGCCGTCCCTCCCTGCAACCTCGGCCCCGCCTCCGGCCATCCCCCAGGACGACGTCCTCGAGTTGAACGGCGGCGGATCCCTCGGATCGTGGGCGCTTCCGGCATCCACACCGCGCAATCCCGCCATCGGTCTCGATTCAGAGGGGAACCCCGTCTCCCTGTATCCGCTCGATCTAACGGCCGGAATCCCGCACGGCCTGATCGTGGGAGACACCAGCGCACGCCAGCACGTCCTGCGGGTCATCGCCCTTGCCCTCGCCACCGCCCACTCACCCTCGGACCTCACCTTCGCCGTCGCGGGGCTCGGCGAGCACCCTTTCCGCGAACCCCTCGCTCTCCCACACGTCCGCTATTCGGACGACGAACTGCTCGGATCTCCACAGAGGCTCCAGCGGTTCACCGAGTTCCTGTCGGACGAACTCCGCTCCCGGGCCGAGGCGCCGTCCCCGGGAGACCTGCCGCGCCTGGTCGTGGTGGCCGACGTGTCGCTGACGTTCCCGTCCAGCAGACCAGTGGTGGCCGAGAGGCTGCTCTCGCTGGCGCAACGCGGCAGAGCCCTCGGCGTCCAGCTCCAGCTGTCCTCGTCCACCGTCGAGGGCACCACCATCTGGGACCGCTTCCTGCCCCTGCTCGGCTGGCGCATCGCGGCGGGCCGGATGCCGCCCTCGCTCCAGCGCGTCCTCGGGCGGGCGAGCCTCCCCTTCCCCGACGAACGGACCGCCTACCTTCTCGCGGGCGGCGGCACCCCCCGCCGATTCACGGCGGCACCGGAACCTCCCGGACCGGTCCTCAAGAACTTCATCATCCGCACCAACCACCACCACGCGGACCAACTGCTCCCCGACCTCCTCATGACCGACCCTCACACGGAGGACGAGGGCGTCATGGACGTGCTCCGGCGGCTCTGCGTCTCGGAGATCGCGGCCAGGCCGTCGGGCGAGTGGCGATCCCGTCACATTGTGTACGCAGGGACGGACGAGCCACGGATCGCCAGACTGGCGACGTTGTACGGGCGGATGCTCGCCGGCCTGGGCGCCTTGTCGCACGGCAGTGTGCGGGAGGCCACCGCCGACTGGTTGGGCCGGGTCGCCGGTGAGCCGGGCACGACGATGGCCGACCTCTTCAGGGAAAGCCGTGGCGGAGTGCTCCTTCTCCGCATGGGCCGGACTCCCGAGGACGCACAGGCCGGAGAAGCGACCGGCGGGCTCTTCCCGGAGGAACTGCGGTCGCTGACGCTGGAACACGGTGAGGACCTGGTCGTCGTCCTCTGCGCGGACGCCGGGCAGATGATCGGCCTCCGCAGATTCGACCCCACCTTCACGGACCGGTTCCGCAGGTTCACCGAGTTCCGGCCGCCGGAGCCGTCCTGAGCCGTGCCCGGCACCGTGACCCCCGCGCACGAGGGGCGGTCAGCGGCAGGCGTCGGCGGGGAAGCTCCACAGGGCCCGTTTGCGGGCGTATTCGGCGACCGTCCAGATGCGGTGCTGGCCGCGGTAGCAGGACAGGTCTTCCGGGCCGTGGGAGATGGTGCGGTAGGTGACGCGGTCCCAGTCCCACCAGTCGCGGCGGGTCATGAGGAGCCGGCCGCGCTTCTTGCCGCGGCCCTGGGTGAACCACCATTGGCCGTTCGTCCGGACGCCGCCCTGGATCCGGTCGCCGGGGAGCGGGGCGGCCCAGTTGGCGTGGACGGTGCGGCTGCCGGACAGCGCCCGCAGCGGCCAGGTGGCCACGCGTCCTTGGGGGCCCTTGCGGCGGCACCACTCACCGGCGATGAGGACGTGGTTCCAGGCGGTGCGGTCGACGGCGATCCAGGACATGCGGAGCGGGCCGGAGCCCCGGCATGTGCCGCCGGTCCTGCCGTGGGCAGAGTGCCAGCTTCCCGTCTGCGGCATCACGTACCGGTAGCCGTGCCCGTAGTACGTCTTGCCGTGCAGGCCGACCCGGCCCGGCCTGCCCGTGGAGCCGGCCTTGCTCTTGCCCAGGTCGTAGATCTGGCGCATGTCGAACTCGCGTACGCCGTGGCGGGTGTCGGCCACGTACAGCTTGTCGCCGTACCAGGCGATGCCGCCCGCGTGGATGCCGATGTCGGTGTACGTCGGCCGCTTGCCCCGCATCGTCGGATAGACGAGCAGGACGTGCCGGTAGGTGCGCTTGCCGGGGTTGACGAACGTGAGCCTGACGCGGCCGCTGTCGTGCCAGGACACCAGGATGGGTCTGCCGCCGCCCGCCCATCGTTCGCCGTCCACCGCGTCCGAGACGGTCGTGACGCCCTGCGGGACCCACTTCCTCGTGTTGGAGTCCGTCTTGTCGAAGCAGTACACGAGCGAGTGGGCGGGCACACCGGCCGCCTTGCCGCAGCCGCGGCGGAGCCTGTTCTGGCCGGACGAGCCGAGCAGCGCGTCGACGCTGCTCCTGCCGAGCCTCTTGTCGAGCGCCCGGATCGGCGCGGTCCGGTCGGAACCCCGGCGGAGGTCGAAGTCACGGAGGTCCGGGTCCGCCGCCGCCCGCGCGGGCGCCGCGTGGACGACGTCCGGCAGCGCCGCCACCGGCGCGGCCAGCGGAACGCCCGCCGCGAGAAGCGCGATCCTCCGGCGGCGGACACCGTTCACGGTACGCTGCATGATCATCACGTTCCGCAACGTATCCCAGGCCGGACGGCCGAAACGGCGCCGGCGGATCCCGGGACGGGCAACTTAGTTTTCGTTCGCCATTACGTCGCCCAGGTGAACCGTCCGCCGCGGGCAGGCGTCGGCGGACGGCCCCCGGCGGGCCGGGGACCGTCCGCGGACGCTCCGGGTCAGCGCAGGCGGCACGTCCCGGTGCCGGACTTCGACGGGTCGCTCTCCGAGGTGCCCGTCAGCCGCAGGCGCGCGCGGCGGTCCGCGCCCGGCCCGGCCTTCGCCCACACCTCGGCCCTCGTGCGGCCCCCGGCCTCGGCGGTGGCCAGTTCGTTCGGCAGCCAGGTCGTCCAGCCGTCGCCCGAGACGGCGGCCTTGAGCCGGAAGACGTCGGAGCCGTGGTGGCCGGTGCCTCCCCTGCCCCTGTTGTGGAGCGTCAGCGTGCACTTCATCCAGCCCTCGCCGGCCGGCCTCGCGCGGCCGTCGCCGACCCGCACGCCGCGGCGCTGCGGCCCGGCGCCGTCGAGGGAGCGGATCGCGACCGTGTAGGACAGGACGCCCTTCCTGTCGCGGCGCAGGTCGAGGACGTAGAAGTGCAGGCGGTTGGCCTCGTCGACGTACTCGTACTCGCTGCCGGAGTCCGTTCCCGCGTGGTAGAGGGCGTCGGAGAGCTGCCGGTAGTCGCCGATCGTCATCTTCCTGGGCGTGCCGTCCGGCATGACGAAGTCGACCTTGTCGATGTCCTGCGGGTTGGCGTCCTTGACCCAGATGAACGGGGCCCGGTCCTGGTCCTTCGTCTTCGCCAGCAGGACGCCGGAGTCGGGGGTGAACGAGTCGGTGCCCATCCGGTCGACGACCTCGATGGTGTAGTTGTCGTAGCCGCCGCCGTCGCAGAGAGGGTCGGTGGAGGTGTCGCAGGCGGGGCTCTTGTCGCCGCCCTCACCGAGGTCCAGGTTGATGCCGGCCAGACCGTTGCCGCCCGGTTCGCTTGCGCGGGCCGTCACCCTGGCGACGACCATGCCGGACGCGGCGAGCGCCTCGCGGTCGAGCCGGAGCACCTTGCCCGGGTCGACGATGCCGAGCTTCATCTTGTTGCGGAGCATGTGCTGCGCGCCCATGGACGCGCCGCCCGTCGCCGGGATCGTCCACCGGCTGTGCGGGCCGCCGGGCCCGTTGAAGGTGCCGCGGCTGAGCATGTCCCACGGGCCGCTGAAGGCGCGGCGCGGCGGGACGCCGTACGGGTTGTTGTAGTTGTCGCCGATGCCCAGGATGTGGCTGAACTCGTGGGCGAAGACCGACATGCCGGAGCTCTCCGCCTGCGTGGAGCTGCCGGACGTGGCGTTCGGCCAGATGGTGGACCCGGCCTGCCAGGACGTCCAGTCGATGTACCGGGTGTCCACCCAGTTCGGCAGGTTCGGGTCACCGGGGCCCCACTCCGGCGGCACGTTCTCCTTCGTGCCGAACTTCATCTCCCCGAACTCCTGCCACGTGGAGCTTTCGTCCTGACCGGCACTGAGGAAGAACACGAAGTCGTACTTGGCGGCCTCCTCCTCGCCGACGTCGGCGATCCACGCGGCGCGGGCGTCCGCGCGCAGGTCACGGTCGCAGGTGTCGCCCTCCGGGCAGCCCGTCCCGCCCTGCATGCGGCTGTCCACGCCGTACTCGTGGTCCTTGGAGGGCATCTGGTACGCGCCGTACGCGGTGAGGTCCACCCCGTACCGGCCGCCGGAGTCCTCCATCCAGTACTCGTGGAGGGTGTGGCCGTGATTGAGCTTCTGCGGCTTGTTGAGGAAGTCCTCGTAGAACGCGGCGACCTCGGCGCGGGGGACGTCGCTGACGCCGACGGGGTTGCCGAAGATGCTGGAGTTGTGCGGCTGCGTCACCTCGAACGGCTGGTTGGGGTAGTCGACCAGGACGATCGCGCCGTTGAAGTTCTTCACCGACCCCTTCCGGGACGGGTCGGCCCAGGACGTTCCCGGCACCGGCGTGTAGTCGTCCCACGTCATCGTGTCGGGAAGCTCGTAGCGCTGCGGGTCGATGGGACGCGGGGCGCCCGCCGCGAAGGTGCGGGGCGACGGCTGGGCGCGCTGCCACGGCTGCGTCTGCGGCCAGTGCCGCAGCTGCCACGGGTTGGCGGTCGGTTCAGGGATCGGAGGTGCGGGCTGCGCGGCGGCCGGGACGGCCGCGAGTCCCACGATCAGCCCCATCGCCGTCGCGGGCACCAGCAGCATGTTCTTGGCGCGCATGTCTCCCCTGCCTCTGGTGGGTTGCGCAGAACGTAAGGCAGGGGATTGCGCCCGGCTACGGCCGACTTAGCCGATCTCGCGTTGTTTGCCCTGGCATGTCGGACAGTGCGCCCTGGTCACACCGGCGAGCCCCGGCCACCGCCGGGCACGGCGTCACGCCAGCAGGTCGCGCCCCGCGAGGACGATGCCGTCCTCGTCGCTGTAGAGCCGGTCGCCCGGACGGAACTCCACGCCGCCGAACGTCACCGGCACGTCCACCTCACCGGCGCCGTCCTTGGCGCTCTTGCGCGGGTTCGAGCCGAGGGCCTTCGCGCCGAGGTCCAGTTCGCGCAGCGCCGCCACGTCGCGGACGGCGCCGTTGATGACGACCCCGCCCCAGCCGTTCGCCACCGCCGCCGCCGCGATCATGTCGCCCATCAGCGCGGACGCCAGCGAACCGCCGCCGTCCACCACCAGGACCCGGCCCCCGCCGGGGGTGTTGAGCAGCTTCTTCACCAGCCCGTTGTCGCGGTGGCAGCGCACGGTCGAGACCGGGCCGGCGAACGACGCGCGCCCGCCATAGCGCCGGAACTGCGTCTCGCAGCTGCGCAGCTCGTCCCCGAAGTCGTCCATGAGGTCAGCGGTCGCGAAGTCCATCCCGGCAGCCTACTGGGCGGTAACGATCAGTGGGAGGGCGCGTCGGTGGGGCGGCCGATCAGCCGGGACAGGACGATCGACGTCTTCGTCGCGGTGATGTTGTCCTCGCGGCGCAGCCGTTCGAGGGCCTGCTCCAGGTGCTGGATGTCGCGGGCCCGCACGTGCACGAGGGCACTGGCGTCGCCGCTGATCGTGTAGGCGGCGACGACCTCGGGGTGGACGCGCACGCTTGAGTAGATCTCGTCCGGGGACGTCGCACCCGTGCAGAAGATCTCGATGAACGCCTCGGTCGTCCAGCCGAGCGCGGCCGGGTCGACGACGGCGGCGAAGCCGTTGATGACGCCGTCCGAGCGGAGCCGGTCGACGCGCCTCTTCACCGCCGGGGCAGACAGCCCCACCTTGTCACCGATCTGCGCGTACGACGCGCGCCCGTCCTCCAGGAGCCGCGCAACGATTCGACGGTCAAGCTCATCAAGTCGCAACAAATAACACCCCCTAAGTCAGTTTTTGTCATTGGTCGACGGTCGATCCCGAACATACGCTGGGAAGCGGACCGGCGGCCACCTGACCCGCCCGGCCCTCCCCCTCGGCACCGGGCCGCTGTCCGGTGCCCCAGCTATGCCCGGTCAAGGACGACCGGGCCGAGCCGTGAAGGAGCGTCGTGAGGCCGACCGATCAGCTGAGGGCGATGTCCGACGAGCACAGCGCGCACAACTATCACCCCCTCCCGATCGTCGTCGCCGAAGCCGACGGCGTCTGGCTGACCGACGTCGAGGGACGCCGCTACCTGGACATGCTGGCCGCCTACTCGGCCGTCAACTTCGGGCACCGCAACCCGCGCCTCACCGCGGCCGCCAAGCGGCAGATGGACCGCGTCACGCTGGTGAGCCGGGCGTTCGACCACGACAACTTCGGGCCGTTCGTCACCGAGCTCGCCGAACTGTGCGGCAAGGACATGGTCCTGCCGATGAACAGCGGCGCCGAGGGCGTCGAGACCGCCCTGAAGACCGCCCGCAAGTGGGGATACGAGGTCAAGGGCGTCCCCGCCGACCAGGCGAACATCATCACCTTCGAGGGCAACTTCCACGGCCGCACCACCACGATCGTCAGCTTCTCCACCGACCCGGACGCCAAGGACTCCTACGGCCCCTACACGCCGGGCTTCCGCACCGTCCCGTACGGGGACGTCGACGCGCTGAAGTCCGCGATGGACGCCTCCACGGTCGGCGTGCTGGTCGAGCCGATCCAGGGCGAGGCGGGCGTGAACGTCCCGCCGAGCGGGTTCCTGCGCTCCGTGCGGGAGCTGTGCGCCGCCAACGGCACCCTCATGATCGCGGACGAGATCCAGTCGGGCCTCGGCCGCACCGGGACCACCTTCGCGTGCGAGCACGAGGGCGTCGTCCCCGACATCTACGTCCTCGGCAAGGCCCTGGGCGGCGGCATCATGCCCGTCTCCGCCGTCGTCGCCGACGCGGAGATCCTCGGCGTGTTCAAGCCCGGCCAGCACGGCTCGACGTTCGGCGGCAACCCGCTCGCCTGCGCGATCGGCCGCGAGGTCGTCGCGATCCTGAAGACCGGCGAGTACCAGGAACGCTCCCGGACGCTCGGCGCGCACATGCACGAGCGGCTCGGCGGGCTGCCGGGCGACCTCGTCCGCGAGGTCCGCGGGCGCGGCCTGTGGGCGGGCGTCGAACTGCACGGCAAGGCGCGCCCTGTCAGCGAGCGGCTCATGGACCTCGGCGTCCTCGCCAAGGAGACCCACGAGACCACCCTCCGCCTCGCCCCGCCCCTGACCATCGGACGCGACGACCTCGACTGGGCCCTCGACCAACTGGAAGCCGCCCTCAAGGGCTGATCCCGGCCGGGAGCGTCCCGCCGGGGCGGCCCGGCACCGCGAGCAGGCCGCCGCCGGTCAACGGCGCCCGGCGGCGGCTTTCGCGGTCACCTGAAACCCCGGGATCGTCAAAGTCTCGGCCTGTGCCCGCATGGCGTGGCCGGGCGGCGCGCCCCCGCGAGCAGGGTTGGGCGCATGCTGCGGAAATGGGGTAGGCGCCGGGTCGCCATCGGTTGCGGCGGGCTGGTGCTCGGCGTCGTGATGCTGCTCGGAGGCGGCCTCTACCTGCTGCAACACGCCTACGACGACGAGGTCAAGCGGATCGCCGGGGCGATGCCCACCGCCTCGGGCCGGCCGTCGTCCACCGGGCGCGGTGAGAACTGGCTGCTGATCGGCTCGGACCGGCGCGCGGACATGCCGTCGATGGGCGCCCGGGCCGACACGATCATGCTGGTGCACATGTCCGGGAACGGCGAGCGGGTCTCGGTGATCGCGATCCCCCGGGACGGCTGGGTGCCCGTCCCCGGGCACGGCACGACGAAGATCAACGCCGCGTTCGCGTACGGCGGGCCGGCGCTGCTGATCCGCACGGTGGAGCAGCTCACGCACGTCCGCGTCGACCACTACGCCGCCCTCGACTTCAACGGCTTCGTGGAGATGACCGACGCGCTCGGCGGTGTCGACGTGACCATCACCAAGCGCACCCACGACCCGATGCACGACCGCACCTGGGAGGCGGGGCGTCAGCATCTGAACGGCATCGAGGCGCTGGACTTCGTCCGGCAGCGCTGGAACCTGCCCGGCGGCGACCTCGACCGGATCAAGCGGCAGCAGGCGTTCCTGCACGCCCTCGCCGACAAGGCGCTGGACACCCGCAACCCGATCAAGATCGACCGCTTCGTCCGGGCGGCGACCCGCTCGGTGACCGTGGACGGGTCGGTGACCTCCGGGACGCTGCGCGGGCTGGCGCGCCGGCTGCTGGACACGTCGCTGCTGGAGTACCTGACCGCGCCCGTCGAGAAGACGGACCGGCGGGGCGGCCAGAGCGTCGTGCTGCTGGACGAGAACGGTGTGCGGGCACTGTTCACGGCCGTCCGGGAGGACCGCGTCGGCGACTACGTGTCCCGCAACGGCGCGGCGAACTCGGTGGACGCCGTCCGCTGAGACCGGGGGCCCGGCCAAGGGCGCCGCTACCCGCGGGGGCGCGCCGCCTTCCCGAGCAGCCAGTCGCCCGGCGGGCGCGCCGCGGGCACCAGCATGACCCCGGCCACGGCGGCCAGCATTCCGCCGACGATGTAGACGTATCCGGCGGTCGTCCCGGGGATGACCAGGTCGCCCTCGGCGCGGCGCATCGACATGACGAACGCCACGATGGCCCACATGACCGCCGGGATCGTCGCGCCGAGCCGTCCGCCCATGCCCAGCCCGGCCAGCCGCACCATGCAGAAGACCAGCGCGACCAGGACGATCGCCGCGACCGGCACCGGGCCGGTGGTCCAGTTCTGCATGAACGAGCCGAACAGCCCGAACAGGACGCCGGCCAGCCCGAGCGCCCCGTACGCGGCACCGGCCACGAACGCGTCGAGGGGCGCCTCTGCGTCCGGGCGTTCCAGGCTGGAAGAGGCGGAGGCGCCGTCCCCCGTGTACGGGGACGCCCCGCCACTCCCCCCGGCGGGGACGCGCGTGAGGCCGTCCTTCGCCAGGCTCACCCGCGACTCCTCGGAGTCCTTGTCCACGGAGTCCTTGTCCACGGACGCCAGGCTACCGGCCCGGTCCCGCCCGGCGGCGCCGGGCGGGCGGCCGTTCAGGCGCGCGGGCCGTTCAGGCCCGCGAACAGGTCCTTCTCCCGCCGGCTGGGGCCGACCGGGCCCAGTTCACCGGCCTGGAGGATGAAGTACTCGGTGCCGAACACCTGCTGGCCCAGGTTGTTCGACAGCGCGAAGAACGGCCCGACATCCTCGGGCGCCACGACGATCTGGGTGCGGTGGGCGCGCAGGGCGGCGAGCTTGGCGGGCAGGTGGGCGCGGGCGTCCACGACCGTGGTGACCTGGCCGTCGGGGACGCCGGAGCCGAGCTCGTCCAGCCCGGCGACGCGGGAGAACGGCAGCTTCGCCTCCCGCATCACCGCGATCGCGCGGGCGAGGACGGTACGCGGGGTGGCGTAGGCGTAGAACTTGGCGGCACACCACGGCTCCGCGCCGTCCTCGTGGGACGGGTCGGCCGCCAGTTCGTAGGCCCGCCACGCGACGCGGTGCGCCTGGATGTGATCGGGATGCCCGTAGTTGCCGCGCTCGTCGTAGGTGACGATCACCTGCGGCCGGAGCTCCCGGATGACCGCGGCCAGGTCCACCGCGGCCGTGTCGACGTCGGCCCGCCAGAAGCAGCGGGGGTGGTCGTTGCTGGGGGCGCCCATCATGCCGGAGTCGCGCCAGCGTCCCGGGCCGCCCAGAAAGCGGTGGTCGAGCACGCCGAGCGCCGCGCACGCCTCCGCGAGCTCCCCGATGCGGTACTCGCCGAGGCGGTCCTCCTTGTCGGACGCCAGGTGGCGGAGGTCCTCGGGGATGACCTCGCCCTCCTCACCCAGCGTGCAGGTGACGAGGCTGACGTGGGCGCCCTCGGCGGCGTACTTGGCCATGGTCGCCCCGGTCCCGATGGACTCGTCGTCCGGATGGGCGTGGACGAACAGGATCCGCGGCTCCTTCATAGTCACCGAGCCTACTCAGGGCGCGACACCCGGGTGATGACCGCCCTGCACCGAGCCTCTCGGAGGGGCGTCACCGTCCCGGCTCAGCCGCCCCCGCCGCCGGTTCCGGGGTCACCGCCACCGGCGTCACCACCGCCGCCGGTCCCACCGCCGTCACCACCGTCGCCGCCGTCACCACCACCGCCGCCACCGCCGGTGGGCGTGTCCGTCGGGGTGGTGGTGGTCGGCGTATCCGTCGGGGTGTCGGTGGTCGGCGGTTCCTGCGTGGGGAAGGACGTCCGCGGCGGCGGCGTGGTCTCGCGCGTCCGGGTGCGGGTCGGGGTCGGGTCGTCGTCCTCTTCCTCGGTCGGGGTCTCCTCGACCGAGGAGGAGTCGGTGACGGACGGTGTGACGGGGGCGGTCGGCGAGTCGTCACCCCGGTTCGCCATGAACAGGCCCACGACCAGGGCCAGCGCGGCGATGGCCGCGACGGCGGCGAAGATCGGCCACTTGGACTTGGGCTCGGGCTCCCAGTCGTCGCGGCGGCCGCGGCCCCCGCCGCCGTACGGGGGCGGGGCGGGCGGCAGGTTCCCGGCGTACTCGGCGGGCGACACGCGGCGGGTCGCCCCGCCGCCGGGCTGGGTCGAACCCGCCATCATCCCGCCGGCGGCGAAACCGCCCGCGGCGAGCGTCGAGCCCTCCGCGAGCATCGTCGTCGCCTGCGCGGGGTCGTCCATGACCGTCTGCCCGGCGCCGCCCGGACCGCTGCCGATCAGCGCCATCATGAGCCGCTGCGCGGTCGGCCGCCGCTCCGGCTCCTTGACCAGGCACGCCGCGATCAGCCGGTGCAGGTCGTCCGGGACGCCCTCCAGCGACGGCGGCTCGTGCATCACCCGGTTGATCACCGCGACGACGGTGTCGTCACCGAACGGCGGGCGGCCGGTCGCGGCGAACACCATCGTCGTCGCCCACGCCCACACGTCCACGGCCTCGGTGAGGGTCGCGCCCGCCACCTGCTCGGGCGCCATGTAGGACGGGGTGCCGATCGCCTTGGTCGCCGCGGTCTGCCCGGTGTCCAGGGCCCGCGCGATACCGAAGTCGATCACCCGCGGCCCGTCCGGCGCCATGATCACGTTGTGCGGCTTGAAGTCGCGGTGCACGATCCCGGCCTGGTGGATCGCGACGAGCGCGGTCGCGGTGCCGATCGCGAGACGGTCCAGCGCCGCGCCGACGATCGGCCCGGATTCGGTGATCTGCTTGTAGAGCGACGGCCCCGGCACGTACTCGCTGGCGATGTAGGGCTGGTCGCCCGCGACGTCGGCCTCCAGGACCTGCGCGGTGCAGAACCGCGCCACCTGCTTGGCCGCCTGCGCCTCCCGGACGAACCGGTTGCGCGCCATCGTGTCCCCGGCGAGGTCCGCGCGCAGCAGTTTGATGGCGGCCCTGTTCCCGGAGGCGTCGACACCCGCGTAGACGACGCCCTGGCCGCCTTCGCCGAGCCGGTCGACGATCTCGTACGAGCCAAGCCGCCGGGGATCTCCCGGCTGCAGCTCCGGCATTGACCACTCCTCAAGCCCGCGACGATGAAAGTGTTTGGGGAAGCTTTGAGCTTACGCGAGCGCGGACCCGGGCACGGGTCTTTCCCCGCCCACCAAGCGACGACCCGTGATCATAGGGCCCCGGAGGTCACCGTGCCCCGCACTTGCGCACCGTCCCCGTACCGGCGGACGCGGTACTGGCAGACTCGGATGCCATGAGCATCAGCTATCCGCGGCAGAGCGCCCGCACGCGAAGGTTCAGCCTCGGCGTCCCGCGCGCCTTCCAGATCGCGCCGGACGACTCGCGCGTCGCGTTCCTGCGCACCAGGGCGGGCGACGACCCGGTGACCTGCCTGTGGACGCTGGACACCGCCACCGGGGAGGAGCGCTGCGTCGCCGACCCCGCGGCGCTGGACGTCCCGGGCGAGGAGAACCTGCCCGCCGAGGAGCGCGCCCGGCGCGAACGCGCCCGCGAGCAGGCGGGCGGAATCGTCGGGTACGCCACCGACCGGGCGATGCGGCAGGCCGTGTTCACCCTGGGCGGGAGCCTCCACGTCGCCGACCTCGACACCGGGCTCGTCCGCGAGCTGCCCGCGCAGGCGCCGGTCTTCGACCCGCGCCCCGACCCGGCCGGGCGCCGGATCGCCTACGTGTCGGGCCGGACGCTCCGGCTGATCGAGATGGACGGCACGCAGGACCGGGCGCTCGTCCAGCCGGAGTCCGACCAGATCTCCTACGGCGTCGCGGAGTTCGTCGCGGCGGAGGAGATGGGCCGGATGCGCGGCCACTGGTGGTCGCCGGACGGCGGGACGCTGCTGGCCGCGCGGGTCGACGAGACCCCGGTGCAGCGCTGGCACATCGCCGACCCCGCCAACCCGGACGCGCCGCCCGCCGAGATCGCCTACCCGGCCGCGGGCACGCCGAACGCGCTGGTGTCGCTGGTGCTGCTCAAGATCGACGGCGGCCGCGTCGGCGTCGCCTGGGACCGCGGCATGTTCCCCTACGTCGTGACGGCCTCCTGGGACGCGCACGGCCTGCTGATCGTCGTCCAGCCGCGCGACCAGCGGGTGCTGCGGGTGCTGCGGGTCGACCCGTCCAACGGGGCGACGACACTCCTGCACACCGAGCACGACCCGGTGTGGACGGACATCGTCCCCGGGCTGCCCGCCCGGACGAGCGGCGGCGACCTGGTCTGGGCCACCGAGGACCGCGAGACCGACACGCGCCGGATCACCGTCGCGGGCACGCCCGTCACGCCCGCCGGCCTGCAGGTCCGGTCGGTCATCGGGGTGGACGGCGAGTCGATCCTGTTCACCGCGTCGGAGGAGCCCACCGAGATCCACCTCTTCTCCTGTGACAGGGGCGAGGTGATCCGGCACACGGAAGGGCCGGGCGTCTTCGGCGGCACCCGCTCCGGCGAGATCACCGTGGTCACGGGCGCGCGGCCGGACCGTCCCGGGGTGGAGGTCGAGGTGCGCGGACCGTCCGGTACCCATCCGGTCGTGTCGCTCGCCGAGACCCCGGTGATCACTCCGCGGGTGGAGCTGCTGCGGTCGGGCGACCGGGAGATCCGCACCGCCGTGCTGCTGCCGGACGGATGGCGGCCCGGCGACGGCCGCCTGCCGGTCCTCATGGACCCCTACGGCGGCCCGCACGCGCAGCGCGTCCTCGCCGTCCAGCGGGCGTACTGCGAGCCGCAGTGGCTCGCCGACCAGGGCTTCGCCGTGGTGATCGCCGACGGCCGCGGCACCCCGGGGCGCGGCCCCGCCTGGGAACGCGCCGTCCGCGGCGACTTCGTGGAGCCGATCCTGGAGGACCAGGTCACCGCGCTGATCGAGGCGGCGCGCCGGCATCCGGCCGCGTTCGACCTCGACCGCGTCGGCATCCGCGGCTGGTCGTTCGGCGGCTGGCTCGCGGGCCTGGCCGTGCTGCGCCGCCCGGACGTGTTCCACGCCGGCATCGCCGGCGCCCCCGTCACCGACTGGCGCCTGTACGACACCCACTACACCGAGCGCTACCTGGGCCACCCCGATGAGGAGCCGGAGAACTACGCCGCCAACTCCCTCATCGAGATGGCGGGGGAGCTGAAACGCCCGCTCATGCTCATCCATGGTCTCGCGGACGACAACGTGGTGGCCGCCCACACGCTCCGGCTGTCGTCCGCCCTCCTGGCCGCGGGCCGCCCCCACACGGTCCTGCCGTTGTCGGGCGTGACCCACATGACCCCGCAGGAGGTGGTGGCGGAGAACCTCCTGCACCTGCAGGTCGACTACCTCAAGCAGGCCCTCTCCCGTTGACCCGCGGCGTGTTCAGGTGCCGTGCCAGCTTCTCCACAGCGCCGCGTAGGAGCCGTCGGCGGCCAGCAACTCGTCGTGGGTGCCCAGCTCGGTTATGCGGCCGTCCTCCACCACCGCCACGCGGTCGGCGTCGTGGGCGGTGTGGAGGCGGTGCGCGATCGCCACGACGGTCCGGCCGTCCAGGACGGCGGCGAGCGAGCGTTCCAGGCGGCGGGCGGCGCGCGGGTCGAGGAGCGAGGTCGCCTCGTCCAGGACGAGGGTGTGCGGGTCGGCCAGGACGAGCCGGGCCAGCGCGAGCTGCTGCGCCTGCGCCGGCGTCAGGGTCTCGCCGCCGGAGCCGACGACGGCGCCGAGGCCGGGACCGTCCCAGTCGACCGCCGCGAGGACCTGCTCCATGTCCCCGTCGGACGCGTCCGGGCGGGCCATCGCGAGGTTCTCGCGGAGCGTGCCGCGGAACACGTGGTGCTCCTGGGTGACCAGGGCGACGTGGCCGCGCAGATCGTCCAGCGTCAGCTCGACCAGCGGCACGCCGGCCTCCGCGCCGAGGGTCACCGTGCCGGAGCGGGGGCCGTCCACGCCGGCGAGGAGGCGGCCCAGCGTGGATTTGCCCGCGCCGCTCGGCCCGACCATCGCGATCCGCTCACCGGGTCTCAGGTCGAGGTCGACGCCGTGCAGGACGTCCTGGCCGGGGCGGTAGGAGTAGCGGACGCCGCGTGCCGTGAGCCGCTCGCCGTCGGGGCGGCGGCCGTTCGGCGTGCGGTCGGGCGGGACGTTCCCGACGCCGAGCAGCCGGGCCAGGGACGCGCCGCCGAGCTGCAGCTCGTCCAGCCAGGACAGCACCGTGTCGACCGGTTCGATGAGCTGCTGCGCGTACAGGGTCGCGGCGGTCACCTGCGCGAGGGTCGCCATGTCGTTGATGTAGAGGAGGCCGCCGCACAGCAGCGTCGCCACGACCGGCAGCACGAAGCCCATCTCGGCGACCGGGAAGAGGACCATGCGCAGCCTCAGCGTGTAGCGCTCGGCCTTGTACGAGGCCGCGATGTCGGCGTCGCCGCGGGCGTGCCTGCGGCCGGCCAGGCCCAGCGCCTCGACCGTCCGGGAGCCCTGGACGGTCTCGGTCAGCCCGCCGGCGATCTGCGACCACGCCTCGTTCTCCCGCAGGTAGCCGCGGTGGGCGCGGGGCAGGTACCAGCGCATCACCGCCCACAGCAGCGGGACGCCGACCAGCGCGGGCAGCGCGATCAGCGGGCCGTTGAGCAGGAGCGCCCCGACCGTGAGCCCGCAGACGACGATGGCGACGAGCGTCTCCGGCATGGCGTAGCGGACGGAGGTGCTCAGCGTGTCCACGTCCCGGGACGCGCGGGTGACCAGGTCGCCGGTGCCCGCCCGCTCGACCCTCGACAGCGGCAGCGCCAGGACGCGGTCGACGAACTCCTCCCGCAGCCCGGCCAGCACCCGCTCGCCCAGTTTCGCGGACGCCAGGTAGGCGTACCGGGTCAGGACTCCCTGGACGACGACGAACGCGGCGATGGCCAGGCCGGTCGTGTCGATGTCGGCCCGGCCGTCGCGGACGTCCTCGACCAGGGCGCCGAGCAGGCGCGGGGTCACCAGGCCCGTCACGGCGGCCAGCGCGTGCAGCGCGAGGACGACGGCGAGGTCCCGGGGATGCCGCAGAACGAGGCCCCGCGTGTACGCGCGCACCTGCGCGGGTGTGGCGACCGGCAGCGCTTCGGCGCTCACGTTCCCGCCCTTCCCGCGGTCTCCCGTGCGGGCGCGGACCCGCCCCTCGTCACGGTCGCCGTGTAGCGCGGCTCGAAGTCCAGGAGGTCGCGGTGGGTTCCTTCCGCGACGACCTGGCCGTCCTGGACGAAGGCCACGTGGTCGGCCCGGTCCAGAAGCAGCGGGCTCGTCGTGCACACCACGGTGGTGCGTCCCGCGCGCGCCGGGCCCAACCTGCCGGCGATGCGCGCCTCCGTGTGCGCGTCGACGGCGCTGGTCGGTTCCACCAGGACGAGGACGTCGGGGTCGGCGGCGAGCGCCCGCGCGAGGCGGAGCCGCTGCTGCTGGCCGCCGGAGAACTCCCGTCCCGCCTCGGCCACATGGGCGTCCAGCCCGACGGATTCGACGACGTCCTCGGCGCAGGCGGCTCGGAGGGCGGCATGGACGGCCGCCCGCGGCGCGGCCCCGCCGTCCTTGCGGTCGCCCTCCGGCGCGAGGCTCTCGGCGAGGGGCCCGGCGAAGAGGCGGTCCTCGTTCACCGCGACGAGGATCCGTTTCCGGACGTCCGCGACGTTGTGCAGCGGGACGCCGCCGAAGTCGACGTCCCCCGGCGCGTACCCGCCGAGCCGGTCGGCGATGGCCTGCGCGTCCCGCGGGTCCGCCGCCGCGATCCCGGTGACCCGGCCCGGACGCACGACCAGCCCCGAGGCGATGTCGACCAGTTCGGCGGTCGCCGCCGGGCGGGCGGTCCCGGTGTTCGGCAGCTCCGGGTCGATCTCCAGCAGGGCCGTGACCCGGCCCGCCGCGACCAGCGCCTTGGTGATCTTGCCCGCGGCCTCCCCGAGCGTTTTCAGCGGAATGATGAGGAACACCGCGTAGCCGTAGAAGGCGACCAGTTCCCCGACGCCGATCGTCCCGGCTACGGCGAACCGGGCGCCGGCCCAGGTCACCAGCGCGATCAGCAGGCCGGGCAGCAGCACCTCGGCGCCGTTCAGCCGGGTCTCGGCCCGCGCGACCGCCACCCCCGCCGCCCGGACCCGCTGCGACTCGGCGCGGTAGCGGCCGGAGAACAGCGGCTCGCCGCCGATGCCGCGCAGCACCCGCAGGCCCGCGACCAGGTCGGTGGCGTGCGAGGACAGCTCGCCGACCAGTTCGCGGTGCGCCAGCTCCCGGTCCCGGAACGGACGCAGCAGCGGCGCCGCGATCACCAGGATCAGGGGGACGCCCACCAGCACGATCAGGCCGAGCGGCGGCGAGGTGGACAGCAGGATGGCGGCGACGGCGACGATGGCGACCACGGCGCCCGACCCGCGCGAGACGATGTCCAGGGCGCCCCCGATGTGGACGACGTCCGACATGCCGATGCTCACCACCTCGCCCGCGCTCAGCCGCTTCGGCAGCGTCCCGCCGAGGCGGGTGGCCTGCCGGGTGACGATCTGGACCGTCCGGTACGAGGCCGCCAGCCAGTTGAACACCGCGAACCGGTGCCGGACGGCGCCGGTCACGGCCTGCACGACACCGAGGCCGAGCAGCACGGCGCACCATGTCACGAGCGCGCGCTCGTCCCGCGCCGCGACGCCTTCGCCGAGGGCGCGGCCGATCGCGGCGGGCATCAGCGCCTGGGCGAGCATCCACTCCACGCCGAGGGCCGCGCCGGCGGCGCAGCTGCGCCACTGGACGCGCAGCAGCCACAGCAGATAGCGCGCGGGGGATCCACGACCGGCGCCGGAGGCGCTCCGAGGGTTGCGGGGGGTCGTCCCCCCTCGAACAAGGTCGCCGGGGCTGCCCGGATCTTTCTCCGGCAACGGCTTCACGGGACGAAGGTTATGCAGCGGAACGTCCGAAGTTCGACTGGTTTTTCGGCGACGCAGATCAGTTCCGGACTGTCCTTAAATACTCAGTCGGACGCGCCCCGGGGGTGCGTCGGGCGGTTTGGACACGCTAGGGTCTGGATCTACGGAGCGATGCTTCCTCCGCTCCTTGAGCCGGGATCCCGGCGGCTAGGCCAATGCCGCTCCCCGGCGCGGCCCCTCCGCTCCCCTGCTGTCGCAGGAACAAAGCGGAACGCCGTGACCGTTGCCACAGCCAGTCGCCAGCCCGACTTCTTCCGGAAGCCTTGTGAGCACCATCAGTCAGCAGACGTATCCCTTCACGCCGGGGGCGGAGGGCAGGACCGACCTGCTCCTCATCGACGACGACCCCTCCGACGTCCTCATGGTCGAGAAGATGCTCGCCGAGAGCGGCATGGACGCCGAGATCACCGTCGCCGGCGACCTGGCCACCGCGAGGCGCATGCTGACGCGGCGCACCCAGTGCATCATCGTGGACCTGTCCGCCCCGGGCCTCGACCGGCTCGACGGGCTGCGGCAGGTGCTCGCCCTGTCCGGCCCGGCCGCCGTCGTCGTCCTCACCGGCCTCGACGACGCCCACCTCGGCGTGCAGGCCGTCGCCGCCGGCGCCGAGGACTACCTCGTCAAGCAGGAGGTGGACCCGCCCCTCCTCGCCCGCGCCATCCGCTACGCCATCGAGCGCAAGCGGTCGGAGGATGCCGAGCGGCGGCTCGTCGAGGCCCGCATCCTCGGCCGCGAGAACGCCCGGCTGGAGCGCGGCCTGCTGCCCGTCCCGCTGATCGACGACCCGTCGCTGCGGCACCACACCCGCTACCGGCCCGGCCGGCGGCGGGCGCTGCTCGGCGGCGACTTCTACGACACCGTGCAGACCGAGGGCGGCGCGGTCCACCTGGTGATCGGGGACGTGTGCGGGCACGGCCCGGACGAGGCGGCCCTCGGCGTCCAGCTGCGGATGGCGTGGCGGACGCTCGTGCTGGCCGGGCACACCGGCGAGCAGCTCCTCGGCACCCTCGACACGGTCCTCGGCCACGAGCGGCGCAGCGAGGAGATCTTCACCACGCTCTGCATGATCACGATCGCGCCGTCGCGGCGGACCGCCCGGATGCACCTGGCCGGCCATCCCGCGCCGCTGCTGTTCCGCGAGTCCCCCGGGGAGGGCGGGCCCGGCGGCGACGGGATCGGTGCCGGCGGCCGCGAGGTGACGGCGCTGCCCGACTACGCGCACGGCCCGGCGCTCGGCCTGCTGCCCGGCGCCGAGTGGCCCACCACCGAGATCGATCTCGGCGAGTCCTGGTCGCTGATGCTCTACACCGACGGCCTGATCGAGGGGAAGGTCGGCGCGGGCTCGGACCGGCTCGGCACCGACGGTCTCGTCGGCCTGGCCCGCACCGCCCACCGCGGGGGCGCGACGGGACGGTCCCTCATCGACGAACTCGTCACCGAGGTCGAGCGTCTCAACGGCGATGCCCTGACCGACGACCTCGCCGTGCTGCTGCTGTCGCGGCAGGTCGATGCCGGTCCGGCGGGACGCCCGTCCAATATATGACACACCCCCTCTGACCTCGTCAATGTCTTCTGGATCACTCGTGGAGAGAGTTCCAGAACGCCCTGTGAAGTCACTCACCGCACCATTCATCACGAAACGGACTCAACGCCCGTTCTACTTGTGTTCATAGCCTGCGGCTATTGAAACGAGTGCCCTGATGACTTGGAACTCTCGCGCCGGGCCGACATAGCTTCCGACGTGTGGCTATAGCGATACCTGCGATCTACCGATCGACCGTCGGCAA
Source organism: Spirillospora sp. NPDC048824 (assembly GCF_043198455.1). Lineage (NCBI taxonomy): Bacteria > Bacillati > Actinomycetota > Actinomycetes > Streptosporangiales > Thermomonosporaceae > Spirillospora > Spirillospora sp. NPDC048824. The sequence continues at coordinate 25,855 of NZ_JBICUS010000029.1, read as the reverse complement.
GAAGGCCGTCATGGCGGTGACCGGCGGCATCCTCGTGCTGTTCCTGATCACGCACATGATCGGGAACCTGAAGATCTTCTTCGGCGCGGAGGACTTCAACCACTACGCGCACTGGCTGCGCACGATCGGCGAGCCCGCGGTACCGCACCGGACCGTCCTGACCCTCCTCGAGGTCGTGCTGGCCGTGGCGGTCGTCCTGCACATGTGGTCGGCGGTGTCGCTGGCGCGGCGCGCGGCGGCGGCCCGTCCCGTCAAGTACCAGGCGAAGAAGAAGTCGCAGGCGCAGGGCTATGCCGCCCGCACCATGCGGTACGGCGGCGTCATCATCGCGATCTACGTCGTCTGGCACCTGCTGGACCTGACGTTCTTCGTCGTGAACCCGCTGGGCTCCGGCGACACCCCCTACCAGCGGGTGGTCGCCGGCTTCGACCCGTCCCGCTGGTACATCACCGTCTGGTACGTCGTCGCGCTCCTGCTCGTCGGCCTGCACATGCACCACGGCATCTGGAGCGCGTTCCAGACCCTCGGGCTGCGCACCCCGCGCACCGACCGCCTCCTGCGCGGCCTCGCCGGGTCCGTCGCCGCGCTGGTGACGCTCGGTTTCATCGCCGTCCCCGTCTCCATCACGTTCGGATGGGTGAGCTGAACATGACCGACAGCTTCTACAAGTCCGGCGAGCCGATCGCCGACACCAAGGCGCCCGCCGGCGCCATCGAGGACCGGTGGACCACCCGCAAGTTCGAGGCCAAGCAGGTCAACCCCGCCAACAAGCGCAAAAAGAAGATCATCATCATCGGCACGGGCCTGGCGGGCGGCTCGGCCGGCGCCACCCTGGGCGAGGCGGGCTACCACGTCCAGCAGTTCTGCTTCCAGGACTCCCCGCGCCGCGCCCACTCGATCGCCGCGCAGGGCGGCATCAACGCCGCCAAGAACTACCGCAACGACGGCGACAGCGTGTACCGGCTGTTCTACGAGACGGTGAAGGGCGGCGACTTCCGGTCCCGCGAGTCGAACGTGTACCGGCTCGCCGACATCTCCCGGAACATCATCGACCAGTGCGTCGCGCAGGGCGTCCCGTTCGCCCGCGAGTACGGCGGCCTGCTCGACAACCGCTCGTTCGGCGGGACGCAGGTCTCCCGCACCTTCTACGCCCGCGGGCAGACGGGCCAGCAGCTGCTCCTCGGCGCCTACCAGGCGCTGATGCGGCAGGTCGAGGCCGGCAACGTCGAACTGTACCCGCGGCACGAGATGCTCGACCTGATCATGGAGGACGGGCGGGCGCGCGGCGTCGTCGTCCGCGACCTGATCAGCGGCGAGGTCAAGAACTACACGGCGGACGCGGTGGTGCTCGCGTCCGGCGGCTACGGCAACGTGTACTTCCTGTCCACGAACGCGATGGGCTCGAACGTCACCGCGTCGTGGCGCGCCCACCGGCACGGCGCCCTGTTCGCCAACCCGTGCTACACGCAGATCCACCCGACGTGCATCCCGGTCAGCGGCGACCACCAGTCCAAGCTGACGCTCATGTCGGAGTCGCTCCGCAACGACGGGCGCGTGTGGGTCCCGAAGAAGGGCGGCGACACCCGCGACCCCTCCGACATTCCCGAGGACGAGCGCGACTACTACCTGGAGCGCATCTACCCGTCCTTCGGCAACCTCGTCCCGCGTGACATCGCGTCCCGCGCCGCCAAGAACGTCTGCGACGAGGGACGCGGCGTCGGCCCCGGCGGCCTCGGCGTCTACCTCGACTTCGCCGACGCCATCGGGCGGCTCGGCCGCGACAAGGTCGAGGCCAAGTACGGCAACCTCTTCGAGATGTACGAGCGCATCACCGGCGAGAACCCGTACGACACGCCGATGCGCATCTACCCCGCCGTCCACTACACGATGGGCGGGCTGTGGGTGGACTACGACCTGGAGTCCAGCATCCCGGGACTGTTCGTCATCGGTGAGGCGAACTTCTCCGACCACGGCGCGAACCGCCTTGGCGCGTCCGCGCTGATGCAGGGCCTCGCCGACGGCTACTTCGTCCTGCCGAACACCATCGGCGACTACATCGCCCGCAACAGCCTCGGCCCGGTCGCCGGCACCGCGGTCCTGGAGGCCGAGGAGCGGGTGAAGTCGCAGATCGACAGGCTGCTGTCGATCGACGGGGACCGTTCCGTCGACTCCTTCCACCGGGAACTCGGCCACATCATGTGGGAGTACTGCGGGATGGAGCGCACCGAGGAGGGGCTGCGCAAGGCCCTCGACCTCATCCCGGCGCTGCGCGCGGAGTTCTGGGAGCGCGTCAAGGTCACCGGTAGGGGCGAGGAGCTCAACCAGCAGCTGGAGAAGGCGGGCCGCGTCGCCGACTTCTTCGAACTGGCCGAGCTGATGGTCATCGACGCGCTGCACCGCACCGAGTCCTGCGGCGGCCACTTCCGGGCCGAGAGCCAGGACGAGGACGGCGAGGCCAAGCGCGACGACGTCGACTTCGGCTACGTCGCCGCCTGGGAATGGGGCGGCGAGGGCGAGCAGCCCGTCCTCCACAAGGAGGCCCTGAACTTCGAACACGTCAAGCCGAGCCAGAGGTCGTACAAGTAAATGAAGCTCACACTGCGCGTCTGGCGCCAGAGCGGCCCCCAGGACAAGGGGAAGATGGTCGAGTACAAGCTCGACGACATCTCCCCCGACGCCTCGTTCCTGGAGATGCTGGACGTCCTCAACGAGAAGCTCATCGCCTCCGGGGACGAGCCGGTCGCGTTCGACCACGACTGCCGCGAGGGCATCTGCGGCATGTGCTCCCTCGTCATCAACGGCACCCCGCACGGCCCGGAGCGCGCCACCACGACCTGCCAGCTCCACATGCGCAAGTTCGAGGACGGCGAGGTCATCGACGTCGAGCCGTGGCGGGCCAAGGCGTTCCCGGTCGTCAAGGACCTGGTCGTCGACCGCTCGTCCTTCGACCGGATGATCCAGGCGGGCGGCTACATCACCGCGCCGACCGGCACCGCCCCCGAGGCGCACGCGGTCCCCGTCCCGAAGCCGGACGCCGACCGCGCGTTCGAGGCCGCCGAGTGCATCGGCTGCGGCGCGTGCGTCGCGGCCTGCCCGAACGGCTCGGCCGCCCTGTTCCTCGGCGCCAAGGTCACCCACCTCGGGCTCATGCCGCAGGGGCAGCCGGAACGCTGGGACCGTGTCGTGTCGATGCTGGAGACCCACGACGAAGAGGGCTTCGGCGGCTGCACCAACACCGGTGAGTGCACCGCCGCCTGCCCGAAGGAGATCCCGCTGGACGTCATCGGGCAGCTCAACCACGACTACCTGAGGGCGACCGCGGGCGGCAGGAAGCGCTGACCCGCTCCCTTCGCCGTCCCCACGACCAGGCCCCGCCCGGAGTACCGGGCGGGGTCTTTCCATGGCGCGCACTAAAGCCTCTGACCAAGAAGCGATCTTGCGTTACGGTATGCACGTGCATAAGACAGTGCATCAGCATGAGCCAATGCACGGTATCGGCGAGGCGTCGCTCGCGGTGCACCGGTCGATTCTGTGCGTGGACGTCCAGGGCTACGGGGGCCGGACGAACTGGGACCAGTTAGCCGTGCGCAGCGGCCTGTTCAAAGCCCTGCACGAGGCGCTGGCCGAATCCGGTGTGCCCGAGACGTCCTTCGAGCGGGAGGACCGCGGCGACGGCGCACTCGTCCTCATCAAGCCCGACGTGCCGAAGGAACGGCTGGCCGGGCCTTTCCCGCCGGCACTGGCGCGCCTGCTCGAACGGCACAACAGCAGCGCCCCGCCGGGTGCCCGCATCAAGATCCGCGTCGCCGTGCACGCCGGGGAGGTCCACTACGACGACCACGGCGTCACCGGCACCGCGATCAACAAGACGTTCCGGCTGCTGGACGCCGAGCCGCTCAAGGACGCCCTGCGCGACTCCCCCGGCATCGTCGCGCTGATCACGTCCGACTGGTTCTACCAGGAGGTCGTCCAGCAGTGCCCGACATGCGACGCCGCCGCGTACCGTCCCGCGCAGGTCTCGGTCAAAGAGACCCGCATGCGCGGATGGATACGGCTTCCCGACACCCGCACCGACGCCGGCCGCATCCTCCGGCTCCTGTCCCTGCATCCCGGGACGGAGATCTCCGTCCCGGCCGCCGCCGCTCTCCTCGACGTCCCCGCGGACGAGACCCGCGTCCTGCTCGGCGGCCTCTCCCTGGACGAACGCCCCGGGGGCCGCTTCCGCGTTCCCGCCCTCGACCAGGGACCGGCCGAGGACGAACGTGAGGACGAACGCGAGGACGCCCTCCGGCGCGTCCTCGCGTGGTACCTCGGCACCGCCGACAACGCCCGCCGCGTCCTCTGCCCCGAACGCATCACCGCGACGCTCACCCTGACGGACACCCCATGCCGTCCCCTCGAGTTCACCTCGGCGGCCGAGGCCCGCGAATGGTGCGAGGCCGAGCGGCTCAACCTGATCGCCGCCGCCCGCGTCGCCGCCGACGAGGGCCACCACGACATCGCCTGGCGGCTCCCGCTCGCCCTGTGGACGTTCTTCTTCCTCCGCAGCCCGTGGACCGACTGGATCGAGGCACTCCGCACCGGGCTGGCGTCCGCCGAGCACATCGGCGACGACCGCGGCATCGCCTACGCCCTCGCCGGGCTCGGCCACGCCGGCCAGCACCGCTGGCGCTTCGAGGAGTCGGTCGGCTTCTTCACCGCGTCCCGCGACGTCTTCCACCGGATCGGCGACCGGGGCGGCGAGGCCTGGGCGCTGCACGGCCTCGGCTATGCCTGCCGCCGCCTCCAGCGGTTCCGCGAGGCGGTCATCCACCACCGGAGATCCGTCCGACTGGCCCGCGAAGCCGGCGAGCACCACGCCGCCGGCCTGGCCCTGACCGCCCTCGGGTACGCGCACGCGGGCCTCGGCGAGTTCGCCACGTCGCTCGGCTGCTTCGAACAGTCCCGCGCCATGGCCACCGAACCCCGCGCGAGGGGCTGGGCTCTGCACGGGCTCGGCTACTCCCACCACGGACAGCGTGACTTCGACGCCGCCATCGCCCATTACGAGGAGGCCCTGGACGCGTTCTGCGAGGCCGGCGACCGTCCGGGCCAGGGTGAGACCCTCTACAACCTCGGCCGGGCCCACCTGCACATGGGACGCCGTGACGCCGCCCGCGACCACTGGATCGGGGCCCTCGCCATCTTCGAAGACCTTCAGACCCCGCAGACGGCCGGCGTCCTCGCCCGCCTCCGCTCCCTCGATCCGCGCCCGTGATCCCCAGGTCCCTCGGCACCGCCTGAGTGCGGACGCGCTGTCAGCGGGGGCGGGGCGGGTGCTTGGCGATGAACAGGCCCTCGGCGGTGACGCGCACTTCGCCGCCGGCCCGGATGGCGCCCTTCGTGCGGATCTTGCGGCCGTCCACCGAGATCTGCTCGGCGGTGATCGTCAGCGGTTCGAAGAGCGGCGTCAGGCGGTGGTAGCGCAGGGTCAGCTCCGCCGTCATGCCCGATGTGCCCGCCCAGCCGTTCGCCACGCCCAGCGTGTGGTCGAGGAGCAGGGCCGACACGCCGCCGTGGACGCTGGACGGCGGGCCCTGGTAGGGCAGCCCGAGCGTCGTGGTGGCCTCGATGGTGTGGGAGTCGACGCCGACGTACTCCAGGGGCGGGGCGATCGGGTTCTCCGGGCCGGTCACCGGGTCGTGGCGCGTGTTGCCGTCGCCGGCCCACATGTCGACGAGGCGGTCGTTCCGCGGCGGGGCCGCCTCCTCCAGATCGTCGGCGACGGCGTTGAGCCGGTCGGCGATGTCCGCCATGTCGACATCCGTCATGTCGCCGGACCGGACGAGGGCGTCGATGACGCGGCGGGCCGCGGCGGAGGCCGCGTCCACGCCGCACGTCCGGGCGCCGGCCTGCAGGTCGAGCGTCATGACGCCACCGGGTCGCGGGGCAGGCCGAGGAGCCGCTCGCCGATGATGTTGAGCTGGACGTCCGTCGTGCCGCCGGCGATCGACATGTTCCGGGAGTTCAGGAACATCCACGTCGGGTCGTCGACCCCGCCCTCGCCCTCGCCGGTGAGCGCGTCGGGGCCGATCCAGTCGACGGCCGTCTCCCACACCTGCTGGATGTGCTCGACGCCGATGAGCTTGCCGATGCTGGACTCGGCGCCCGGCTGCCCGCCCGCGAGGGAGCGCAGCGTGGTGCGGAGCCCGAACAGGCTGCTGGACTGGGCGTCGCAGAGGATGCCGCCGAGCGTGGTGAGGCGCTCGTCGTCCGCGCCTTCGGCGGCCAGTCCGATGAGGGCCTCGCCTCCGCTGCCCAGGGACGAGTCGTTGGACAGCGACACCCGCTCGTTCGCGAGGGTCGTGCGGGCGAGCTTCCAGCCGTCGCCGGGGGCCGCCACGAGAAGGTCGTCGGGGATGAACACGCCGTCGAGGAACACCTCGTTGAACAGGGTGTCGCCGGTCAGCTCGCGCAGCGGGCGGACGTCGATGCCGGGCGACTTCATGTCGAGCAGGAAGTACGACAGGCCCTTGTGCTTCGGGACGGACGGGTCGGTGCGCGCCAGCAGGATGCCCCAGTCGGCCTCGCGGGCCATGGACGTCCACACCTTCTGGCCGGTGATCTTCCAGCCGCCCTCGGCCTTCTCCGCGCGGGTGCCGAGCGCGGCGAGGTCGGAGCCGGCGCCGGGCTCGGAGAACAGCTGGCACCAGCGGATGTCACCGCGCAGCGACCCGGGCAGGAACCGCTCGTGCTGCGCGGGCGAGCCGTGCGCGATCAGCGTCGGCACCACCCAGTTACCGATGATCATGTCGTGGGCGCGGAGCCCGGCGGCGCGCATCTCCTCGGCGATGACGAGCTGCGTGATCGCGTCGGCGCCCTTGCCCCACGGGACGGGCAGGTGCGGGGACGTGTAACCGCGGTCGGCGAGATACATGGCGCGCTCATCGCCGTCCAGTGCCTTGGCGGGCCCCAGTTCGGCGCGGACCTCGGCGCGGATCCGCTCGGCCTCGGGCGGCAGCTCGACACCGAGTTCGCGGCGGACGCCGTCCAGGGTGAGGCTCGCGACGCGGCGGCGCCAGCTCGCCGTGGAACCGAGCAGGACGCGGAGAGTCTGCGCGCGGCGCAGGTAGAGGCTCGCGTCGTGTTCCCAGGTGAATCCGATGCCGCCGAGCGTCTGGATGCAGTCCTTGGCGACCTGGAACGCGGCCTGCACGCTGGTCGCCCCGGCGACGGCCGCGGCGAGGGACACCTCCCGGGGGCCGGTCCCCGGCTCCTGGGCGCGGGCGGCGTCCCAGGCGCAGGCGCGGGCCTGCTCGGCGTGCGCGAGCATCCGGGCACAGCGGTGCTTGACGCCCTGGAACTGGCCGATCGGGCGGCCGAACTGCTCGCGGACCTTGGCGTACTCGGCGGCGGTGGACGTCGCCCAGTCGGCCAGACCGGACGCCTCGGCCGCGAACAGCACCGCCGCGAGATCACCGACGGCCTGTGAGCCCACGTCCAGGACCGAACGCGCGGCGAGGGTCGTGTTCCCGGACTCGATCCTGGCCGGGCGGCGGGTCAGGTCGTGGCCGGGCAGTTCGTGCACCGTGACGGCCTCGCGGGGCACGACGATCCAGGCCGTCCCGTCGCCGTCCTTCGCGGGCACGATGAGGAGATCCGCCGACGGGGCGCCCATGACCGGGCCCGAGGTGCCGGTCAGCGTGACCTCGTCGCCGGAGCGCGACAGCGCCAGCCCGCCCGCGTCCAGGCCGACCGCGCCGACCTTCGTGCCGTCGGCCAGCGGCGGCAGGTGCTCCTCGTGCCCCGCCCGGTGCAGCACGGCACTCGCCAGGACGGTCGGCAGGAACGGCCCCGGGGCGATGGCGCGTCCCAACTCCTCGACGACGACGGCCAGTTCGACCAGGCCGTAGCCCGCACCGCCCGCGTTCTCGGGAAGGTGCAGGCCGAGGAGCCCCTGCGCGGCGAGGTCGTCCCAGAAGGCCGGGGCCTTCTCCCGCTCGGCGTCCACGGCGGCGCGGACGACCGCCGGCGTCACCTGCCGCGACGTGAACGCGCGCACGGCGTCGCGCAGGTCGCGGTGCTCCTCCGTCAGTCCGATGGTCATGTGGTCCTCAGATCCGTTCGATGATGGTGGCCGTGGAGTGCGCGCCGCCCGCGCACATCGTGACGAGCGCGGTGGACCCGTCCGACCGCTCCAGCTCGTTCACGGCCTGGGTGAGGAGGCGTGCGCCGGTGGAGCCGACCGCGTGGCCGAGGGCGATGGCGCCGCCGTTGACGTTGACCTTGTCCATGTCCGCGCCGAGCACGGACGCCCACGACAGCACGACCGACGCGAACGCCTCGTTGATCTCGACGAGGTCGATGTCGGCCAGCTTCATCCCGGCCCGCTCGAGGACGTGCTGCGTCGATCGTCGTGCACGCCGTCCGGTAGGGCAGGTCCGCGTACAGCCGGAACGTTCCAGCAGACCCCGCTGCGTCAAGCCGAGCAACTGGACCGGGTGCAGGCCCGACAGGGCGCCGTGACGCTTGCCCGACCGGCGTGCGGACGGCATCGACGATGACGGCCTCAGCCATGAGATCTCCCTCGAACAGCGAACGGACCGGACGACCGGCTCCTGGGCACGAGACTAGAATTCATTCTGATTCGCAGGCAAGGCCGGTCCCACTCAGCGGTCTGACCCGTTCAGAGGGGGCGCGCACACCCGCTCAGCGGGACGGCGCCGGAGACGGAACTAGAATACGTACTAGCCTCCGGCATGCCATCTGACACCGACCCGGAGGCTCCGATGAACGCTGACCTCTCCCTGGCGGGCCGCACCGCCGTCGTCACCGGCGCGGGCGCCGGGCTGGGCCGCGCCGAGGCGCTCGCACTGGCCGCGCAGGGCGCGAGCGTCGTCGTCAACGACATGGGCCCGGCCGCAGGCGACGTCGTCGCCGAGATCACGAAGGCGGGCGGCAAGGCCGTCGCGGTGACCGGGGACGTCGGCGACTGGTCGATGGGCGACACGCTGGTGTCGGCCGCCGTCGACACGTTCGGCTCGCTGGACATCGTCGTCAACAACGCGGGCGTGCTGCGCGACAAGATGCTGTTCAACCTGGCGGAGTCGGACTGGGACGACGTCATCCGCGTCCACCTGAAGGGGCACGCGGCCGTGTCCCGCGCCGCCGCCGTGCACTGGCGCGCGGCGAGCAAGGCCGCCGGCGGCCCGGTCTACGGACGGGTGATCAACACCGCGTCGGAGGCGTTCCTGTTCGGGTCGGCGGGCCAGCCGAACTACTCGGCGGCGAAGGCCGGCATCGTGGCGCTCACGCTGTCGACCTCCGCGGGCCTCGGCCGGTACGGGGTGCGCGCCAACGCGATCTGCCCCCGCGCCCGGACGGCGATGACCGAGGCGACGTTCGCCGAGGGCACGGCCCCGGGCGGGCTCGACGTCATGGCGCCCGAGCGGGTCGGGTCGTTCGTCGGCTACCTGGCGTCCCCCGCGTCCGAGAAGATCACCGGGCAGGTGTTCGTCGTCTACGGCGACATGGTGGCGCTGATGGCCGCGCCGACCGTGGAGCAGAAGTTCACCGCGGCCGGCGGCGTCTTCTCCGTCGAGGAACTCGGGGAGCAGATCACCCCCTACTTCGAGGGACGCGACCCGCAGCAGACCTACGCCGCCTACGGCGTCGCCAAGCTCGACGACACCGGCACCAGCAAGTACTGATCCCGGACCCGCCGATGGCCGCCCCACGGCGCGAGGGGCGGCCATCGGCGCTTCTCAGAAGACCTCGGGGCCGCGGAGGGTCGGCTCGGCGCCGCCGTCCACGTAGATGATCTGGCCGGTCATGTGGGTGTTGGCCGGGGAGATCAGCCAGCGCAGCGCCTCGGCGATCACCAGGGCGTCGGCGTAGCCGTTCAGCGGCATCGGGACCGCATCGTTCATGATCTTGACCATGGCCTCGTCGGCGAACAGCGGCTCGGTCATCGGCGTCCGGACGACGCCGGGCGCGATCGCGTTCAGCGGGATGCCCGCGCCCGCCCACTCGGGGGTGACGCAGACGCGGCGCAGCCACTGGGCGAGCGCCGACTTCGAGGACGAGTACGTCTGGTTCCCGGCACCGGCTTCGACGACCTTCGCGGCCGCCCGCAGTGCCGCGGTCTCGTCGCCGTCGAGGCAGGCGCGGACGATGGCGTCGTCCACCGGGTGCGTCCCGGCGATGGAGCCGACGACGGCGGCGCGGGGCGCCCCGGCGCGGGCGAGGGCGGGCCGAAGGCCGTCCAGCAGGGCGACCGCCCCGAAGTAGTTGACCTTGACGGGGAGGGGCGTGAAGTCGGAGACGCCGGCGCAGGCCACGGCGCCGTCCAGCGTCCCGCCGGAGAGGTCGAGGACTTCGGCGACGGCCCGCGACCGGCCTTCGGGGCCGCCGAGGTCGGCGCGGACGTCCGCGTCGCGCAGGTCGATCCCGATGACGGTGTCGCCCTGGTCGCGCAGGAGCCCGGCGAGGGCCTGGCCGATGCCGGACGCCGAGCCGCTGACGGCGATGGTGCGTGCCATGTCCGGTCCCTTCTAGAGGTGTGAGCCGCCGTCGACGCGGAGGTCGGCGCCGGTGAAGTAGGCCGCGTCGGACGAGGCGGCGAACGCGATCGCGGACGCGATCTGCTCCGGGTCGGCGGCGCCGAAATACGAGCGGATCTTGGAGAAGTAGCCGAGGTCGAGGCCGGCGGGGAACATGTCCGGGTTCCTGATCAGCGGCGTGTCGACGGCCCCCGGGGAGATCGGCACGACGCGGATGCGGCGCGCCGCCAGCTCCGCCGCGAGGCTCAGCGAGAACCCCAGCACGGCGCCCTTGGACGCCGAGTACGCGGTCATGAACGGGTTGCCCTGCGTCGCCGACAGCGACGCCGTGTTGACGATCACGCCGGAGCCGTCCGGGAGGTGCCTGAGCGACTCGCGGCAGAACAGCGCCGTCCCGACGAGGTTGACGGAGAACAGCCGGTTCAGGTCGTCCACCGTCAGCGTCTCGATCGGGGTGGTCTTGTGGACGCCCGCCACGTTGATGAGGACGTCGATGCCGCCGAGCGTCTCCGCGGCGTCCGCCACGGCTGCGACGACGGCGGGTTCGTCGGTGACGTCGGCCGTGCGGACGGTGATCGTGCCGGGGCCGGTGACCGCCGCGGCGGTCTCGGCCAGGCCCTTCTCGGAGAGGTCCACCGCGTAGACCGCGGCCCCCTCGGCGGTGAGGCGGATCGCGGTGGCCCGCCCGATGCCCGACGCCGCCCCGGTGAGCAGCACTTTCACGCCGTCATAGCGATTCATGGGCGGCACGGTAGCCACGTCCCGGAACCGCCCGCCGGGACGATCCCGATCACCGGGAGGCGGGGTCGGAGGGGGAGGCGTTCGAGCGGGGCGCCAACAGCAGCCGGCAGGCCAGCCGGATGTCGCTCTCCACGTCCGCCATGGACGCGCGGCCGTTCAGGCTCGACTGGAGCACCCCGTACCAGCACTGCATCAGCAGCCGGACGAGGGTGACGTCCTGCGCCGTCGGGCTTTCGATGCCCACGGCGCGCAGCAGGATCTCCCGGAACGTGTTGTCGATGTGCACGGTGTCGGCGACGGTCGCGACGTGCGCGGTGTTCGACGCGTGCAGCATCGACGTCGACAGGACGGGCTGCGCCAGCAGGTGCCGGCTGGCCTGCACCAGCAGGTCGGCGACCGCGTCCTCGGGGGCGGTGCCGGGCGCGGGCTCGGTGACCTGGTCGCGGAGCCGGTCGACCTGCGCCACCATCACCCCGGTGAACAGGTGGACCTTCGACGGGAAGTACCGGTACAGGGTGCCGATCGCCACCCCGGCCGCCTTCGCCACCTCGTGCATCTGCACGCGTTCGAAAGGCTTCTCCGTGCCGATGCGGGACGCGGCCCGCAGAATGCGCTGCCGCCGGTCGTGCTGCTCGGGTGAGCTCGGCTCGGCGGACAACCTGCCCGCTGCGATCCTCGCCACGGTCCTCCCCCCGGTCCATTGGTGCTGCTGACAGGGAACAATATCCGGATTACCCGCCGGCCCCGCGATCGGCGATACCGGTCAGTGAGACCACATCCCCCCGCGGCTCGGCCCGCGTTTACGTTGTGCGCGCGTCGAGATCGGGAGGGGACGTCACGTGGGAAATGCCCGGTGGGACGACGAATACGACGTGGTGGTGGCCGGGTCGGGCGCCGGCGCGATGGCCGGCGCGCTCGCCGCGGCGTCGAGCGGGCTGCGGACGGCCGTCCTGGAGAAGACGCAGGTGCTCGGCGGGACGTCCGCGTACTCGGGTTCGGCCATCTGGCTGCCGGGGACCGCGGTGCAGGAGCGGGCCGGGATCGGCGACTCGACCGAGTCGGCGCGCACCTATCTGCGGACGCTGCTCGGCGACGACGACGCCGGGCATCGGGAGGCGTTCCTGGAGACGGCGCCGGAGCTGGTCGAGTTCCTGGAACGGGACCCGCTGATCGAGTTCGAGTGGCGCGCGTTCCCCGACTACTTCAACGCGCCCGGACGCCTGGACATGGGGCGGTCGTTCGTCCCCCTCGACCTGCCGGTGGAGCGGCTCGGCGACCTGGCGGGGCTCGTCCGCCCGCCGGTCGACCGGGACCGCGCGGGACGTGGGCATTCGGCCAGGCCGATGGCGCAGGGGCGGGCGCTGATCGGGCGGCTGCTGCTGGCGATCACCGCGACCGGGCACGGCGCCGTCCGCACCGGGACCGCGCTGGCCGACCTGATCGCCGAGGACGGCCGGGTCGCCGGCGTGCGGGCCATGACCGCGGACGGACCCGTCCGGCTGCGGGCGTCGCGCGGGGTGCTGCTGGCGGCCGGCGGGTTCGAGTCGTCGGCCGCGCTGCGCGACGAGCGGGGCGTGCCGGGCGACGCGGAATGGACGATGGCCCCGGACGGCGCGAACACCGGTGACGCCATCGAGGCGGCCGCGCGGATCGGCGCGTCCACCGGACTGCTCGACCAGGCGTGGTTCTGCCCCGGCCTCCTGACCCCCGGCGGGCGGCCCGCGTTCACGCTCGGCTTCCGGGGCGGCCTCATCGTGGACGGGTCGGGACGCCGCTTCGCCAACGAGTCGCTCCCCTACGACCAGATGGGGCGGCGGATGGCCGACGCGCGGGGCCCCTTCCACCTGATCTTCGACGCGCGGTCCGGCGGGCTGCCGGCGATCTCCGTCCCGCCCGTGGTGCCGGAGGACCAGATCGCGGCGGGCGCATGGGTCCAGGCGGACACGCTCGCCGAGCTGGCAGCGCGGACCGGGCTCCCCGCGGACGCGCTCGCCGAGACGGTGAAACGCTTCAACGGCTTCGCCGAGAAGGGCGTGGACGAGGACTTCCATCGCGGCGAGGATCCCTACGACCGCTACTTCTCCGGCGGCGAGCCGTGCGTCGTCGCCGTCGACCGGCCGCCGTACTACGCGGCGAAGGTCGTCCTCAGCGACCTCGGGACGAAGGGCGGGCTGCGCACCGACCCGGACGGCCGCGTCCTGGACGGCTCGGACCGCCCCATTCCCGGCCTCTACGCCGCGGGCAACACCAGTGCGTCGTTCACCGGCCCGTTCTACCCGGGGCCGGGCATTCCGATCGGGTCCGCGATGGCGTTCGCCTACCGCGCCGTCCAGGACGTCAGGAGGAATTACCCGTGAGAAGTTTCGGCCTTTTCTGGCATTGACGAACGACGGTCATGGCCGCCCATGATCCGGTAGCCTGCGTCCGGACAACAATGGCTTGGGACGGTTGGATGGCCGATAGCGGGCGGCGCGGCCGCCGGACATGCGGACGGATCGGTCGGCGGGATTCCGGCGTGGCCGGGGGTCAGCAGAATATCGAGAACACCACCGTCAACGGTCCCCTCAACCAGGTCCAGAACATCTACATCGGGCGCGAGGGCGCCGAGGACGCCGCCGCCCGCCGCCTCGCCGCGTCGGTGGACGCGCGGGTGGCCCAGGAGACCGCACGCCGGTCGCTGTGGCTGTCGGACCCGCTGGTGCTGCAGGTGCGCTCGACCGAACGTCCCGTCCAGGCCCCGGTGCCGGCGCAGCTGAGGCTGGCGGGCGATTCCGACGGCATCGCCGACGTCTTCCACGAGTCGCCGTCCCGGCAGATGGCGATCATCGGTGAGCCGGGCGCGGGCAAGACGGTCCTGGCCCTGCTGCTGGTCCGTGACCTCCTGCCGGAACCGGGGGCGCGCGGCCCGGTGCCGGTCTTCCTGTCCCTTGCCTCCTGGCACCCCGATGTCCCGCTGAAGACCTGGATGGCCACGCGCATCCAGGAGGATCACCCCGACATCGCCGACAACCGTTCCGCGGGCCGCGAAAGCGCTCTGAAGCTGATCGAGGAGCGCCGGATCCTTCCCGTCCTGGACGGGTTGGACGAGGTTCCCGCCGCCTCGCCCGAAGCCGTGATCGCGGGGATCGGCACGGCCTTCGACGACAGGGCGCCCTTCGTGGTGACCAGCCGCCGGAAGGAGTACGTGGATGCCGTGGAGGCATCCGGTACGGCGCTGGCCAGGGCCGCCGTCGTCGAGGTCGCCGCCGTCGAGGTGGAGGACGCGATCGCCTATCTCGGCGGCGCCGTGACCGACGACAGGCGCTGGTGCCCGCTGTTCGACCGGCTCCGTGCCGCCCCGGACGGCCCGCTCGCCCGCGCCCTGTCGACGCCGCTCATGCTGTTCCTCGCGCAGACCGCCTACCGGGGGCCCGCGACCAGCCCGGAAGAACTCCTCGCGTACACGGACGTGGAGAGCATCGAGGAGCATCTCCTCGACACCTTCGTCCCCGCCACGTACGCGCGCCACCTCAGCCCGTCCTACGCCGAGCACCGGGCGAAACGCTGGCTGGGCACGTTGGCGCGCGGACCGGCGGAGTACCGCTGGTGGCATCTCCGCTCGTCCGTCGCGGACACCGCCGCCGGGCTGGTCTTCGCGCTGGGAACCGGCTGGATGCTCTGGCTGATGCTGGACGCGGTGTGGGCGGTCACCGGTGCCGCGTGCGTCCTGTTGGTGGTGGAATTCTGTTCCAGGCTGGTGATCAATACCCGCAATGAGATCGTCGTGTCGGAACGGGAGACCGCGGATCTCCGAGCGCACCTACGGCGCTATGGGACGCTCGCTCTGTTGTGCGCCGCGCTGACGGCGATCCTCGTCGGGGCTGTGATGGGCATCTGGGTCGGTGTCGTGCTCGATGCCGATCCCGGCACCACCATTGCCTACGCGGGAGCCTATGGGGCTTCCTTCGGAATGGCGGCCCTCATCAGCACCGCCTGGGGCAAGTACAAGCTCCGTCACTACTCACTCGCCGCACAGGGACTTCTTCCATTCTGGCTCGTGAGGTTCATTGAGAACGCCCACGAGCGCGGTGTGCTGCGCAAGCCCGGCGCCTTCTACCAGTTTCGGCATGTCCGGCTCCAGGGGCGCCTGAGGGGGAACGGGGCGGACCTGCTGGCCGACCAGCCCTACGAGATCGTCAGGGCGGAGGCATCGGCGCTCCAGGTCTTCAGCGCGCAACTGACCGTCAGCGTCTACAGGCTCCTGGGGCATCTCTTCGCGGTCGTGACGACGGCCCTGGTGCTGAGCATGTTCAGCGAACGGGCGTTCATGGCGTACGAGTCCGGAACACGGCCGGAGCAGTACGAGGTGGCCGTGGGCGGGGGCGGCGGTTCTTCCTCCGTCCCGGTTCCGGTCTGGCGCTGGACGATCCCGCCGGGAACGGGACCTGTCACCAGCGCGTACTCCGTCCCGAGGCATCGATTCGGGTGGCCCTACCAGGAGTTCGGCGGATATGTGGAGGTGACGGGATGCGAGGGCGCCTCCATCGTGATGACGACGACCACGAGCGCGTCCGGTTCTCCGCAAACGCATGTGCTCGACACCGGCCACGGTACTCAGCTCGAAAGCCTGAACTGGCGGCTCCCGGACCACTTCGACAGGGTCTCCTTCGCGTTCCGGCGACTCGACCGCGCGCCGTGCACCGCACTGGTCGACTGGCAGAGCCCGATGCTCATGGCCGACCAGCTCTTCGGCATCAGAAGACATTTCGACTGAGCCCAGGCCATCACCAGAGAGGGCGAACATGAGCAGCAACACCAAGCGTGCGGCCGCCGCAGGCGGCACGTTCGTGATCGCGGGCGTGGTGAACATCGCGACGGGAATGCTCACCCAGGAATGGACGGTCGTCTGGGCGGCGACGGTCGTCATCCTCGTCCTCGTCGGCGGGGCCCTCCAGGGCTGGGTCACCTGGTCGGAACGCGACGACGCGGAGGACGGCAGGCGAGCGGCTCGTGGCACGCAGACGGTCCACGGTACGAAGGTGGGCGGTGACACGCGGCAGAGAATGTCGCGGCCGGGAGACCAGACCGTCACCGACTCGGAGATCTCCGGCTCGCTGAGCCAGAGCCAGGGCGACGCCGACTCCTCCTGAGAACGCGCCGCAGCATGACCCGGCGGGCCGGTCCACGTCTTGCACGGATGGGAACTCCGCGGCTCAGACGAGGTTGTCCTCGACCTTGAGACCGAACTCGCCCCGGCCGTACATCGCCAGGGCGCGTTCGACGTCGTTGGCGACGTGGACGCTGCCGGCGTGGGCGTCGCGCCAGGCGCGCTCGATGACGTTGCCGCGCTGCAGGGAGTTGCCGCCGGCGGTCTTGAACAGGATGTCGATCGCCTGGATGGCGCGTTCGGTGCCGCGGACCTGGTCGCGCCGGGCGCGCAGCCGCAGCTCCATCGGGATCTTCTCGTTGCGGACCGCGTACTCGTGGATCTCCCGGACGTTCCGGTCGGTCTGCAGGATCGCCGCGTCGATCTCGGACGCGGAGCGGGCGACGGCGACCTGCGCGTACGGGTCCTCGACGAACCGTCCGCCGCCGAGGCTCAGCCGGATCCGGTCGCGCATCCGGTCGACGTAGTGGTCGTGGCAGCCGGCGGCCATCCCGATGACGCTGGCGGTGACCGTGGCGGTGAACAGCGTCCCGAACGGCATCCGGTACAGCGGGCCGGTGTTGACCTTGCGGCCGGGGTTGCGGAGCTGCGCCTGCTCGAAGTTGCGCATCGCGCGGTGCGCGGGCACGAACGCCCGCTCCACCACGATGTCGTCGCTGGCGGTGCCGCGCAGGCCCATCGAGTCCCACACCTCGCGGACCTCGTAGTCCTCCTTGGGGACGAGCACCGTCATGAAGTCGACGGGCCGTCCCTCCGCGCCTACGACGAGCGCGCCGAGCAGCGCCCACGACGTGAACTCGACACCGGACGAGAACGACCAGCGCCCCGTCACCTCGTAGCCGCCGTCGACCGGGGTGAGCCGCCCGATGGGGGCGTAGGACGAGGCGACGAGCGTGTCCGGCCCGGCGTCCCACACCTCGCGCTGCGCCTCGTCCGCGAACAGCCCGAGATGCCAGGAGTGGACGCCGAGGATGGCGGCGACCCAGCCGGTGGATCCGCAGGCGCCGGAGATCGCCCGGATCACCTCGTAGAACGCGACCGGGTCGCCCTCGGCGCCGCCGTAGCGGGTGGGCTGCAGCATCCGGAACACCCCGGCGGCGGTGAGCTCACGGACGGTCTCGGCGGGGATGCGGCCCTTCTCGTCCACGGACCTGGCCCGCTCGGCGATTCCCGGCAGCAGCCCGCGCACGGTGCCCAGGACCTCGTTGCTCATCCCGCTCCTTCCCTAGTGCAGCCATTGAAGGACACCATGTCAGGGTGCCGCCGCGGGCGGGGGCGTCCCGGCCAGCGGGACTCTCCGGACGGGACGGTGACCTGCGACCTACCGTTCAATCACCCCATCCGTCGTTGAAGGGATGATCCACGTGACCGCAACCGAGTCGGACGCCGTCCGCGCCATCGAGGCGGAGGCGATCTCCTCCCGTTTCGCCCGGGGATGGCACTGTCTCGGGCTGGCCGAGAAGTTCAGGGACGGCAAGCCCCACACCGTCAACGCGTTCGGGCAGAAGCTCGTGGTCTTCACCGGTGCGGACGGTAAGACGAACGTCCTGGACGGCTACTGCCGGCACATGGGCGGCGACCTGTCCCAGGGCACCGTCAAGGGCAACGAGATCGCCTGCCCGTTCCACGACTGGCGCTGGGGCGGCGACGGGCGCTGCAAGTCGATCCCGTACTCGCGCCGCGTCCCGCTGCGCGCCCGCACCGCCGCGTGGCCGACGATGGAGAAGAGCAAGCTGCTGTTCGTCTGGAACGACCCGGAGGGGAAGCAGCCCCCGGCGGACGTGACGATCCCGGAGATCGAGGGCGCGACGCGCGACGACTGGACCGACTGGCGCTGGACGGAGACGGTCGTCAACACCAACTGCCGCGAGATCATCGACAACGTCGTCGACATGGCGCACTTCTTCTACATCCACAAGTCGTTCCCGACGTTCTTCAAGAACATCTTCGAGGGCCAGGTCGCCACGCAGATCATGAAGGGCGTGACCCGGGAGGACGCCCGCCGGGCGCGGGAGGGCGACGGCGGCGGCGGGCCGCGGATGCTCGGCAACACCTCCGTCGCCTCCTACCACGGCCCCTCCTTCATGATCGACGAGCTGACGTACCACTACGAGGGGTACGACCTGAACTCCGTCCTGATCAACTGCCACTACCCGATCGACGAGAACTCGTTCTCGCTGCACTCGGGCATCGTCGTGCAGCACAGCGAAGCGCTGCCGCCCGAGGCGGCCGAGGCGACCGCGCAGAAGCTGACGGACTTCATCCTGGCCGGCTTCGAGCAGGACATCGAGATCTGGCGGAACAAGGCCCGCATCGACAACCCGCTGCTGTGCGAGGAGGACGGCCCCGTCTACCAGCTGCGCCGCTGGTACGAGCAGTTCTACGTCGACGTCGCCGACGTCAGGCCGGAGATGACCGACCGGTTCGAGTTCGAGATCGACACGACCCGCCCGGTCGAATCGTGGAAGAAGGAGGTCGAGGAGAACCTCGCGCGCCGTGAGGCCGAAGGGGCCTCCGCATGACCCGACAGGGCGCGACGAACCGCCAGGACGAGCGCCTCCTGGACGGCCCGCTGCTGCCCGTCCGCTGCCGCCGCTGCGCCGCCGAGGTGCTGGTGCGCAAGGCGAGCTGGGAGCAGACGAGCATCCAGTGGAACGCCGACGCCAGGGCGGCGTGCGTGGGGATCGAGGACCCGCACGACACCTGCCCGGCGCTCCGCTCGGCGATCCAGGAGGCGGCCCTGACCGGCTCCATCAAGGTGGTCGAGTGACGGAGGGACGGCCGGCCGGCCGCGTCGCGGTCGTGACCGGCGCGGGCGACGGCATCGGACGCGGCGTCTTGGAAGGAGAGCAATGATCGCCCAGTACGGCCCCTGGGCCGTCATCGCGGGCGGCTCCGAAGGCGTCGGCTCCGCCTTCGCGCACCGCCTCGCCGACGCGGGCGTCAACCTCGTGCTGATCGCCCGCAAGCCCGGGCCCCTCGCGGAGACCGCCGAGGCCGTCCGGGCGAAGGGCGTCGAGGTGCGGACCCTCGAACTCGACCTGGTCGCCCCGGACACGCTCAAGGCGGTCCGCGAGGTCACCGACGACCTGGACGTCGGCCTGCTCATCTTCAACGCGGGCGCCAACAGCTACGGCCACGAGTTCGTCTCCGGCGACCTGGACTGCTTCCAGGGCGTCATCGACCTCAACATCACCGCCCAGCTCGCCCTGACGCACCACTTCGGCGCCCTGATGAAGACCCGCGGACGCGGCGGCATCCTGCTCGTCGGCTCCCTCGCCGGCTACCTGGGCCAGCCGCAGATCAGCATCTACTCCGCCGTGAAGGCGTTCGGCCGCATCTTCGCCGAGGGCCTCTGGCTGGAGATGCGCGAGCACGGGGTGGACGTCCTGGAACTCGTCCTCGGCGTGACCCGCACTCCGGCGATGGAACGTGCCGGCCTCAACATGGACATCCCGGGCCTCAACGTCGCCGAACCCGGCGACATCGCCCGCGAGGGCCTCGACCACCTCAAGGACGGCCCCGTCTGGGTCGCCGGCGGCAACTACGAGATGGCGCAGAAGCGCGCGGGCTTCCCCCGCGACCGCCTCGTCGCCGGCACCCACAAGGCCATGCAGCGCATCCTCCCGGAACCCTCATGAAGGGGACGACCATGCGCGTCACCTGCTGGCGCACGACACGCGCCACCGGCCGGTGGATTCGCCACCGGCCGGTGGATTCACCGCCGGCGGTACGGACGCACCCCGGCGCGGGGCCGGTTCAGCCGCCGCTCCCGGCACCGCGGTCGGGCGCGCTCATGTCCCCCGTCCCGGGCGTGCCGTCGGCGAGCCCGTAGCGCAGGTACACGGCGCCCTTCGGACCGGCCGCCGGCGGTTCGAGGAGTGCGACGTTCGTGGGCACCGCGCCACCGTCGAACACCTTCTTCCCGACGCCGAGCACGACCGGGTACACCCAGAGGTCGAGACGGTCGAAGAGCTTCTCGCGCAGAAGGGTCTGCACCAGGTTCAGGCTCCCGACGACCTTCACGTGCTCGTGCCGGTCACGGATCTCGCGCACCGCGCCGGCCAGATCCGGGCCGAGCTGCGTGGACCCGGCCCACGACAGGTCGGGCCGGCCGCGGGAGGCCACGTACTTCGGGACGCCGTTGAAGAGCGCGGCGATCTCGTTGTCCTGGCCGCCCTCCTGGTGCGGCCAGTAGGCGGCGAAGATGTCATACGTCCGCCGGCCGAGCAGCAGGGCGTCCGTGCCCTCGTACGCGGCGCCGACCTGCGCCCCGGCGACCTCGTCCATCAGAGGCGCCTGCCAGCCGCCGAACGGGAACCCCGCCGGGTCCTCGTCGGGGCCGCCGGGCGCCTGCCCGACGAGGTCGAGCGTCGCGAACAGCTCGATATGAATGAGGCCCATGGCCTACTCCCTATGAGTCGGTTGTCTCGGTCAGGAGATAGACCTGTGGGGCACCGCCAAACTCATCGCCGCGAACGGCCACCGGCCCGGCCCGCGTTCCTGAGCGGAGCCGTCCCGCACGCCGGTGACCGGCAGGGTGCTCAGACGAGCCGGACGCAGAGCTTCCCGCCGCGGTAGGACCAGTCGACGGATCTGCGGGCCGGAGGGCATTCACCGCCTGTGAGCGCGGTGACCTTGAGGATGTGGTCGTAACTCCCCGGGAGGGGTCTCTTCCCGCACGGCCACGAAGTCATCAGGTCGCCGTTGCTGATGGAGACGGTGTCCTCGTCCGGGCCGTCCGTGCCCAGGAAGCAGTCGCCGACGCGGAGCTGCCGCGACACACAGAGAGCGATCTGGTTGCCCTCTTCTCCGTAGCTCCACCACAGTTCCCCGTCTATCTCTCCGTCCCCGTCGGTGCAGTCGGAGACGTCGTCCGCCACCTTGGTCACCCGGACGTAGGCGTTCGACCGGCCGCAGGGGACGGCGTTCGGCTTGCCCTTGCTCCACTTGTCGGAGTCGTGCGGGTCCCTGTGCGCGTCGAGGCAGTCGCCGGCCGAGATCTCCTCGAACGCCTTGCGGGTGGGACCGGGAGCGGCGCTCGCGGAAGCGGCATCGGCACTGGGCGTCGGGGACGGGGGCGTCCGGGGGGTATCGGACGTCCGTGGGGTGGTCGCCTGCGCGGCTGCGCCCGATCCGGCCGGCTCGTCACGGTCGTCCGCGATGGCCCAGAAGGCGAAGGCGACCAGCAGGACACTCACCACCGCCGCCGCGCCCGCGGCCGGCGCGGCCCCCGGTCGTCCGAGCCAGGGAACCCGCGGCGGTTTTCCCGGCGTGTCCCGCACTGGGGGCAGCAGTACCTCGGTCTCCGCCACCCGTGTGGCGATCATCGTGGTGACCGGCTCCGGCAGCGGAGGTTCCCCGCCGTGGACGAGCTCGGAGCAGCGGTCGAGGATCGCGTCGAGGCCGGGCCGGTCGCCCGGGTCCTTCGCCAGGCCGGCCGTGATCAGCGGGAGCAGCGACTCCGGTACGCCGGTCAGGTCGGGGTCCTCGTTGACGACGCGGTAGCCGAGGGCTTCGATCGGTCCCTCACCGAACGGCCGCCGGGCGGTGGCGGCGAAGGCCAGCACCGCGGCCAGGCAGAACACGTCGCTGGCCGGCCCGACCTCGCGGCCCCGGAACTGCTCGGGCGACATGAACCCGGGCGTGCCGACCACGCTGGTGGTCTGCGAGGTGGCGTCGAGCGCGCGTGCGATGCCGAAGTCGATGATGCGGGGACCGTCCTGGGCGAGCAGCACATTGCCGGGCTTGAGATCCCGGTGGACGACGTTGCGCTCGTGGATCGCCGTCAGCCCTTCGGCCAGGCCCGCACCGAGTCCCGCCACCGATTCCTCGGAGAACGCCCCATGCTCACCGACGGCCTCCTGCAACGACGGACCGGCGATGTACTCGGTGACGAGCCAGGGCGGATCGACACCGGTGTCGGCGTCCACCACCTGCACGGTGTGGATGCCCCCGACCCGCCGCGCCGCCGCGACCTCCTGCTCGAAGCGCCGCCGGAACTGCGGATCTTCGGCGAGGTGCGGATGGATCACCTTGACCGCGACCGGCCGCCCGCCCTTCGACCGGCCCAGGTAGACCCGGCCCATCCCGCCCGCCCCCAGCCGCGCCAGCAGCCGGTACTCACCGATCCGCTTCGGATCGCCCGCCTGGAGCGGCTTCAGTTTCTCGCTGGACACCCCGTACGCCCTCCCGCACCCGCCGATGATCAGGACTGAACTTTTCCACAGGAAGGCGGCGAACGTCCGGCCGCCACGGCGATCATCTGGTCAGCCGCATGGCGTCGTACGCGAACGCCACCACCGCAAGACGCAGAACCCCACCCCAGGCCCGCCCCGCGGCAGTGCATGGGATGCGCGACATGAATGCCACACCGCCAGAGTGGTCGTTTCGCCACACTCCGCTACCTCCCGCGGGCACAATCATCGGTGTGCGGGAGCAAGACCAGAACACCCAGCAGGGTGACTTCGGCGAAGCCTGGCTAGAGGCGGTCGCCGCCGGGTGCGGCCTCCTCCACGGCCGCCCGACCACGGTCGACCTCCAGAAGGCAGACGTGCAGATCGTGTATCCCGGAACCGAACTCGGGACGTACTACCCGACGGTGAACGTCCAGGTCAAGACCATCAGAGCTGCACAGAATGCTTAAGGCTCACGGAACTCGACGATCGACTCCCGTCCCACGGATCGATATTTGGGAGCAGTCGTGAGCCACAAGAGCCCGCCCAAGAAAGAGGTGGGGATGAAGGTGCCCGACCTCGCGGCGCTGACGGGTTACCTCTTGGCTTCTGGATGGACCTCTGAGGACGATGACGGCCGGACGAGCCTGTGGCGCCTGCGGCGAACCGAGGCGCACGAGTCGATCCGGATCGTGCTACCGGTGACCCGCGATGTCATCGACTATGTGGAGCGCGTGAGTGACGCACTGGACACACTCTCCTTCGTCGAACAGCGACTCCCGCGAGAAATAGCGGATGACATGTTGTTCGGCGGCGCGGACAACGTGGCCGTCCGCCTCACGCCGGACGCTCCAACGGGCGAAGCGCCACTGACCTTGGCTGCATGCTCCGGTCGTTCTCCTCGGCGGTGCCGGTGACCTTGCAGTAGTGGACCAGAGCCGGGGTATCGGGGTCCGAGTCTCCGTACCTGACGAGGACGGCGATGGCGAGCGGTTGCTGAACCTTGGGGAACAGTCTGGTGGGGACCGGCGGCTGGTGGCCTTCCGGTGAAAGGTCGATGATCCAGCCTTCGTCCGCCACCTCGCGCATGTAGGAGCGCATTCCGGCGAACGCGGCCCCCGACAGGTATGAGGACGGGGTGACGAGGGTGACCAGGCCGGCGGGGTCGGTCGGGTGGGCCTCGAACGCCTTCCAGATCGCTCACCGCCAGAAGTACACCCAGGTTGCGGCCAGTTTGTAGTCGAGCCTGCCGCCTTGCCGGAACTCGTCCAGGGACGGGCGGACGGCGATGTCGGTCGGCTTCTTCGGGTCACGTCGATCCTCGATCCACGGAGCCGGGTCGCGCGTCCGTGCGCGGTCGAGGTAGGGCGGATTCCCGATGATGGCCATCACCGGGACCTCGCGTTTTACGCGGTTCGCGCCCTCCCTTGATTTCCGGAGTTCGGCATACATCCGCCCGAAGGCGAGTTCCTGCTTGTCGGGGTCATCGAACGTGTCAGCGAGGAAGCGCATCTCGTCCGGCGGGACGTCGACCTCGTATTCGCGAAGCAGGTCATGGAGGCGGAGTTCGGCGACCGCGTACGGGGTGACCTGCCGCTCGAAACCGATCAGGCGCTTTTGGACGAGGTCACGGAGCCGCTGTTCGGTGGCTCCCCGTCCTTCGGAGGCGGCCACGGTCTCGGCGACCGCGTCGACAACCTGGACGAGGAATGTCCCCGTTCCCATCGCGGGGTCGACCACGATGACATCTTTGGCGGCGAACCCCTCGGGCCGCTCCAGTCTCTCCCTGAGAATACGGTCACTGAACTGCACCATGGCGTGCGCCAGGCCGTCGGGCGTGTAATACGAACCACTGAGCCGCTTCAGTCTCGGGTCGTACTCCTCCAAAAAGTACTCATACAGAAGCGAGTGGGTATCACCCGCGTTCTTAATTCGATCCCAGTCCACCGCGCCGATGACTCTGCGGAGGGTTTCTATGACGAGGATATTGTCCGCGGCCGCCGGATCGGAGAGGAGTCCGAGAGCCCTTCCGATCAGTGCGTGCTGTTTGCCGAGCTGCCGTCCGATGGCCGGCAGGTCGCGCTCTTCGAAGGAGACGCCGGCGTCACGTGCCAGCAGCAGCGCGAAGGTGATCGTCTGCGCGTAGGAGTCGGCGAAGTCCGGAGGCTCCGTCATCCTGGGGAAGAGGATGGTCCGCCACTCGTCGGCCAGTGTCGTGAATGGCCGGTCACCTGGGACGAGCCGTTCGTGCTCGAGCACCTCCAGGACTTCTTCACGCAGATACCGGCACAGGCGGGCCGACCTCCGGAGCAGCGTGCGCAGATCGGGGGGCGGGGTCGGGTTCCATGACAGGAACTCCTCAATGACCCAGGCAAGGTCGTCGTCCGCAGGCCGTAGAGAGCGCCCAGCCCGTTCCAGGTCTCCTTCGATCCGGGCGATGGGGCCTACCCGGGCACCATCGCGGTAAAGAGCAAAGGACCGTCCTGTAGCGATCAGCAGATTGGGGAGAAGGCTGAGCTTTCGCCATTGCAGGCCGTCATGGGACCTGGCCGGCCAGTCTTTCGGGTCTGTGCTCTTCGAGGGCGCCTTCACCTCGATGTATCCGACTCGTCCGCCCCCGGAAAGGTCGACCGCGAAGTCGGGACGTACGGATAGTTCCTGAAGAGCTACCTCGGCGTGCGTGACGACGTCTAGCCCGAGCGCCTTTCCGGCGGTGCGGACAAGGTTGGCGACGGGGTCTTGAATCTGGTATTCCTCGCCGCCGAGGCGTGCGGCGAGAGGTTGCCGAACGGCGGCACCGAACTCGGAGACAGCCGCGACGAGCTGCGCATGGAGGTTTCCGGGCCGCTTGAGATCGTTCGTTGACGGGTAACGATTCGCGGCAGCGTCGACCATGCGCCCTCCCGAGCCATCCTCCCTCCATGGTCCACTCTTGGGGCCGAATGTCACCGCCACTGTCCGGAATGCGCCGCAATGATGGTTCCCAGTGGTTACCCGTGTACAACACGAGGCACCCGGCACCTGGAATCACACTGAGCCCGGGCGGTCCAACTCTCGGACTGGAGCCGACTCCGCCGGGGTGCGCGTGTTGGCGTAGATCGTTTGACGATCCACAGGATGCGGCGGACGGCCATGAGCTTTAATTCTGTCTTGCATCTGAGCCTGGATCCACGGGGTTGGTAATGCGATGAAAGCCGCGATATGAGGAGAGGTGCCCTGCAACCTGGGATGATGGGAGTTCTCTACGCTTC